>NZ_JBEXTS010000001.1:544919-631464 GCF_040628815.1 Streptomyces sp. NPDC006140 | reverse complement strand
AGGCGACCCGCCGACCGGGAAGGGCGACCCGCCGACCGGCGAGGGCGTCCCGTCGGCCGGGGAGCGGAGCGAGTCCGTAGCGGTCCGCGGCGGGCGGCTGCGGCGTCGGGTGGCGGGCCTCGCCGGGTCGCTGCTCGGGCTGATCGCACTGCGGGGCCTGGACGCCCTGGCGTCCGCGTCGCACAACGTGGCGCTGCCGCTGGCGGCACACGCGGCCGAGCCGTCCGAACCGGCGGTGTTCATGACCCGGTTCTGGTCGGCGTGGGCCGTGGGCACGCTGCTCGCCCACCAGGTCCTCAAGCGCCGGTCGCGCGGGACGTCGTGGGGCGAGCGCGCCTTCGCCGCGGGCACCTGCGCGATGTCGTTCTGCTTCGTGGCGGCGTTCACCGGGCTGCCCGCCCCGGCCCTGACGGCGGCAGCCGTGGCGGCGGGGTTCGCGGACGGCTGGACCGAGATCGTCTACACCTCGCGGCTCCAGGCGGCCCCCGACCGGCAGCGTGGCCGGCTCTTCGGGCTGTCCGCGACCGCCGAGCAGTCCGGGTTCGCCCTGGGCACGGTGGCCGCGGCGGCCGCGCTCGAAGCCCTGCCCGCACTGGCCGTCGTGGGGGCCTTCCACGGGACGGCGGCGTGCGGGGCAGTGGTCCTGCTGCTGCTCACCGTACGAAGGCAGCACGCACGCAAAGCCGAGATTCGTTCGTCCACCAGCAAGGAAACGGGAGAAGACACGCATGGAACGTCTACGGGGGCAAGCCATCTGCACGGGTCCTGAGCCCGAGCGCACGCAGGACGATCCGGCCGACGCCGTGCGGGCGCTGCTGGGCGCCGCCCGGTCCGCTCCCGGCGGGGCCGTCGTCACCGTCGCCGCCGACGGCACGACCGGCTCGCGGTCGTACCCCGAACTGCTCGACGCGGCCCGCCGCGTGCTCACCGGCCTGCGCGCCCACGGGGTGCGACGCGGCGACCCGGTCGTGCTGTGCGGGCTGCCCCTGGACGAGTTCTTCCCCGCCTTCTGGGCCTGCGTGCTCGGCGGCGCCCTCCCGGTGGCCATCGCCGAGCACCCCGCGCCGGGCTCCCCCGCCTCCGAACGCCTGCGGCAGGCCTGCGCGTTACTCGGCGGGCCGCTGGTCCTGACCGACGCCCCCGGCGCGGCGGCCCTCGCCGACACCACGGCCGCCCCCGCCCCGCGCGTCGCCCTCGCCCGGGACTGCCTGGACGCGCCGCCCGCGGACGACCACGTCGAGCCCGACCCCTCCGACACGGCCCTGCTGATGCTGTCCTCCGGCAGCACCGGCGTCCCGAAGGCCGCCCGGCTGACGCACGCCGGGCTCGCGGACTTCGCGGCGAGCAGCCGCCGCGTCCTCGACGTCCGCCCGGACGACACCCTGGTGAACTGGCTGCCCGTCGACCACAGCGGCGCCTTCCTGCTGTACCACCTGCTCGCGGTCTTCACCGGCAGCACCAACGTGCACACGCCCACCGACCGGGTGCTCGCCGACCCGCTGCGCTGGCTCGACCTCCTCCACGAACACCGGGCGCGGCACAGCTGGGCCCCCACCTTCGCCTACCGGCTGGTCGCCGACGCGCTCGCCGAGCGGCCGGGCCGCCACTGGGACCTGAGCGGCCTCAAGTCCCTGCTGTGCGGGGGCGAGCGGGTGGTGCTGCCGGTACTGCGCCGCTTCCTCGACGCGACGGCCCCGTACGGCGTGCGCGAGGAGCACATCGCCCCCGTGTGGGGCATGGCCGAGACGGTCACGGCCGTCACCTACGGCCGGCTCGACCGGCCGGGCACCGTGCACCGCCTGCTCAGGAGCAGCCTGGACGGCGACCTGGTCCGGGCCGCCGAGGACGCCCCGGACGCCGACTGCGTCACCTTCGTCGCCTCCGGCTCGCCCGCGCACGGCGTCACCCTGCGCATCGTCGACGACCGCGGGGACCTCGCCCCGCCGGGCCGGATCGGCCGGCTCCAGGTGCACTCGCCGGCGCGGCTCACCCCCGGCTACGTGAACAACCCGGAGGCGGACGCCGCGGCCTACCCCGCCGGACGCGACTGGCTGGACACGGGCGACCTCGCCTTCCTCGCCGAGGGCCAGGTGGTCATCACGGGCCGCCGCAAGGACGTCATCATCCTCAACGGCCACAACGTCTACTGCCACGAGGTGGAGGAGGCCGCCACCGCCGTCGACGGCGTCCGGCAGGGCGAGGTCGCCGCGTGCGGGATCCCGTCGGCGGAGCAGGGCACGGAGGAACTCGCCGTGTTCTTCGTCAGCCGCGGTGCCGCCGAGGACCGGCGGATCGCCGCTGAGGTCAGGGCCGCGCTGTTCACCCGGCTCCGGCTCACCGCCGCGCACGTCCTGCCCGTCCCGGAGGACGAGTTCCCCCGGACGCCGGCGGGCAAGGTGCGGCGCGCCGAGCTTCCCCAGCGGCTGAGCCGGGACGCGGAGACGGTGACACGTGCAGCCCTCCGGGAGGCACCGGGCGCCGGGCCGGCCCGGGACGCCGACGCGGTGGCGCGTGCCGTGCGGGAGGAACTGGGCGCCGTGCTGGGCCACCCGGTCGACGTGGACGTGCCGTTCTACGAACTCGGCCTGACGTCCGTGCTGGTGGTGCGGTTGCGGAACCGGCTGTCCGAGCGCCTGGGGATCCCGATCGCCCAGACGGCCTTCTTCGAGCACCCGACGGCCGCCGCGCTCGCCGCCCACCTCGCGGGCGACGCAGCGGCGGCAGCCGCACCGGGCACACGGACCGGCGACGGCTCCCCCGACCGCCGCGTGGCCGTCATCGGACTGTCCCTGCGCTTCCCCGGCGCCGACTCGGCGGACGGGTTCTGGGCGAACCTGCGGGACGGCGTCGACAGCGTCCGGGTGTTCGGCGAGCGGGAACTCCAGGCCGCGGGCCTCACCCCCGAGCAGCGCCGCGCGCCCGGCCTCGTGCCCGTCGCCGGAGTCCTCGACGGTGTCGAGGAGTTCGACGGGGACTTCTTCGGGATGAGCCCCAAGGAGACCGGGCTCACCCACCCCGCGCACCGGCTGTTCCTGGAGTGCTGCCACCAGGCCCTGGAGGACGGCGGCCACGCGGCGACCGCGCCGGGCGTCCGGGTGGGGGTGTTCGCCGGGTCGGGCATGAACCTCTACGACCACCAGCAGGCCGCGACCGGCTCGCCGTACGACCCGGCGGACCCGGCCGCCGGCATGCAGTCGGCCATCGGGCAGGAGCCCGACTTCCTCGCCACCCGGGTCGCCTACCGGCTCGGCCTCACCGGGCCGGCCATCGGCGTGCAGACGGCCTGTTCGACGTCCCTGGTCGCGGTGCACCTCGCGGTCCAGGCGCTGCTGACCGGTGAGGCGGACCTGGCGCTGGCGGGCGCCGCCGCCGTGCACCTGCCGCAGGAGACCGGCTACCACAGCCACCCCGGGTCGATCCTGTCGCCCACCGGGCGGTGCCGCGCGTTCGACGCGGAGGCCGACGGCACCGTCGGCGGCAACGGCGTGGCCGCCGTACTGCTCAAGCGCCTCGACCGGGCGCTGGCCGACGGCGACACCGTGCACGCGGTGATCCTGGGCTCGGCGGTCAACAACGACGGCGCCGCCAAGGTCGGCTTCAGCGCCCCCGGGATCGAGGGCCAGGCCGACGTCGTACGCCAGGCACTGCGCAGGGCGGACGTACCGCCGGAGACGATCACCTACGTGGAGGCGCACGGAACGGGAACACGGCTCGGCGATCCGGTGGAACTCACCGCGCTGGCGCGGGCGCTCCACGCGGACGGCGGCACCAGCACCGGCACCGGCACCGGCACCGGCACCGGCACCGGATCCTGCACGGTCGGCTCCGTGAAGCCAAACATCGGGCACCTCGACAGCTGCGCGGGCATGGCCGGGCTCATCAAGACGGTCCTGATGCTGCGCCACCGCACCCTGGTACCGACCCCCCACCTGACCCGACCCAACCCCGAACTCCCCCTCCACGACGGACGATTGACGCTCGCCACGGAACTACGGCCGTGGACGGTCCCGGACGGCGTGCCCCGCCGGGCCGGTGTCAGCGCGCTCGGCGTCGGCGGCACCAACGCCCACCTGGTCCTGGAGGAGGCCCCGCCCGCACGCCCCCGCCCGGTGCCCGAACTCCCCGTCCTCGTCCCCGTGTCGGCCCGCGACACCGAGACCCTCGACGAGCTGACGGTCGCGCTCCGCGACCGGTTCCTGGACCGCCCGGACCTCCCGGCCGCCGACGTGGCCGCCACCCTGGCCCTCGGCCGGCCGCACCGCCCGGCGCGCCTCGCCGTGACGGGCCGCACGGCCGGCGACCTCGCCCGCGCGCTGGAGGAGCACCAGCACGGGGAGCACCCGCATGCCGCGCAGGCCCCGGCCGGCCCGGTCGCCTTCGCCTGCACGGGCCAGGGCAGCGCCCGCCGCACCATGGCGAGCGGCCTGTACGCGGTGAGCCCGGCCGCCCGGGCCACGCTCGACCGGTGCGAGGCGCTGTACGCCGGGGAGTTCGGTGGCAGCCTGCTCGCCCCGCTGACGGCCACCGCCGGACCCGCCGGTCCCGCCGCGACGGACGGGACCTGGCCCACCGAGACCGCGCAGGCGGCCCTCTTCGCCCATCAGGCGGCGCTGGCGGACGCGTGGCGGGCGGCCGGCATACGGCCCGCGCTGCTGTTCGGCCACAGCGTCGGCGAGTACGCCGCCCTGTACGCGGCGGGCGCCCTGACGCTGGAGGACGGACTGCGGCTCACCGCCTGGCGCGGGCGTCTGATGCAGCTCCGCTGCCCGGCCGGGGGCATGCTCGCCGTCCGGGCCGACCGGTCCACCGCCGAGCGCGTCGCCGCGGCCTCCGGTACGGAGCTCGCCGCGGTCAACGGCCCCCAGGCCCAGGTGCTCTCCGGTCCTCCCCCGGCCCTCAAGGAGGCGGCGCGGCTGCTCGACCACGAGGGTCTGCGGTGGCGTGCGCTGCCGGTCGACCGGGCGTTCCACTCCGCGGACGTCGACAGCGCGCTGGACGAGTTCCGCACCCGGGCGCGCGAGGTGACCTACCGCCCCCTCCACACCCCGCTGGTGACGACGGCCGACGGTGAGCTGCGCCGGCCGGGCTGGACGGTCGACGTCGAGTACCTCTGCCGCCAGGCCCGGCAGCCGGTCCGCTTCGACCTCGCCATGGACACGGTGGTCGAGCAGGGCTGCCGCGACTTCGTGGAACTCGGCGCCGGGCGCACCCTCACCGGCCTCGGCCGGCACTGCGTACCCGACAGCCGCTGGCTGAGCGGGCAGGGCGACGGGGACGGGGCCGAGGAGCAGGCGCACGGCTTCCTGACGGCGCTCGGCGCGCTGTACCGCAGGGGCGCCGACCTGGACTGGCCGGCGCTCGTCACGGACGGGGGCCGGGTCCAGCTCCCGGGGCATCCGCTGCGGCGGCGCACGGTGCCGTTCGTGGCCGGGGTACCGGCCGGGGCTTCCGAGCAGCAGCCGGATGTGGCCGGTGAAGTGGTCGATGTGGTCCGGGAGTTGACGGCGGAGAAGGTCGGCCGCCCGGTCGCCGACGTGACACCGGACAGCTCGTTCTTCGAACTGGGCGCCGACTCGCTGTCCCTGATGAGCATGACGACAGAACTGGAGCAGCGGTACGGCGTCCGGGTCCCGATCCGAGAGGTGTTCGACACGGCGGACACGCCCAGGAGGCTGGCGGAGCGGGTCGGGGAGCTGCGGGGGGATGTGCCGGGGGCTCAGGAACCGGTGGTCCAGGAACCGGCGGTCCAAGAACCGGCGGCGTCCCAGGGTACGGATGCGGATGTCCACGCCCTGTTCGGACAGCAACTGCGCCTGGCCGAGCAACTCGTCGGGCAGGTGGGCGAGATGATCTCCCGCCAGCTGGACGTCCTCGCGACGGCGTCGGGCACCACCACGGCGCCCCCTGCTCCGGCTCCGGCACCGGCACCGGCACGCACCCCCGCGCCCATCGCCCTGGAGCCCGAGCCCGCCCCCACCCCTGCCGCCTCACCGCCCGGAGCGTGCGACTTCAGCCTCTACTTCTTCGGCGACTACCCCGAGGACCGCGACCACGACAAGTACGGCCTGATCATGGCCGCCGCGGACTTCGCCGACCGGCACGGCTTCCACGCCCTGTGGTTCCCCGAGCGGCACTTCAACTCCTTCGGGGCGCTGTTCCCCAACCCCTCGGTGCTGGCCGCGGCCCTCGCCGCCCGGACCAGCCGGGTCCGGCTGCACGCCGGGTCCGTCGTCCTGCCGCTGCACCATCCCGCCCGGGTCGCCGAGGAGTGGTCGGTGGTCGACAACATCTCCGGCGGCCGGACGGGCCTGTGCTTCGCGAGCGGCTGGCACGCCACCGACTTCGCGCTCGCCCCGCAGAACTTCGGCCGCCACCGCGAGGTGATGTACGAGCAGCTGAAGACCGTACGGCAGCTCTGGTCGGGCGAGCCGCTGAAGACCACGGCGGGCGACGGCACCCCCGTGGAGATCCGCCTGCACCCCCGTCCCGTCCAGGACAGCCCGCCGATGTACGTGGCCGTCGTCGGCAACCCGGACAGCTACCGCCGGGCGGCCGCCGAGGACCTCGGCGTGGTCACCAACCTGATGACGCAGACGGTGGAGCAACTGGCCGAGAACATCGCCCTGTACCGGCGCTGCCGTGCCGAGCACGGTCTCGACCCGGCGGCCGGGCGGGTGGTGGTGCTCGTGCACACCTACCTGGAGGAGGACGCGGAGCGGGCGCGGGCCGAGGCGTACCGGCCGTTCCTGTCGTACCTGCGGTCCTCGCTCTCCCTCTTCGACCAGGTCACGAACAGTCTGGGCTTCCAGGTGGACCTGGAGAACACGCCGCAGGAGGACGTGGAGTTCCTCCTCGGGCGGGCCTACGAGCGCTACTGCGACTCCCGCGCCCTGATCGGCGACGAGCGCACGGCCGCGGAGACCGTACGGCGTCTGCTGGCCGCCGGCGCGGACGAGATCGCCTGCTTCGTGGACTTCGGCGTACCGAAGGAGAAGGTGCTGGCGGCGCTCCCGGTCCTGGACCGGGTCCGCAGGACAGCACCGGCGTCTTCGGAGGCTGCGGGCAGCGCCCCGGGCACTCCACGGACGAGGCCTCCGGCGCCCTCCGCACCCCGCCGGGCGCCCCTCACCCCCGCCCAGCGCCGCATCTGGTTCCTGGAGCAACTGCACCCGGGCACCGCCATGTACCACGAGCCCAAGGCGATCCGCCTGGACGGCCCGCTGGACGTCCCGGCCCTGCGCTGGGCGCTGGACCGGGTCGGTGACCGGCACCCGGCGCTGCGCACGGTGTTCGGCGACACGGACGGCGTCCCCTACCAGGAGATACGCGACCGCATGCCGCTCGACTGCCCGGTGGAGGACCACACGGGCGCGACGGAGGAGGAGGCCCTGCGGTCGGTCCTCGCGGACGACCACGGACTGGATCTCGCCTCCGGTCCCCTGGTCGCCGCGCGCCTGCTCCGCCTGGCCCCGGACCGCCACCTGCTCTTCCTCCTGGCCCACCACATCGTCTTCGACTCCTCCTCCACGGCCGTGCTGGCCCGCGACCTCGCCGCGTACTACCGCGCCCGGCGGGGTGGAGGTCCCGAACCGCGGCCGCTGCCCGAGCTGTCGGCGGCCGGCCCGCCGGACCCGGCCTCCCTGGACTTCTGGCGGCACCACCTCGCCGACGCCCCCGAACTGACCCTGCCCACGGACCGCCCCCGCCCGCCGGTCAGGTCGGGAGCGGGCGCGAGCCTCACCCACGCCCTGGACGCCGAACTGGCGGACGGCCTGCAGAAGTGGGCCGCCGGGCACCGCGCCACCCTCTTCATGGCGCTGACCGGCGCGATCGGCGCGGTCCTCGGCCGGTTCAGCGGGCAGCGGGACGTGGTGATCGGCACGGCGGTGGCGTCCCGCCCCACCGGCGCCGAGGACCACGTCGGTCTCTTCCTCGACACGGTCCCGCTGCGCCTGGACCTCACCGGCGACCCGGACTTCGCGACCCTGCTGGGCCGGGTGCGCGAGAGCAGCACCGCGGCGTTCGAACACGGCGGTGTCCCCTTCGACGAACTGGTCAGCGCGCTCAATCCGCGTCGCGACCCCGGCCGCAATCCGCTGTTCCAGGTGATGGTGGAGTACGAGAACGAAGGTGGGGCGGAGTTCGACCCGCCCCACCTCACCTCCGCCCTGCTCGACGTCCCGAGCGACCGCGCCCCGTTCGACCTCAGCGTCTACCTCACCCGCCACGCGGGCGGCGTCCGCTTCATGGTCGAGTACGACACGGCTCTCTTCGACGAGGCGACCGTGCGCCGCTTCGTGGACTACGTCGAACAGGTGCTGCGCCGCGCCCTGGACACGCCCGACGCGCCCCTGACGGCTCTGACCGCCCTCACGACGGCCGACCGCACCGCGCTGGCCCGTCTGGAGGAACACACCGGAGAGGACGCGGACGGCCCCGGCACCCTGCACGCCCTGTTCGAACAGCAGGCCCGCCGCACACCGGCCGCCATCGCACTTCTCGGCGACGAAGTCAACGTCACGTACGCGGAGTTGGACGCGGCGGCCAACCGCCTGGCCCACCTGCTCCGCACCCGCGGCGCGGCACGGGGACAGCGCGTGGCGGTCCTGCTCCCCCGCGGCCCGCGACTGATCACAGCCCTGCTGGCGGTCCTCAAGACGGGAGCGGCGTACGTCCCGCTGGACCCGTCCCTGCCCGCCCCACGCCTGGCCTTGCTCCTCGCCGACACGGCACCGGTACTCCTCCTCACCTCCGAGGCCACGGCCCGCCCGGACCTCGAACTCCCCGTCCAGCTCGTGGAGTCGGCGGACGACACACTCCCGTCGACCCCGCTCCCGGACGACGCGAAGGCCGCCGGCCCGGAGGACCCGGCCTACTGCATCCACACCTCGGGCTCGACCGGCCGCCCGAAGGGCGTCGTCGTACCCCACCGGGGCCCCGGGAACCTGATCCGGCACCACCTGAGCCACCACCCGGCGCTCCGCACCCTCCAGTGGACGTCACCGGCGTTCGACGTGAGCGTCCAGGAGATCTTCACGACGCTCGCCCCGGGGGCGGCACTCGTCCTCGTCGACGACGCCGTACGGCACGACCCGGTGGCGATGGCCGAGACGGTACGCCGCCACGAGGTGCAACGGCTCTTCATGCCCTGCACCCCGCTGAAGTACCTGATGGAGACGGCCCCCCAACTCCCCTCCCTGCGCGAACTGTTCTCGGCGGGCGAGGCCCTGCACCTCACCCCGGCCTTCCGCCGCTTCCTCACCACGCACCCGCACTGCGCCCTCCACAACCAGTACGGCCCCACGGAGACCTCGATCATCGTCACGACGCACCGCGTCGACCCGGTGGGCGAGGAGTGGCCCCCGATCGGCACACCGGTGCCGGGAGCCCGGATCCGGCTCCTGGACGACACGGGCCGGCCGGTCCCGGTCGGAGCGGTCGGTGAGATCCACGTCAGCGGCGTGCCGGTGGCACACGGCTACCACGACCGCCCCGCCGAAACAGCCGCCGCGTTCCTCGACGACGGCGCGGGCGGGGTGCGGTACCGCACGGGCGACCTGGGCCGCTGGCGTACGGACGGCACCCTGGAGTACCGGGGCCGGGCGGACGACCAGGTCAAGATCCGCGGCTACCGGGTGGAACCGGGCGAGGTACAGGCGGCGTTGACGGCACTGCCGACGGTCCGGGACGCGGCGGTGCTCCCACGCCGCGACCGCCACGGCGACACCGAGCTGGTGGCGTACGTGGTCCTGAACGCGGGAACCTCCGGTCCCCAGGTGCGCACCGCGCTGGCCGCCTCGCTCCCCGACCACCTGGTGCCCCGCCGCTGGGTGACGCTCGACCGCCTCCCGGTGAACGCCTCCGGCAAACTGGACCGCACGGCGCTGCCGGAACCAGGGGACGAGTCGGCGGAGCCGTCGCGCTCGAAGCCGACGACGGACCTGGAGAGGGTGCTGCACGACCTGTGGTGCGAGGAACTGGACGTACGGCCGGTCCCGGTCACGACACCGTTCTTCGAACTCGGCGGCCACTCACTGAGCGCGATCCGCCTGCTGAACCGCATGCGGGAGGCGGCGGGCATCGACCTCACGATGGCCGACTTCTTCCTGAACCCGACGATCCGGGGCATCGCACACGGCTCCCGGGTGGTGGACACAGCCCCGATGCCCTCCACGCTCCGCCGCCTGTGGCGCCGCCACCACGCGCTCGCCGACCCGAGCGTCTACAACATCGCCCACCGCGTGGACCTGCGCGGCGACCTGGACCCCGGCGCCCTGCACCAGGCACTCACGGACCTGGTGGCACGCCATCACGCGCTCCGCAGCAGGCCGGTGCGGCGCCAGGACGGACGGTACGAGGTCGAGATACTGGCCGAAGTCCCCGTGCCCCTACCACTGAGCGACCTCCGCACGCCCGCCGACGCCTCGGAGGAGACGGTGGACCGCTGGTGCCGCGAACAGTCCTCCGCCCCATTCGCAATGGACCAACCGCCCCTGTTCCGCTTCGCCCTGGCCCGCGTGGCACCGGACCACTGGATCCTGATGACGGTCTTCCACCACGCGGTCTGCGACGGCTGGTCCCTGGCCATCATCAGGCGCGACCTGCAGACCCTGTACAACGCGCACAGGACGGGCAGCACATCCCAACTCCCCCCGGTGACACACCACTTCACGGACTTCGCCCGCGCGGAACACGCCCTGCCGGACGACCGCAGAAAAACCCTGGAAGACTTTTGGCGCACGGAACTGGAAGGCATCCCCCTACGCCCGCAGCTCCCCTACGACCACCCCCGCCCCCGCACCCTGTCGGGCCGGGGCGCCCTGCACACGTGGACCATCACCGACGACACCCCGTCCCACCTCACCGCCACGGCGACCCGCCTGGGCACCACGCCCTACACGATCCTGGCGGCCACGTTCGCGACCTGGCTGGGCCGGCTGTGCGGCGCCCCGAACGACATGGTCCTGGCCGCATCCAGCGCGAACCGCGTCCACCGCGACCGCTCGGACATCGTCGGCATCCTGGGCGACGCCGTACTCCTCCGAGCGCGCCTGTCCGAAGCCGACTCCTTCCCCGCCCTGGCAGCCCAACTGAGCACCACCCTCTTCGAGGCCCTGGACCACCAGGAACTCCCCCTGACGGACGTGGTCTCCCTGGTCGCACCCGACCTGGCGGAGTCCCTGTTCCCGACGGTCCTGTTCACGGTCATCACCACAGACCCCCCGTCCTTGCACCTCCGGGACGTACACACGACGATCCACTCCCTCCCCACCCAGGGCGTGGCCCGCAACGAGCTCTACGTCGTGATCGCCCCGGAGGCGGACACCATCACGATCACGTTCGAGTACTCGACGGACCTGTTCACGAGGGAGACGGTGGAGGAGTGGGGGCGGTCCTTCACGGGGCTGCTGAGGGAGGTGACGGGGTCTTCTTGATCGCCGCGGGAGGGGCGGCAGACGAGTCGGGTTGTACGCCGGGTTCTGTTCCGCTCAGGGAGCGAGCATGCTCTGACCTGCATGTTTGCGGGGATCCGGCGGCTGGTTCAGCCCTCTGGGACTTCTCAGGGACTTTCGGCCGAGTCCGTGAACCAGGCCTCGATGGCGGACAGTCCTCGCGCGCCGGCCTGCGGCATGAAGTGGGTGTACGTCCGGAGCGTGAACGCCGGGTCGGAGTGCCCCAGCCACTTCGCGAGCGAGACGATCGACTCACCGGCTTCGAGCATCACCGAGGCGTACGTGTGACGCAAGACGTGGAAGCCGTGCTCGCGACTCGGCTCCCAGACACGCGACGGCTTCTCGCCTGGCTGCCGCTCGGGCAGCGGCGGGATGACTCCCACGTCGGCGAGCGCGGGCTTCCATGCCTTGGTGTTCCAAGTCGTGCGGTTGATCGGGCCGCGCCGCCCCGTGTAGACGAGCAGCCGGGCCGTCACCTTGCGCGGTCCTCGCGGGCGAGGTCGGGCTCCTCAGGATCCAGCCACGGCAGGGTCACTTCGATCGGTTCAAAATGCTCCTGGTGCGTGAGGATCCGCTCCGCGAGCACCTGGGGCAGAGGCGCGTCGCGTTCCTTGCCGCCCTTGGGTGGACCGAAGTACAGCTGCGACTTGTACATGAGGATCTGCCGCTCCACGTGCACGAAGCCGTAGTGGACATCGTCTGGTCTGAACCCGAACACCTCACCTGCCGTAGTCCGCACCCGACCCCGAGGTCGACTGTGATCCTGTACCGGGCGGCCAGCGCCTGCCGTACGGCGTCGACGCGGTCCTGCTCCCAGGCGCGAGCCTTGCGCTCCGGCTTCTTCGGCGGCTTGATCGAGCTGTTGCCCTTGCACGGGTTGCGGTACAGCCGCTTGTCCTCGACCGCGGCCTGCATGATCGCCTTGAGGTACACCCAGGCGACACGGGCCGTGCTAGACGCCACCGCCCTATGCACATCAGCGACCACTTGCGCAGCTCCGCGACGCCGATGTCCCTGAGTGCCAGGTCTCCAAGCAGCGGCAGTACCTGCCCCCAGATCCGGTGCCTCATACTTTCGAGCGTCTGAGCGGGGTGCACCTGGGACGGGCCACCAGTGCTTCTCGACGTACTCGCGAAGGCTGATCGCACCGTCTCGCGCGTCGACGAAATCCCCTCGACGTGCGTCGGTCTGTGCCTCGGCCAGCCACGCCTTGGCGTCCGCGACAGTGTCGAAAGACCGGTCGCGGACCCCCGGTATCCCCTTGACGCGGTAGCGCGTGCACTTGCCCCATAGGGCGGTGCGCTCGCGCTTGCCCGTCTCCTTGTTCGGCCGCTTCTTGAGCCACCGGTCTTCGATGTAACCCGCCATACTTGTCTTACCCTCGGCCTCGCCTTGCTTCTCTCGGCGCGATCTGCGTCGCGATCAGACACACAGACGATCTCCGTGTGCATGAAATTCCGAGTGCTGCTGAACTCGTCAGACTCGTTGGCCCAGATCAGGCAGCCCGGCGACGCTCACGCTGCCGCGGGGCCTTGTTCAGCGGGTTGAGGGCCGGGTTCGACCGCGAGTCCGCCTGCTGCTGTTCGCTAAGCCACGCATCGAGCAGGTCCCTGCGGTACATCACCCTCCCGCCGGGACCCATCCGTAAGCTGGGCGGCCCCTGTCGGCGATGGCGCCAGACGTAGAGGGTGTTCACCGAGATGCCCATGTACTTCGCGGCGTTCAGCACGTTCAGGAAGGCGGCCTCGACGGCAGGCTTGAATTGGTTGCGCATCACGTGTCTCCGGGGTAGGCGCTGCCGAAGCAGCAGACGTTTCGTCTTCCCGCTTACCGGGCGGCGAAGCCACACCGATGGCTGCTGGAAGCAGGACCCAGATTCCGGAGAATCACTGATTTGGTAAGGCTGTCCCATCGTGATAGCGCAAGGTAGACAGCTGCCACCTAGTGAGTTCGAGGCTGCGGGATTGCGCCGGCTGCCTCGGCGCTGAACTGCGACCAGGGTCTACGGCCGGCCCCCAGAGGTGGCTGCAGCACAGTCTCGCCCCCAACTCAACCGATCGCTCAACGCCGGGATTATCAGAGGCTCATGGCCCCAGACACCGGTAGCGTGCCAGCATGAACAACGCTCCGGACTTGGCATCCTGTTTGCACACCTGGTTCAGCGAGGTGCGGCAGACGGGGATCTCCGTCGAGTCAGGCACTTCGCTCGTGAAGACCATGAGCCAGTACATCGGCCGCGACGTCAAGCAGAAGAAGCTGTCGTTGCGGCTGCTCCAAGAGGCCACCCGCGCCGAGGCCTCTCGCACCAACCGCATTCTCAACGCGGTGCTCGACCTAACCGATGACGAGCAAGAAGTCCTATTGGACCTGCTGGAGCGCACCAAGCTCGCCTCGATCGTCCGGGCCGCTCAGACGATAGCGGACCGCTCCGACTTCCTACAGGGGTTGCGGGGGCTGCTCTACGCCGACGACACCAAGACCGTGTTCCGTGAGGTCGACCAGCTTCACCCGGATTTTCGGCGACGAGTGGAGCTTGGCCCTGTCGGAAAGTGGGTTGACCCGCGTCGTGCGCACGCTGATTACCCAACGCGAGGACGTGGTGTTCGCTTCGAAGCCGGTGATACTACCCTCCGGTAAACGCGGGCGTGTGGACATGGTCTTCTCCCGCCACCTGCCTGAAAGCGAACGCACGCGACACCTAGTGGTCGAGCCCAAGCGCCCGATGCGGCTCACGATGACCGAGTTCGGTCAGATCAACAACTACGCCTCCGCCATCACCGGCCATCCTGAGGTGCTGGGCACTCCGCACGACTGGGAGTTCTGGCTCGTGGGCACCGAAATCGACGACGTCGTGCGCAACCAATACAGCGACCCTGCCCGGCCTGGCCTCACCACCAACAATCCTCGCTACCGAATCTGGGTCATGACCTGGGGACAACTGTTCGATCAAGCTGAACGCCGAGTACAGGCATTTCGCTCCGCGCTCGAATTGGTCTCAACGGACCAGACCAGTCGCGACTACCTCCAGCGCAGGCACGCAGAATTCATTCCACCTCTAGCGGCGAGCGGAGGCGCCTAACGGCCGAGATCACCGCAGAGTACGCGCTCTTCCGGACGCTGCTGAGGACTGCTAAAGTTCCTGATATTCGCGATCGAGGTCTTGCCTATTGCGGCCCCTCGGACAGGTGCGTTTGTTGTGGCCGTAAGCGCCACACGCACTGCATCGGTAACCCTCTTTACTACCGCTCGGCGCCTCCGATGCGCTGGGCCTGAGGGGCTTTTGACAGCGGGCGAGTCGACGGGCCAACCTGTCGGCTGCGGGTCCCTTGGGTACATCCGCAAGCGCCTTTTGCAGCACGTTTTCAGCCTCGTCGTTCATGCCATCCTTGAGTAGCGCGATGCTGAGGCGGTCGGCGATCCTTGGGTCCGTGGACCCGGCCGTCACAGCCAAACGCCACCACATAACGGCTTGCTCCAGATGTCCCTGTTTCTCTTCTCTCAGGCCAAGTTGACCTGTGAGCAGAGCTTCGGTGCCGTGATCACCTGCTGCCTGAGCGATCTCTACAAGGGACTTGCGCAGTTGCGGCCCCTCCTGTGCCGCCAGGCGACCGTGCCTGTCCTGTTGCCAGCTCACCGCGAGCAGTTTGGGCGCGAGCGACAGGCGTACGGCCGGCGGCATGGCCGCAAAGGCGCTCGCCAGAGCCTCCGTGCTCGGGGACAGACAGAGGTACCGGAGGTACTCGCGCCACGCTTCCTCGTTGTCACGCTGGAAGCTGAGCGCAGTAAGGAATGCCGTGAGTACCTCGTCCCGACGCCCTTTCTGGTAGCGAAGTGATCTGGCGAGACCCAGCCATGCCCGCCCAATCTCGGGATCGCCTGAGGCAGACATCCGCTTCAGAGCGGCGCGGAACATGCCCTCGATATGCACGAGGGTGCGGGGGTCGCGATCCGCCTCCGCCCATGCCTTCACCGAGGCGGCTTCGGCCTTTTGTAGCTGCTGGCGGCCCTTGCTGTCTTCCCGAGTGATGGGTCGTGCCGATGAGGGACCCGCCAGGATCTCACGGGTGAGGCGATCGGCTGTGGACGCAAATTCCGATGACGGTCCGCGAAGAGTGTCTGCGGTGACTCCGAAATCGGAGAGGTTGAGTCGCAGAAGGATTTGCGGAACCGGAAACAACTCGGTCACGTCTGCCGAACATGCCACTGGCACGCCACCGTGACGTCGGCTCAGGGCGACTATCTTTGGCCCAAGTATGGCTGCGTTCTGCCGCGGCAGGTATCCCACATGCTGACCTTGAAGATGAACCGCGACGGCATTCGGGTCATGCGGATTTTGCGGCTCCGGTACGAGCTGTGCGACGAATGGTCTGCCTGGTGGCATGTTGGCGACCGCTTGGCGGATGGATTCCGCGCGAAAGAATTCGCCCACGACCTCAATCTCTGCCTCACCGGAGGAGAAGACGTGAGGCAGCTCGTCCGCGGCAGACATCGGCTGAGACGTTTCCGTCGGAGCCGGTGAACGCTCCCACTTGCGTCTGAACCTCATCGCATGCCTCCTGGGATGATGATTTTCAGAGCCGGAGGGCTGCTGCTTCCCGAAGGGCCCGGTACAAGAGTGCGGGATCTCCTAGCCGGCGGCGCAACTGTCGCTCCAGCCCGCCGATCGGGTAGAGGTTCTGTGGGGCTCGTTTGTCTTTGTATTCGGTTGAGGCGTACCGGCACAGCGTCGTCTGGGACTTGTTGGCGAGCCCGATGGCCGCTGTGGTCGACAGGTCCGCGCTGCACTCGACGCGTACGATGCCAGCCCACGGCGCTCCTGGTCCGCATGGGAGCCGCAGGTACCAGGCGTGACGGTCCCAGCTGGTGCCCATTCGGAAAACTGGGGTGCGCTGTCCGCTCTCCAGCGTGCCGATCACGGCGTGGAGTAGCGCGGGCAGGTACTCGGCTCGGTGCGATTTGATGAACCCGATCGCCCGTGGCAAATGTTGGCGCCCGCGCAGGGGACCGTCGATGACGAGCAGGTCGTCGTCCTTGGCTAGGCCCGCGTTCACGTTGGCTGTGCGGGCTGCGATTGCGGTCATTACCTCGGCTTCGCCGAGCTGACGTTGCAACGCCAGCGTGAGTGCGTCGCCATCCTCGGAAGCAGTGAGCTGCAAGCGGTAGTTTCCGGCTCGCGTATGGACGTCCTCGGCGTGCTCAGATGCGGTGAACAGCCCTCGGCGGACCTCTGTTGTGGAGAGACGGGCGGAACTGCCGGTGCAGCATACGACGCCAGCGGCGTAGGAGGCGCAGATGCCGGGCACGGCGGACGTCGCGGCCGTGTCGTTCACGGTTGGAGGCTCGTTGATCCACAGTCGGGCGTCAATGCGACGGATCCCGTCGACGAAGAGTACCGGGGTCGGCGTAGCGGCGCCGGAGTTGGCACCGATCGGATGCCACGACGCGGCGGGCAATTCTACGTCAGGTTCAACGCGCGCGGTGGAATCGCCGAGGTCGGTGTTGGCGCTGGTTCCGTAGGTCGGATCCCACGCGTCGACTGAGAAGCGCATTCTGTCTGCGGTAACGAGAGGGGGCAAGGGGTTTGTCACGGCCCCTCCCGCTGTACGGACGAGGTCCGCTGGTCCCGCTGGACGGCAAAGCGGATCGGTACCCGTTCGGCCAGGGCACTGACGTGCGTGACTATGCCGACCATCCGGTGCCCATGCGCGGCCAGTTCTTCCAGGGTCGTGGCGACTGTCTCGAGTGTCGCCTCGTCGAGCGTGCCGAACCCCTCGTCGAGGAAGATCGAGTCCAGCCGGGCTGCGCTGGCCGCAGCCATGGTCGACAGCTGTGCCGAGAGCGCGAGTGCAAGTGCGAGGCTGGCCTGGAACGTCTCCCCGCCGGACAGTGTCTTGACCGGTCGGCGGCTATCTGCGTCGGCGTGGTCGACCACGAGGAAGTTCCCGTCGTCATGGGTTAGCTCGAACTGCCCGCCGGACAGGTCGGCGAGCGTCCGGGAGGCATCGACAACGAGCGCGTCGAGAGCCGTCGTGACAAGCCAACGGGGGAATCCGTCCGAGCGGAGAAGTTGGCCGAGCGCCTTTGCCACCTGATGCTTTCGCGCTGCCTCCCGCCGCTTCGCGGCGAGCCTCGTGGCCTCTTTTCGACGCTCGATGAGCCGCTGAACCTCATATCGAGCTCCCTCCAGCGCTGCTGCGACTGCTGGCTCGGCCGCCTCGATGAGCGGCCGTCCCGCATCAAGGGCAACATCGTGGGCGGCGAGCACGCCGGCGAGCTTGCCCTCGGCGGCCGTGAGCTCGCCTTCGGCCTTCGCCAATGTCTCCCAGGCGCTGGGCAGTGCAATCTCACGGGTGGCGGCAGCGCCGGCCGCCCAAGCGACGAGGGCCGTCCACGCCGCAGTCAGATCGTCGCGGACCAAAACTGGAGCACCGAGCGCAACGAGGTTGTCGCGAACTTGTTCGAACATCGACCAAGCGGCCCGCACCTCCTGGTGGAGGCCGGCTGCGGCCTTCTGAGCGCTCGCTCTGCTGGTCCGCGCAGCCAGTAGCCGCGCGTTTGCCTCGTTGGCGTCACTCTCCAGCTGCTCTCGATGGACAAGTGCGGCGGTCACCTCTTCGAGAGTGGGTGCGCCATCAAGTGCGGAGCGCAGGGCGGCAACCCGGCCAGTGAGCGTGTTCAGAAGGCTGGTGGCCTCCTGCTCGGCTCGTGACGCCTTCGTCCACTCGCTACGTGCTCGTTCCACCTTGCGCTCGGCCCGGGCCAGGACTTGCTCGGCTGCCTCGAGGTCAGGCGCGGTCAGCGGGCTAGGCAATGTCGTGACCTGCTGCTCGCACACTGGGCACTCGGCGCCCACCTGTAGGTGTGGCCGCAGCGCTGCGGCGAGATTGTTCCGCGCAGCGGCCTCCTGCGCCTGTCGTGCCTGCTGGGCAGCACTCGTGGCTGCCCCCACAGCGGCGGATACTTTGCCGAGCGCCGTCGCACGGTACTGCTGCGCCTCTTGAGCTGCGGGCAGCCTGCTCTCCGCTTCAAGGAGTTCTGCGTGGTCGTGACGGGCTCTCTCGAGTCGAGCCAGCGGCGGTGCAGCTGCGAGCTGCTCGCGGGCTACACGGTCGGACACCTCGGCCATAGCGAGCACCTCGTCGGCCGCTTCTATAGCGATCCTGGTATCGCGCTCCTTCCTGCCGAAGTCAGCGAGACCAGCGGGGATGGCAACCGCCTGCAGCTGGTCCCGCTCGGCGGTCAGCGTCGCGCACGCATTCTGCGCCTGGGCGACCGCTGCTCCATGCTTTGCGACTTCGGACAGGGCGGCACGTACTAGCCCACTGGCCTTCCCCAGAGCAGCCAGTCGCCCCTGGGCTACTTCTTGGGCGTGCTCGGTTGCGTCAGAGTACTCCTCAAGCTGCTGGGCATAGAGCTCGGTGCGCTGTTCCTCACTCTTGGCCTCTGCGTTCGCCTCCTGCCCGATCCGGGTGTAGACGTCCAGCCCGAGCAGTTTTACGAGGATCTCCTGCCGCTTGGCCGGTTTCTCATGCAGGAACTCGGCAAAGTCACCCTGCGGCAGCACCACACAGGTCGTGAAGTGCTCGAACGGCAGCCCCAGCAGTCTTTCCACCGCGTGCGTGACCTCCGAGTCGGCGGCGAGCACCTCGCTGGCATCCCCCGGTGCACCGAGCGCTCCCGGGTTAGCAAGCTGCTCAAGCCGGGCGTTCTTCACATTGACGCCGCCAGCGGCGGTGCGGCGCAGCTCCCGAGCAGCGATGTAGCGGCGTCTGGCAAGGTCGAAGACGAGCCGGACGGCGCCCCGGTTGGTGGTGGGCGCAAGTGCGTTCGCAATCGTTCGTCGGTCGTCCCAGCGAGGCACCGATCCGTACAATGCGAATGTCATTGCGTCGAGGACGGTGGACTTGCCTGATCCGGTGGGACCCACGAGCGCGAAGTAGTCCGCCTCGCGAAAGTCCACCGTGGTCGGCTCTCGGAAAGAGGCGAAGCCGTTCATCTCTAGCAGCACTGGCCTCATAAGACGTCCTTCCTGCCGTCAGCCGTCGCCAGCGGTGACCTGGTCGTGGAGCCTGACGAACAGTGCTTCGACTCGTTCGTCGACCAGCTTGCGGTCGACGCAGTATTCGTGGAGAAGCTCGAGAGGACTGCGCTCCACGCCATCGACCGGTGTGGATGGCCGAGCGATGTTCACCGGTGCGGCGAATTCAGGGGCAATGCGAACCTCCAGCGCATTGGGGAGCAACTTCTGCACGTCCTCCCGTAGACCTGCGCGCGTAGCTTCCCGTACCAGCACCCTCAGGTAGTCGTCGCCGAAGGCGCCAGCGCGCTGGGCCAGCTCGTCAACCGTGCCGCACACGGTGCGCAGCCGCCGACCCGAACTAATCGGCACCTCGGCGGCGATGCGGGCAGGCATGCCGACCTTGGCCTCGACGACAAGCACCATGGAAGGGTTGTCCTGCTCGCCGAAGTCGAGCGCGATCGGGCTGCCGCAGTAGTGCACCGGGCACGGCGCCGGCAGCGACTGGCGGCGGTGCAAGTGCCCGAGCGCAATGTAGTGCGCGTCCGGCGGGAAGGCGTTGGCGGGCACCCAGTACTCGAAGATCGACTGGACGGTCCGCTCGCCCCCGCCGAACTTCCCCCCGACTACGGTCAGGTGCGCCGTAACCAGGTTGACCGCGTCGTCCCGGAAGCCGGCCGTAAGGGCGGAGAGTAGGTCGCGCACCAGCTGGTCGTAGGCAGCCGAGCTCTCCGCAGGCGTCTTCGTGACCAGGTCGGCAGCGCGTACCGCGTAGCGCTGAGACAGGAACGGCAACATGGCGACGGTGACTGGCTCCCCGGTTGAGCGGGCAGTGAAGTCAACCGAGCCGCCGTCGGCCGCGGTGCGGGCATTGCCAACCATGGTGATCCCCGCGCACGCCATGAGCTGACGGTAGGCATCGAAGGTGGGGGGGTGGTCGTGGTTACCAGCGATCGCGAGGACCTCGGCGCCGGTGCGCTTCAGCGCGAGCAGCGTCTGCACGACGAGCTGCTGGGCGTCCGCCGTGGGGGCCGATGACTCGTAGAGGTCACCGGCGATGATGACAGCGTCGACCTCGTGGTTGCGGGCCACCTGGACGATCTCCCCCAGGGCTGCGCGCTGCTCGTCGAGCCGACTGTGGCCCTTGAGTACCTTGCCGACATGCCAATCCGATGTGTGTAGGAACTTCACGTACTCGCCTCCCCTCCCCGTGACGTCATATGCGCTGGTCAAAGGGGTGGAGCCTCATCGGTCGGCCGGGGCAGCCGCGCGAAGGGGTCCGTTGGTTCAGCGTGGGGTTCCTTGCCGGACAGGGCTGAGGCGCGCGGGACCTCCTCACATTCGCTCGGGCGGGTCGCCCATGCCGGAAACGGGAACTCGACCGCGAGTGGCACCGGGACCTCCGGCTGGCTCACGAACATGGTGCCTGGCTTGGCAAGCGTCGCGCGGGCGCGCTGGTTCGCCGGGAGGAACTTGTACTCGGGGCGGCTCGCCTCGGCAGAGTCAAGTCGGCCGACAACCCTGATGGAGCTGTTGGCGATGACCCGGCGCTCAACCTCGCTTGCCGTCTGCTGGGCACCGATGAGGATGATGCCTAGAGAGCGGCCCCGCTCTGCGATGTCGAGCACCGCTTCCTTGATCGGGCTGGTTCCGTCCCTCGGCGCGTACTTGTTGAGCTCGTCGATCATCGTGAACAGCAGCCCACCCGGCCCGGCCTGTTCCTTGCGTTCGGTCTCGTGCGCAAGCACGACACCCACGACGAACCGCTGCGCGCGCTCCGACAGATTGTGCAGGTCGACCACGGTGATCTGCTGGTTCTCTGCGGAGATGCGTCGCCCCGGAGCGTGTGGGATGTCGGCCCGGATGATCGGGCGCAGCGCCCGGAGCGAGGAGCGCAGTCGGCGGACAAAGGCATTAACCGTGCCCAGGCCGGTAGCCTGCCCAGCCCACGCGGATCGGGTTTGGTCGTCGCTGACCCTGGTCACGACGAGGTCGACCAGATCGTCGTAGGTGCGCACCGTCACCCCGTCGATGCTCACGGCACCGTCCGTGCCGACCAGCACGGCGTCGAGACGCAGCCGGGTCGCCACCTGATGTACGACCATCGTGTACTGGTGGCGTTCGTCCTCCGCGTCGGCGAACACGTATGGAAGTAGCTCCTCGCGACAGAACTCGGCCGGTGTCCACCAGAACGCCGTGACACCGCTGGTGCGGCTCACGACGTTCGGCCGACCGGTTGTGTCCTCCGGGGTCGGAGGCGCGTAGAGGCCGACCGACGAAAACGGCTCAGCCCGAAGCTCGAGCCGGGCGTAGCGATCGCGGACGTCGTCGTCGAGACGGTTGTTCGCGCGGTCCAGGAACAGCAGATCTTCGCCTTTGACGGAGAACACCAGTGCCTTCGCATTCAGCGCTCGCCGGCCCAGCACCCCACAGCGGAAGATCGAATAAAGCAGGAACAGCGCGAAACTGGTCTTCGTTGCCACGCCTGAGACCCCGGAGATCGACACGTGCGCGCCGCGTGTGCCGTCGATGAACTCAAGATCAACATAGATGGGGCTCCCGTCTCGACCCAACCCGACTGGAACCCTGTGATCCATTTGGTCGAAGTACAGCGCCTGTGCACGCTGAGCACCAGTCGCCCGATGCGCCACGGCACCCGGCTTCGGCGGCACGTAGCACTCTGGTTCGACCCGGGTCGTGGTGACCTCGGCAGACTCGTACACCTCCCCGGGCAGCACCCCTTCCTCAATAAGGAACACGTCCGAGGGGAATTGTGCGCCCTCGTGTCGGGCGCGCACAGCCGTAACCACTCCAGCCGTCGTCACCGCGCCTACACCGGGTACCTGCCGTGTAGTCACGACGATATCGTCCAGCTGCAGGTACGACGTCGGCTCGAGGGCTACCCAAAACTGCAGCGGAGCCGCATCCTCAGTTCCCAGCACACGACCAACAGCCTGCTCGGGAGCGCGCGACTCCTTCAGCCCACCCCCCTGCTGCGCCGCTGCGCCCACCTGGTCTTCCAGCGCTGCGCTTACTGGATCACGTTCTTCCAAGGTCATCATCTCCGGGTAACCGCACAGTCCGGCGCGAGAGCACTCAGACTCCCCAAGGCTGTGCACTGTCACTATTCGAAAAATCGAGACCACACTGGAACAGTCAATCGACACAGCAAGGCAAATACCACATTAATCCTATGCGCCCGATTTGCCCTATTTCAGGATAACTGCACAGTTACAACACCTGCGGCCGATCACTGTACGTTTGACAGTTTCAGCGGTGAGTAGCAGAAGTGAACCTGGGATCGGCGTTGAAGCGGCTCGGCGGCGCCATCGAGCTCACTTCGCATACAGACGACATCGCCACCCATGATCGGCATCGTGCCTCCGACAGCACAGAAGCCTTTGTAGTCGACCCGTACATCTCCAGTAGCGCGTGCGCGTCCATCACCGGCCGGTTGGCTGTGTCGATGCCAGCGCCGAGGATCCCCCCGTGCGGCGCGCCCCGGACCACATCCCCGACCGTCACCGCTCACTGGTCTCGGTCACCCCCGTGGACCCGACCAGGCCCGACCAGCGAGCGGCAGCAGCGCTCGCCCGTAGCACCCAAGCCCAGGCACTACACGCACGTCCGCCTCTAGCTGCGCCGACCACGCTCGCCATGCACACCGGTTCCCGACGGCAGCGCTAACCCTCACCCTCAGCACTGAAGTGCCACCGTGCCGACCATCGCCCCCTGGGACCTGTACGTCTCCCCCTTCTACCTCGCCAGCTGCACCCCACCGGCGACCATGCCCAACGACGAAGTCGGCGGCTGCACCCTCCGCTAGACGTTCTACCGGCTCGTCTCCGAGGGCCTGATCCCGCGCACTGCGCCGAGCCACCCACCGTCCCCGGACGTCGCGGCCCAGCCGTCAATAACGTCCCCGTGCAAGCCGATCTGCTGGCCGTCGACGCCCGGGAGTCCGGCGTCGGGGCCCCGAGGCACGGAGCAGGTCAAGGCTCGGTTCATGGCTCTCGAACAGCAAGTGATCGACTTGGAGCTGAAACTGGGACGACGACCTCGCCGCCGCCCGCGCCACGAACCGCGAACTGATGGTCCAGGTCAACCGCCACAACGATTGATCAATCAGCCGTGTCTGGGCGGCTGCATTGGAGGTGTTCTTCGCGCTCAGGATGCCTCATGAGACATGCTGTCGATCAAGAGCCGAGCGCTGGGCCTGGGAAGCTCTGTCGCTCGCGAAGCCCCCGGGAACGGCGCGCCTCAACGCTGCCTGACACAGCTGGAGCGAAGGGCCCCACGCTGCGCGCGGGGCCCGGAGATAGTGGTTCAGTCCTTGTCGGGCCGGCCAGGGGGGATCAGGAGCTCCGCCGGGTCGGTCAACCCGGTGTTGTACTCGTTGACGATGAGCTTTGCGAGGGGGGCAGAACGGGAGGAGGAGCCGCCGCCGCCCACCGTGTTCGCGATGGACGACTCCTTCCACTGCGCGACCGTGATCGGCTTGCGCTTGCCGTGACCGGCAAGCTTCCCGCTAAGGCGGTCGAGCCGGGCGCCGGGGTTGCGGTCGAGGACCATCGCGACGGCTCGCAACATGATCCCCTCCCATGTCGCGGGGTTGCGGCCCCACGCGTCCTCGACGACCTGCAGCACCTGCGGGATCAACGGGGAGCGCCCCTCGGGAAGGACGAGGGGGTAGATCAGGCTACCGCTCTCGTCCCGGGCGGCATGCTTCTCATCCATCACCGCGAGGGCGGTGAGGGCCTGGACCGCGCCGATCTTGTTCGCCGAGGTGCTGCCCGAGATGCCGAGATCGCGGCTCTCGACCTCGGTGAGGATCCGGGTGTTGCGCGGGTCGCCAGCGGTGATCGAGACGCGGAAGATGTCGAACGGCTTCACGGCCTTGCGGTCGCGGTTCGCTGCGAGGAACAACTTCGCCTCCTGCTCGTCGGAGAGCCCCTCATAGACCATGCAGTCCCGGAGGAAGTCCGGGCCCTCCTTCTCGACCGCCACCTCCGTGGAGTGCTGGCCGTCGAGAAGGTAGTACCGGCCGTCCTCCCGGAGGGAGACGATCGCCGGGAGCAGCGCGAAGGGATCCCACATCTTCGTGAGCCGCGCCGTCCACGCGGCGTCCTTCTTTCGCTGCGTGGCCGGGCCGGCGTCCTCGGCGGTGTTAGTGCCAAACAGGCGGGCAGAGTTGAGGGTCTGATCGACGTGCAGGTCCCCGACGCGGATCTCCTCGTAAAACTTTCGGACGGTCTTCGTCGCTCCAGCTTGAGCCGGGACGGTAGCGGTCCGCGCCACGTATCCCCCTTTGGTAGTGGCCAGTTGGCATGCAGTCAACCATAGGAATTTCTCGCGCGTCAAACTATCTAGCGCCTTGAGATTTCTCGCGTTCCCACCCCGTAATGCTGTATCGATAGCGCGACGGCTCCACGGACGGACCGATCCCACAAGCCTCCCTGTCGGCCGGGTTGATGGGACCGTCGAGTGCATTACCGGTCACGTGGCTTCGCCTTATGGGACACGTCGGCCATGGACGCCGACACCCAGCCCGAGGCCATGGCCGTCACCGTCGAGTTCGGCCACCACATGCGAAGCATCTTCGTCGCCCAGTCAGGCGCCTTCGAGCAAACGCACCAGCGAAGCAGTGATCACGCGGTGCCGGCCTCCGAGGGGTACGAGCTTGACCGGCGCCTCACCTCGCCTGATCAGTTCGTAGAGGTGGCTCTTTGAGACGCCGAGCGCAGTGGCGGCCTTGGGGACGCTCACCGTCGCGGGCCAGGAGCGGATCTCATCGAGTGTCGGGCCGTCATTGGACTTCGAGCGGACTCCCTCAGCGTCACTCGCGGTGACTGGCGTCTTAGCGGTTGCCCGTTCGACTGTGACGTCCTTAGCCATCGGTTCTCCCGTCTCACGTACACGGTCTACTGCATCGGCATGTAAGGGCTCAGACATGGCACCCAGGCGATGTACGAATTACGCCTTCGAGCAGGCCAGAGGCACCCGGCGCCTCTCCGCGCCTGCCGCGCCACTCGTGCCGATCCGCTCACAGGGAACCCTCGACCTCGGCGACCACCAGCCGCGCCAGTTCCCCCACGCTCAGCTCGATCCGCCGCCCATCAGCCATCCGGGACCGGCCCAACGACGCCGCCTCTACGTCGTCGACGGCCTTGTGGTGCGCGCGAATCTCCTCGCTGCTCAAACCACTTCCTCCCCTTCTCTCCACCCGGCCCCGCGAACGGCCGCTCCCGAACCAGCTGAGCGGATGACCGTTTCATGCCGAGTTGGACGGACAGCAGTCGTCGCATCCGCGCCCAGTTCGCGCACGGCAGACGCACGCCGCGGGCAACGACTGGAGACACCGCCCAAGACCATGTCAACGTACGGAAGCCCGGAAAAACCGCAGGTCAACGACGGGTTCTCTGCTCGTGATGCTCACCGTCACAACCACGGTCCGGCCTCTCGCAGAACTTCCTCCGCCCGCCCTCGGCGAGCGTGAGTGGCTTCTCGAATGCCACTGCGCCCGACCCGTGACCGACCTTCTCAAGGGCCAGGGATGGGACGTCGTCACCGACCTGGACTGCAACGTCCACTGCTCCAGCCCCGACCGACGCGTGTACGTGGGCTTCCTCCCCGAAAGCCGGGAGGCAGCACGCGGTGAGCTGTGGCACATCCACGTCACGGATAGTTACGGCATCAGGGCCTGGCGCCAGACCTTCGGACCGGATACCCCGGCACAGGCCGTCGCCGGATTCCTCGCTGCTCTGATCGCCCTCCTCACCCGTTACTGCACCTGCGTGTGACACCCGCTCCGCACTCTCATCGCCCAGGAGACTGTCTTGCCCTACGAGATCATCGTTGGCCAACTGGTTCATCAGCTCCAGACCTTCGACCCCGACCTGCCCGTGTGCCTCGCCATCAATCCCGACTGGGCCTACGCCCACCGCATCGGCCGCATCGTGGAGATCACCGGATCGAGTGGAGCCGTCTACATCGCTGAAAACGGCCAGGAGGGCGTACTGCCACCCGCCGTCCGCAACCAGCTGGACTGGGCCGACGTATGACGTGCCACTCGCGTACACGGCCCGCTGCTTCGCCGTTCAACTCCTCCGGCTCCTCGCAACATCTGCTCCTCAGTGACCTGGTCCATCACCCCATGCCACCGTCGGTGCGCGGCGCACTCCTGCGCAGCGTGCCTCCTCATCCCACCCAACCGATCCACACGGTGTGGATACCCGGCGTGGAGCCCGAGCGTCTCCATCCCGGCTCCATCCTGCTCAGCTGGGAGCCCAGTCTCGGAGACGGAATGGATGTGACCGCTCACCTCCGTCTGGCCTCAGCAGAGGTCCTCCTCGCCAACTGGCCGGACCTCCACGGCGACTGGACCGCCGTCGTACACCCCACCCTTCACGAGGTCATTGGGCTTCACACCGCGCTGTCCGTCGCCACCGACGCGCTGCACCTCGCCAACCGTCTGGCGACCCGCTGACGATCCGTGCACCGCGAGCTTCCGAGGGCTGCCCCAGGACAGGGGCAGCCCTGGTGGCGTTGGGACATCGCAGTACGGTCTCGGACCGCCGAGTGCCTTCTTGTCCTGAGTGGGCCAGCACTACCTGTAGTACGTACGGAAGTTCCAAGGCCGCGTCACGAACCGCGTTAGGCGGGCCGCTGAGTTCCGTAGCCGCGGAACAGGCCCGTGCTTCCGCCCCTGGCAGCAGACCGAAGCCGCCTAGTCCAGTGAAGTCACTTGTCGGGTCCGGCAAGCTCTTCGGTCAGGGTTCGGAGCACCTCAAGGCTCGGTGCCACCTGATGGAGGATTTGGGAGCTTCTGCCGCTGGCTTCCGCGAGCTGTCCCTGGCGTTCGTCCAACTTCTTCACCGCACGGGACTGGGCCACGGCGTCGCCGAGGAGCAATGCGCCAGCACCAACGGCGATAGAAGTCGCGGGGAGCGAGATCGAGGTTCCACGAAGTCGACCGAGGGCCACGGACTTTCCTGCCAGCGCTTTCGCGGTGGCAGAAGCAGTTGCCGCGATTACTGTGTCTACCACCGAAGACGGCAAGCTCACGTTCTTCGACGCGGGCCGGAACTGGGCACGGATGCTCTCGTCAAGCTGGCCGAGCCGGCCATGGACGTCTTCGATCTCAGCACGGAGCTCGGCGGTGGACTGAGTGATGCGCTCGGCCAGGGTCCTGGCGACGTCGGGCTTCTTCTTGTGATACTCGAAGGCGATCTCGGCGAGTCCGAACTGGACCGTAGCCGCGTAGCACTTCACCATCAGGTCGAGGTACAGGATCGCCTCTTCCACCGCCTCCTTACTCAGGCTCTTCTCCGCCTTACGTGGGGATTTCTGCTCGGCGTTCTCCAACCTCGTGACCGCATCCTGAAGATGGCGCAGGCACTTGTGCCTCGCATCACCCAGGTTGCTCCTCGTGACCGAGAAATCGCTCGCCTCGACGCCACGCTCGCCGTGAGCACGCAGCCGCGCGACCAGATCCTCCACCTGCTCGACGGCATTCTCGACAGCACTGGCCTGGTCGGTCCGCAAGTGCTCGTGGATCTCGTCCAGCCCCTGCCGGATGGCCTTGATATCCCGGGCCATCTCGGCCGTCTGAGTTTGAGCCGCGATGGCACCCAAGATGGCCGCCCCACCTGACATGGCGGCGACACCCGTGGCGGGACGGATACGCATCAGACGCGTCACTCGGCCTCCGTCGTTACGGATAGCGCTCTGGATCCAGCCCCCTCCCTCGGTGATCACCTTGCCGACCCTCATCACCTCGCGAGAGGTCTGGTCGAGTTCGACCAGACAGGCGGTCAGACGCTGAGACTCAATGAAGGACCGGACCGCAGGGTCCAGTGTCCGCACGAGAGCCGCCCATTCGCCGGAGGTGAGGTCGGCGACCCAGCGCCCCCAACGTGAACGCTTCGTCTCAGAGGGGATACCGATCACGACGGCTCGGTCCTCCGCCACACAGACGACGATCTCTTCGGACTCATCGCTCAGCGACACTTCGTGCAGCCCCCCTCGACCGGACTCGACACCCGGCCGATTGTAGGGCTGGGCCCCGACATATTTCGGGCAAACGAATCAGCATCACCACCTCACGCACCGCCACACCCCTGTGGCTGCTGCTCTCTCCCCGCCCGAATTCCCGAAACCTCTTGAGCTTTCGGAGGGGCACCCGCTGACCTGCGCAAACATCGGCCGAGTGGGTTCGCCTATCCCCCGACGGGCGGCCACCGGAGGGGCACGACATGGTGACCCCTGCAACGCACCATGGGCGAGCGAGAAGGGCATCCGTTGGGGGGGGACGCCCTCTCCGCTGCCGCAGTCTGACCAAGCCGGTGAACCTAATCGGTCAAAAGCGCTAGCCCGCCCGGTTCAGAAGGCGTGCGCCATCAGCTCCGCGAACAGCGCGTGCTCGTCGGCATCGAGGCCCCGCGAGCGGAACCAGCCGCAGATGTTGACGCAGTCGCGCTGGAGGAAGGCCATCCCGTTGAGGTTGCCGACCAGGTCGACGATCTGTGGCAGGTCGATGATGACCAGCCGCTCGCCCGCCGCCAGTATGTTGTACGCCGAGAGGTCGCCGTGGACGAGGCGGTTCTGCACCATCGTCGCGAGCGCATCGGTGAGTTGCTCGAAGTAGGCCGCCAGCAGTTCGGGTGAGGGTCGGGTCTGGGCGAGCCGGGGCGCGGTCGCGACGGCGCCGTCCTCGTCGACGACGGTGATCCACTCCATCAGGATCTCGGTGCCGTCGATCTGGACCGGGTAGGGAACCGGCAGCCCGAGGTTCCAGAGCCGCACCAGTGCACCCCACTCGGAGACCGCCCACTCGCCGGACGCGACCTGTCGGCCGAAGGTGCTCTTCCGCTTGATGGCCCGCTCGTCACGTGAGCGCTTCAGCGAACGGCCCTCGGTGTAGGACGCGGCGCGGTGGAAGGTCCGGTGCTCGGGAGAGCGGTACCGCTTGGCCGCCATGACCACGCCGGCGGCGGGGTCATGCGGGTCGGCGCGCTCGACGAGATGGACGTCGGCCTCTTTGCCGGTCTTGAGGACGCCGAGCTCGGTGTCGATCGCGCCCTGCGAGGTCACCACCCAGTCCGGTAGCGGCTCGGGGCCTCGGCACAGGGGTTCGACGCTGAGCCAGGTCGACCAGCGCTGGCCGTCCTCGAGGTCGTCGTAGGAACGGAAGTCGAAAACGAACCGGTCGTCGATGTCGCCCAGGTCGTCCGGCGGCGGGACGTGGCGACAGGGGCCGGTGATGAAGTCGTCAGGAAATGCCGGGTGCTGAGGGTGCTGCGAGTGATCGTCGTGAGACATCGCTGGAGGTGCTCCATGAGGCGAGAGGGAGTCGGTCTGCGTGCAGGCCGAAGACAGTCGTGGTCACGGTCGTGCCTCCTCTCGTGGAGCACCGGGCAGCTCCCGGAGTCTCGCCCATGGTGAGGGCGGACACGGGGAGCGGCAACCGAATAAAGTGGGCCCGGGTCGAGGGGCCCAGCGGTGCCCGCGCGGTTGGGCGCGGGAGGAGTAGGCCTTGTCGCCCCGCCACGGCGGTGGGCCGGGTGCGGGGATGGCCGACCGGCAGACGGACCCGCACGTTGTTCAGTACCGGGATGAACTGAGGGCTGTCGGCGGCCTGCCCGGCGGTCAGGACGATCGCCATCGGCCGACAGCGCCGGTCGGCGGCCAGGTGAATCTTGGAGGTCACCCCGCCGCGAGACCGGCCGCTCCCCGGCACTCGGGGCATCGTGCGCTTCAGCTCACGGCCGTCGGCTGTTCCGCAGCGGCGAGCACTGATAGCGCAGCCCCTTGCCCACGATCCGGAACCGCTCGCGACCGGCCACCGAGAACGGGTTGGGTAGCTCGAACACCTGACGGTGCTCCGGGTCCAGGGCGGCGGTGATCAGCAGAATCCGGTACCGACCGCCACGCGCGTGGGTGCGCGCGGCATCCACCTCGGACGGCCCGAGCTCGAACTCCACGCGCTCGCCGACGGGTTCGCTCAGCGCCTTCACCTCGTACAGCCGTGTGGTGTCACGCCAGGCGACTTCGAAGTCGTACCCCAGGCTGTCCGATGCCTCCCGGTCGCCGTTGATGACCGCGGCGTACCCCGACCGCCAGCGCACCTCGGGGTAACGGCGCTGGAGCCAGGCCCGTGCCGCGACCTCCCCGACCAGACCGATGGCCGACCGCTGGTCCTCACTCACATGGTGCAGACGGGCCACGACCACCCGCGACGTGCCGGAACTCCCGCCCCGCCTGAGCTGGGGCACCGGCGCGACCGTGTCCAGGCGTACCCTGCCGGACTGGGCGAGGAAGGCCTCGTCGACGGTCCTGGAGGCCAGGTCCGCGATGGCGGAGAAGTGGTCGCGTCCCACGGCGACCTCCTTCTCGCCGATCATGATCGTGGCCGGGCCCGCCCCGCGTGATCCGGCGGTGCCCTGCGCCGGTCCGGTCCGGGGCGCCAGGTCGGCGGGGGTCAGGCCGAGGAGCCCCGCGTCGGCGGTGAGTGGCATGCCGGTCGGCCAGCCCACACCGCGCCGCACCACGTCGAGCAGTTGTCCCTCGGTCAGCTCGATGAGGTCGCTTAGCCCGGAGCCGTCAAGGAAGGTCCGCGCCTCCAGCAGGGGCGCGCCCTGCCAGCCGGTCGGTACAGGTGCTCCGTGCCGGTGGCACCAGGCGGACACGAGCCGGGCCAGCGCCGGAACCAGGGGGTCCAGTGCGGCGGTGTTGAGTTCGCGGAGCCGGTCGACGGGCGGGAGATCGGTGGTTCGGCCGAGATCGTCGTCGGCGCCGTGCGAGCGCAGCCAGGCCTGTGCCCTGGCCCGCATCTCGTCCTCGGGCGGGGTGACGAACCGGGGCAGCCAGTCGGGGTCCGGCAGCAGGTCGTGGAGCCGACGGGCCCCGGCGTACGCGGAGAGGTCCGCGCCGTCGCGGGCCGCCGCCACGTACCGTTCCCGCAGCCGGTCCACCAGGGTGCCGGCGTGGCCGCGTACGAAGTCGCCGAAGGCCTGCTCGTGGAGATCGGGGTGGGAGTAGGGGGCGTAGCCGGGGCCGAGCGTGCTGAGCGCCTCGTTGAACCGCTGGAATTCCAGGCCCAGTTCGTCGCGGAGTTCGGCCGGTGTGGTGCAGGAGCGGGCGAGGGCGACGAGTTCGGCGGCGGGCATGGGAAGCGAGACGGTGTACCGGTCGATGATCTGGACGAGTTCGTCCTCGCCTGCCGCGCGGTCGAGCGCCCGCGCGCTCTCCTCGTCCCATGCGGGGCCGAGGAGACAGCACAGGGCCGGGCGCAGCAGTCGTACCGTGTCGTGCACGTCTCCCGTGAGATTGCGTCTGATCTCGGCGACCTTGGCCTCGGTCGTGTCCAGTGCCATCGCCAGGGTGCGGTCGTCGATCCTTTCCGGATCATGGGTGTCGAGCTGCCGTTCCAGCTTGACCAGGACCAGCTCCAGCGCGTCCTGCAGCCCCGGCCTGCCCAGCAGTTGGGCGAGCGCGGACGTGCACGCCTGCAGTTCGTCCCAGCCCTCCTCGCTGCGCCAGACGACGACAGTGGGATATTCGGCGTCCTGCAGCGGCAGAGCGCGGGTGGTGGGCGGTGGTTCGGTGAGCACGCCCGAGATGACGACCTCCACCTCGTCGGCCCGGACGACACGCACGGTGCGCAGCCGCTCCACCAGGGCCCGCACACCGCGCTCGCTGCGGCGTAGGAACGCCCCGGACTTCAGTTCCACGGCCAGGGCCACCACCGTGACAAGCCATTCCCTGTCGGCGATGAGCGTGTCGGCGTGTCCGGTGGGGGTGATCGGTTCGCCGTCGCGGTGGCGGACCTGCACAACGGTCGCCGACGTGCGCAGGGTGCGGATGCCGTGCGCGTCGGCCATCTCCACGATGGCGTCCCCGCTCTCCGGTCCGGCGACCAGGACGGGATGGCCCGCCAGTTCGACGAGTGCCTCCTTCAGCGGCGCCTGCTCGTCGCAGACGTGCACGGGCACGTCCTCGGCCGTCGGTACGAAGGTGCCGAGGGCGTTGCTGCGACTGACCACGAGCCGTACCTCCTCGCCGGTGAGCCACGGCCAGCGGGTGTTCTGCGCGAGGTGCGACCACGCCCGCCCGTAGTGCTTCTTGAAGGAGACGCTGAGGTGCGTCGGCACGTCTCCCCGGTGGAGGATCTCGCCGAGGTGCTTGACGGCTGCTCCGGCGTGCCGAGGGTCCTCCCAGCTCCGCAGCCCGCACCGGTGGAGCCTCTCGGCCGCGGCCTTGTCGGTGAGAAGCCGCCGGGTCTGCAGCGGCAACGCCGGGACGAAGCCGGGCAGTTCCCCGTCAGTGCTGAACCACGCCTCGCCGGGCGTGACGAAGACCGGGCCGTCCGACTCGGCGTCCTCCACCGGAAGCCAGGGCGTACGCCGCAGGAAGGACGCGAACGGTGTGGGCCACGAGTGCTCGTCCCTCTTGTGCGGGTGCTCGGGCCGGTAAACGGTGACGTCGAACACCTCGTCGCCCCAGGTGCGGAATCCCAGGATGAGCAGTTCGGCGAACTCCCGCCGTGCGGTGGGGCCGAGGCCCGCCACCTCGGTCGCTCCCGGGAGATGGGCCAGTGGCCGCTGGAACGCGTAGGGCGTCCACGGGTGGGCGAACTTGTTCCACCGGGACCGTATGTCCGCCGTCCACACAGGCCCCAGGTCGTCGCCGAGGCCGAACCGCAGGGCCAGGCCACGGGGTGCCAGATCGTTCCCCTGCTGGGCTCCCAGGCGGTCCCCGACAACGGACAGCCGTAGTCCGTCGACCACGCCGACGGCCGTGAGGAATTCGAGGTACACCTCCCGGTCCCGCACCGGAGCGGGCCAGTCGTCGGGGCCGCTGATCCAGTGCCGCCGCTGGTCCGCCAGCTCGGGGATCCGGGAACCGCCCGCTTTGAGGAACCTCTCCAGCCGTTGCGCGCCTTCGGTGCCCCAGCCCGGTGAGATCGAGCAGCGTGCCGCCCTCGCCCAGCCGCCGTCGGCGAGCGGGACCCGGAAGGCAATCCGCGACAGCCGGTCGCGCTGCCCTGGCGTGAGCGCCGGGAACTGCCGCAGGGCGAAGGTGAGGGCGTCGCGGCTGAGGGCCTCCGAGGGCCGTGCCCCGAGCAGGTCGTGCAGCGCGTCGAGGACCTGGTCCAGCTGGTAGGAGCGGACCAGCCCGCCCCGCAGCAGGAAGTCCCGTCCGAGGCTCTCCCAGGTGATGTCGGGGTGGGTGAAGGCGATACGGCGGCGCAGCGCCTTGAGGTCGCCGGGGACGCGGGTACCGGCGTCGTCGTGCTCGTCCCCGGGGTGGAAGAAGACGGTGCCTTCCTTCTGGCCCTTCTTTCCCTGCTCCGCCACACCGCCGAGCGCAGGCCGCAGGCCCCCGTCCTGGTCGAGGATGATCCGCCGGCCCTGCAGCGCGGTGTGCTGGCCGGTGAAGGCCTGAGCCAGGTCGTTGTAGAAGTCCGCCCAGCGCGGGCTCGGCAACTCGCCACCTTCTGCCCGGATCTCCTCGGCCACCGCCTCGACCCAGTCGGCGGTCCTGAGCAGCGGAGGACGCAGGGCCCGGGAGACGACCGCCTTGGCCAGCCGGTCGGCACGGGCGTGCCGGACCTGGCCCGCGGAGGCGGCCAGTAGATGGGCTCCGGCCCTGGCGAGCGCCCCGGCGGTGAGGACCCGCCAGGGGCGTCGGCCGTCCGGCCAGGCGTAGGTGTCCCTCAGGGTGCCCCAGGACTCCCCGCCCTCCAGAGGGAGAAACGGCTCGAGGGCGAGCCCCCCGTCCACCGCCTTGCCGAGGCGGGCCGGGGCGTCCCAGCACATGAGGTCGAGGACGAGGTCCCCGGCACGGGCGTGCGGGGTCTCGGTACGCAGGCGTCTCGCCGATTCCACGCAGAGAACCGCCAGTTGGTCGAGCAGCAGATCGTTGAGGGCCACCGCCTCGCTGATGTCGAGCCGGGCGAGCTTGGTGAAGAACGGCGCGTGGGCGTGGCCCGGGAACGGCGCGGAGGACGCCTCCGACATCGGGATGAAGGTGTACATCCGGCCGTTCCGCGACAGCGGCCGGTCCAGTCGGAGCGCGACACCTACCCACGCCTCGCCCTGCCAGGCCACCCATTTCGCGTCGATCCCGTGGACGTCGACGCTGCGCTCGATCGCCACGCGCAGCGCCTCGGCGTCCAGGGTCCGCCGTGCCAGCAGATACCGCCCGGCGTCACCGAGGTCGACCTCGCTGATCCAGTCCGCGGTCCGGGACGCGACCAGGTCCCAGGGGCGTTGGGCACGTGACAGCACATGTCGTGTGCCGTCCTCGACCCCGTCACGGATCTCCACGACCAGTTCCCGTACGCGGTCGAGGAAGAGCAGCAGGGGCGCCTCGTCGTCCACCACGTTCTCGGCCTGCGCCACGACGAGGCTCCAGGCGTGGTCGTTACGCAGCGGCAGTCGTACGACGGTCGCGTAGCCGTCCGTGGCGAGTTCCTTGAGCACGGGGTCCGCGGCCTCGGCGGGCACCGGCAGTGCTAGCGGGGAGACGTCCTTGATCACCCGGGCGGCGAGGGCCGGGTCGTCGACGACGGCGTGAATGTCGTCCGGTCGGGCGAAACGGAAGCAGTAGCCGTCGAACGAGTCGGCGGCGGGCGACGCCTTGGAGTAGATCTCCGGCCAGTCGGTCAGCTGCAGCACACTGCGGAAGCCGAGCCCCTTGTTGCCGATGCCCTCACCGGCTCCCTTGCTGGAGAGGGCCAGTTCGGTGATGGCCTTGAAGTTCTCCACGGTGAATCCGGTGCCTTCGTTGGCGACGTACAGGACACCACCACCGTCCTCCTGGCGGATCGCCAGCACGGCGATCCTGCCGGTGCCCCCCGCCGCCAGGGCGTCGTGTCCGTTCTGGATGAGCTCCAGGATCGTGCGGCCCTCGTACTCCTTGGCCGTGTCCTCGCTGACGGACTTCAGACTCTCGGCGAAGCGCCAGTCTCCTCCCGCCCCGTCGAAGATCTCAATCCGCCGTCGTGTCAGGGCGGTGATCGCGTCCCCGAACCCCGCTCCTGATCCGTTGCCCCTCATCGGTGTGATGGCCGTTCCCCCCTCGCTGAGCCGGCATGCCTGTGCGTGCCTGCCGGGAATCGTGCTCGTCAGTGTGTCCGGAAGGGGGCACCAGCCACGTTTTCCAGCCAATTCCCTGAAAGCTCACATGTCGATGCGAGAGGGGGTGGGGCCCCCTCGGTCACCTGCGACGTCCGGGCGCCCTCAGATGTGGTGAACGGTGGGACGACCGAAAGAAGCTCGTCGGCAGCCCGAATTGTCAGAGGCGGGTGCTAGGGGCTGTCTGCGGTTGTGATCAAACGCGGGTTAAGCGAGAGCTGGTCGTTCTCGGGAAACCTCATGAGCCTGAGTGCATGCGCCACCGGGCGGCGTCTACGGCGCTTGGTCGCAGGCCCTATTCGGGCCTGGGCTCGGTCAGATAGACGCCGGCGAGCGTGCCGTCGTAGCCCGCGGCCTGGGCCGCAGCCTCCAGGCTCGGGTAGTCCTGCCCTCCGACGTCGATCATCGCCTCGTAGTCCGCTTGGGTCAGTTCACGCTCGACCCACTGGTGCGCAGCGGCAGCGGATGCTGATCTCGTTGCGGTCGCAGATCACCATCCAGTCGCGCCGGGCGCCGCACTGCGGGCACATCACGGGGATTCCGGTGATGACGATTTCCTCGGGGTGGGTGGTGGCACGGAGACCGATGTCGCCGTCGCCGAGTTGCATCTCCTGCTGGAGCCGCAGCAGAGGGTCGTTGCCGAGGGCCGTCTCCGGCAGAACGGTTCTCTTGGGGTGGAGGCCTTCGTTGAGGATCTGCATCATCTCCTTCTCCATATCAACCAGCCCTAACAGGCGCCGGCGGTCGGTGTCGAGCCCCTTGTGCAGCTCAGCGCCTCGGTCCTCGGGAGCGAGAGGCGACATGGCGGGTCTCAACCGGCGTCTCGGGCGGGGACGAGTGGGAGCGTGATTGCACGGCCCGCGCGTTCGTACGGGCACGGGGCGGGTCCATGGTGGCGGGGAGTTTGCCGATGCGTCGCAGCCGCCAGACGAGGACGTCGGTGACGCTGTCCGCGGTGTTCAGTTTCACGCCATTCGATGGCTTGCTGGAGCAGGGCATCGGGGTCGTGTCCTGCGCGCTCGGCCTGGTCCAGGGCGGCGGCGAAGGCGTCCCAGCCGGGCTCGCGGCGTACGGAGTCGGCCTGCTCGGGCGAAGCGGTTTCGAGGGTGCCGGCGTACCGCTCCCGTACGGGTTCGGGAAGGCGACGGCCGTGCTCGCGCATGACCTGCATGGGGGCAGCGGCGGCTGATCGGTAGGCAGTGCGCAGGTGTTGAGCGGCTCGTTGAGCGGCGGCTGCTTGCTGGGCGTGTCCGCGGGCGGAGTGCCAGCGCACTGCGGCGATGGTGACGAGGACCATCGTGGACAGGAGCATCGCGGTGGTGCCGCCGTCTTCGCCTTTGCCGAGGGCGTTGCCGGCGCGGATGATGCCGCGGGCGGCGGAGCGGACGGCTCGGTTGTCGGCGTGCTCGGCGCGGATGTGGGAGCGGGTGGCGCGTTCGAAGGCGCGAGCGGCCTCGGCGAGTTCCTTGCGGGTTGAAGCCGGGGCGGTCTGGGCGAGTGCGTCGAGGAGTTCGCCGACGCCGGCCAGTTGGGCGGCGGAGTCCTCGTCGTCGATCCCGTCGAGGATCGACGCAGCCCGTTCGACGACCGGGGCTGCCTGGCGTCGGGCGCGGGCCGGGCGAGGTGCTCGTTCACCGGCATGGTCGACGAGGGGTCCGTCGTCGGGAGGTCCGGCGTCGAGGCGCTGGCGGATCCTTGGCAGGGAGAGGTCCGGGGCGCGTTTTGAGCCGGAGAACCAGACGGGTTCGCCGTCACGGTTGCGGTCGCCGGGGAGGGCGACCTTGTATCCGAGGGTGTCGCCGGACGGGGCGATGCGCCGTTCGACCCGAAGGCCGGCTTCGGCCAGGCGGTAGAAGAACTCCTCCTCGCTGGCGGCTCCGGCCAGGGCGTGGCGGACGCTCTCCCGCAGCGTCTCGCGTGGCGTCTCGGTACGACCGGATCGCTCGGCCTTGGAGCGTTCGGCGCTGGTGGGGCGCTGGGCGGCGGTGCGGTCGCCGTCGTTGAGGACCTGAAGGCCGAACTCGGCTTCGATTTGTCGGCATTCGGCCTGGGCACGGATGCCGTCCTCGTGGCGGCGGGGGCGGCGGCCGTCTTCGCGGACGAGCGTGGCGACGATGTGGATGTGGTCGTCGGCGTGGCGTACGGCGATCCACCGGCAGGCCTTGGCGCCACCTTCCTCGGCGATACCGGTGGCGTGGACAATGCGGCGGGCGACCTCGGCCCATTCGGCGTCGCTGAGGTGACGGTCGCCGGGTGCCGTGCGGACGGGGCAGTGCCACACGTGCCGGGCCGGACGGCGGTTCTTCGGAAGGACGAGCACGGGCAGGTCGAGCCGGTCGGTGAGCTGCTTGAGCGTGGCGGCCGGATCGCGTCCGGGGTCGGGGGCGAGCCCTGACATCCAGGACGCGACGAGGTGCGGGTCAGTGTGCTCGTCCCGACGGCCGGGAGCATAGAGGTAGTTGGTAGTCCGTAGGTCCGGCTGCCGGTGGAGATGTCCGGGACCACCGTCAGCGCCGCGCGACCTCGATCGCGGCGGCCTCGACCCGGTCCGCGGCACGCAGGACACGGGCGATCGCGTCGTCCGCGTAGGCCGCCTGACCGCCGGAGTTGAGGATGCGGGCCACCTGGTTGAGGTTGTTGGCGGCGCGGGCGAGCTGTGCGCTGGCGGCCATCAGTTCTTCGACTCGGCCGCGCTGGTCCAACAGCCATGGCCGGGGACCTCCTTAGGCCTGGGCGACCGCGACCGCGGCGTCGGCCAGGAACCCGGCGGTCTTCAGGCCGACGGCTTCCGCGGCGCGCTTCACCAACTCGAGTACGTCGTGGGTCAGGCGGACGCTGCGGACTTGGTCGCGGTGCACACTCTGGCGCAGGCGGGGGCGCGTACGTGGCGTGGCGGCGGGGTTCGGTTCCTCCCCTGGCTGCGATCCGCCCTCGGTCGCAGCCTCCGAGTCCGGCACCCCCTGGTGCCGGGCCTCCCCCGCCCCTCCCGGGGCGGGGGCATGCGCTTCCGAAACTCCTCTGCGGCCCGTGGCAGCGGAGGAGTTTCAGAAGCTAGCGTGCCGGGCAGTGGTCTTGCTGCAGGTCGGAGGTGGTGTCGGCAGACTCGGAGCGTGTCATCAGAGCGTCTGGGCCTTCGTACGGCGCATGTCGCGGAGGACCTCGGCGACGAAGTCGAGGGCGAGGACCGGGTGGTGCATGGTGCGGGGGGCCTCGGAGAAGTGCAGTACCTGTCCAGGTTCTGGCCGCATCGGGCATGCTAAGCCCACACACACGAGGCTCGCCTTCCGCATTCCAGCCCGGGTCGGAGTTGGCTTGATCTTGAGGGTGGCCGTTCCGCCTTGCCGCGTCTGGTACGGCCGGGCCGCCTGCACCAGTGTGCCCGACGAGGTTCTGTCTCATTGGATAGCGAGGGGCGTCCGCAGCCATGACAGCTGGGACGCCCCTCGCGCCTGATGCGGCCGCAGCCCTCGATCAACCGCCTCGCTCGTACTTCACAACGGCCTCGGCCAAGGTGCGCTTCAGCTCACCCACCCAGCCGCCTTCCGGGTGGAACGTGAACATCGGGAAGTAGTCGTCTCCGAGCGGTGTCGGCTCCATCGAGGAGACGTACTGGCCCGGCCCGGTCTCGATGTCGAGCCACACCCGCACGGCAGTGCCGTCCTCCAGGAGCAGGACCGGGGAGTCATACCAGTCGTTGGTCTCGGGGTGCACTCCCGAGGTGTTCATCAGTCGCCAGCAGCGCTGATCCGACACCACACTGAAGCGGCGTCCGCCCGGGCCTCGGTACCGGCCCACTGGCGACCGTCTGACCCGGAAGAACACCTCATCCCCGTACGGCTGCAGCCGCTCCAGCGCCTCCGCGAGCAGAGAGTCCGCTTCCTGCCTCTCCCGTGTCTTCCGCTCGGCTTCCCGACGGATCCGGTTCTCCCAGAAGTCGGCCTGCTGTCGTGCGCCGCGTATCGCATCATCAAGGCCCATGCCACCAGGCTATCGGCGTGTGCTGACATACCAACTCGGCCCAGCGGAAAGCCGTTTGAGCCAGACGGGGACGGTGATACCAGGCCTGTCGCCTGAAGTAGCCCCTGCTTTCGTACACCGTGCGCACAAACCACGCCACCTTCGTGAGACACGCTCCGTCGTTCCGTGTCATGGCGCTAGCATCCGCAGGTTCTGGCACTGGGGGAAGGGCGAACGGATGCTGCCGTTACAGGACTGGCTGGACCGCTGGGGGGCGAAAGCAGAGGACTTCCTGAGCGGGGGTGACACGGCCGAGATCTACAACCGGTGTGTGCGGGCCGCGCTTGCCGATCCGGAGACGGAGCGGCTGCTGGGAAAACGGGACGGAGTGACCTGGGATGCCGTCCTGGAGCGGATGGGGACGGTGACGTACCACCGCTACGCCACCATCCGGTGCCCATCTACCGACCTGGACGAAGCGGTGGAGAAGCTGGATGAGGTGCTTGAGAAGCACGAAACGGCGGCTGGCGAGACAGAGTGGGACTGGCGGGTCGTCTGCTCACTCATCGTGCTCGGAGCCCTTGCCGTGCTCGTTTTCGGCGGACTGCTCGCGCTTCTTGTCGCGGTTCTGACCGCAGCCGGCGTGATGTTCACGCTGTTCTGGCGCGGTTCGGCAGCCTGGTTCAACCTGAGACACTCCCTGGCGGCCGCAGGGCTGGGCATCTCCTGGCTCGTGCAGCGCTTCGAGGTCGGGGTGTGCGCCGTGCGCTGGGGCGAAGACCTGCAGGACCGGGGCACAGGCCCGGTCGTCGCCGACTTGGTCCGCCACATGCTGGGCGACGACCCCGACTCCCTGTTCATCCCGGACAACTACGACTGGGGCCTGCGTGCGCCGCGGGCACCTGGCTACGTCGTTGAGAACGGGGCACGGCGGCAGCTGGAGCGCAAGCTCTCCCACATCGAGGACGGCACCATCGCCGTCTGCGGCCCGCGGGGCGCGGGCAAGACGACGCTTCTGGAGCAGAGCGTCAAGAAGGCCGGCTTCGGTGTGATCGTCCAGGCGCCGGCCACCTACACCCCGCACGACTTCCTGCTGTCGCTTTCGGTGCAGCTGTGCGAGAAGTACATGCGCGGCAGGCGCTGTGAACCGCCGGAGTTCACGCGGCTGTCCCCGGCCCGCAGAGTGCTGCGGCGATTGAAGGTTCAGGTCAAGCGACTGGGGCGGTGGAGTTCGTTCGCGGTGCCGGCTGCCACCCTGCTGGTGCTCGGTCTGTCCGCCTCAGTGCGCACCCTGTATACGCAGTACGCCACGTCCGTCGCCGACTTCGCCCGCACGCAGGCCGACTCCATCCGCGACGACGCGACGCAGATCTGGCAGGGGCACGCAGTCGTCGCGAGCGTGACGGTCACCATCGCCGGAATCGCCTGGTGGCAGGCGCGGCACGAGGCCTGGCTGCCCCGCTTGCTGGGACGACTGTGGATGCGCGGCAGCAGGCCTCTCGGTCTCCTTCTGACCTGGTTATCCGTCGGCACAGTGCTCTTGGATGAACAGATCCGCCAGCAGGTCCAGCACTTTCAGCGCACTCAGCCGGACGAGCTGGGCAAGACCGGCCTCTACGCTGTGGTGCTGATGTTCGTGTGGTGGCTGTTGCGCCACGCCCGCGATTCGGACGTCGAGTTTCCCCTCGGCAGGTGGCAGGTCTCTCTGGAGAAGGTGTTCCGCCCAGTGGCCGCCGCTGCCGGGACGTACCTGCTGCTTTATCTGATCGACAACCCGCAGACACACGCCCTTCTGGCGGACCCCGAGAACCCGCTGCGGCTCGCGGGCATCATCGCCGGAGTCCTGCTGTCGAAAGCGGGAGGCTGGAGCCCGAGGCCGGAGGAACCGGCGCTGGTCACCCAGTGCCGCAACCACCTCTTCCGTCTTCAGACGATCCAGCAGGCCACGAACGGACTGACCGCCGGAGGCGCTGCCCAGATCCTGAGCCTGGGAACGAACCACACCACGTCCGTCTCCACCGTCCCCCCAAACTACCCGGAACTGGTAGAAGAGTTCCGCACCCTGCTCAAGGGCATCGCCACTGAGAAGGCCAGGCAGGGCAAGACCGTAGTGATCGCCATTGACGAGGTGGACCGCCTCGGCACGGACACCCAGGCACTGGCCTTCCTCAGCGAGATCAAGGCGATCCTGGGCGTGCCCGACGTCTACTACCTGATCTCGGTAGCCGAAGACGTCGGGGCCGCATTCGTCCGCCGGGGCCTGCCGCACCGGGACGTCACCGACAGCTCCCTGGACGACATCATCCACGTCCAGCCCAGCACCGTGGAAGAATCCCGCGCCATCCTCGCCAAGCGTTCCCAGTCACTCAAAGACCCCCACGTCATGCTCGCCCACGCTCTGTCCGGCGGCATCCTGCGCGACCTGCTCCGCTACGGACTGCAGATCCGCGAAATACAGGACAAGACACAGTCCCACGAGCTAACCGACATCTCCCGCCACCTCGTCCTGGAAGAACTGGCAGAAACGTTCGCCGGCTTCCGAACCCTGCTGAGCAAACAGCAGTGGACCCACAACACCAGCGACGTTCTCGCCTCATTCCGCACCCTGTGCGGCTATCTACGCGACCTATGCCCGTGCACCGAAGACGAGATGCTGCACACCCTGGAGCAGTTCGCCTTCTACTCCCACGTCACCCGGCCAAACCCAGCAACCGGAGATGAGGAGCCGGGTTCCGCAACTCGTCAGGAGCTCTCCAGCGACGCACGCCAGCTCGTCGACGAGGCCTCCGCCTACGCCTACTTCTCGCTCACTCTGCTCGACATCTTCAGCATCGAAGGACTCGAACGCCGCACCCAACTGGCAGCTGCACACGGCCCGGACGGCGATCCAGAAAGGCTGGCCGACGCCCGCCAGGAACTCGGCATCTCGCCCTACAGCGCCCGACCTCTGATCGACACCATCCGAAAAGCATGGTCGCTGCCCCTGACGCCGACCATCAGCGGCCGTATCCCAACCTCCCTCGTGAACTGTCCGCGCCACAACCGCACCGAATGACGGCCCAAGCCACGAGTGATCACAAAGTGGATGGAGGCGTGGGTGGTGCCGCCTGGTCGGCCGGCTGGTCCAGCTGCTGTTCACGGCGCCGTTGCTCGTTGCGTAGCGCCTCGATGCGCTGGGTGAACTTGGCGAGCGCCTCGTCCTCTTGCTCCGCGGTGAACTCCCGGTACTCGCCGACTCCCAGGGCGAGCGCGTTGGCCTCCTCCTCGATGGCATCTGCGGTCTGCCGCAAGAAGTAGCTGCGCTCCCGGTACTTGTAGTACCCGCTGAAGGCGGTAGCGATGGTCACGCTGAATCCGAGGCAGACCACCGAGATGGTCTGCCAGTTCCATACCTTGGAATCCAGAGCGGCAAGCGTGGTCATGGCCGTGGACCCAACCATCACCAGAGACTGAAGACCGTTGTGAACCCGCCGGTACTTCCGACTCTCACCCTGGTACTGCGCGATGACATCGGCCACGTCCTCGCGGTATAAGCCCCTGCGCTCTCGCAGAGGCGCCTGCACGAGGGCACTCATCCGACGCAGGGACTCCCTCTGCGTCTCCAAACGTTCCTGCAGTTCCGCCGCGCTGTGGGCGTACCGGTCCGGGGCGGTGACTGGTCCAAGGTCCAAGAAGTTGTGCGCCTTCACGACATGGTCGATGAACGTCACCAGCAGAGTCAGCACCGAGAAGACCAGCACAGAAATCAAGACACCTTTTCCGGCGACAAGAAGCTTGTGATGATCGGCTTGCAGTGCCGACCACGCCACGAGGGCCGGAATGGACAAGACCGCCAGTGCCAGTGCTGTCCTGTACCAGCGCGCGCGCCGCTTCTTCCAGGCAAGATCCCGTTCCGTCTCCTGGACGGCTGCCTTGAGGCCCCTGATCCGCTCCCGCACCACAGCTAAGGGAGTGTCCTGCCCGCTACTGGTCAACTCCGCTCCTGATTCCGTGTACCAGCCCGATAGGGGAGCCGAGTATCACTCAGTCGCTGGCCACCCCTCACACGATCACTCTGGCCGTGACAGAGCCCTTACAAACGCTCCGGCAAAGCAGCCACCGCTGACGGCAAGCTGCTACCGCTGCTGTACGCGCTGACCAGCGTCAGCCGACCCAGCTGTCCGCCTAACGGAGCAGCGAGAAGGCCCGGGGCAGCTCCTTCTTCCGGCCGGGCCTTCTCGCTGTTCATCAGCTGGCGCACCTTGCTGCCGCTTTGACATCAGGTAGTGGCCTGGTCTCCCCGCTCTCCGTGGAATCCGAGACCGACACATCCTCGGCTCGCACATCTGGCGCGACGAAGCGCTGCTCACGCGACCGTTGCTGACGCTCGACCGCCTCGATCGTCGGCAACCATCAACTCGCTGCTGGCAAAGGCGGTTGTTGTCAAGGGACTGTCGTCGAATTTCTGCGGACACTTTGTCCGCTCGCGGCGCTCGCGTAGTGGAATCGTCCTTTCACGCTCCGTTGCCCAGAGCTTCCGATGGACCGCATCGCCCATGCGCGACCCAGGCAACTCCCTGCGTCAGCCACCGATGCCTCCCGCCGATCCCGCACTGGAGGCGTCTGCCCATGGCATCCCCCAAACAAGGTTCACAGGGCGTGATTCACGTTCCGACCGGTGATGCGATCCCCCCTCAGCGGCAACACTGTGGAGGGGGAGTCGTCGGGCCGGTCTCCAACACGACCCAGCCGAAGATCGTCGTCGCGCTGCACGACGGCTACTACGGCTGCACATCGGGCACGGGCTTCAGCAACCAAGCACTCCTTGAAGTGCTCACGCGTGCTCTGCCCCTGGGACGCCTCCTGGTCATGCCCGTTCACATCCGACGCTCCGACCCCAGCTACGACTCGGCATGGGTGGCGGAGACGGAAAGGATCGTGCAGCGAGCCGGGGCCGAGGTTGTTCCGGTTCCGGGCGGTCGCGCGGCGACCGCCGCCCTCGCAGGCTGTGAAGCTCTGTGCGAGCGCGTAACGGAAGTCGCCCGAGAGCACCTTGCCCGTGCACCCATGGCCCATCTGGTCGGCTTGGACATCCCCTTCCTTGGTCTCGGACTGCATCGACGCGCCGACGACCCGTTCAGCCTCTTACTCGTGCCCCGGTCAACGAGCGAACTCGCCTCGCCCGAGGACCGGCGGCGTATCCACTGGGAACGCAGAGGGCTGACGGCCGCGGTGAGCGGCGGTGCGCGCGTCGCAGCCATCTCGCACCACATGCGCGGCCACCTTGAGCAGGTGTACGACATCCCACGGCACGCGGTTGTCGACCTCCCCAACGGCCTGCTCCTGAGTGACCACGAGGACCTTCCCTCTGCTCCGCTGCCGCCACGGGCCAGAGCGGGCTTCCTCCTGGCGATGGGCCGTGCAGTGGAGAGCAAGGGTTTCGAAGACCTGCTGGAAGCCCTCCACCTCCTCAAGGTGCAGGGGACACACGTGCCGCACCTTGTACTCGCGCCCACTACGCACGCGGAAGGTCTCACGGACTACCAGCGGCGGCTCCAGGCGATGGTCCGTGACTACGCGATCGACTCGACGTTTCTGTCGCGGTTCTCACCCCGGTACCGCTCGTGGCTGCGCAGCCCAGCTCTCCGTGGCGTGGTGGTGCCCTCCCGTGCCGAGCCGTTCGGGAGGATCCCTCTCGAAGCGTTCGCCTCGGGGGCGACGCCGGTGGTCGCGACGCGGGCGGGCGGACTCACAGAGACGGTCGTCGACGGGGTGACCGGATTCGCGGCAGAAGCCCGTGACCCGATGGACCTCGCCTGGGCGATCAGGCGGGCGCTTCACATAAGTGCCCGGAGCGTGAGCAGATGCGTGCTCGGAGCAGGGCGCTGCTCACGGCCCGGCACGACTACGAGGCCACGATCCGCTCCTACCTGCGCCAGTACACCCCCTGGGCGATAACGCTCAGCGCCGGTGCGAGAAGTTGAGCGTGCCAACCAACGCCGTGATCTCCCTCAACTCGCCATATCCTTTCTGGCAGGTATCAGACGGCATGCCGAACAACTGCGGTCCGCTTTCCCGGACGTCCGCTTTCGACTTGCCGAGGAGCACGACGTCGCTGCCGCGATCCGTACCGCTGACGTCTATTTCGGTTGGGCCTTCGACGCGACTGGCTGAAGGCCCCGACGCCGTTGCGCTGGACGGCCACCCCGTCCGCGGGTGTCGATCACTGACCAGTCGCCGCTCGATGCTTCCGGCGTCATGCTCAGCCGCGAGTACGGCTACCACAGTCAGCCGATGGCGGAGCACGCGATCGGGCTACTTCTCGGCTTCTCGCGTGGCCTGTTCGAAAGCAGCAGACGTCAGGCCGGGTCGGTCTGTGGAAGGACGACCTCGCCAGCAGTTTCTTCGATCTGTACAGCCAGACCCTCACGATCGTCGGGTGTGGTTCCGTCGGCGTCCGCGTCGCCGAGGTCGCGCAGGCCTTCGGCATGCACGTCATCGGCGTACGGCGCAGACCCCCCTCGCTCCGAACCCGGCGGGATCGAGTGGGTGCCGGCAGATCGTGTTCGTAAAGCGCTTACCCTTTCCCGCGCCGCCGTGAACCGGATCCCCGCGACCGACGAGACACACGGGTTCTTCGACCAGACGGCCTTCGAGGCGTGCGGTCCCGAGACGATCTTCCTCAACCTGGGGCGGGCCAGCACCGTCGACCACGCCGCGCTCCTCGACGCACTGGACACGGGCCGATGACGTCCCGGTTCAGCGAACCCGTCCTGCTCGGTCTCGCCGCCCTCGCAATCCGAGGACGCGTCAAACGCGGCAACTAGTGTGCGTCCGCCGCACTGTGCAGGCTCTTCCCAGTCAGAGAGCTCCGTTCCGTTGCGCGAAGTTCCTCATGAAGCGGAACGCCGTGTCTCCTGCTAGTGATCAGCCGTACTTCGTGACGAGACATCGTCGTCCTAACGGGCCGCAAAAGGCGCGTAGTTTACCGCCGAACGGCAGCCCTGAGGACAGATGTTGCTAGGACGGAGAACGTGTGCGCGGGCTGAGCGAGGCTGAGCAACGAGGAGCCAGGCAACAGAAGGCAGGAAGCCAGCGGTCACACCCGCACCCTGCCCCAGGCATCCGAATCCGGCCCGTCTACGACAAAGGACGAGAACGTGAGCATCGCCGTATCGACGACGGACAGCAGCAGCACCAAGGAGTTCACCGCCCTCAAGGATGACGGCCAGCTCTGCGCCGTCCACCCGGACTGGTGCACTGAGACCGGTGTCCACGATGACCACTTCGGAGCCAGGCATGCCGTCATGGGCAATGACGATCGCCAGCTTCTGGACGCGCGTTTGCTGGACTTCTCGGGTTCCGACCCGGTGATAGGTCTGGGTGAGACGGACACGGACGCGATCGAGGCCCGCGCGAAGGCGAAGGAGCTCCGCAGGTTCGCCGATGCCCTTGAGGCCCTCGCGGACACGATGGATGCCTCCACCAATGGCGAGCCGACAAATGGTTCGGACACGATCTCCTGCCCCGACGGCGTCTCTTTCTGCACGGGAGACCCGGCGGACCACGAGGACCCGAACGAGCACTTTCACCACGGCCCGTTCACCGCCATGGGCGCCCACCGCCCGTACGCTGGACGGCACAGGGACGGCATCATGGCGTTCCACCTGTCCCAGGTCAACGACGAAGCGCCCGGACTGGACTTCGTGGCCGACGGCGACTGGCCGACGCTCAGCCTCGGGGAGATAGACGAACTGATCAGCGATATGAGCGTGCACCTGGCGAAGCTCCGGGCAGCACGTACGCAGATCGCTGGCCTGATGTCCGGGCAGACCATCGAAACCGCCGCAACGGCCGGCCGCACTTGGACGTACGACGACAGGTACGGTACCCGGCACACCGTCACGTGTCCGTCCTGGTGCACGGTGGATCACACCGACGACATGGATGGAACGCGCCACCCGGCCGACGTCCACCACCAGCTGTACGGCACTGTGGCCCACGCCGAATACACCGAGGGCTACGAGGACTACAAGTCCTGGCAGCTGCTCTGCGCGCACCTCGCCGTAAGTCCGGACTCAACAGTCAGCCCGGCCTACCGCGTCCCGCACGTTCTGGTGGAAGTGGCCGCCGACATGTACACCCGTCCGATGGATCCCGACCAGCTGGCCGAGTTCATCGAGACGGTGGCCGGGCAGCTGGAAGAGCTTCGCGCGATGCACCCCCGGCTCGCCGCAGCGCGCGCCGAATGGGCCGCACGGCCCCACACGACCACCAACGCCGAGGCCGCGTAATCCCGCCAGCCCAAGGGCCATCCCGAGGACTGCGACCCCTACGTCATGCTCGACGGCTGACGCGAATGCCCAGCCCAGAGGCCTCGCCCGCCCCTCCGTTCCAGGGACTTTTCAGGGACTTTCAGCCCTGTCCGAGGGACTTCCGAGGGACTTTCCGCCGCGTAACGCGGCAAGCCCCCGAAAGACCGGAAAGAGCCTCCGTCCCAGATCAGAGGCCCTTTCCAAGGCAAAGCCGCAGGTAGCGGCAGACGAGTCGGGCTGTACGCCGGGTTCTGTTCCCCGGTTCCCTCGCGGGAGCCGGGGCGACGGCCATCCATCTAGGGCCGGCGTTGCCGCCGGCCTCGTGCGGTCTACCCGCGGACTCGGGCGGGCAGCCCTCGAACGTCCGCGCAGAGCCGTCTTTTACAACGGCTCCTCTTGACCTTGCTCCGGGTGGGGTTTACCTAGCTGCCCAGGTCACCCTGGGCACTGGTGGTCTCTTACACCGCCGTTTCACCCTTACCGAGGGCCGGAGCCCTCGGCGGTTTGTTTTCTGTGGCACTGTCCCGCGGGTCACCCCGGGTGGCTGTTAGCCACCACCCTGCCCTGTGGAGCCCGGACGTTCCTCGGGAAGCTCCCCGTCAGGGGGACTCCACGCGGCCGTCCGCCCGGCTCGTCTGCCGTGTCGACCATGGTACCCGGCGTGGTGCGGGCTTCGGCGACGCGGCCGTGGCCAGGACCGAGCCGGCCAGGATGAGGGCGAAGGCGGCCAGTACCGTCGGGGTCAGGTGCTCGTCCAGGAAGACCGCGCCCGCCGCCACCGCGACCGCCGGGTTGACGTACGTGATGACCGACGCGCGGGTCGGGCCGACCTCCTTGATCAGTTCCAGGAAGGTCACGAAGGCGATGGCCGTGCACACGACGCCGAGGGCCGCCAGGGCGGCGAGGGTTTCGGGCGACGGCAGGACCGCGGGGCGGGAGGCGATGGCCGCGGGGGTGTAGACCAGGGCGGCCAGGGCCAGGCAGGGCGTGATGAGGTGCAGGGTCGGGACGTTCTTGAGGTGGCGGCTGGCGATCAGCGGGGCCGTGGCGTAGCCGACGACCGTCACCAGGACCTCCGCCAGCGAGAAGGCGTCGCCGCCGGTCAGGTGCGGGACGGTGAGGACGCCGACGCCGGCCAGGCCCAGCGCGAGGCCGGTGATGCGGCGGGCGCCCAGCGACTCGGCCGCGCCGAAGAAGCGGGAGAGGATGACCGCGACGATCGGTACGCCCGCTATCAGCAGGCCCGCGGTGGAGCTGGAGAGGTGGCGTTCGGCGTCGGTCAGGGTGTACCAGGGGCCGACGATCTCGATGCCCGCGAAGGCCAGCATCGGCTTCCAGTGCGCGCGGACGGTGCGTGTCAGGCCCGGCTGGCGCAGGGCGAAGGGGAGGAGGAGGGCGGCGCCGAGGGCGCAGCGCGCGAACACCACCGCCGACGGGGACAGGTCGTCCACCGCCACCTTGATCAGCAGATAGGGAATGCCCCAGACCACTCCCATCAGGGAGAACAGGAACCAGCCGCGTGCAGTCATGCGCTGAGTCTCCGCATCTCAGCCTGCCGCGTCTTGAACGCTGTTGCGGTAGGCCGCCGGGGTCACGCCCAGCACCCGGCGGAACCAGCGGGTGAGGTGGGCCTGGTCGGCGAAGCCGACGAGACCCGCGACCTCGGCGGGGCGCAGGCCGGATTCCAGGAGGCGGCGGGCGCGGGACACGCGGTGCTGGGCGAGCCAGGCGTAGGGCGGCACGCCCGTCGCCGTGCGGAAGGCGCGCAGGAGCTGGTAGCGGGAGAGGCCGAGGTCGGTGGCGAGGTCGGCCAGGGAGGGGGGTTCCAGCAGTTCGTCCGCGAGGCGGTCGCGTACGGTCCTGGCGATGTGGTCGGCACCGGGCACCGTGTCCGTGCTCGCCCTGGCCGTGGAGTGGCGGTGGGCCAGGGCCGTGAGCAGCCAGGGCAGCCGGGACTCGGCCTCCAGTGGGTCGGGGCAGGCGCTGATGTCCGTGTGGGCGGCGCGCAGGGCGGTGGCGAGTTCCAGGTCGTGCAGGACGGGGTCGCGGAAGTGGGGCAGGACGCCGAGGGTGCCGTCGGTGAGCAGGGCCGGGTCGGCGTAGAGGGCCTGGTAGGCGTAGCCGTCGGCGGCGGCCGGGCCGCCGGTGTGCATCTCGCCCGGCTCCAGGACGACGATCGAGCCGGGGTAGGAGTGGATGTGCCCGCCCCGGTACGCGATGACCTCCGACCCGCCGACCGTGACGCCGACGGTGAATTCGTCGTGGGCGTGGGGTGCGTAGGTGTGCCGGTCGAAGTGGGCGGTGAGCAGGTCCAGGGTCGGCCCGGCCCGGCCCAGTCGGGCTCTGGTCCAGCTGGCTCTTTCCCGTGTCCCCATGACGCACCCCCGGGCCTCAGGGGATCAGAGGAACTCTGCCGTGTCCAGGTCGAAGGACAAGGGGTCCGGAAGGGAGATGCATCTGCCGAGTGGGCGGGTGCAGTGCTCTCGGTAGTCGTCCTTCCCCGGGTCGCTGAACAGCGTGATGGAGGAGGTCTCGCGGTCGACCAGCAGGTAGAGGGGGATGCCGCCTCTGGCGTAGCACCGACGCTTGGCCTCTCGATCGGCCTTCGGCTTGGTGGAGGTCACCTCGAGGACCATGCTCACGCCGTCGCAGGGCATCCAGGAGTCGGCGCCTCTGAAGAGACGGCTTTCTCGGGGTGCGAAGGTACCGTCCGGGATGGCGCGGTCCCCCGAGGCGTGGCCTCCGCTCCCGAGGATCAGTCCCTTGGTCCCGGCGAACTGCATCCTGGTGCGGGAACGAGTGAGCACCTGTTCCACAATGAGTCCGATGAAGTCCTCGTGATCCCCGTCCGGCGGCGGCGTCACAACGATCTCCCCCTCGATCAGCTCGGCCCGGAAACCCTCCGGGGTGTCCAGGGCGAGAAAGCCCTCCAGCAGGACGTCTTCCTGCGAGAGCGGCTCGTGGGCCATGGCGGTCATGTCACGCCCCTCCTTCGGTCGCTCGCCAGACTGGGACATCGGCTGATCACCTGCCGGTGGAATCGGGGTCCGTTCCCTCGATCGTGGCACACGATCACCGCCTTCGCCGGAAGGCTGGAGAGCCGCCGCTTGACCCTGCCGCAGCGTCAACGTCTTCACTGGTGGCATGCGGATCGGAGAACTCGCCGGGGTCGTCGGCGTCACCACGCGGGCCGTGCGGCATTACCACCATCTGGGGTTGCTGGCCGAGCCGGAGCGGCGGGCCAACGGGTATCGGGAGTACACCCTGCGGCACGCCGTCGTGCTGGCGCGGATCCGGCGGCTGACGGAGCTGGGGCTGGGGCTCGCCGAGGTGCGGGACGTACTCGCGGACGACGCGGGCAAGGACCTCGTCGAGGTGCTGACCGAGCTGGACGAGGATCTGGCGCGGCAGGAGGAGGCGATCCGGGAGCGGCGGGGGCGGTTGCGGGCGCTGCTGGAGGCGGAGGGCGGGCTGCCGGCCGAGGGGCCCGTGTCGCCCGAGCTGGCCGCGCTGTTCGCCGGGACCGCGCATCTCACGGACAGCCCCATGGCGGTGAAGGACCGCGAGATCATCGCCTTTCTGGAGACCTCCATGCCGGACGAGGCGCGGGAGCGGATGGTGGCGTCGATCGGGGAGGCGCTGGGGAGTCCGGGGGGTGTGGCGCGGGCCGGGGTGGCGTACGCGCTGCTGGATGCCCTCGCCGATGCCGCGCCGGACGACCCGCGGGTCGAGGAGGCGGCCCGGGCGCTCGCCGACTGCATTCCCCCGGGGCTGTTCCCGGAGGTCGGGGACCTCGACCACGACGACAACGTCCTGCGCGCGTTCTACGACGACCTGGCCCCGGCGCAGGCCGCGGCGATCCGCCGTACGCTGCGGATCCTCGCCGAGGAGCGGCGATGAGGATCGCGCGGCTGCTGGTCCGGCACGAGGTGCGGGTGCTGGTGAGTCTCGTGCTGTGGGTGGCGCGGCGTACGCACGGCGCGCAGCGGGGTCGGGCCTTCGGGTACGCGCGCGGGCAGGGCGCGATGACGGCCGGGTTCGCGTTCGTGTGTGTGGTCGAGACGGTGGCGATGTCCGTGCTGCTGCGGGACTTCCCGACCGCGCACGCGGTGTTCCTCTTCCTGGACGTGTACGGCGTCGTGGTCGTCGTCGGGCTGCACGCCTCGTCCGTCGTACGGCCGCACGTGCTGGACCTCGAGGACGGCTCGCTGCGGATACGGCGGTACGTGCACGTCGATCTGCGGGTGCCGCTGGAGCGGATCGCCTCGGTGCGGCGCGAGCTGCGGATGACGCACGAGCCGGCCGACGGCGAGCTGAACGTCGAGGTCGGTTCCCGGACCAGCGTCACGCTCGAACTGACCGGGCCGGTCACCCACGTCACCTTCTTCGGCCGGCGCCGCGAGGTGCGGGTCGTCCGCTTCCACGCCGACGACGCCGACGGTCTGGTCCGCGCCCTCGGACGGGCGCGCGTCTGAGGCCCCGTACGCTGTCGGCTGCAGTTCGATCGAAGGAGTACGCGTGCTTGTCCTGCTGCCGCCGTCCGAAGGAAAGGCATCGTCCGGCCGTGGTGCGCCGCTGAAGCCGGAGTCGCTGTCCCTGCCGGGGCTCGCCGAGGCCCGGGAGGCCGTCCTCACCGAGCTGGTCGAGCTGTGCTCCGGCGACGAGGACAAGGCGCGCGAGGTGCTCGGGCTGAGCGAGGGGCTGCGGGGCGAGGTCGCGAAGAACGCGGAGCTGCGGACGGCCGGGGCACGGCCGGCCGGGGAGATCTACACGGGCGTGCTGTACGACGCCCTCGGTCTGGCGTCCCTGGACGCGGCCGCCAAGCGGCGTGCCGCGCGGTCGCTGCTGGTGTTCTCGGGGCTGTGGGGGGCGGTCCGGGTGACGGACCGGATTCCGTCGTACCGGTGCTCTATGGGGGTGAAGCTGCCGGGTCTGGGTGCGCTGGGGGCGCACTGGCGTACGCCGATGGCGTCGGTGCTTCCCGAGGTGGCCGGGGGCGGGCTGGTGCTGGATCTGCGGTCGGCCGCGTACGCCGCCGCGTGGAAGCCGAAGGGCGAGGTGGCCGGGCGGACGGCGACCGTGCGGGTGCTGCACGCGCCGACCCGGAAGGTGGTCAGCCACTTCAACAAGGCGACGAAGGGGCGGATCGTGCGCAGCCTGCTGACCGCCGGGGCGGTCCCGGGGTCGCCGGCCGAGCTGGTGGAGGCGCTGCGGGACCTCGGGTACGTCGTGGAGGCGACGGCGCCGGTGAAGGCGGGGCAGGCGTGGTCGCTGGATGTGCTGGTGGACGAGGTGCACTGACCCTCGTTGCGGCATGCGCAATGCCCTTTGCGCAGGCTGCTCGGCCGACGGCAGGATGAGCGGCATGGCCTCCTCTCCCCTGCCCGCCTCCGTGCTGGACCTCGCGCCCGTCGTCCCCGTTGTCGTCATCGAGGAGGCCGGCGACGCCGTACCGCTGGCGCGGGCGCTGGTCGCGGGCGGGCTGCCCGCGATCGAGGTGACGTTGCGGACGCCCGCGGCGCTGGAGGCGATCCGGGAGATCGCCGGGCAGGTGCCGGAGGCGGTGGTCGGTGCCGGGACGGTGCTCGGCCCCGGGCAGGTCGCGGAGGCGGTGGCCGCGGGCGCCCGGTTCCTGGTCAGTCCCGGCTGGACGGACGTCCTGGTCGAGGCGATGCGGGCGTCGGGCGTGCCGTTCCTGCCGGGGGTGTCGACGGCGTCCGAGGTGGTGGCGCTGCTGGAGCGCGGGGTGCGGGAGATGAAGTTCTTCCCGGCCGAGGCCGCGGGCGGCACGGCGTATCTGAAGTCGCTGTCGGGGCCGCTCCCGCAGGCGCGGTTCTGCCCCACGGGCGGGATCGGCCCGGGCTCCGCCCCGGACTACCTGGCGCTGCCCAACGTCGGATGCGTCGGCGGGAGCTGGATGCTCCCGCCGGACGCGGTCGCGGGCCGCGACTGGGGGCGTGTCGAGGCGCTGGCCCGGGCGGCGGCGGGACTCAGCGCAGGTGGGACGTGTCGTTGAGGAGGCGGACGCTGGCGTTGCCGTCCGCGTAGTACGCGACGACCGACAGGGACGCGGCCGACAGTTCCATGCGGAACAGGGACTCCGGCGGGGCGCCGAGGGCGAGCCGGACGAGCGTCTTGATCGGGGTCACGTGCGTGACGAGCAGGACCGTGCGGCCGGCGTACGCCGCGATCAGCTTGTCGCGGGTGGCGGCGATCCGGGTGGCGGTCGCCGCGAAGCTCTCGCCGCCGCCGGTGGGTTCGGCGTCCGGGGAGGCCAGCCAGGCGTTCAGGTCGTCCGGGTGGCGCTCGCGCACCTCGGCGAAGGTGAGCCCCTCCCAGGCGCCGAAGTCGGTCTCGCGGAGTCCGTCCTCGACCTCCACGTCCAGGCCGAGCCGGGCCGCGACGATCCCGGCGGTTTCCCGGGTGCGGGCGAGGGGCGACGACACGACCGCCTGGATCGTCCCGCGCCGGGCCAGCAGAGCCGCCGCGCGCTCGGCCTGCTCCCGGCCCGCGTCGGACAGCGAGGGGTCGCTGCCGCCGCTCCCCGAGAACCGCTTCTGCGGCGTCAGCGGCGTCTCCCCGTGCCGGAGCAGCACGAACGTGGCAGGAGCCCCCATGTCGGCGGGCGCCCAGCCGGGCGCGGCGACGACCTTCGCGGCACGGGTGTCGGCACCGGCCTTCGCAGCGCGAGCGTCGGCGTCGGCCTTCGCCGCACCCGTGGTGTCCGCGTCGGCCTTCACCTCCGGGGCCCCCGTCTGCGCGGCATCCGGCCCCGGGCCGGTCGGCACGGTAGCCGTGCGACCCGCCGCGGGGGCACCCGCCGCCAGGGCGTCGCGCACGCGAGCCGCGCCCGCCGCCGCGTCGCCGGGCGGCTCCGGCGGCGTCGTCGCCGCCGCTCGGGCCGCCGTGTCCAGTTCAGCCGTCGACGCCGGCTCCGACCACTGCTGTCCCTTCGCCCCCGCGTCCATCGCCTCGTTGGCCAGTCGGTCCGCGTGTTTGTTGCGCTCCCTCGGGATCCACTCGTAGGTCACCCGCCCCGGCGGGAAGACCCGGGCCGCCTCGGACGCGAGGGGCTTCATGTCGGGGTGCTTGATCTTCCAGCGGCCCGACATCTGCTCGATGACGAGCTTGGAGTCCATCCGGACGTGGACCGTCGCGGCCGGGTCCAGCGCGTGGGCGGCGTGCAGGCCGGCGAGGAGGCCGCGGTACTCGGCGACGTTGTTCGTGGCGACGCCGATGTACTCGGCGGTCTCCCGCAGGGTCTCCCCCGTCGCCGCGTCGCTGACCACGGCGCCGTAGCCCGCGGGCCCCGGGTTGCCCCGCGACCCGCCGTCGGCCTCGACGATGAACTCCCGCACCGCAACGGCTCCCTGAAGGCCTAGAGACCGGACTCGGACGTGCGCACCAGGATGCGGCGGCAGTTCTCGCAGCGGATGACCGTGTCGGGCGCCGCCTTGCGGATCTCACTCAGCTCCGTGATGGCGAGCTCCTGCCGGCAGCCCTGGCAGCTGCGCGCGTACAGCTTCGCCGCGCCGATGCCGCCCTGCTGCTCGCGCAGCTTGTCGTAGAGCTTCAGCAGGTCGGCGGGGACGGACCCGGCGATGACCTCGCGCTCCTTGGTGACCGTGGCCACCTCGGCGTCGATCTCCTCGAACGCCGCGTCCCGCCGCGCGGTCGCGTCGTCGATCTTCGACTGGACGGAGGAGACCCGCTCGGTCAGCTCGGCCACCCGCTCCTGCGCGGACTCCCGGCGCTCCATGACCTCCAGCACCACGTCCTCCAGGTCGCCCTGCCGCTTGGCGAGGGAGGCGATCTCGCGCTGGAGGTTCTCCAGGTCCTTGGGGGAGGTGACGGCGCCGGAGTCCAGACGCTGCTGGTCGCGGGTGGCGCGCCGGCGCACCTGGTCCACGTCCTGCTCGGCCTTGGTCTGCTCGCGGGCGGTGTCGCTCTCCTCGGTCTGCGCGGCGACGAGCAGGTCGCGCAGCTGGGTGTGGTCCTTGGTCAGCGACTCGATCTCGGCGTGCTCGGGCAGCGACTTCCGCTTGTGGGCGAGCTGCTGGAGGCGGACGTCGAGGGCCTGGACGTCGAGGAGGCGGATCTGGTCGGCGGGCGCGGCGTTCAGTTGGGGGCTCCAGGTGACGGTGAGTGGCTGGTCCAGGGGTCGGTGACCGTTGTCGAGACGTGGACGCGCAGGTCCCATCCGTGCCGGTCGGAGATCTCGTCGAGCTGGCTCGCGGCCAGCTCGCACCAGGGCCACTCGGTGGCCCAGTGCGCCGCGTCGAGCAGCGCGAGGGGGCTGTGGGCGCGGGCCTCGGAGACGGGGTGGTGACGCAGGTCCGCCGTGAGGAAGGCGTCGACGCCGGCCGCGCGAACCTGGTCGAAGAGGCTGTCGCCGGAGCCGCCGCTGACGGCGACCGTGCGGACGAGGGCCTCGGGGTCGCCGGCGACGCGGATGCCCTGCGCGGTGGCGGGCAGCCGCTCGGCGGCGCGGGCGGCCAGCTCGCGGACGGTCAGCGGGTGGTCCAGGGCGCAGACGCGGCCCAGGCCCCGGCGGCCCTCGGGGTCGCTGGGGTCGGGCACGAGCGGCCCGGTGACCCGGAGGTCGAGGGCGCCGGCGAGGGCGTCGGAGACACCCGGGTCGGCGGTGTCGGCGTTGGTGTGGGCGACGTGCAGCGCGATGTCGTTCTTGATGAGCGTGTGCACGACGCGGCCCTTGAAGTGCGTCGCCGCCACGGTCGTCGTGCCGCGCAGGTACAGCGGGTGGTGGGTGACGAGCAGGTCGGCGCCCAGTTTCACCGCCTCGTCGACGATCTCCTGGACCGGGTCGACGGCGAACAGGACCCGCGTGACCTCCTGGTCCGGGTCGCCCACGACGGTGCCGACCGCGTCCCAGGACTCGGCCCGCTCGGCGGGCCACAGGTTCTCCAGCGCGGCGATGACTTCAGACAGACGGGGCACGGGTGCAAGGCTACCCGCCTGATCTGTGGCGTCGAACCGCCACCGCCCGCTCCCGGCACCCCTCGCCCCGCTGAGCACAAACTCCCCCTTTCCCTCAGGCGAATCGTTCCTGGAACACCCTTATGTGTGAAGCCGGAGCTCACGGAATTCCCCGCCCGCACGTGCGAAAACTACGTTCGTCACTGGAGGTGACCGAACGATGACGGCCTGTGCGATCGAGCCTTCGGCGGGACACGAGGACGGGGCGGCGCCGGCGGGCTGCACGCTCACCGTGGACGGTGCCTACGCCGCACGCCTCGCCTCGGCCGGCGACTCCTGGTTCCCGGAGCGCTGGACCCTCGACGGCCCGGAGCCCTACGCGGTACCCCTGCCCCGCAACCAGCCGGAGGAGCCCGGCACCGAGGTGCAGCCGATGGGGGACGGGCGGGTCCTCATCCACCGGCTGGTGGCCCGGCGGCACGCCTTCTCCCTGCTGTACCCGACCGGGCCGGGCACGGGTGAGCTGCCCCTGGGCGCGGTCGAGTGCCCGGACGACTCCGCCCGGCTGCGGCTGCTGCCGCCGGTGCCCGGTGGCGAGAAGGCGTACGCCCTCGCCGTCGGGCCGCGCTCGACGTCGGTGTGGCTGGTGGCGGGCGGCGCGTTCGGGCCCGAGCGGCTGGCCGAGCTGCCCGGCCGCTGCTCGGGCGGGGTCTGGCTGGACCGTACGGCGCGGCTGCTGGCCCTGGACCGGGAGACCGGCGGCCGCACCAAGGCCGTCGTGGTGGACCTGGAGCGCGGCGGCGAGGTGTCGCCGCTGCTGCAGATCGCCGCCGACAGCGACGACCGGCTGCTGCTCGCCGACCACGACAGCGGACTGCTCATCGTCCGCTCGGACGCGCCCTCGCCCGGGCGGGCCCGGCTGGGCTGGGGGGTGCTGGGCAGCACCCTGCCGGTGCGGTTCCCGGAGTGCCTGCGGCTGCGGGACTGCTCCGTCACGCCGTTCGCGATCCAGCCGGGGCAGATGCTGACGCCGGAGAGCTGTGCGGTGGCGCTGCGGGTCGACGGGCCGGCGGGCAGCTGGATCGGCGTGTGGCGGCCGGCCGAGCGGCGGGTGCACCATCTGCGGGCGCCGGAGGGGTGGTTGGCGGGCACCGGCCTGTGGACGGCGGACGGGGTGCTGCGCCTGCCGTTCGTGACGCGGGACGTGCCGTGCGGCGTGGCCCAGGTCAGCCCGCCGACGGCCGTGCCGTCGGAGCCCGGTGCCGGGCCGTCGGAGCCTGGCGTCGTGCTGCCGGAGCCTGGCGCCGCGTCACCGCCTCCCGAACCCGGGGCCGTGCTGCCGGAGCCCGGCGCCGTGTTGCCGGAGCCCGGCGCCGCGCCACCGTCTCCGGAGACGGGCGCACACCCCGGGGGGACGGCGCCCTCGGGGCATCCGCCGGAACCGGTACCTCCGGGTCCGGGCCACTCCGGGCACCCGTCGGAGGCCGCCTCGCCGGCCGGTGCCGGGCCGTCCCCGGCCCCCTCGGCCGCGCGCCCGGTCCCGTTGCAGCAAGCGCCGTTGGGACGCCTTGTAACGAACTAGTGCCGGTTGTCGTGGCCGCCTGGATCCGGGGTGCGGGGTGCCGGTTAGACTCGCCCGGCTGTAAGAAAGATCATGTTGACGGGGTGAATTCCATCCGATGAGCGACGCCAGCACGAACCAGCCGCGCAATGACGTCCAGGAGATCTCCGCCGGCCACGGCCGGCACCGTGGCGAGGTCTCCACGCAGGACTGCGAGACGGCTCCGCGCGGACGCCACCGCAAGCCGGTGGCGGAGACCGAGCAAGCCGTGACTGCGGCCTGACGGCACGCCAGTCACCGACGCGCGAACGGCCCCTCCCACCACACGGCGGGAGGGGCCGTTCCTGTCCTGGGGTCGTCCCCATTCCCTGGGGCGTCCCCATTCCCTCACCCGCGTTTCAGCCCGAGCACCTCCGCCGCCGCGAACGTCTCCCCGGCCGGCCGGTCCGCGTAGTACGGCCCGAGGACCGCGTCCAGTTCGTCGTACGTGAAGGTGTCCTGCTTGCTGTCGAACTTGGCGGCGACCCGGGGCCGTTCGACGACGGCCACCATGCCGCCGTGCACCACCAGGAGCTGCCCGGTCACCCGGGCCGCGGCGGGCGAGGCCAGATAGCCGACCAGGGGGGCGACGTGCTCGGGGGCGAGCGGGTCGAGGCCGCCTCCGGAGGGCTGTTCGACGCCCGCGAAGACGTCCTCGGTCATCCGGGTGCGGGCGCGCGGGCAGATGGCGTTGGCCGTCACGCCGTACTTGCCGAGGGCGAGGGCGGTGGAGGTGGTGAGGCCGACGATCCCGCCCTTGGCGGCGGCGTAGTTGGGCTGTCCGGCGGATCCGGCGAGGAACGCCTCCGAGGAGGTGTTCACGATCCGCCCGAACACCGGCGCCCCGGCCCGCTTGGACCGCTCACGCCAGTGCGCGGCGGCGAACCGGGTGGTGTTGAAGTGCCCCTTGAGATGTATGCGGAGCACGGCGTCCCACTCCTCCTCGGCCATCGAGAACACCATGCGGTCGCGCAGGATGCCCGCGTTGTTGACGAGGATGTCGAGTTTGCCGAACTCGGCGACGGCCAGCTCGACGAGCTCGCGCGCCTGCTGGAAGTCGGAGACGTCCCCGGTGTGCGCGAGGGCGGCACCGCCGGCGGCCCGGATCTCGGCGGCGACCCGATCGGCCGGACCGGCGGAGGTCTCGCCCGTGCCGTCCCGGCCGGGCCGCCCCTGGTCGTTGACGACCACGGCGGCGCCGAGCCGGGCGAGTTCCAGCGCCTCGGCCCGGCCGATCCCGCGGCCCGCGCCCGTGACGATCGCGGCCAGTCCCTGGAGCGGAAGCGGCATGGCGTGGTCCTCACATCTCGATGCAGGTGCGCAGGGCGGTCCCGGTCCGCATCTGGTCCAGGGCCTCGTTGACGTCGGTGAACGGGACCCGGTGGGTGATCAGGCCCGCCAGGTCGACGCGGCCCGCGCGCCATAGGGCGATGGTGCGTTCGTAGGAGCGCAGGACGTCACCGCCGCCGTACATGGACGGCAGGATCCGCTTCTCGTCGAAGAACAGCTCGAACATGTTGAGCTGGAGGAAGTCGTCCATGGCTCCGGCGCCGACCACGACGAGGGTGCCGCCGCGCCGGGTGGTGTCGTAGGCGGTGCGTGCCGTGGCCGACTTGCCGACGACCTCGAAGACGTGGTCGAAGCCCTCGCCGCCGGTGATCTGCTGTTTGGCGTCGGGCAGTTCGTCGGGCGAGACGGCCCGGGTGGCGCCGAAGCGGACGGCCGCCTCGCGCCGGGAGGCGACCGGGTCCACGGCGACGATCTCGGCGGCCCCCCGCAGCCGGGCGCCCTGGATCACGGAGACGCCGACGCCCCCGCAGCCGATGACCGCCACCGACGAACCGGCGTCCAGATCCGCCGTGTTGAGCGCGGCGCCCAGTCCGGTCGTCACGCCGCAGCCGATGAGGGCGGCGATGTCGAAGGGCACGTCGTCGGGTATGGGCACCGCGCACCCGGCGTCGACGACGACCTCCTCGGCGAAGGTGCCGGTGCCGGCGAAACCGAAGAGGTCCCCGCCGGGGCGCTTGAAGTTGGGGGTGCCCGCGTTCATGAACCCGGCGAGGCACAGCTCCGTCTGGCCGCGCTTGCAGGCGGGACAGGCACCGCAGGCGGGCAGCCAGCAGACGATGACCCGGTCGCCGGCCTTCAGGTGGTCCACGCCCTCGCCGACCTCGAGGATCTCCCCCGCGCCCTCGTGCCCGGGCACGAACGGCGCGGGCTGCGGCAGCACCCCGCTCATCGCGGACAGGTCGGAGTGGCACAGCCCCGTGGCGCGCACCCGGATGCGCACCCTGCCGGGGCCGAAGCCCACCGCCTCGACGTCGTCGAGGACCTCCAGCTTGTCCTGGCCGATCTCGTGCAGTACGGCTGCGCGCATGGTGCGGCTCCCCTAGTACGGCGTTGCGGGACTCAGGTGTGTTCGACGACGGTGTCGGCGAGGACGGGCGCGTCCTGCCGCTCCACGGCGCTCACGGCCACCCGGACCTCGCCGTCGAGCCGCCACATGCGCACGCGCAGCGTCTCCCCCGGGTACACGACCCCGGCGAACCGCGTGGCGTACGAGCGCACCCGGGTCACGTCCCCGCCGAGCAGCGTGTCGACGACCGCCTTGAGGGTCATGCCGTAGGTGCACAGGCCGTGCAGAATGGGCCGCTCGAAACCGGCGACCTTGGCGAACTCCGGGTCGGCGTGCAGCGGGTTCCAGTCGCCGGAGAGGCGGTAGAGCAGGGCCTGGTCCTCGCGGACGGGCCGCTCGACGGTCCGGTCCGGGTCGCCGGCGGGCGGGTCGAGCCGGCCGGACGGCCCCCGGTCGCCGCCCCAGCCGCCCTCTCCCCGTACGTAGATCTGCGCGTCACTGGTCCACAGCGGCCCGTCGGTGTCGGCCACGTCGGTGCGCATGACGAGGACGGCCGCCTTGCCCTTGTCGTACACGGCAGCGATGCGCCCGGTGGCCCTCGCACGGCCCTCGGCCGGGAGGGGGCGGTGGATCCGCAGGCTCTGCCCGCCGTGCAGGACCCGGGCGAGGTCGACGTCGATGCCGGGCATGGCCAGCCCGCCGGTCACCCCGGGTTTTCCGGCGCCCGCGACGGTGGCGAAACTCGGCAGGACGTGCAGCCGGGACTCCAGGGTGTAGCGCAGCTCGTCGGGGTCGGTGGCGGGAGTGCCGGCGCCGATGCCGAGGTGGTAGAGCTGCACGTCCTTGTGGTCCCAGGAGATCTCGCCGGTCCGGGGTTCGGCGGCGAGCGCCTTGGCTGCGTCGATGGGCATGGGGCTCCTGATCGCCGTGGGGGAAGACCTCGGTACGGCCGTCCGCACCGTCGGCCGCACCGAGGCCGTCTGGGACCGAACTGGAACGCGTTCCAGTCCTGCGCCTCTGTATAGCCCAGCCCCCCGCACTTGTGAAGGCTCCTGACGCCGTGTCAGATGACTGCCCACACCGGATCAGGACCGTGTCACCGACGCCGGAAAGCAAGCGGCGGCCGCATCGAGAAAGTCGATACGGCCGCCGCTGCCGTGACGAGGTTCCGTCGCCCGACGGTGATGCCGGGATGACGAGGATCAGACGCCGTAGGGGTTTTCGATGACGTAGATCCAGTCCCCCTCGGTCGTCCTCCTCATCACCTCGACCGACTTTCCTTCCACGACGCCGCCCTCGCTCGTGATCCGCCAGGGCACCTGGACCATCGCCAGGTCGCCGTTCTGATGGACCGACGCGGCCCCCATCTCAAAGGTGCCGGGCGCGGCGAGGTAGGGCTTCAGCGCTTCCTTGATGCCTTCTCTGCCGTAGACCGGCTGCTGTTCCGGTCCCGGTACGAACATGGCGTCTTCGTCGAACAGGGAACCCAGTCCGTCGAGATCCTGGTCCTTGAGGTACTGCGCGAAGCGCTCGTGCACGACTTCCGGTGTCATGTTCTTTCCGTTTCTTTTCGTTTCTTCGTAGCGGACGGGCGGGCCGGCGTGTCAGACGCCGTAGGGGTTGTCGATGATGTAGACCCAGTCCCCCTCGCTCGTCCTCCTCATCACCTCGACCGCCTTTCCTTCCACGGTTCCGCTCTCGCTCGTGATCCGCCAGGACGGCTGGACCATCGCCAGGTCGCCGTTCTGATGGACCGACGTGGCCACCACCTCCATGGTGCTGGGCGAGGCGAGGTAGGGCTTCAGCGCTTCCTTGATGCTTTCCCTGCCGTAGACCGGCCGCTGTCCCGGTCCCGGTACGAACATGGCGTCTTCGTCGAACAGGGAACCCAGTCCGTCGAGATCCTGGTCCTTGAGGTACTGCGCGAAGCGCTCGTGCACGACTTCCGGTGTCATGTTCTTTCCTTTGCTTTCCTTCGTTGCGGACGGGTCCGGCAGGGTGATGGGCTCGCCGGGGGTGGGCCAGTGCAGCGGGACGCCGGCGGCGTCGAAGGTCTGCTGGACGTGGCTGCGGTCTTCGGTGTAGTGCGCCCAGCCCTCGGCATGCACGGCCACCACGAGGGGGTCGCCGAGCAGGCGGCGGGCCTCGACGGCCTGGGTCGCGGTCAGCGACAGTCGTATGTCCCCGAATGCCTCGAAGCCGGCCGCGCCCAGGTGCAGCAGCGCCACGTCGATGCGGTACCGGTCGGCCAGGGCGCTCATCGCGTCCAGGTCGACGGTGTCACCGGAGACGTACACGCTCGGTGCCGAGCCGTCGTCGGTGTGCAGGAGGAAGCCGGTGACCGGACCGGTGATGTCCTCGGTGCCGACCGGACCGTGGCGGGCGGGGACCGCGGTGATGTTCAGCGGCGTGCGACCCGGCTTCGACAGGGTCCGGGTCTGCCAGGGCTCCAGGCCGACGGCCGCACCCCCGAGATCCTTGGCGCCGACGACGGTGGTGAACACCTTTGAGGCAGCGGAGGCCACCGTACGCCCGGCGGTGTCGAGGTTGTCCTGATGCCCGGTGTGGCTGACCAGGGCGGCGTCGAGAGCGGGCAGTTCGCCGGGCTTCAGCGCCGGGTCGGCGGTCTTGCGCACCATGACCGGGCCGTCCTGGTGCTCGGTGCCGGCGGCGTCGAAGGTCGGGTCGGTCAGCAGCGTCCAGCCGGCCAGGCGGATCAGCGCGGTGGGGCCGCCGAGCACCGTCACGGTGTTCGCGGCACGGGTCACGGCATCGTCGGTTACCACAAGTACTCCTTGACGATCAGTGGTTGGCTCCCTCACTCTGGCTGAGTTACTTTCTCCTGGGAAGTACATACCTTTGGGTGAGGTGAGCACGTGCAGGAAAGCACGCGAGGCAACGTCCGTAATCCGGCCTGCCCCAGCAGGCAGCTGTTCGACCTGGTCACCGCCCGGTGGGCCACCCTGGTCCTGGTGGATCTCATGGAGGGCCCGCAACGCTGGTCCGAACTGCGCCGGCGGGCCGGCGGCGTCAGCGACAAGATGCTCGCGCAGACCCTGCGCGACCTCGAAGCCGGCGGACTGATCACCCGCACCGTGCACGCCGACCGCCCGCCGACGGTGCAGTACGCCCTGACCGACCTCGCCCGCGGCGCCACCGCAGCACTGCAACACCTGCAGAACTGGGCCGAAGAACACACCAGCGACTACGCCCACCGACACAGCCACACCACCCACCCGAAGCCCTGAAAAGGGCAGTCTCGGTGTGCTCCTGACCGAGGACGCTGATCGGTGTGAGCATGCTGTGTCCACTACAGTTCAGCGTGGGCCGTGACTGGCGCTGAGGTGGAGCACCACCGGGGAGCGGTCTGACGAGACGTCGTTGCCGTGCGCCTGGGCGAGTGGTCAGCAACGCCTGGAGGGCAACGATGTCCGCGACTCAGACGGCCCAGCTCATGGATGGCACCAGCCTCGCCAAACGCATCGTCGAAGAGGCTGCTGCCAAGGCGGCGGAGATCTCACGACGCACGGGGACCAGTCCCTGTCTGGCGACGGTGCTGGTGGGAGAGGACCCCGCGTCGGCCACATACGTTCGCATGAAACGAGCGCGGTGCGCGAAGGCAGGCATCCGGTCCCGGCATATAGGTCTGCCCGCCACCACCACGACCGCCGAGCTGATCGACACCATGGCTGACCTGTCCGGCGATCCGGACGTGCACGGCATCCTGCTCCAACATCCTTGTGGCCCGCACATCGACGAGCGAGCGGCGTTCGAGGCCATCGCTCCGGAGAAGGATGTCGACGGGGTCACGATGCGTTCCTTCGCCGCGATGAGCTTCGCGCTGCCGGGCTTCGTGTCCTGCACTCCGGGCGGGATCATGCGGTTGCTGGATGCCTACGATGTCGAACTCGCCGGCAAGCACGCCGTTGTGGTGGGTCGCAGCGCGATTCTGGGCAAACCGGCCGGGATGCTGCTGCTTGCCAGGGACGCAACGGTGACGTACTGCCACTCGCGGACGACGGACCTGCCGGCGATCGTCCGGGAGGCGGACGTCGTGGTGGCAGCCGTGGGACGGCCCCGGCTGATCCGCGGTGAGGACATCAAGCCCGGCGCGGTGGTGATCGACGCCGGCTACAACCCGGGCAACGTCGGCGACGTGGACTTCGACACCGCCCTCACCCGAGCCGGTCTGATCACTCCGGTTCCCGGCGGCGTCGGGCCGATGACCATTGCCGTCCTGCTCGCGCAGACCGTGGAAGCCGCCGCGAACCAGCTCGGGATGCGGCACCACTGACGCCTCATGGAGGAGGCGGTGGGGGTGATCGGGCGATGACATTTGTCCTGCCGGATTCCGTACAAGCGCATCTGCCGGACGGGCCCGGCCGGTCCGTAGCGTCGCTGCCGTGAACTGGTTCGTACGCCGTGCTTCGTACCGCCGCTGCACGGCGCACCTCTGATCGGAGGCGGGACATGTCCTGGAGACACGAGGTCCGGTGCCGCGTCGAGGCGCTACGGTCGGCCGCCCGCGAGGGCCGGGAGCGGCAGCGCCACTACGCGGCGAACAAGGAGCGCCTGAAGGCCGAGTGGCGAGCCGCGCAGCGGGCGGGTGAGCACCCCGGCCCGCCGCCCAGCGGCGTCACCCTGCTGCCGTGGCTGCTGCTGGGGATGGGCGCGTGCTCCAACCTCGTCCAGGGCCGCACGCCCAACCCGTGGATCGGCGGCCTGGGCCTGCTGGCCTTCAACTCGCTCTACATCTACGTGGCGCTGCGCTCGTTCCACAAGGAGAAGCGCGAGGCCCGTTCCACCCGGGTGGCGCTCGCGCTGCTGACGGCCGTGACGTGCGCCCTCGCCGCCGGCTACGGCGACAACTGGCTGCTGTTCTTCCCCCTGCTGGGGCTCGCGACGGGCGCGGCCCTGCGTCTGTCGCACCTGCGGCCGGCGGGGACGGCGGTGGCGGTGCTGGCGGGCGCGGTGGCCTGCTTCCACGACGGCTGGGGCGGCCTCGACATCGCGTACGCCACCTGGATCTCGACGATGGTGACGGCCGCGATCATGCGGCTGTCCGAGGCGGTGCGCGAGTTGCGCGCCGCGCGGGAGGCGCTGGCCCGCCGGGCGGTCGAGAAGGAACGGCTGCGGTTCTCCCGCGACCTGCACGATCTGCTCGGGCACACGATGTCGGTGATCGTCGTGAAGTCGGAGGCGGCCCGCCGGCTGGCCGCCCGGGACCTGGACGCGGCGCTGGCCCAGATCACGGACATCGAGGCCGTGGGCCGCCAGGCCCTGACGGAGATCCGGGAGGCGGTGACCGGCTACCGGCAGGGCAGCCTCGCCGCCGAACTCGACCGGGCGCACTCGGCACTGACGGCGGCGGGCATCACGCTCGTCGTCAGCCGCTCGGACCCCCCGCCCGGTCCGCAGACGGAGGCGCTGCTGGGCTGGGTGGTGCGGGAGGCGGTCACCAACGTCGTCCGCCACAGCGGGGCGAACCGCTGCGAGATCACGCTGACGGGCGCCGGGGAGCGGGTACGGCTGACCGTGGCGGACGACGGGGGCGGGGCGGTCGGCGGGGGCGGGGCCGTCGCCGAGGACGGGGCCGTCGCCGAGGGCGGGGCCGTCGCCGGGGCCGGGGCGGGCACCGGAGGCCGGGCAGCCACCGGTGGTACAGGGCTGGTCGGGCTGGCGGAGCGGCTTGCGGTGGCGGGCGGCTCGCTGGCGGCCGGTCCGCGGGCCCGGGGCGGGTTCGCGGTGACGGCCGAACTCCCCCTGGACGCGGCCGATGCCCGGCCGGAGGGGGCGGAACGTCCGCACGACGACGCCGGCGTGTACGTTGGCCGACGGTCCGCGTCACACGTCGGCGGCGCCGGCACCGGTCAGGGCGACAGGCCCTAGGGGAAGCCGACGACAGCCAGGGGAAATGGAGCACATGGCACGCGTCGCCGTCATCACCGCGCCGAACATCGGGTACCGCAACACCGGCATGCTGACCGTCGACTTGGCCTTCGAGTCCCTGCGGCGGCGGATGGGCGGCGGGCTCGACGCCAACTGGTACACGCTGCACACGCCGGAGACCGTACCCCTGCGGGAGTGCGCGCGCGGCACCCGCCTGCCGTTCCGCTTCCTGCCGCTGACCGAGCACCTCGACTCGCTCCGCGACCACGACGCCGTCGTCTTCTGGGGCGACTTCCTGCACACCCGGCACTACCTGGCGCAGGACGCGACGAACCGCCTGCTCGACTTCGGCTTCGCCGCCGACCGGAACGCCGCCCGGGGCCTGCTGCAGCGGACCATGCTGCTGGCGGACCAGCCGGACGAACTCCTCGCCCGGACCCTCAGCTACGGCGGGACCATCCTGCACAACACGCAGTCCGACTACGAGGACAAGGAGTACGGGCCGCTGTTCTCCCGCCTGGTGACGCGCAGTCACCGGATGTGGGTGCGGGACCCGCTCTCGGCGGCCAAGATCGCGCACCTCCGCAAGGACCGTGCGACCGACTACTTCGGTTCCGACGCGGCGCTGCTGTCCCGCCCGGGCGACCTCGGCCACCTCCCGGCCACGGCGTGGTCCCGGTCGGTCCCCGAGGGCGGTGCGATCGGCGTGTTCCTCGGCGCCCGTACGCCGGTCCCCGACTGGCTGCCGGGCTTCTGCCAGGGCCTGTCCGACCGGCTGGGCGCCCCGCTGGAGTGGCTGCCCTGGTTCGACCGGGACGTCCCGGCCGCGGTCGGGCACATCGCGCAGCGGCCGGGGGAGCACACCATCGGCGATCTGCTGGGGGTCCTCCCCCGCTACCGGCTCGTCATCACCGACACCTACCACCTGGCGGTCAACGCGTGGGGCGCCGGCACCCCGGCGGTGAGCGTCGGCGCGCCCGAGCCGACGCCGAAGACGCACGACGACTACCTGACGCTGAGCGATGTGAAGAAGCACGTCTTCCACATGGCGTACGACGCGACGGACTTCTATCTGTCCACCCAGGAGGGGTACGGGCAGGACCTGGACCGGATCGTCCACCTGGTGGAGGGCGGCGGAGCCGACGCCGTCGCCGCGCGCATCCGCGAGCACGCCGACCACTCGGCGACGTCCTTCACCGAGACGCTGGCGTCGCTGCTCGGCGCGCCCCGCCCTGCCCTGGCCCCGTGACCGACAGACCCGTCCGCGTGCTGCTCGCAGAGGACCAGGGCATGATGCGCGGGGCGCTCGCGCTGCTGCTCGGGATGGAGGACGACATCGAGGTCGTCGCCCAGGTGGCGGCCGGTGACGCGATCCTGGACGCGGCGCTCGCGCACCGCCCGAACGTCGCCCTGCTCGACATCGAACTCCCGGGCCGCAGCGGCCTGGACGCCGCCGCCGAGCTGCGCGCCCGGCTGCCCGAGTGCCGGGTGCTGATCCTCACGACCTTCGGCCGCCCCGGCTACCTCCGCCGGGCGATGGAGGCGGGGGCCACCGGCTTCCTGGTGAAGGACGGCCCCGTCGAGGAACTCGCCGCCGCCATCCGCCGTGTCCTGGCCGGTGAGACCGTGGTCGACCCCGCCCTGGCCGCCGCCGCGCTCAGCGCCGGTCCCAGTCCCCTCACCGCCCGCGAGAGCGATGCGCTCAAGGCGTCAGCGGACGGCGCGACCGTCGCCGACATCGCCGCCCGGCTGCACCTCTCGGAGTCCACCGTCCGCAACTACCTCTCCGCCGCCATCGGCAAGACCGGCACCCGCAACCGCATGGAGGCCCTCCGCGAGGCCCGCCGCCAGGGCTGGCTGTGAGCCCCGGCTCCGCCGGAACAAAGCCGCCCACAGGAAGGGCTCCCCGAAGTACTCCGACTCCTCCGGCTCGTCGCGCATCCGCCGCAGTTCGACCTCGGTCAGTGCGGAGAAGATCTGCCGCAGCGCCTCGGGCGGGTAGGCCAGCCCGCCGCGCAGCCCCGCGCCCTCGCGGTAGAAGTCGGCGTCGGACAGCTCCGATCCCATTCCGTCGGCCCCGGCCGCGAAACACGTCAGGCCGAACAGGCCCCCGGGGGCCAGGAGTCGCTCCAGCAGCGCCAGGTAGCTGACCCGCCGGTGCGGCGGCAGGTGGTGGAAGCAGCCCGAGTCGTACACGAGGTCGTAGGGCCCGGTGAGTTCCGTGCCGGCGAGCGCGAAGGCGTCCCCGCAGTGGAACCGCACGCCCTTCACCCCGGCTTCCAGGGCCCGGTCGCGGGCCCAGTCGACGGCCGTCGAGGACAGGTCGACCGCGTCGACCTCGAAGCCCCGCGCCGCCAGGTACAGCGCGTTCCGCCCCGGGCCGCACCCGAGGTCGAGCGCGCGTCGCCCGGTGATCAGTCCGCTCTCCACCTGCCTCACCAGGCTCTCGTCCGGCTTCGCCACGAAGAACGGCACCGGCCGGGAGCGGTCGGCGTAGAAGCCGTCCCACCAGCCGGCTCCCCGCTCGGACCATCGGTCGGCCTCGGGTGCGAAGAGCCCGTCGAGCAGGGCGAGTACGTCGTCGACAGTGCGTATGTTCCGGTCCATCCGGCCCCCTTCCGCGACCGCCAACGGTAGGGCGAGAACGATCGAAAGGCCAGGTCAGAGGGGGTGGGCAGGCATGGGCGGAGGGGTTTTACGGCCCGCCGCGCACCCTGGGCGGCACCGGCCGGAGGGACCACACCGCCCCTGCCCCGAAATACCCCTGGCGCACCGCCCAGAGGCCGTCACGGGGCTGTTCCGGGCCACGCGACGGGCACTCTTTTCCCCGTCAGCGGTCCTGTCGTGCGCCCGCCTCCCGGGGCAGCCAGACCCACATCAGCAGCACCCCCGCCGCCAGCACCGCGGCCCCCACCCGGAACGCCGACGCGTAGCCCTCCGTCAGGGCCTGCGGCGTCGTGCTCCCCGCCGACCGGGCCGCCGCCAGGGTGGAGAGGACCGCCAGGCCCAGTGAACCGCCCATCGTGCGGGAGGTGTTGACGAGGCCGGACACCAGCCCGGCCTCTCCGGCGGGCGCGCCGGACGTGGCGAGGGAGGCGAGCGGTGTCGCCGCCAGGCCCGCGCCGAGCATCATCAGGACGCCGGGGATCAGGATGGCCGTCGCGTAGGAGCCGTCCGCGGTCATCGTGGACTGCCAGGCGAAGCCGGCCACGGCGACCAGCGTCCCCAGCACCGCCACGGTGCGCGGCCCGGCCCCCCGCATGAGCCGGGGCGCGAGCTTGGAGCCGAGGATGACGGCGAGGGAGCTCGGGACCAGGGCGAGGCCGGCCTCCAGCGGGGTGTAGCCGAGGACGTTCTGGGCGTAGAGGGTCATGAAGAACCACATGCAGAACATCGCGGAGCCGCACAGGAACATCGCCGTGTTCGCCGAGGAGACCGCGCGCAGGCGCAGCAGCCCGAGCGGCATCAGCGGGCTCGCCGTGCGGGCCTCCACCGCGAGGAACAGCCCGATCAGCAACAGCCCGGCGAGCAGCGGGAGCAGCGCGTCCGGTGCCGTCCAGCCCGCTGCCTCCGTCCGGGAGATGCCGTAGGCCAGGGTGCCGAGCCCGGCCGTGACGAGCAGCGCGCCGGGCAGGTCGAGCCGCCGCCCGTCCCGCTCCCGGCCCTCGGTGAGGAACCAGGCGGCCGCGCACAGCACCACGGCACCCACGGGCACGTTGATCAGCAGCACCCACCGCCAGGACAGCGTCTCCACCAGCAGCCCGCCGACCAGGCCGCCCGCCGCGCCGCCGCCGGCCCCGACCGCCGTCCAGGTCCCTATGGCCCGGGCCCGGGCGGCGCCCTCCGGCACCGAGGCAGTGAGGATCGTCAGCGTCGAGGGCGCCAGCACCGCCGCGCCCAGTCCCTGCGCGGCCCGCGCGGCCAGCAGCTGCCAGCCGTCCAGGGCCAGCCCGCCGGCCAGGGAGGCGAGGGTGAACAGGCCCAGCCCGACGAGGAACATCCGCTTGCGGCCGTAGAGGTCCCCGGCCCGCCCGCCGAGCAGCATGAACCCGGCGAAGGCGATGGCGTAGGCGTTCACGACCCACTGCAGGCCCTGCTCGCTCAGCTGGAGCCCGGTCCGCATCGACGGCAGTGCCACGTTGACGACGGACACGTCCAGCACGACGAGGAACTGCCCGGCGCAGGTGAGCGCGATCACGAGCCAGGTGGGCGGCGCGGCCCGGCGGGGCGTACGGGTCGTTGCGGCGGCTTCGAGCATGGGTGTCATGCTCTCAACCACTCCATGCTCCTGGCATCGGGATTTCGACCTAGGGCCACGGCGGATCCGGCCTCCCGTCCCAAGAGGAGGTCAAGATTTCGTTAGAGTGCCAAAGCAACGGAATAGTTGCCTGCGCATACAAGGTTCGCACCCCACGTAACCGTGCACGCCCGACCCCCCGGCCTGGAGGCCTCTCTCAATGACGCAGACGACGACAGACCGTCCCGCCGGCAGAGCGAGCGGGGCCGTGGTCCCGGTGCTCGCCTTCGCGGGCATCGTTGTCGCGGTGATGCAGACCCTGCTCGTCCCGGTCATCAAGGATCTGCCCCAACTGCTGGACACCGCCCCCAGCAACGCCACCTGGGTCCTGACCTCGACCCTCCTCTCGGGTGCGGTGGCCACCCCGATCATGGGCCGCCTCGGCGACCTCTACGGCAAGCGCCGCATGCTGATCCTGAGCCTCTCGGTGATGGTGGCCGGCGCCCTCGTCAGCGCGCTCACCAGCGACCTGCTGCTCATGATCACCGGCCGCACGCTCCAGGGCTTCGCGATGGGCGCGATCCCGCTCGGCATCGGCCTGATGCGCGACATGCTGCCCCGCGAGAAGCTCGGCTCGGCGATGGCCCTGATGAGCTCCTCCATAGGCGTCGGCGGCGGCCTCGCCCTGCCCGCCGCCGCGCTGGTCGCCCAGCACAGCGACTGGCACGCCCTGTTCTACGGCGCCGCCGGACTCGGCGCGCTCTCGATCGCCCTCACCCTCCTCGTCGTACCGGAGTCCCCGATGCGCGCCGAGGGCTCCTTCGACCTGCCGGGCGCGCTCGGCCTCTCCGCCGGCCTCGTGCTGTTCCTGCTGCCGATCACCAAGGGCAGCGACTGGGGCTGGGCCTCCGGCACCACGCTCGGCCTGTTCGCCGCGTCGGCGGTCGTGCTCGTGCTGTGGGGCGTGATGGAACTGCGCGTGAAGGCCCCGCTGGTCGACCTGCGCACCACGGCCCGCCCGGCCGTGCTCTTCACCAACCTCGCCTCGATCATGGTCGGCGTCTCCTTCTACGTCGTCTCCCTGGTCCTGCCCCAGCTGCTCCAGCTGCCGAAGTCCACCGGCTACGGCCTCGGCCAGTCGATGGTCGTCGCGGGTCTGCTCGTCGCGCCGCTCGGCCTGACGATGATGTTCACCGCGCCCGTCTACGCCCGGCTGTCCGCGAAGTACGGCCCCAAGGTCACCCTGATCCTCGGCCTGCTGATCATCGCGATCGGCTACGGCGCCGGCCTCGGCCTGATGAGCGCCCCGTGGCAGAGCCTGGTCATCTCGGTCCTGCTGGGCGCGGGCATCGGCCTCGCCTACTCCTCGTTGCCCGCGCTGATCGTGGGCGCGGTCCCGGCGTCGGAGACCGGCGCGGCCAACGGCCTCAACACGCTGATGCGCTCCATCGGCACGTCGGTGTCGAGCGCCGTGATCGGCATGGTGCTGGCCAACACCGCCCACACCGTCGGCGGCGTCGAGATCCCGACCATGCACGGCTTCCGGGTCTCCTTCCTGATCGCGACCGGCGCGGTCGCCGTGGGCCTGCTCCTGGCGCTGTTCCTGCCGGGCCGCCGCCCCTCGGGCAAGCCGCAGCTGCGTGCCGGCAGCGAGGAGGACGCGGCGCTGGAGCGGGCCGAGCAGGTGCTGCGCGGCTTCCGGGGCCGGGTGCTGGCCGCCGACGGCTCCCCGGTCGCCCGGGCCAGGGTCACGCTGATCGACCGCCGGGGCCGCCAGGCCGGGGCGACGCTCTCCGCCGAGGACGGCGGCTACGCGCTCGGCGTCCCCGCCCAGGGCTCCTACGTCGTGGCGGTGCGGGCGGCGGGCCACGAACCGCTCGCCTCGTCCGCGAGCCACGCGGGCGACGACCGGCCCGTCGACCTGGACCTGTCGCTGCCGGGCCGGACGGTCGCCGCGCCCTGAACGGCACCCCGCACGGCACCCCGCGGGCGGGTCCGGGAGGACGGGTCCGCCCCGGACGGGCAGGCTCCACATCGCCCCGACCCACCACCGCCCCACCCCCTGTCCCGCGCGGGCAGGGGGTGAGGCACCATGGGCGCCCGGAGTGTCGTACGACCGGAAGGAACCCCATGCCCGCGGCCCCGAAGCCCGAGATCCTGGCCGCGTTCGAGGCGGCGAAGGGGTTCATGCCCACGGCCGAGGGCCTCGCCCTGTACGCGGCGGCGGTGGAGGCCGGCCGGCTGGGGCTGCCCCTGCTGGAGGTCGGCACGTACTGCGGCCGGTCCACGATCCTGCTCGCCGACGCCGCCCGCGCGGCCGGGGTCAGCGCCCTCACCGTCGACCACCACCGCGGCAGCGAGGAGCAGCAGCCCGGCTGGGAGTACCACGACCCCGAGACGGTCGACCCCGAGATCGGCCTGATGGACACGCTGCCCACGTTCCGGCGCACCCTGCACCGGGCGGGCCTGGAGGAGCACGTGGTCGCGCTGGTCGGCCGTTCCCCGCAGATCGCCGCGTTCTGGCGGACCCCCCTGGGGTTCGTCTTCATCGACGGCGGCCACACCGACGAGCACGCGGGCGCCGACTACGAGGGCTGGGCCCCGCACGTCGCCGAGGGCGGCCTGCTCGTCATCCACGACGTCTTCCCCGACCCGCAGGACGAGTTCACCGGCCAGGCCCCCTACCGCGTCTACCTGAGGGCCCTCGCCTCCGGCGCCTTCACCGAGGTCTCGGCGACGGACTCGCTGCGCGTCCTGCGGCGCACCGGGCCGGGCGTCTAGCAGAACGGCTGGGCGGGTGAACCGCGCCCTCCGTACCCGGTCCCGGTCGGCCCACGGGCGGCGTGGCGAGTCGGCGGGCGACCGACGCTGCCCAAGGATCCGGGCGCGTGGCACACACCTTCGCAGAGCTCGTCGAGAAGCAGCGCGCGGCGGACGAGGCGTACGCCCGCGTGCGTGAGCTGCAGGACGCGTACGGGCCGCCCACCCAGACCGAGTGGAGCGACCGGCAGACCACCACCTGGGAGACCGCCTGGCGCGCCTGGCGGGACCTCGCCCGGGACGTCCAGGCGGCGGTGACCGCGTACGCGAAGCAGGAGGAGACGCCCCGCCAGGAGATCGAGGCGCGGGTGAAGGAGGCGGTACGGCACGGCGGCGAGGGCGGCGACGCCGGGTAGCCGCCACCGACCGGGAACGCGCAACGACCCGCTCCCGCCCTGCCGGCACGGCGACGACGGCGGCAACGCCCGGTAGCCGCCACCGACCGGGAACGCGCAACGACCCGCTCCCGCCCTGCCGGCACGGCGACGACGGCGGCAACGCCCGGTAGCCGCCACCGGTCGGGGACGTGCAGCGGCCCGCTTCAGCCCTGCCGGCACGGGGGCGACGGCGGCAGCGAGGGGGTGACCGCCACCCGTCGGGCCGTCCTCGGCCCGCTGCGCCCCGGCACGGCCGCTAGGGTGGCAGGCGTGTCGTACGCAGGCCCGGAATTCGAACCTCCCCAGCCCCGCCGCCCCCGCCGCGGCCCGCTGACCGTCGCGCTCGCCGCGCTCGTGCCGGGGGCGCTGCTCGGCTGGCTGGTGTACGAGACGGTGGGCGGCTCGGGGGACGCGGGCGGCTCGGACCGGGCGACCGTAGGGTCCTCTCCGCCCGCCGCGTCGAGCAGCCCCTCCGACGACGCCAAGGAGCCGGGCACCTCCCCGGCCCCCTCGGACGCGCCCGCCCCGTCCACGCCCGCCGCCTCCGGCCCGCTCAAGGGCAAGGTCGTCGTCATCGACCCCGGGCACAACCCGGGCAACTTCCAGCACCCGTCCGAGATCAACCGCAAGGTGAACATCGGGACGAACTGGAAGGAGTGCGACACCACGGGGACCTCCACCAACGACGGGTACACCGAGGCGAAGTTCACCCTGGACGTGGCGCACCGGATGCGCACGCTCCTCGAAGAGCAGGGCGCCACGGTCAAGCTGACACAGGACGACGACCGGCCGTACGGCCCCTGCGTGGACGAGCGGGCCCGGATCGGCAACGAGGCGAAGGCCGATGCCGTGGTCTCGGTCCACGCGGACGGCTCGGGCGCCGGCAACCGCGGCTTCCACGTCATCCTGCCCGGCGCGGTGCACGCGGGCGCCGCCGACACCCGTGCCATCGTCGGCCCCTCCCGGGACCTCGGCGAGCGCGTCGCGGGCCGCTTCGTGGCCGTCACCGGCAGCGCGCCCTCCAACTACATCGGCGACGGCAGCGGCCTCGTCACGCGCAAGGACCTCGGCGGTCTCAATCTGTCAACGGTTCCCAAGGTGTTCATCGAGTGCGGCAACATGCGCGATAGCAAGGACGCGGCGTTGCTGACCAGTGGCGCCTGGCGACAGAAGGCGGCGCAAGGGATCTCTGAGGGAATCGTGCTTTTCCTGCGTGGGTAGCACTCGGCGGGCCGGTCCCGGCGGACACCCTGATCGGGCGGACGATAGTGTCCTCCTTACGATGAGGGGCCACCCCCACGCTTCACACAGGGGCCAGACGGCGACAGGGTGACAGCGACGCCTCCACCGACGATGAGACGATCTACGAAGGACCTGAAGTGAATATCCGCTCCCTCACTCGAGGCGACGGCGTGGTGATCGGAGCAGCGGTATTGCTGTTCATCGCGTCGTTCTTCGACATCTATTCGATCGATGGTGCGCCCGACAGCCTCGAAATTCCGAGCCTCTGGGGAAGCGGGCCGGTGGTGCTCGGTGTCGTCCTGGCGGGAATCATCGGGGCCGCACTCGTCGTCGTGTCCCGGGGTCTGCCCCAGTCGCCGAAGGTCGCGGGGCTGGACCTGGGCCAGTTCGGGGCCGCCTTCACGGTCTTCGCCGCGTGGAGCGCCCTCGGCAACGTCTTCGACCCGGGCGGTGCCGTCGACAACGTCGGCAGTTCCTCCGACGGTCCCGACGCCGGCACGGGCCTGATCCTCGCCCTCGTCGCCACGCTGCTCATGGCCGCCGCCGCCCTCGCCACCCCCCTCGTCCCCGCCCTCAAGGGCGCCCTCATCCCGGCCCCCCGCCCGGCCGCTCCCCAGCCCTACGGGGCTCAGCCGCAGGGTGGTTACGGCTACCCGGGCGCCCAGCAGCCCGGCGGTTACGGCCACCCGCAGCCGGGGCAGCCCTACGGTGGTCAGCCGCAGCAGGCGCAGGCCCAGCCGCAGCCGCCGGCCGGGGACTTCTCGCCGTTCTGGTTCGCGGTGCCGGTGCCGCGGCCGCTGTTCGCGGAGGACGGCTCGCCGACGCCCATCGCCGAACTCGCCCCGGGTACCTGGTACCTGGCGGTCGAGCAGCGCGGCGCGGCCCTGGTCGCCCAGACGCAGGACGGCCGCCGCGGTGTCCTCCAGGACACCTCCGGCATCCAGCGCGGCTGAGCCCCACGGTCTCTCGTACGGCCCCTCGCCCTTCCGGGTGGGGGGCCGTTGCCGTACAGTCGTCGCCCCGTCAGCTGACATATCGTCAGGAGGCAGGCATGCGGCTCGGACTCGCGCTCGGCTACTGGGGCCGCGGCCCCTCCCCCGGCCACGTGCACCTCGCGCAGGAGGCGGAGCGGCTCGGCTACGACTCCGTGTGGACGGCGGAGTCCTGGGGCTCGGACGCCTTCACGCCGCTCGCCTGGATCGCCGCGCACACCAGCCGCATCCGCCTCGGCACGGCGGTCGCGCAGATGGCGGCCCGCCCGCCGACCACGACCGCGATGCACGCCCTGACCCTGGACCATCTCTCCGGCGGCCGCCTGCTGCTGGGCCTCGGCCTGTCCGGCCCGCAGGTCGTGGAGGGCTGGTACGGCCGCCCGTTCCCCGCCTCCCCGCTCACCGCCACCCGCGAGTACGTCGCCGTCCTGCGGCAGGTGCTGCGCCGCGAGGCCCCCGTCGAACTGCCCGGCCGCTTCCACTCCCACCCCTACCGGGGCCCGGACGCCACCGGTCTCGGCAAGCCCCTCAAGCCGATCACGCACCCGCTCCGCGCCGACCTGCCGGTCCTGCTCGGGGCGGAGGGGCCGAAGAACGTCGCCCAGACGACCCGCATCGCCGACGGCTGGCTGCCGCTGTACTGGGCGCCGACCCGGCCGGAGGTCTACGGCCCGGCCCTGGCCGAACTCCCCGAGGGCTTCCTCGTCGCGCCGATGGCCCAGGCCCGGGTCTGCGACGACGTCGCCGAGGGGCTGCTGCCGGTGAAGGCGATGCTCGGCTTCTACATCGGCGGGATGGGCCACGCGACCAGGAACTTCCACGCCGACCTGATGGCCCGCATGGGGTACGGGGAGGAGGCCCGCCGGATCCAGCGGCTGTTCGCGGAGGGCCGCCGCGAGGAGGCCGTCCGCGCGGTGCCGGACGCCTTCGCCGACGAGATCTCCCTGGTCGGCCCGCGCGAACGCATCGCGGAGCGGCTGGAGTCGTGGCGCGAGGGGCCGGTGACGGACCTGCTGGTCCTGGCGCCCGATCCGCACACCCTGCGGGTGCTCGCCGAGCTCAACTCCCGCTGAGCGGCGGTCACCAGAAGATCGCGATGGCCTCCAGCGTCACCTCGCGGGTCTCCTCGCGCCAGCCGGTCATCTTGCCGAGGCAGCGGGCCGTGAAGGTGCCGGCCGGGATCGAGCGGCGGGCGTTGCCGGGGGCCACGACGCGCATGTACACCGGGGGCTGCTCGTCGCCGTACTCGGCCCGCAGGACGAATCCCTCCGTCACGTCCGGCACGCGGGTGAACACGCCTTTGACCGAGACGAACTCGCCGATGCGGCTCAGGGTGACCGCACGGCCGTCAGCCAGGTTGTCGGCGAGGTTCCGGTTCGGGACGACGGTCAGGGTCGTCAGGTCGGCGTGGACGATGGCGTCGGCCCGGTCGAAGGCCTCCAGGACCACGCCGATCACGTTGATCGGCTTGTCCTTGCGCACGAACTTGCGGAACGTCTCCTGGCTGACGTCCCGCTTCAGCCGGAACCGGAACAGCCACGTCAGCACCCGGCTCCAGAAGCCGACACTCGTGTCGACCTTCGTGCGCAGCTCGACGGCCTCCTCCAGCGCGGACCGGTAGTTGCCGAGTTCGTACAGGTCCATCACCGCCTGCTCGTCCAGATACAGGCAGATGCTGTACGCCGACTGCCAGCGCCGCTGGTGCCTGCGGCGCTCCCGGGCATGGCGCACCAGGACCACCGCGAGCACCACCGCGCCGGCGGCCGTCACCAGCCAGACCGTCATCCACGGCCACCAAAGGCTCCACCACAGTGCGTCAGTGACAGCCACGGATCTCCTTGAAAGCCTCGGAAAGGGACGAGCCGCCGGCCTCCACCATCCGTCCCCCCGTCCGCGCCGCCGCGCGCCGCAGCTCGCGCGCGTCGGCCTCGCCGAAGTGGACGGGGTAGGTGGGGACGGCGGCGCGCACGGCGGCGGGCAGCGCGTCGTGGCGGCGTACGAACTCCGCGTACGACAGGCCCGCGTTGTTCTCGCCGTCCGTCATCAGGACGAGGGAGACCGAGCGGTCGGGATCGGCGGCCAGTGCGCGGGCGGCGGTGCGGTAGCCGTGGTCGAGGGCGGACCACACGGCGGTGGCGTCGCCGTAGCCGCCCCGGGCGACGGTGTCGGCGAGGGCGGTCAGGTCCTTCGGACCGGTGACGGTGACGGTCTTCTCCGCCAGCACCCGGCCGCCGAACCGGACGACGGTCAGCCGCTCTCCCCGGTAGAAGCGGGTGAACTTGCCGGAGGCGGACGGGTCCGCGCCGCTGAGCCCGGCGAAGGCCTCGCGCAGGGCGGCCATCCGGGCGCCGCGCATCGAGCCGGAGAAGTCGAGCAGGAAGACCACCTGGCTCGGGGTGCGGCGGTCGGGGTCGCCGTAGTCCGCCAACAGGGTCGTGATGACGGCTGGTCGGTCGGGGAAGAAGAGGGCGTTGCCGACCGGTTCGCGCAGCCGCGCGTCCCGGGGGACCGTCGTGTTCACGGGGCGGCGCAGGGTCTGCCGCATGATCTGCCGCTGCACCGGGTCGCGCCGCAGCCACTGCGTGACCTTGTCGTACGCGGCGCGGTGGGCCGGGTTCAGCAGGAGCAGCGGGAAGTCCGCCAGGACCATGCCGTCCTCGGGGCGGACCACCTCCAGGCGGTTCTCGAGGCGGCCGGTGGCGTTGAGGGCGAGCAGGTCGGACTCGTAGGTGATGAGGGCGTTGGTCTCGTCCTGGTGGTCGACGTAGGAGTCGACGAGGGCGGGGCCGGTGTCGGCGGTGAGGGTCTGCCCGGAGCGGAAGCCGCGCAGCCGGTCGCAGGAGACGTCCTCGGGGCGCAGCGCGGCTCCGGTACCGGCCGCGGCGGTGGCGACGCCGACGAGGGCGGCGAGTCCGCTGCCGGCGTGCCGGGGGTCGGCCATGCCGAAGCGGACGGTGCCGTCGGCGGCGGCGTCGGCGATGTCGGCCCAGGTGAGCCGGGAGCCGGGCACCTGGGCGCGCAGCTCGTGCGCCACGTCCGGCTTCAGGCCGATGACGACGGGGGACGTCATGGTGGGCGTGCGCTGGAGCCCCCGGGTGGCGTTCTTGTCGGTGAGGCGCAGGTAGCGGTCGGAGGACAGCCACGCGAGGTCGTACCCGCCGCGGTCCGGGGTCTTCGTCTCGGCGTCGGCCCGGAGGTCCAGGCGCAGGTCGACACCGGTCTCGTCCTTCAGCTCGCCCAGCAGCGGGGCCAGCACGGCGAGGTCGGGACTGGCGAGCACGCGCAGCCGGACCGTGTCGTCGCCGTCGCCCGAGCAGGCGGTGAGGAAGGTGGCCACGAGCGCCAGGCAGAGCGCCGTCAGGCCCGCCCCGCGCCTCACCGGCTGCCCGTCCGGTCCGGGCAGTCGCCGACGATCTCGATCATCTTCTCCAGCAGGGGCAGGCTGGGCAGGACGGCCCGGGTGTCGTCGGAGGAGGTGGTGGGCACCGGGATCTGCCGCTCGGTGAGGAACCGGGTGAGCTCCTCGCTGGTCGAGCTGCTGGTGGCGTTGCGGGCCCTGAAGCCCAACTCCATGGCCCGGTGCTGGAGTTCGGGGTCCTTGCTGACCAGCTCGCCGAGCCGGGCGCCGTCGCCGGTCAGCGCGACGAGCTGGGGTTCGGTGACGAAGCGTGTGGAGGGGTAGAGCAGGACGCGCTCGTCGTCGGTCGTGCCCTTCGCGGCCTCGTGCCTGATCTGGTGGGCGAGGAACTGGTGCTCGTAGATCACCGAGATCGGGGCGATGCTCTGCCCGTCGGGGGACAGATACGTTTCGGCCCGTTCGGAGGACGGCAGGCCCTGTTCGACGAGGAGCGGCTTGATCTCGCGGGCGAGTCGCTCCGCCTCGGCCTCGCTGTCCGGCGCGTCGTTCCCGTGCTCGACGAAGGCCACGAGTCCGAGGTAGGTGCCGGCGGAGTTGGCCTCGCAGATGTCCGAGGTCTGGGCGAGGATCTTGTTGCCGTTGCGGACGTAGTCCTTGTGCTCGGGGTCGATCTCGTCCCAGCGGTAGCCGCCCTTGGAAGCGCGCTGGACGCCCTTCCTCTTGCCGTGCGCGAGGTCGAGGAACTTCCGCATGTCGAGGGTGTAGTACATCGGCGGGCCGCCCGAGCCCGGCAGGCGCTCCGCGACGCCTTCCGCGGTGAGCACCTCGGCGTAGTCCCGGTAGGTGGCCAGCACGATGGGGCTGACGAACGGGCGGTACAGCAGCACCGGACGGTTCGCCCGGGCGCGCTCCCGGCTGATCAGGTCGGCGGCCGGCTGGCCGGAGGGGAAGACGACGTCGTATCCCTCGTAGTCCTGCTTGGCGATCTCACGCGAGCCCATGTTGGTGATGTGCACGCGGAAGCCGTGCTTCATGAGCAGCCGCTCGACCTCGGGGTCCTGGAAGAAGTCCCGCTTCGAGGCCATCTTGGCCTCGATGGTGACCACCTGCCGCAGCGGCAGCAGCAGGTTCCCGGAGGTCACGAGCAGGACCAGCCCGATGACCGGGACGGGCAGCGCCGACGCCAGCGCTCTGCGCAGACGCCGGCGCGGGGGTCTGGTGACGGTCAACCGCGGCTCTTCGGCAGCGGGCCTGTTCGCGGGCACCTGCGTTCTCCCCCCGTGACACCGGCGCGCTCCCCGGCCGGCCGGGCCAGGATCGTCGGTGATGCGGGTGTACCCCGAACGACCCGGCCGGGAACGTCGGTTGAACACGGCGGGAAGCGCGCGGCGGGTTTCGATCCGGCCGCAGGGGCAACCCGTTGAACATGTCCCCTCGATATCGCAACGGCGCGAATCAGGCCGGCACGATCATCGCGGTCGTCGCCGACATCATGGCCCTCATCCTGGGCCTGTGGATTCTGATGTACCTGCTGGACGCGAACCGGGCGAACGACTTCGTCCAGTTCATCCATGACGCGGCCCGCTGGCTGGCCGGCTGGTCCCATGACCTCTTCACCTTCGACGAGGCCTGGGCCAGGGTCGTGGCCGGCTACGGCCTGGCGGCGGTGGTGTACCTGTTCGTGGGCCACGCCATCGCCAACCGGGTGCACCGGCACTGACTGTCCTGGGGGCGCGGGGAACCGCGCGACAAGCCACGCACGACCCGCGCCCGCACACCCGGCCCGCCCCCCCGAGTTCCTAGGCGCAGCACTCCGCCTCGAGCCCCACAGGCAACTGCTCCCCGCCGAACACCGCACAGGTCGCCTCATGGCCGCCCAGCGCGGCGACGGCGAGCAGCAACGACCCGGCCGTCCACGTCGTCAGCTCCCGCGGCCAGATCGCGTCGTCGTCGAAGACGTACCCGGTCCAGTAGAGCCCGCTCTCCGCGTCCCGCAGGTGCTGGATCGACTGCAGCACCTCAAGCGCCCGGTCGGACTCCCCCATCACCCACAGTGCCAGGGCGAGTTCGGCCGACTCCCCGCCCGTCACCCACGGATTGGGCACCACGCACCGCACGCCCAGCCCGGGCACGACGAACCGGTCCCACCCTTCCTCGATACGGGACTTGGCCTCGGCGCCGGTCAACGCGCCGCCCAGCACCGGGTAGTACCAGTCCATGGAGTAGCGGTTCTTGTCGAGGAACCGCTCCGGGTGGTGGCGTATGGCGTGCCGCAGGGCTCCGGCCGCCAGCTCCCAGTCCGGCTGCGCCTCCTCCCGCTGCTCGGCGATGGCCAGCGCGCACCGCAGCGCGTGGTGGATGGAGGAGCAGCCCGTCAGCAGGGCGTCGGTGGTCTCCGTGCCGTCGTCGTCGCGGCGCCAGCCGATCTGTCCGCCCGGCTGCTGCAGGCGGAGCACGAACTCCACCGCCGCGTACACCGTCGGCCACATCCGGTCCAGGAACGTGTCGTCGCCGGTGGAGAGGTAGTGGTGCCAGACGCCCACGGCTATGTAGGCGACGAAGTTGGTCTCCCGGCCGCGGTCGGTGACGGCGTCGGACTCCCCGTCGGTGTAGGCCGCGTACCAGGAGCCGTCCTCGTTCTGGTGCCGGGCCAGCCACAGGTAGGCCCGCTCCGCGGCCTCGTGCTCGCCGGCCGTGTCGAGGGCCATCGCCGCCTCGACGTGGTCCCAGGGGTCGAGGTGGTGCCCCCGGAACCAGGGGATCGCGCCGTCCTCGCGCTGCACGGCGAGGATGCCGGCGACGGTTTCGGCGGCCTGCCCGGCGGTGAGGACCCCGGGCAGGACCAGATGTTCCGTCCGGGGAGTCGTCACTGGGCGTCCGCCCCGGTGTCGGCCAGGCGCGGCAGGTGCGGCTTGGTCGCGTACGCCACGAAGCTCTTGCCGATCAGCGGGTTCAGCGCCTGCTCGGCGACCCGGGTGGCCAGCGGTTTCTTCATGATGTCCCAGACGAGCAGTTTGTGGTACGCGCGCACCGGCAGCGCCTTGTCGTTGTCGACGCCGAACGCGCACTTCAGCCACCAGTAGGGCGAGTGCAGCGCGTGCGCGTGGTGGGTGCCGTAGGGCTCCAGGCCGGCCTCGCGGATCTTCTCCAGCAGCTCGTCGGCCCGGTAGATGCGGATGTGGCCGCCCTCGACCTCGTGGTAGGCGTCGGACAGGGCCCAGCAGACCTTCTCGGGGCCGTAGCGCGGCACGGTGACGGCGATGCGGCCACCCGGCTTCAGCACGCGGACCATCTCGGCGAGGACGCCCTTGTCGTCGGGGATGTGCTCCATCACCTCGGAGATGATGACGACGTCGAAGGACTCGTCGGGGAAGGGCAGCGCGAGGGCGTCGCCCTCCATGGCCGTGGCGGTGGCGCCCTCGGGGGCCTCCCCGGCCTCCTTCATCGCCGCGAACCACTTCGCGACCTCGCGGATCTCGTCGGCGTTCTGGTCCAGCGCCACGACCTGCGCGCCGCGCCGGTAGCACTCGAACGCGTGCCGGCCGGCACCGCAGCCGAGGTCCAGGACACGGTCGCCCGGGGCGAGCGGGAACCGGGAGAAGTCGACGGTCAGCACGTGGCCCTGCTTTCGGAGTTGACGCCTGTTACATCTGCCGGGGCCGGGGAGACGGCACCCGCCGAGGACACGGAAACCTGAGGGGTGGCAGCCCGTGAGCCGGCACCCGCCGTGGCCGCCGCGACGCCGGAGGCCCGGCCCGGGGTCCGGGTCCGGTGGCCCCCGGCCCGTTCGATGGCCTCGCGGTACCGCGCCACCGTCCCCTCCGCCGCCCTGGCCCACGTGAAGTGCCGCAGCACCCGCTGCCGCCCGGCCGCCCCGAGCCGCGCCCGCAGCTCCGGGTCGCCCAGCAGGCGGCCCAGCCCCGCCGCGAGTGCCTCGGAGTCCCCCGGCGGCACCGCGAGGCACGTCTCGCCGTCCCGTCCGGCGACCTCGGGGATCGCACCCCCGGTCGTGGCGAGCAGCGGCGTCCCCGTCGCCATGGCCTCCGCGGCCGGCAGCGAGAAACCCTCGTAGAGCGACGGCACGCAGGCGACCTGCGCCGAGCGCACCAGGTCGACGAGTTCGGCGTCGGAGATGCCCTTGACGAACTCCACGGCGCCTTCCAGCCCGTAGCGCTCCATCGCCTGGGCGACCGGCCCCTCGGCGGGACGCTTGCCGACCACGACGAGATGCGCCCCGGGGTGCTCCGTACGGACCTTGGCCAGCGCCTCGACCAGGTACACCAGGCCCTTGAGCGGCACGTCCGCGCTGGACGTCGTCACGATCCGGCCCGGCACGACCGGCACGGACGGATCCGGCGAGAACAGGTCGGTGTCGGCGCCGATGTGGACGACGTGGATCCGGTCCGGCCGGACGCCGAGGTGGTCGACGATCTCCTGGCGGGACGTGCCGGAGACGGTGAGCACGGACGGCAGCCGCCGCGCCACCCGCTTCTGCATGCGCGTGAACGCGTACCAGCGCCGCACCGAGTAGCGCCGCTGCCAGCCGTCCGCCGCGTCCAGCTCCAACTGCCGGTCCACGGTGATGGGGTGGTGGATGGTCGTCACCAGCGGCGCGCCGACGTCGCCCAGCAGGCCGTAGCCGAGGGTCTGGTTGTCGTGCACGACGTCGAACTCGCCGCGGCGGGCGCGCAGATGGCGGCGGGCGCGCAGCGAGAACGTCAGCGGCTCGGGGAAACCGCCGGTCCACATCGTCGCGACTTCCAGCGCGTCGATCCAGTCGCGGTACTCGTCGCGCCCGGGTGTGCGGAAGGGGTCCGGCTGGCGGTACAGGTCGAGGCTGGGCAGCTCGGTCAGGCGCAGTCCGTCGTAGCCCTCGTCGAGGACGGGGTAGGGCTGGGCGCCGATGACCTCGACGCGGTGGCCGAGGCGGGCCAGTTCGCGGGAGAGGTGCCGGACGTAGACGCCCTGGCCGCCGCAGAACGGGTTCCCTTTATAGGTGAGGAGCGCGATGTGGAGCGGTCGCAAGCCGTCGGCAGCCGGGCCCTCCGAGGCCCCGGCCTCCCTGGCCTCAGCGGTCACTCTGGGCCCCCTTCTCCCTGCACTGTCCCGCGAGATTACGCCGGGACGCTAATCTAGAACAAGTTTCAGACTTGATCGTTCGGAGGCTCCGAATCTACCGGCAGGTAGGGGCGCTGTGACCAGTGGATCAGGTGATTCACGCCACGGCCGGTGCCGTGCCATGCTGTGTGATCACTCGTCCTCACGGACGGTCACGGAACGGGACGACCCATGCCCGCGGAAGCCAAGGTGAACGCCAAGGTGAACAAGGTGGCCAAGGTGGAAGCCAGAGCCGCAGCCCCCGCCTCCGCTCCCCTCACGGAGCGGCAGGAGGCCCGGCGTCGCCGCATCCTGCACGCGAGTGCGCAGCTGGCCAGCCGGGGCGGTTTCGACGCGGTGCAGATGCGCGAGGTCGCGGAGTCCTCGCAGGTGGCGCTCGGCACGCTGTACCGCTACTTCCCCTCCAAGATCCATCTGCTGGTCGCCACGATGCAGGACCAGCTGGAGCACATGCACGGCACGCTGCGGAAGAAGCCCCCGCAGGGCGAGACGGCGGCCGAGCGGGTCGCGGAGACGCTGATGCGGGCCTTCCGCGCCCTGCAGCGGGAACCGCACCTGGCCGACGCGATGGTCCGCGCCCTCACCTTCGCCGACCGCAGCGTGAGCCCGGAGGTCGACCAGGTCTCCCGGCAGACCACGGCGATCATCCTGGACGCGATGGGGCAGGAGAACCCGACCCCGCGGCAGCTCTCGGCGGTCCGGGTCATCGAGCACACCTGGCACTCGGCCCTGATCACCTGGCTCTCGGGCCGGGCCTCGATCGCCCAGGTGAAGATCGACATCGAGACGGTGTGCCGGCTGATCGACCTGACGGCCCCGGACACACGTGAATGACCTACGAGACGGGTTCCCTTCGCCGGCATGGTCCGGATCAGGTGTTGGGGGTCGCCTTCGGGTCGCCGGCCTTGCGGCCTGCTTCCTTCCGGCCTCTCAGCCCTACCGTCGCAGTCGGCACCGGCGGAAGCCGAGGCTTCCGGCCAACGTCGGCTACTCCGGTCGGACTCCCTCACTCGTCCCGTAGGCCTATCTCCAGATTAGAACTTCTGCCCGTGGAGAGAAGACCCCGGGCGGAATTTTTTTCCTGAATGTACAGAATGTCCCGAGTGACCCGTATGGCCCTGTTCGCACCCCTCGTCGCCGCGACGGCAGCCCGCAACGGAAGGAGCATGAGGGAGTCGAAGCGACTCCTCGGGCGGAAGTGAAAGGTGGCCCCGATGCCGAAGTACCTCTTCAAGGTGAAGCTGACCCCGGACGGACTCAAGGGTCTGCTCAGGGAAGGCGGGAGCGCCCGGCGCGAGGTCGTCGCGCGCATGGTCGACGGACTGGGGGGCCGGGTCGAGTCGATGTACTGGGCCTTCGGCGACGACGACGTCTACGTCACGGCGGAGCTGCCGGGCAACACCTCCGCCGCGGCCATGGGCATGGTCGTCTCGGCGGCCGGCGGGGTCCGCACGAGCACGGTCGTACTGCTGTCGGCCGACGAGGTCGACGAGGCCGTCCGGCAGCAGGTGGACTACCGCGCGCCGGGCGCCTGAGGGACCGCACACCGGGCGCGTGACGGACCGCGCGCCCGGCGCCAGACGACGCGCACCCTGCGCCTGACGGACCGCACCCCCGGCTCCAGACGACGCGCACCCTGCGCCTGACGGACCGCACCCCCGGCTCCAGACGACGCGCACCCTGCGCCTGACGGACCGCACCCCCGGCGCCAGACGACGCGCACCCTGCGCCTGACGGACCGCACCCCCGGCGCCAGACG
>NZ_JBEXTS010000001.1:175073-544819 GCF_040628815.1 Streptomyces sp. NPDC006140 | reverse complement strand
CCAGACGACGCGCACCCTGCGCCTGACGGACCGCACCCCCGGCGCCAGACGACGCGCACCCTGCGCCTGACGGACCGCACCCCCGGCGCCAGACGGACCCCGCGGGCCGGCCGCCTACTCCTCCGGCGGGAAGACCGCCTCCCCGCTGTCCCCCAGCGTGATCACGATCGCCTCCACCGGGCAGCTCTCCGCCGCCTCCAGCACCCGCTCGTTCGCGTCCGTGTCCGGGGCGAGCGGATGGGACTGGCGGGCGGCGTCGAGGCGGAAGCCGTCCGGTGCGTGGTGGACGCACTGGGCGGAGCCGATGCACAGGGAGCGGTCGACCTCGACGTGCCAGCGGTCGCCCATCTCTAGGCTTCCGCCGGCAGGTGGATCATCTTGTGCTCCAGGTACTCGCCGTACCCTTCGGGCCCGAACTCCCGGCCCAGGCCCGAGTTCTTGTAGCCGCCGAAGGGGCCGAGCATGTCCAGGCTGAAGGTGTTGACCGAGTAGGTGCCCGTGCGGACCTGCCGGGCGATGTCGATGCCGTGCTCGACGTCCGCCGTCCACACGCTGCCGCTCAGCCCGTAGTCGGAGTCGTTGGCGATCTTCACGGCGTCGGACTCGTCGTCGTAGGGCAGCAGGCAGATGACGGGGCCGAAGATCTCCTCGCGGGCGATGCGCATGGAGTTGTCGACGTCGCCGAAGAGGGTCGGCTCGACGTACCAGCCCCGGTCCAGGCCGGCCGGGCGGCCGCCGCCGGTGAGGATCTTGGCGCCCTCCTCCTGGCCGATGCGGATGTAGTCCAGGTTGCGCTGCTGCTGGCGCCGGGCCACCAGCGGGCCCACCTGCGTCGCCGGGTCCAGCGGGTCGCCGACGGTCAGGGCGCCCGCCGCCGCGGCCAGGGCGTCGGCGAACTCGTCGTAGCGGGAGCGGGGCAGGAGGACGCGGGTCTGGGCGACGCAGGCCTGGCCGTTGTTCATCCAGGCCGCGGGGGCGATGCCCGCCACGGCCGCCTCGACGTCCGCGTCGGGCAGGACGACGGCCGCGGACTTGCCGCCCAGTTCGAGGGTCACGCGCGTGAGATTGCGGGCCGCGACCTCCATCACGCGCTTGCCGGCGGCGACGGACCCGGTGAAGGACACCTTGTCGAGGCCCGGGTGCCCGACCAGGTACTCGCTGACCTCCCGGTCGGCGGGCAGGATCGACAGCACGCCCTCGGGCAGCCCGGCCTCGCGGGTGACCTCGCCGAGCAGGTACGCGTCGAGCGGCGACTCGGGCGAGGGCTTGAGCACGGCCGTGCAGCCGGTGAGCAGCGCGGGGGCGAGCTTGGCGGCGGCGACGAACTGCGGGACGTTCCAGGGGACGACGGCCGCGACGACCCCGACCGGCTCGCGCCGCACGAGGATCCTGCCGAGCACGCCGTCGCGCCGTTCCTCGTAGGTGAAGTTCCGCGCGACCGTGATGGCCGCGTCCCAGACCATCACCGCGCCGAGCGCCTGGGCGAGGACGCTCCAGGAGTACGGCGAACCGTTCTGGGCGGAGATCACGCGGGCGATCTCGTCGTGCCGGGCGGCGATCCCGTCCTTGATCCGGCTCACGACCTCGATCCGCTCGTCGAGGCTCATGCGCGGCCAGGGCCCCTCGTCGAACGCCCGCCGCGCCGCCGCCACGGCCCGGTCCACGTCCGCCGTGGAGGCGTGCGGGACGCGTCCGATGACCTCTTCCGTGTGCGGGGAGATCACCTCGATGACGTCCTGGCCCTGGGGGTCGGTCAACTCCCCGCCGATGAACAGCTGTCCGTGTTCCACGAGCTCGGCCATCGCCACTGCCCTCGTTTCTGACGGTGTTTCAGAACTGATACCAGTTCCCGTTATAGTGAGCAATGGCCGTGGAGCGGAGGGCAGATGACCGAGGCGTTCGATCACGGCGGAGGCGTCCGCTCCCTCCGGGTCCCCATCCCGGACAACCCCCTCGGCCACACGCTGGTGTACGTCGTCGACACCGACCGCGGCCCGGTGCTGATCGACACCGGCTGGGACGACCCCGAGTCCTGGGACACGCTCACGGAGGGCCTCACGGCCTGCGGCACCTCGGTCACCGAGATCCACGGCGTGGTCGTCACCCACCACCACCCGGACCACCACGGCCTGTCCGGCCGGGTCCGCGAGGCCTCGGGCGCCTGGATCGCGATGCACGCGGCGGACACCGCGGTCGTACGGCGGACCAGACAGGCCCGTCCCGAGCGCTGGCTGTCGTACATGGCGGACAAGCTCACCGCCGCCGGCGCGCCCGAGGAGCACATCGCCCCGCTGCGCGCGGCCCGGCCCCGCGCCCTGCCCGGCCTCTCCCCCGCCCTGCCCGACCGCGACATCGCCCCGGGCGAACTCCTCGACCTGCCCGGCCGCCGCGTCCGCGCGATCTGGACCCCGGGCCACACGCCCGGCCATGTCTGCCTCCACCTGGAGGAGACCCACCCGGCCCGCCTCCCGGGCCACGGCCGGCTGTTCTCCGGCGACCACCTGCTGCCCGAGATCACCCCGCACATCGGCCTCTACGAGGACCCGGACGACAGCACGGTCACCGACCCGCTGGGCGACTACCTCGACTCCCTGGAACGCGTGGGCCGTCTCGCCCCCGCCGAGGTGCTCCCGGCCCACCAGCACCCGTTCCCCGACGCGGCCGCCCGCGTGCGCGAGCTGCTCGCCCACCACGAGGACCGCCTCACCGCCCTGCGGTCCCTCCTCGCCGAGCCGCTCACGCCCTGGCAGCTCGCCGAGCGCATGGAGTGGAACCGCCCCTGGGACCAGATCCCGTACGGCTCCCGCACCATCGCCGTCTCGGAGGCCGAGGCCCACCTGCGCCGCCTGGTCAAGCTGGGCCGGGCGGAGGCGGTGCCGGGAAGCGAGCCGGTGACGTACGTGGCGGTGTGAGGGAGCGGCGAACCCGTCGCCGGGCGGGGCACCGGGGTGCTAGCAAGCCCCCATGGACCCCATGGAACGCCTCCTCGCCGAACGCGCCTGCGAGCGTCTGATCCTCGACTTCGTCCACCGGCTCGACCTCGGCGAACCGGCCTCCGTCGCCGAGCTGTTCACCGAGGACGGTGTCTGGCAGTGGCCGGAGGGCGACCGCGTGATCAAGGGCCGCGACGCCCTGCGCGCCTACTTCGGCTCTCGTCCCGCGGACCGGCTGTCCCGCCGCATGATGTCCAACATCCTGGTCACGGTCACGTCCCCGGAGGCGGCCGGGGCGGTCTCGTACTTCACGACGTACCGCGTCGACGGCTACGCGGGCGGTGTCGTCCCGGCCGGGCCGCCGGTGCAGGTCGGCCACTACGAGGACGCTTTCCGGCGGGCCGCGGGCACCTGGCTACTCTCCTCCCGGACCCTGCACCTGCCCTTCGGCGGACCCACGACCCGGCTGAACATGCCTGCGGCACAAGGCACTTGACGCAGACGGGTGCCCCCTAGGATGGTCGGACGCACCGCTCGCACCGGGAGACATGCCCATGGGCACCGAAGAGGCCGCACATCCATCGACCGGCAGCGGAGCCCTGGACGGCCGGTCGGCGGGGCCCATGGTGCCGCGGCTGGCGCTGGGCGCACGGCTGCGCGGGCTGCGGCAGGAGCGCGGCATCTCCCGCGAGGACGCGGGGCACGTCATCCGCGCCTCCTCCTCCAAGATCAGCCGCATGGAGGCCGGGCGCCACGGCTTCAAACTGCGTGACGTCGCCGATCTGCTGACGCTCTACGGCGTCACGGACGAGGCCGAACGCGCCACGCTGCTGGCGCTGGCCGAGCAGGCCAACACCCCCGCCTGGTGGCGGTACTACAGCGACGTGGTGCCCACCTGGATGCAGACCTACCTCGGGGCGGAGCAGGCGGCGAGCCTCATCCGCTGCTACCAGGTCCAGCGCGTTCCCGGCCTGCTGCAGACCGCCGACTACGCACGCGCCGCCATCCGGCTGGCCCACCCGGACGCCGGCGCCGAGGAGATCGACCGCCGGGTCGCGCTGCGGATGACCCGGCAGCGGATCCTGCACCGGCAGCCGGCGGCCCAGCTGTGGGCGGTGCTGGACGAGGCCGCGCTGCGCCGCCCGGTCGGCGGCATCCGGGTGATGCGCGCCCAGCTCCGGCACCTCATCGAGATGTGCCGGCTTCCGCAGGTCACCGTCCAGATCCTGCCGTTCCACGCGGGCGGGCACGCCGCGGAAGGGGGCCCGGTCACCATCCTGCGGCTGCCGGGCGGGCAGTTGCCGGACGTGGTCTACCTCGAGAAGCTCACCACCGCCCTCTATCCCGACCGGCCCGCCGAGATCGAGCGCTACTGGGACGCCATGAACCGGCTGGTGGTCGAAGCCGAGCCACCGGACGAGACTCCGACCATCCTGCACCGCCTCCTCCAGGAGACCTGACGGCCCAGCAGGAGGCCTGACAGCTCAGCCCTTGCGGGCGACACCGCCGTACTGGTGCACCTCCGCGGGCAGGCCGAGCGCCTCCGCGTCGGGCCGCCAGCGGGAGCAGGACGTCACGCCCGGTTCGAGCAGTTCCAGACCGTCGAAGTAGCGCGCGATCTGCTCGGGGCTGCGCAGGATGTACGGGATCGAACCGCCGTCGTTGTACTGCCGGATGGCCCTGACGTAGTCCTCGCTGGTGTCGGTGGAGTCGTAACTCACGAGGTAGCTGCCCGAGGGCAGGGCGGCCACCAGCTCCCGCACGATGGAGCGCGCCTCGTCGTGGTCCTCGATGTGGCCGAGGATGCCCATCAGCATGAGGGCGACGGGCCGGTCGAAGTCCAGCGTCTTCCCGGCTTCCCGGATGATCGTGCCCGGCTCGCGCAGGTCGGCGTCGACGTAGTTGGTGACGCCCTCGGGTGTGCTGGTGAGCAGCGCGCGGGCGTGGGCCAGGACCAGCGGGTCGTTGTCGACGTAGACGATCCGGCTCTCCGGGGCCACCCGCTGGGCGATCTGGTGGGTGTTGTCGACGTTGGGCAGCCCGGTGCCGATGTCGAGGAACTGGCGGATGCCCTCCTCGGCGGCCAGGTGGCGCACGGCGCGGGCGAGGAAGTAGCGGGCGGCGCGGGCGCCGGTCTCGATGCCGGGGAAGATGTCGCGGAACGCGTCACCGGCCACCCGGTCGACCTCGTAGTTGTCCTTCCCGCCCAGCCAGTAGTTCCAGATCCGGGCCGAGTGCGGCACCGAGGTGTCGATCTTGGGGAACGGCTCCTGCTCGGGGTTCTCCGCCTGGTCGGTCATGGACGCTCCTGCGTGTGGTCGGGAAGGCCAACGTTAGCTTGTCCGCGCCGTGGAGAGGATCAACTCCTCGGCGGTTCCCAGGAGTTCGACTTCCGTCTCGGTCATGGTGGGGTTGGCGGCCCGGCGGCGCAGGGCTTCGGCCAGGGCCGGCCGGGTGAGCGGCGACGGACCGGCGAGGAGGGCGGTCAGCATGACCTCGGCGAGTGCCGAGAGCGAGTCGCCGGCGACGGCGGCCTGCGCGAGGACCACCGCGGACGCCGCCCAGTCCAGGCCCGGGTCGCCCTCCGCCGCGTCGGACCAGTCGATGACGCGGGGGCCGTCGGGCGTGAGGATCACGTTCTCCGGGTGCAGGTCCAGGTGGAGGACGCGGACGGCCGGGTCGGTGGAGCGCAGCGCGGGCACGGCGTGCAGCTCGCGCAGCAGCCGGGCGAGGAGCGAGCCCGCCTCCGTCCCGTCCAGGGTGCCCGCGAGGCACGCCTGGAGCACGGTCGGGCCGGAGAGCCGTTCCATCACCAGGTCGGTGCGCGAACCGGACGGGCGGACCCGGGGAACCGGGTAGCCGTGGGCGTGCACATGCGCCATCACCGCGCCCTCGGCCGCCGCGTCGCCGCCGCCCTCCCGCTCGCGGCGCAGCACCCACGCCTGGTCGATCTCGTAGACGTCGGCGCGGCGGCCGGAGCCGAGCAGCTTCCCCGGTGGTGTGGTCGGCATGCGTCGAAGCTACCGCCGCCCACCCGGCGCCCTCGGCCGGTTTCCTACGTGCGGGTACAGTGAGCGGGTCGTCATCACACCCGTACGGGGGGAAGCCGGTGCAATTCCGGCGCTGACCCGCAACCGTGAAACCGCCGGCCCACGGCGGTGAGCCGGATCGCCCCGTACGGTTCGTGACCGGCTCGCGTGCCCGGCAGCCCGCCGGTGCACGGCACCGTCGAGGTATACGGAGCCGAGCCGCCGGGGTGTCCCGTGCTGCCCGGCTCCCCCACAGGGAGAGGCACCCGCCGATCATGAACGTCCGCCGCAGCGCCGCGGTCCTGGCCGCCGTCGCCGTGATCGGCGCCGCCGCGCCGGCCACCGCCGCCCCGTCCCCCTCGCCGTCCCAGGCGTTCCCCTCCGCCCTGTACGGCGACAAGGACCCGAAGTTCGACGGCGTCTGGCGCCAGTCGCTCGCGCTGCTCGCGCAGGACACGGTCGGGGTGAAGCCGGCGGCGAAGTCCGTGGAGTGGCTGGTGCGCCAGCAGTGCGCGGACGGCGGGTTCGCCTCGTACCGGCCCGACCCGGCCACGGCGTGCGACGCGAAGACCATGCTCGACACCAACGCCACGTCCGCCGCCGTGCAGGCGTTGGCCGCGCTCGGCGGCCACGACGACGTCACGGCCAAGGCCGTCGACTGGCTGAAGTCCGTCCAGAACGAGGACGGCGGCTGGGGCTACGCGGCGGGCGGCGCCAGCGACACCAACTCGACGTCGGTCGTCATCGGCGCGCTCACCGCCGTGGGCGAGAAGCCGGACCGGGTCGAGAAGGGTGGCAAGTCGCCCTACGACGCGCTGCTGAAGCTCGCGCTGCCCTGCGGCGGGGACGGCGACGGCGCGTTCGCGTTCCAGCCGGACAAGAAGGGCGAGCTGACCGCCAACGCGGACGCCACGGCGGCGGGGGTGCTGGGCGCGCTGGGCCGGGGCATGGTGGTGAAGCCGGGCGGGAAGTCCGACGCGGCGTGCGCGCAGCCGCGTACGCCGGAGCAGGCGGCGGCGAACGGGGCCGCGTATCTCACGTCCGCCCTCGGCAAGGACGACGACCACCTGATGTCCGCCCTGGCGGGTGCCGAGCCGCAGCCCGATTACGGCAACACCGCCGACGCCGTCGTCGCGCTCGCCGCGCACGGTGACACCGCGCAGGCGGAGAAGTCCCTGCGCTGGCTGGAGAAGAACGCCGCGAGCTGGGCCGCCCAGAACGGTCCCGCCGCCTACGCCCAGCTGATCCTCGCCGCGCACGCGACGGGCACGGACCCGCGCGACTTCGGCGGCGCGGACCTGGTGAAGCAGCTGAACGCGACGGGCCCGGCCCCGCAGGGCGCCGCAAAGGCCGACGCGGACGCCAAGGACGAGAAGCAGGACTCCAACTCCGTGTTCGGCGTGTGGTGGTACGTCGGCGTCTGCCTCGTCGCCGGGATCGGCATCGGGTTCCTGTTCACCGGCCGCCGGAAGCAGCAGCTGTGATCCGCCGGGCCGTTGTCCTCCTGCTGGCCTCGCTCCTGCTGTGCGCGGGGGCGGGGCAGGCGCAGGCCGCGGGCTACCGGTACTGGTCGTTCTGGGAGCGCGACGGCGACCGCTGGGTCTACGCGACCCAGGGCCCGTCCATGGCCCGCCCCTCGGACGGTGACGTCCAGGGCTTCCGGTTCGCGGTGAGCGAGGACTCCTCCGATGCGGCCCGGCCGCGCGGTACGGCCGACTTCGCGTCGATCTGCGGGAAGACGCCGGCCAGGGACGGCCGGAAGCGCGTCGCCCTGCTCCTCGACTTCGGCACCCCCGCGGACGCCCCCAAGGGCGAAACCCCGCCCTCCGCGAGAACGGCCTGCGCCCAGGTCTCCCCCGACGCGACGACGGCACAGGCCCTGGCGGCGGTGGCCGGGCCGCTGCGCTACGACACGAACGCCCTGCTGTGCGCGATCTCGGGCTACCCGGAGCGGGGCTGCGGCGAGCAGGTGTCGGAGAAGCAGCGGAGGCCGGCGGCGGAGAAGAAGGAACAGCCGGACGACGGCCCGTCCCTGGGCCTGCTGGCGGGCATCGCGGTGGTGGCGCTCCTGGGCGGGGCGGCGGTCTGGCAGGTACGCCGGCGTGGGTAGGTCGCTCCACCCCGGCGCCTGGTGGCTGTGGGCCCTGGCCCTCGGTACCGCGGCCACCCGCACCACCAACCCCCTCCTGCTCGCCCTCCTCGTCGCCGTCTCCGCGTACGTCGTGGCCACCCGCCGCCCCGACACCCCCTGGTCCCGCTCCTACGGAGCGTTCGTCAAACTCGCCCTCGCCGTGCTGCTGATCCGCCTGCTCTTCGCGACGCTCCTCGGCTCCCCCATCCCCGGCACGCACACCCTGTTCTCCCTCCCCGAAGTCGCCCTGCCCGCCTGGGCGCAGGGCATCCGCCTCGGCGGCGCGGTCACGGCGGAGGCCCTCGTCTTCGCCCTGTACGACGGCCTGAAACTGGCCACGCTGCTCATCTGCGTCGGCGCCGCGAACGCCCTCGCCAACCCCTCCCGCCTGCTCAAGTCCCTCCCGGGGGCGCTCTACGAGATGGGCGTCGCGGTGGTCGTGGCGCTCACCTTCGCTCCGCACCTCATCGCCGACGTCCAGCGGCTGCGCGCAGCACGCCGTCTGCGCGGCCGCCCGGACCAGGGCGTACGGGGCCTGCTGCAGGTGGGCCTGCCGGTCCTGGAGGGCGCCCTGGAGCGCTCGGTCTCCCTCGCCGCCGCGATGGACGCCCGCGGCTACGGCCGTACCGCGCGAGTCCCCGCCGCCGTACGCCGCACCACCGCCGCCCTCACCCTCGGCGGCCTGCTCGGCGTCTGCGCGGGAACGTACGGGCTCCTCACGGCCGAGGGCGGCAGCTACGGCGTCCCTGTGCTCCTCGTCGGCCTCGCCGCCGCCCTCGCGGGCCTGAAGGTCGGCGGCCGCCGCTCCCTGCGCACCCGCTACCGCCCGGACCGCTGGGACCTGCGCGCCTGGCTCGTCGTCGCCTCGGGCGTGGCGGTCGCGGCCCTGCTGACCCTCGCCTCCGTGCGCGACCCCGCGGCCCTGCACCCGGGTGTGGTCCCGCTCGTCGCCCCGACTCTGCCCGTCTGGCCCGCCGGGGCCGTCCTCCTCGGCCTGCTGCCCGCGTTCGCCGCCCCCGACCCCAAGGAGCCGTCGTGATCCGCTTCGAGGATGTGTCCGTCACGTACGACGGGGCCGCCGAACCGACCGTCCGGGGCGTCGACTTCGAGGTCCCCGAGGGCGAACTCGTCCTCCTGGCGGGCCCGTCGGGGGTGGGCAAGTCGACCGTCCTGGGCGCGGTCAGCGGTCTCGTCCCGCACTTCACCGGCGGCACCCTGCGCGGCCGGGTCACGGTCGCCGGCCGCGACACCCGCACGCACAAGCCGCGTGAACTGGCCGACGTGGTGGGCACGGTCGGCCAGGACCCGCTCGCCCACTTCGTCACCGACACCGTGGAGGACGAACTGGCCTACGGGATGGAATCGCTGGGCCTCGCACCGGACGTGATGCGCCGCCGCGTGGAGGAGACCCTCGACCTGCTCGGCCTCGCCGCCCTGCGCGACCGGCCGATCGCCACGCTCTCCGGCGGCCAGCAGCAGCGCGTCGCGATCGGCTCGGTCCTCACCCCGCACCCGAGCGTCCTGGTCCTGGACGAGCCGACCTCCGCGCTCGACCCGGCGGCGGCCGAGGAGGTCCTGGCGGTCCTCCAGCGCCTGGTGCACGACCTCGGCACGACGGTCCTCATGGCCGAACACCGTCTGGAACGCGTCATCCAGTACGCCGACCAGGTCGTCCTGCTCCCGGCCCCGGGCGCCGCCCCCGTGCCGGGCCCCCCGGCCGAGGTCATGGCCGTCTCCCCGGTGTACCCGCCGGTGGTGGCCCTGGGCCGCCTGGCAGGCTGGACCCCCCTACCGATGACGGTCCGCGACGCGAGGCGCAGGGCGGCACCTCTCAGGCAACAGCTGGAGAACGCCCCAAAGGGGCGCGGGGAACTGCGCGATCAACCACGAACCACCCGCACCCGCGAACGATCGGAACCCCCCACCCCGGTAGGCGAACTCCGCTCCCTCTCGGTAACCCGCACCCGCATCCAGGCCCTCCGCTCCATCGACCTCACCATCACCCCCGGCGAAACCATCGCCCTCATGGGCCGCAACGGCGCCGGAAAATCCACCCTGCTCAACACCCTGGTCGGCCTGGTGAAGCCCACCTCCGGAACCGCCCGGCTCGGCGAAGCCACCCCGCACCGCACCACCCCCAAGGACCTCGTCCACAAGGTCGGCCTCGTCCCGCAGGAACCCCGCGACCTGCTCTACGCCGACACCGTCGCCGCCGAGTGCGCCGCGGCCGACAAGGACGCCGGCGCACCCCCCGGCACCTGCCGCGCCCTCGTCTGCGAACTGCTCCCGGGCGTCACGGACGACACCCACCCCCGGGACCTCTCCGAGGGGCAGCGGCTCGCGCTGGCCCTGGCCGTCGTCCTGACGGCCCGGCCCCCGCTGCTCCTGCTGGACGAGCCGACCCGGGGCCTGGACTACGCGGCGAAGGCCCGCCTGGTCGCGGTGCTGCGCGGCCTGGCCGCCGAGGGGCACGCCATCGTGCTGGCCACGCACGACGTGGAGCTGGCGGCCGAACTCGCGCACCGGGTGGTGCTGCTCGCCGACGGCGAGGTGATCGCCGACGGGCCGACGGCGGACGTCGTGGTCTCCTCCCCGTCCTACGCCCCGCAGGTCACCAAGATCCTGGCGCCGCAGCAGTGGCTCACGGTCTCCCAGGTCCGCGCGGCCCTCCCGCCCGAGGCCACCGCATGAGCCCGCAACGCACGCAACGGCAGGCGCGGGCCGTCCGCCTGGGCCCCCGCTCCCTCGCCGCCCTGGCCCTGGTCAGCGCGGTCGGGGTGGCCGGCTTCGGCTGGCCCTTCCTCGCGCCGCCCACCTCGCGGATCGGCGCGCACACGCAGGACGCCCCCTGGCTCTTCGCGGGCCTGCTGGTCCTGCTCGTGGCGGTCGTGGCCGCGGCGATCTCGGAGTCCGGGCTGGGCCCGAAGGCGGTCGCGATGCTCGGCGTGCTGGCCGCCACGGGAGCCGCCCTGCGGCCGATCGGCGCCGGTACCGCCGGTATCGAGCCGATGTTCTTCCTGATGGTGCTGAGCGGCCGGGTCCTCGGCCCGGGCTTCGGATTCGTCCTGGGCTCGGTGACGATGTTCGCGTCCGCGCTGCTCACGGGCGGGGTCGGGCCCTGGCTGCCGTTCCAGATGCTGGCGATGGGCTGGTTCGCGATGGGCGCGGGCCTGCTGCCCGGCCCGGACCGGCTGCGCGGCCGGGCGGAGCTCGCGCTGCTCGCGGCCTACGGCTTCCTCGCCGCCTTCGCCTACGGCACGATCATGAACCTGGCCGGCTGGCCCTTCATGAGCGCCCTCGCCTCGAACGTCGCCTTCGACCCGCATGCGCCGGTCGCCACGAACCTGGCCCGTTTCCTCGCGTACTGCCTGGCCACCTCGCTCGGCTGGGACCTGGGCCGGGCGGTCGTCACCGTCGTCCTGACGCTCGTGCTCGGCCCGGCGGTCCTCAGGGCGCTGCGCCGTGCCACGCGCCGGGCGGCCTTCGAGACGCCGGTCACGTTCGACGCGCCCGATCGGGGGCCCGCGGGTGAAGCCCCCCACATGACCCACGTCACGTACGAACCGGGGCCGTAGGGACCCGCCCCGGTCACGGGCGGGAGCGGGGCAGCACATGCGGCCATACCTAGTAAAAGGGTTCATTGCGGGCATCCGGCGGGCCTGCTTCTGTGGACGACCGCCCCACCCACCGACGAAAGGCCGCCTGTGCCCGCCGCTTCCGTTCTCCGCCGCGCCGCCACCCCGAAGAAGGCTCTCGCCGCCGCCGCCCTGACCGCGGCCACCTGCGGCACCCTGATCGCCGCCGCTCCCGCGCAGGCCGCGCCGACAGGGGCCTACTCGGCGCAGGCGGTCGCGAAGAAGATGATCGGCGACGACGCCCAGTACCAGTGCTTCTCCAGGATCGTCGAGCGGGAGAGCCACTGGGACGTGCACGCGCAGAACGCCTCCAGCGGCGCCTACGGCCTGGTCCAGGCCCTGCCGGGCGCCAAGATGGCCTCGGCCGGCTCCGACTGGAAGACCAACGCGGCCACCCAGATCGAGTGGGGCCTGGACTACATGAAGGACCGCTACGGCAGCGCCTGTGGCGCCTGGGACTTCTGGCAGACCAACCACTGGTACTGAGCCGGCCCGCACCCCACAGACCGAAGGCGGCGGCCCCCTGATCCCCGGGGCCGTCGCCTTCGCCATGCTCCCGCGAGGGCTTCAGCCCGTGCTGACCGGCAGTTCCTTCACCCCGTTGATCCACGCCGACCGCAGCCGCCGCGGGTCCCCGACCAGCTTCAGTCCCGGCATGGCGTCGGCGACCGCGTGGAAGATGAGGTCGATCTCCAGCACGGCGAGGGACTTGCCCAGGCAGTAGTGGGGACCGCCGCCGCCGAAGCCGAGGTGCGGGTTGGGGTCGCGGGTGATGTCGAAGGTGTCCGGGTCGTCGAAGACCTCGGGGTCGTGGTTGGCGGAGGCGTAGAACAGGCCGACGCGGTCGCCCTCGCGGATCAGTTTGCCGCCCAGCTCCGTGTCCTGCGTGGCGGTGCGCTGGAAGGCGGCCACCGGGGTCGCCCAGCGCACGATCTCCTCCGCCGCCGTCGCCGGGCGCCCCCTTTTGTACAGCTCCCACTGGTCGGGGTGGGTGAGGAAGGCGTGCATGCCGTGGGTGATGGCGTTGCGGGTGGTCTCGTTGCCGGCGACGGCCAGCATCAGCACGAAGAAGCCGAACTCGTCCGAGTTGAGGTTGCCCTGGTCCTCCGCCGCGACCAGTTGCGTGACGATGTCGTGGGCGGGGCACCGCTTGCGGTCGGCGGCCATGTTCATCGCGTAGGCGATGATCTCCGTGGCCGACTCGGCGCCGACCTCCTCGGTGATGGCGTACTCGGGATCGTCGTACGCGATCATCTTGTTGGACCAGTCGAAGATCTTGTCCCGGTCCTCCTGCGGTACGCCCATCAGCTCGGCTATCGCCTGGAGGGGCAGTTCGCAGGCGACCTGGGTGACGAAGTCGAACGGGCCGGTGTGGGCGCGGGCGTTCTCGACGATGGCGTGGGCGCGGGCCCGCAGCCGTCCCTCCAGCGCGCGGATCGCCCGGGGTGTGAACCCGCGCTGCACGATCTGCCGGACCCGGGTGTGCTCCGGCGGGTCCATGTTGAGCAGGATCAGCCGCTGCGCGTCGATGGCGTCGCGCTGGATGTGCTCGTTGAAGCGGATGATCGCGGTGTTGACGGAGGACGAGAACAACTCCGGGTGCGTCGATACGTACTTGACGTCCGCGTGCCGGGTCACGGCCCAGTAGCCCTCGTCCTGGAACCCGGCCACGTTGCCCGACTGCGGGATCCAGCGGACCGGTTCGGCGCGGCGCAGCTCGGCGAACTCCGGGAGGGGCACGCGGTGGTGCAGCACATCGGGGTCGGTGAAGTCGAACCCGTCGGGAAGCGCTGGACAGGGCATGGACAGCTCCTGACGGTCCATCAGCAAAGGGGTCGTCGCGACCGTAGTAACGAGTTCTACAACTAGCAAGAGACGTGAGTGTCCCAATTGCCCGCACACCCCTTGCCGTCACAGAACCTCCGTCAGCAAACTGCAAGAAGAACTAGAACGCGTACTAGTTCCGCTGAGCCTCCCGGAGAGGACCCGCACCCATGGCTGCCGAACCCGTGATCGTCGAAGCCGTACGCACCCCCATCGGCAAGCGCGGCGGCGCGCTCGCCCATCTGCACCCCGCCTACCTCCTGGGCGAGACCTATCGCGAGCTGCTGGGCCGCACCGGCATCCCGGCCGACTGCGTCGAGCAGATCGTCGGCGGCACGGTCACCCACGCGGGCGAGCAGTCCATGAACCCCGCGCGCACGGCCTGGCTGACCATGGGGCTGCCCTACGAGACGGCCGCGACGACGGTCGACGCGCAGTGCGGGTCCTCCCAGCAGGCCTCGCACCTGGTGGCCAACATGGTCGCGGCGGGCGTGATCGACATCGGCATCTCGTGCGGGGTGGAGTCGATGTCGCGGGTGCCGCTGGGGTCGGGGTCGAAGCACGGGCCCGGGAAGCCGTTCCCCGACGAGTGGAACGTGGACCTGCCGAACCAGTTCGAGGCGGCCGAGCGCATCGCCCGGCACCGCGGGCTGACCCGGGAGGACGTCGACGCGCTGGGCCTCGCCTCCCAGGAGCGGGCCGCCCACGCCTGGGCGGAGGAGCGGTTCAAACGGGAGACGTTCGCGGTGCAGGTGCCGACGACCGAGGAGGAGCAGCACGCCGGGCAGGGCATGTGGCGCCTGGTGGACAAGGACGAGGGCCTGCGCGACACGTCCGCGGAGGCGCTCGCGTCCCTGAAGCCGATCATGCCGACGGCGGTGCACACGGCCGGCAACTCCTCCCAGATCTCCGACGGGGCCGCGGCCATCCTGTGGGCGTCGAAGCGGATGGCCCGGGCGCTGAAGCTGCGGCCCCGGGCCCGGATCGTGGCCCAGGCGCTCGTGGGCTCCGACCCCCACTTCCACCTCGACGGCCCGATCGACGCGACCAGGGCCGTGCTGGGCAAGGCCGGGATGTCCCTGGGGGACATCGACCTGGTGGAGATCAACGAGGCGTTCGCGTCGGTCGTGCTGAGCTGGGCGCGGGTCTTCGAGCAGGACCTGGACAAGGTGAACGTCAACGGCGGGGCGATCGCGCTCGGGCACCCGGTGGGAGCGACCGGGGCCCGGCTCATCACGACGGCCCTGCATGAACTGGAGCGCGCGGACAAGGAGTTCGCTCTGATCACGATGTGCGCCGGCGGCGGACTGGCCACCGGCACCATCATTCAGCGGCTGTAGCCCGGGACCGGCTCACGCGTCCTGGTGGGCCAGGTGCGGATGGACGTCGCTCGGGGCGCGCCCGTCCATGGTGACCGTCGTCGCGACGGGCGCGTAGCCGCTGGCGATCAGGGAGTAGTCCCCCGCGTCCAGGTCGGTGAACGCGTAGGAGCCGTCCGTGCCGGTGACGGCGGTGCCCACGACGTTCCCGGCGGCGTCGACGAGCGTGACCCGGGCGTCGGCGACGGGCTCGCGGCCGGTCCCCGACCGTACGACGCCCTGCACCCGGGCGCCGGGGTGCAGCAGCACCTCCAGGCCGGTGACCGGGGTGCCGGGCGACTGGACGGGGAGGGCCGCGGGCCGGTACCCGGCGGCGTTGACGGCGAGCGTGAGGTCGCCGTCGGGCAGGGGGCCGAAGCCGAACGCGCCGGAGGCGTCGGTGGTGCCGGTGGCCGCCACGTCTCCGCGCACGTCCGTCACCACGACCGTCGCGCCGGCCACCGGCAGCCGGTCCTCGGCCGTGGTCACCGTCCCGCTCAGACGGCTGCCGCCGGCCAGGACCACGTCGTGGGGCAGGGGCTCCTCGCCGAGCGTGAGCGTGGACGCCTGGGGCTGGTGGCCGTCCGCCGCCGCGATCAGGACGTACGTACCCGGCGCGGGCGCGGCCAGCCGGTACCGACCCGCGTCGTGCGCCACGGCCCGGCCGACCTGCCGCCCGCCCAGGGAGACCAGCGTGATCGTGGCCCCCACCATGGCCTTCCCGGCGGCATCGCACACCCGGCCGGTGACGGCAGGGCCGTGCGCGGCAACCGGCTCGGCGGCAGCGGGCTCGGCGACGGCCACCGAGGCAGCGGCCGCTGCGGCGGCAGGCTCCGCGACGGCCCCCACGACGGCAGGCTCGTGCGCGGGCTTCGGCTTGCGGAGCAGCACAGCCCCGACCAGCGCGGCGAGCAGCGCCAGGGACGCGGCGACGATCAGGCAGAGCCGGAGGCCGTCGAGGAAGGACTCGGACAGGGCGCCCAGGGCGCGGCCGGTGTCCGGTCCCAGGTTCATCCCGGCGACGGCGCTCAGTCCGGCGGCGTCGACGGCCGCGGTGACCTGGTGGGCGGTCGCCGAGCCCACGCCCGCGTCGGCGAGGTGCCCGGGCAGGGCGTCCGTGGCCCTGGTCGTCAGCAGCGTGCCCAGGACGGCCGGGCCGAGCGCGCCGCCGACCTGCCGGAAGGCGTTGTTGCCCGCGGCGGCCATCCCGGCCAGGTGGTGCGGCACGGACGCGACGGCGGTGGCCGTCATGGGCGTGATGACCAGGCCCATGCCGAGGCCGAGCAGCATCAGCCGCCATGCCAGCGGCCCGAACGCGGTGTGCGCGTCGAGCGCGGTCAGGGACAGCAGGGAGGCCGTGCTGGCGAGCAGGCCGGTGGTGATCAGGGCACGGGCCGGGATGTGCCGCATCAGCGGCCCGACGACGACTCCGAGGAGCAGGCTCACCGCCGTCACCATGAGCATGCGGTACCCCGCGTCGAGGGTGTCGAGCCGCTGCACCATGCCGAAGTAGAGGCTGAGGACGAAGAAGAAGCCGATCAGGCCCAGGAAGCTGATCATCGCGATCAGCGTGGTCGCGCTGAACGCGGGGCTGCGGAACAGGGTCAGGTCCAGCATCGGGCTGGCGCTGCGCCGTTCGGCCACGACGAAGGCGACGGCACCGGCGGCGGCGAGGGCGAGCGCCACGACGACCTTGGGCTCGGAGAAGGACTGCGCCCCGCCCTCGATCACGCCGTAGACGAGCGAGGTGATGGTCAGCGCGGCGGTGAGCTGTCCCGGCCAGTCCAGCCTGCGCGAGCCGGGGGCGCGCGAGTCGGCGACCAGCGGCACGGCGGCGGCCAGCGTCAGCAGGGCCACGGGTATGGCGGGCACGTAGATCCAGTGCCAGGCGGCGTGCTGGAGGATCACCCCGGCCATCAGGGGGCCGACGGCGAGCGCCAGCGACAGGGCGGCGGCCCACAGTCCGACGAACTTGCCGCGCTCGTGCGGGTCGGGCACGGCGTGGCTGATCAGCGCGAGGGTCGTGGGCAGCAGCGCCGCCGCGCCCGTCCCGGCCAGTGCCTGCCCGGCCCACAGCACCTGCACGGACTGCGCGCTCAGGGCGACGACGGCTCCGGCGGCCGAGAACAGCAGGCCGGCCTGGAAGACCTTCTTGCGCCCGTGCACGTCCCCGACGACACCGGCGGTGAGGATGAGCGCGGCCATCGGCAGGACGAACGCGTCCGAGACCCAGGACAGCTGGGAGGTCGAGGCGTGCAGGTCCCGCTGGATCGCCGGGAGACTGACGGAGACCGTGGTGACCGGCAGGTAGGCGACGAACACCCCGATGCAGGCCATCAGGAGTGTGGCCTTCGGACTCCGCCGTGGTCCGTCGGCCGTCGTTGCCTCGTTCACAGAACCCTCCATGTCGGATCTTCCGGGTGGACAGCGAGGCTCACCTTTCAGCCAGGGCCGCTCAGGATCCAGCCACGGCCCGGGCTGGCCCGGATATCCGACATCACCAGGGCGCTTCCGACGGTTTTCCGACACCGCCGGTGCGGTTACGGCGTGCAGCGGCCCGGGCGGGCGTAGACGATGATCTGCGCGCCCTGGACCCGGGTGCGCTCGCACACCTCGAAGTGGGTGCTCAGCGTCCGGCGCTTGACCTCCTCCTGCGGGAAGGGGTCGAGCGGCTGCCCGGGCGGATCGGTCAGGGCGACGACGCGGTCGGCCGCCAGGATGCGGCGGTGGATCGCGGCGGCGTCGCGTTCGGTGCCGTGCAGCGTGCGGGAGGCCGTCGGGGACTCGGCGAGGGCGAGGTCGTCGAGCCGGTCGTACACCTCGGGGAAGGACAGGAGCCATTCGCGGCGCCGGGCGGGCATGAACAGGACGCCGTCGCCCTGGTGCGCCTGGTCGTCGACCGTGCGGGCGACCGCGACGACGTCGTCCTTGCGGCTCTCGGGCGAGCGCACCAGCAGCGACCACGGCAGCAGCACCGCGACCGCCGTACCGGCCGCCAGGCAGGCCGTCAGCGTCCGGGCGGGAGGGGCGAGCCGGTGCCGCTGCCCGATCGCCCAGGACAGCGCGGCCCCGGCCGGCAGGGCCAGGCCCGTCGCGCCGTACAGCACGTACCGGTCGACGTACCACGGCTTGACCAGCGAGATCGTCATCAGCAGACCGGCCGGTGCGATCAGCAGCGGCAGGGCGAGGCGGGTCAGGGCGACGGCCCCGGGGGCGCCCGTGCGGACGAGGAGCCGGCACAGCAGCGCCGCCGCGGCCGAGAGACCGAGGAACAGCGCCCACGCGCCGAGGCCGGGGCGGCCGAGCCAGCCCAGCTGGGCCTCGGCCTGCCCGGCGCTGACCACCGCCAGGGGCAACAGCCCGGCCCCCACCCCGGCCGCCGCGAGCGCCCACCGCCGTACGTCGGCGCGCGCCGGGCGGGAACGCCACAGGGTCAGCCCGTGGGCGAGCAGCGCCAGCGCGGCGAACTCGTGCAGCCAGGAGGCGACGTACAGGGTGAGGGCGTACGCCGTCCACCAGCGGGCGCGGGAGTCGGCGGTGGCCCGCAGGAAGAAGTACGTCGCCCAGGTGACGCCCGCCGTGACCAGGGCGTAGGACCGGCCCTCCTGCGCGTACTGCTGGATGATCGGCAGCACCGCGAGGACGAGCCCGGCGAGCGTGCCGGCCCGGCGTCCCGCGAGCCGGGCGCCGATCGCCCCGACCCCGGCGGCGGCCAGGGCGGTGGCCAGTACGGAGGGCAGCCTGAGGGCCGTCAGCCCGCCGTCCCACCCGGCGAACACCGCCTGCATGAGGAGGTAGTACAGACCGTGCACGGCGTCGATGTGGCCCAGCAGGCCCCACAGTTCGGCCGGTGAGCGGTGGGCGACCTGGTAGGTGACGGACTCGTCGCGCCACATGCTGTCCTGCCGCTCGATCCCCCACAGGCCGAGGGCGAGCGCGGCCAGGGCCGGGACGGCGACCGGAGCCGCCCGTCTCCACCGGCCAGCCGCCCGCGGGGGCCGGGACGTCGGCGGACCCGGGCGGCGCGCGCCCGGGATCGTGCCCGTGGCGTCCAGGTGCTGAGTGATGGCTTCCTCCGCGGGCGTGGGTGTGCGTGCTCCCGTTCGTGAGACGCACACCGCCCGTACGGGGATGCCTGCGGACGCGGACCCGCCGCCCTTTTCGGTCATCCGGCGTTCTTCCGGTCGTGTATACGGCTCCACCCTCGCTCCTGTGCCGACATCGGGCCGTAGCGCGCCGAGACCCGCCCCCCTCTCGCCGCGAGGGCGGGGGCGCAGAGGACGGGCGGGCGTCTGTGGGACTCAGGCGGGTCGTCAGCCGGGGTGCGGTCCGCCGGCTGCTGCCGGCATGGCAAGCAGCCGGGTCAGCCGCGCCGCTTCGTCGCCGCGGAAGGCTGCGACCTCGCGGCAGCGCTGGCTCATCACGAACTCGCCGAGCGACAGGCACAGGTCCATGCGCTGGATGCACACGCCGACCATGAACGGGCCGTCCGCAGCGCGGTACAACCGCACCCCGTAGTACCCCTCCTGGCAGTCGTCGGGGTTGTTGAACCGGCAGTCGGCGCACGTCTCGGGGAGGCGCACGGGCCGGATGCTCTTCACGAACAGCGTGCGGCCGTCCGGCAGGCGGTACCGCACCCGCTGATCGGACGCTCCCGCTGTGATGATGCGGCGGACCGGCACGGCGCCCAGGTGGTCGACGACGTCCTGCATGGCGGCCAGCGAGGCGCCTCCGTCCTCCAGCGACACGAGCATCCGGACCACGACGGAGCGTCCGTGTCGCTCGATGATGCGCAGCACACGGTCGACATGGCCGCGGTCGGGGATCACGATGTTGGCGGAGACCTTGATGCCGTGCGCGGTCGCGGCCTCGATCGTCGCGTCGAGGGCGGTCAGCTTGCGCTCGGCGAGCTTCGGTGAGGCGAGACGTGGGGCCTGTACGGCGGCGAGTTCGGCCGGGGTGGTGCCGAACACGGACAGGTTGATGCGGTCGAGGCCAGCGGCCGCAGCGGCGGGCAGGACCGCGGCACCGTTCTCACCGTTCGAGGTGAGTCCGACCGTGAGTCCGAGGCGCCGGGCGATGGTGATCAGGCCGGGCAGGTCGGGGTGCAGCGTCGGTTCACCGCCGGTGAAGTGCACTTCGGTGGTCGGGAGGCTGCCGCGAATGGCGGCGAGGGCCAGGGCGAAGTCGGCGTCGGCGGCGATCCGGTCCGGCAAGAAGTCGGCGCCGTTGGTGCGGAGGTAGATGGAGACGCGTCCGGAGCGGCCCGGGGCGGCGACGGGTGTTCCCTCGTTGTGGCAGAACGAGCAGGCGAGGCCGCACGCGTCGATGATCTTTACCCGTAGGGTGCGGTCCGGTTTCACTTCCACCGGCACGTTGCTCAGGTCGTGCATGGTGCCCCCCTTCTCCGGGCCGGTCGGGGCGCGGTGCCCCGGCCGGTGTTGCAGGCGCCGGCCTACTCGAAGCGCAGGTCGGCGATGGAGTCCAGGTCGATGCCGTACTGGCCGTAGACCTTCGTGGTGTTGACCGATGTGAGCTGGTCGCGGTCGATGCCCAGCGCGGCGGCGGCCGCCCAGACTTGTGCTTCGTCGTCGGCCTCGATCTCCAGGTACGGCGGGATGCGCGGCCACTCGTCGACTTCCAGGCGGACGGCGCCGAGGGTGTACGAGGTGCGCCGGTTCTCCTGGTAGTTGCGCGGCGTGAGGCCGGTGAGCTGCAGCAGCGCGGCGGCTTCCTCGAAGCTGTCGACGGCGACCTCGGTCTCGTGGGTGCCGTCGACGGCATCCGTGGTGATCTGCTTCACGCACAGGGTGACGTCGGTTCCGGTGTCGCGGAGCCGCACCCATCGGCCGGGGACGGCCGGGATGGTGTCGTACACGTACCGTCGCATGAGGCGAGTCCCAGTCGTGCATGTGCCACCGGCCTCGTTGATGAGCCGCGCGATCTTCGCGGGGTCGATGTCGAGGGCCTTCGCTTCGAACTCAATGCCTGCCACTGGGTCTCCGTTTCGCTGATCGCTGCCGGTGTCCAACGACCGTGCAGCGTAGGGGGCGCTGCACGACAGCAACCCCCCACGGGGCCGGGGCTACAGGCGGGTGCCGACGGCGATCGTGTCGTTCCCCGCGAGCCGGAGGATGGCCCTCAGGACGATCGGCAGGCGGCGGTCGTCGAGGTCCTCCACCGAGGCGAGGGTGGTGATGCCGATGCCGACCATGGACAGGACCAAGTGCAGGAAGGCGCGCTGCTGCTCGTCGAGGCCGAGCCCGTACTGGAGCCCGGACAGGCCCTCGAAGCGCGCTGCCCGCCCCTTGCGACTGTCGACGATCAGGGCTCGCTGCACGGCCGGCACCGACAGGACGCTCCGTTCTTCGACCAGCGCTTGGACGGCGGCGCGGTGACGCCGGAACCTCGTATTGCGCAGCAGTTCAGCACATAGCTGCTGATACTCCGCTTCCGGGTCGACGGTCTCAGGGGCCGGGATCTCCGTCTCGGTGCCGGTCATGCCGGTGCCTCCGCAGCATGTCGGTACCCGCCAGGGCCGAAGGCGGCGGCGAGTACGGCAGGGTCAGTGAGGTGGCCCGTCCCATCGGGGTCCCAGAGCCATTGCATGCGCTCCGTCTCGCGGCCGGTCGGCGGGCAGCGCAGCGTCCAGCCTGCGTGCTGGACGTGGAGCTGCCGGACGTCAGCGAGTTCCTGCGCGGCGTCGAGCGGCACCAGCCACCACGCCGCGTTCGCGTAGGGGTCCATGAGCACCGGTCCGCGCTGCTCCTCCCGGATGCGAACCGCGGCGGGCAGGCCTTGGGTGACGGTGGACTCGGCGATCAGCCAGTGTGCGCCGCTCTCGATCTCGGCGAGGGTGCCGGCATGCCATGCCTTCCACACGAGCGCCGGGTGCGTGTGGCAGTCGGCGAGCCACACGTCTCCGGCCTCGTACCGCTGGGCGATGCTCATCGGATGGGCCATGCACCGGACGTTATGCAGGGCGATTGCAGGCCCGCGGCGCGATTGCGCGGGATTGCGCACAGGGTGGGGAGGCTTGCGGCCGGTTGCTCAGGCGAGGTCGAGAGAGGCCCGCGCGCGGCCGATCAGGCGACGCGCCGGCGTCCCGTACTCCGCGGACTCGGCGAGCCAGTCCCACGCCCGCTCGTACAGCTGGACGTCGTCGTCACCGGTCAGCCACAGCTCCTCGCTGATGGTCTCGACGATGACGAGTCGCCGGTCGTAGATCCAGAAGGCGTGCGGGGCCGTGCGGCGCAGCTGGGTGCCGAAGGGCAGGATGCCGAGTTCGATCCGGCGCTGGCCGACGAGGTTGTACAGCCGGTCGAGTTGCTCGGCCATCACCTCGACGGGGCATGAGCGGTGGTACAGGGCCGCTTCGCAGACGAGGAACCGGAACGTCTTCTCCGGGTCGTACAGCGCTTCCTGGCGGCGCATGCGCGTCTCGACGGCGGCCTCGGTGGTGGGCGGGATCCCGCGGAACTCGGCGTTGCTGTCGAAGATGACCCGCGCATACTCCGGAGTCTGGAACAGGCCAGGGATGCGGGAGACCTCGAGGCCCCGGATCAACGTCGTGTGCTCGGTCTGCCGGACGGCGATCTCCTGCCGCCCGCGGTGCCCGCCCGCGAGCTGCCGACGCCAGGACCGGTGCCGCTGCTTCAGGTCCAGGCCCGCGAGCAGGCCGTGCAGTTCGGGTTCCGTGTCCGGGCGGCCGACGGCGTTCGCCCACGCGGTCAGGTCGGCGCGGGTCGGGGTCTGCTTGCCGTTCTGCAGCCGGGAGACCTTCGAGGTCTGCCAGCCGAGCTTGTGAGCGATGTCCTTGCCTTCCAGACCGGCCTCGGCGCGCAGCTCCCGCAGGCGCGCGCCGAGGGCCTCGCGTGCGGTCTGGAAGTCGGTGGTCACACTGCTGAAGCTACCCGCTTCGCGAACTCGCCTGTAGGCATTGCGTGATGCCTGCGGCGTCTCGGGCCTGGCAGGCTGCGAGTACTTCGGCGGGGTCCTCGGTGACGTAAACGCCGAGGGTGGTGTCGTCCTCGTCGAACGCGAAGCGGGCCACGATCTTCGAGTCGAACAGCCAGAAGTCGTGGTCCGGCAGGCGCAGGGTGTGGGCGTCGCTGCGTAGGAGGTAGCGGATGTCCTCGCCAGCCTCGATGTTGCTGGGCGCGCGGGTCAGCAGGAACTGCTGCCCCTGGGTCAGGGGCTCGTCGGCCAGGCGGACGCGCTCGAACCGCTTGCCCTGCTCGGCTTGGGCGCGGACGTTCTGCCGCCACGCGTTGGCCGGCTCGGAGGCGACGTCCTCACCGGCGAGCCACTTCGGCCAGAGCGGGGACCGGCGGTCGGAGGCGTAGCCGCGGCGGGTCTCCAGCCGGAACGCGGTGTGCCGAAAGTCGCGGAACAGGTGCGAGATCGAGGCGAACGGCTGGAGTTCGGGCGCAGCGGTGCGGAGCGAGTAGCGGGTCAGGAGGCTGCGAGGGACGCGGACGAACGTCTCGGACGGCTTGACGTCCCGCAGCTGCACGAGGTGCTGCGGGTCGGTCTCGCGGTCGCCCTGGACGAGGATCTCGTCCGTGCCTTCGATCTCGTACAGGGTGGGGCAGTCACCGTCGTCGCTGGTGGTACCGAGGAACCTGAGCGCCATGTCGCCTCCGCGTTCTGGTGGTCGGAGATCCAGGATGCGTGGCGGTTGCGTGGTAGCGCTCTCGGATTGCGGCAGATTGCTGGCCGAGGAGGTCGGCTGCGGATTGCGCGCAACGCGGAAAGGCCCCCAGACGGCCCGTCACGGGACCGCTGGGGGCTTCCGGCTACGCCTTCGGCACGGCCCACTCCGCGGGCGTCTCCAGCGCTTCCGGCACGTACAGCACGCGCTCGGGCCGCTGCTTGGCCGGCACGGCGAACACGGTCTTCCCGCGGACGCAGTCGCCGGCCTTCATCTTCGCCTCGTACGGATACTCCGGCTTGGGGAAGTCCCCGTACGTCACGCCGCTCGGCTCGATCCGCGCCCCGTCCGCGTAGGCCAGCGCCCACGGGTACCGGGTCACCCCGCTCGTGCCCTTCTTCAGGCACGCCTTGATCTCTACCGCAGCCCAGGTGTAGCCCTTGGTGCCGAACTCCTCGTCGGCCGAGGCCTGCGGGTGGAAGGTGTCCTGCTCGTACCCGAGCACCGTGACGCCCATGGTCATGCCGTCGTCGGAGAAGGTGAGCTCCTGCCCGAACGTCCGGGGCTTGTCGGGACTGGGCTTCGGCTCCGCCGTGGTCTTCTGCGCCGCCGGCTTGTTGGCCTTCGGCGTGGCGCGTGGCTCTGTGTCGCTGCCACAGGCGGTCAGCGCGAGCAGCAGGAGAGCGGTGATGGTGATGGCGCGGGTGCGCATGGTCCCCCAAGGTGCTGTGTGTCGAGAAGGCATCATGCGTTCCGCCGTATTGGCGCGCGGGCTATGTGGCCGTCTTGTAACCTGCTCGGATGGAGATGAACGACACGATGTCGTTGCGGTGCATCAGTTGACGCGAAGAACGCTTCCGCTCGAAGATGCACCGTTCAAGGAATTCGATGATGCGTTGCGGGACATCGACTCCGCAGCCGGTGAATCCTCGCGCGAACTGGTGGAAAAGGCTGAAGCAGTGCTGAGCTCCATCCAGGCACACCCTCCCGGCCACATGAACGTTATGAAGCGATACTGGGTCCGCTACGCGACCCTCGCGGGGCTGCTGCTCGTGCTTGAGATCGCTTCCCTACTCTGGCTGGTCTCGCCTTCTCGTGGAGCCATCGCTTCGGTGGTTGGCACGCTCCGACAGGAGCGGGGGTGGGGCGGACCCGCAGCCATAACACCGGCAGGGAACGCAGTCGTCCCGAGTGGACCACGTTGAGCGGACTTCGTAAGCCACCGATGGTCTGCTGATCGAGGGCCGTTGACGCGCGGAAGTTTCGCCTCAGGTACCGCGAGCGGGGCGGTCGTGGTGTTCGGCGCGCGTCACGGGCACGCTGCGCTGCGGAGAAATGTCGGGCCGGTCGTTCCCCCCTCGATGGAAACCCGGCCCGCGGGCTCAACGCTCGGCAACGGGCCTCTGCGCAGCGGACCCTTGCTCAGGGATGCGGGTCACGCCGGTCCTCCTGGCGCTGGCGTTCCATCCCGCACGGAAGAGTTCGCCACGCAGCTTCTCGGCAACGGTGATCTTGGTGACCTGAGGTTCCGCTTGTCTTTCACGGCCTTCGCTCGGGCCAGGCAGCGCTTCGGTGACGTCTTCCGGACGCATGTCGATGTCGTACACGCCGAGAGCGAGCTCGCACAGTTCGATGAGCCGGTCCGTACCTTCGGCGTTCGCCAGCACAAGCAGTGTGGGCTCGAAGGTGAGTTGGGCGAGGAGGTTGTGCAGGGCGGAGTTGAGGTGGGCGCCGGCGACGGTCACACTGCCGACGGCTTCGAGGAACGGGTTGCGCTCGGGCGTGGCGGCGTTCGAGGTCATGGCCGGGATGGCGTTCTGGCCGGGGCCGCCGTTCAGAGGGAACTGGTGGATCTGCTGCTCGAACGCGTCTGTGGTCGCTCCCGCTCGGTCGCGGCGGCGGTGGCGGGCCTGGGCCCCGAGAGCACGTACGTCAGGGCGAAGCCCGCGCCGACCACGACCGCTCCCCCGGCCGCGTCGAGCACCCAGTGGTTGGCGGTCGCGACGATCGCCGAGGCCGTGCACAGCGGGTGCAGCAGCCCCAGCGCCTTCAGCCACCACCGGGGCGCCAGCACGGCGATCACGACGCCGCACCACAGCGACCAGCCGAAGTGCAGGGACGGCATGGCCGCGTACTGGTTGGTGAGGGCCGTGAGCGTGCCGTAGTCGGGCTGGGAGAAGTCCTGGACGCCGTGGACGGTGTCGATGAAGCCGAGCGTCGGCATCAGGCGGGGCGGGGCCAGCGGGTAGAGCCAGAAGCCGACCAGGGCCAGCAGGGTGGCGAAGCCGAGGGCGGAGCGGGCCCAGCGGTACTCGGCCGGGCGGCGCCAGTACAGGATCGCGAGGACCGTCAGCGGGACGGCGAAGTGGAACGACGTGTAGTAGAAGTCGAAGAAGTTCCGCAGCCAGTCGATCCGCACGACGGTGTGGTTGACCCAGTGCTCGATGTCGATGTGCAGGGCGCGCTCGAGGCCGTACACCTGCATGCCGTGCTCCTCGGCCTCGGCCCGCCCGGCCGAGTTGCTGCCGCCGGTGGCGGCGAGCCGGACCTGGGAGTAGGCGGCGTAGGTGACCCGGATGAGGAGGAGTTCCAGGAGGAGGTTGGGCCTGGCGAGGACCCGGCGCAGGAAGGGCGCCAGCGGTACCCGCCGGAAGCGGGCCGGGGCGGCGGGGGCGTACTCGGTGGGGATCGGCTGCCGGTAGTACGGCGAGGTGCGGGACAGGAACGGCACGGCGGTGGCGGCGGCGAGGGCGGCCACCAGGACGAGGTTGGTGCGCAGCGGGTCCAGCGACTGCATGTCGGGCAGCAGCATCCTGGTGGGCAGGGTCATGACCAGGACGACGGCGACCGGCCACACGTACCGGTCGGAGGCGCGTCGGCCGGCCCGGCCGACGACCGCGAGCAGTATCCACAGCAGCTGGTGCTGCCAGGCCGTGGGCGAGACGACGATCGCGGCGCAGCCGGTGATGGCGACGGCGAGCAGCAGCTGGCCGTCGCGGAAGCAGCGGACGGCGCGGCGCAGGGCGAGGACGGCGACGGCCGCGCCGAGCGACAGGAAGAGGGCGACCTCCAGGGGGCCGCTCAGGCCGAGCCGGAGCAGGGCGCCGTGCAGGGACTGGTTGGCGAGGTCGTCGGCCGGGCCGCCGAGGCCGACGCCCGCCATGTGGTGGACCCAGTAGCGGTAGGAGTCGTGCGGCATCGCCGCCCAGGCGAGCCCGGTGCACGCGGCGAAGGTGACGCCGGTGGAGAGCGCGGCGCGTCTGCGCCCGGTGAACCACAGCAGGGGCGTGAAGAGCAGCAGGGTGGGCTGGAGCGCGGCCGCGACGCCGATGAGCAGGCCGCTGGCGCGCTGGCCGTGGGCGACGAAGCAGCCCAGCAGGACGAGCAGGACCGGGATGATGCTGGTCTGGCCCAGCCACAGGGTGTTGCGGACGGGCAGGGACAGCATCAGCAGGCTGACGGCGACCGGGGCGGCCAGCAGGGCCGTGCGGCGGCTGACCGGCTGGGGCAGGGCGCGGGCGGCGATCAGGCCGAGGGCCACGACCAGCAGCAGTGTGCCGAAGGTCCAGCCCCAGCCGAGGGCCTGTTCGGCCGAACGGGTGAGGGGTTTGAGGACGAGGCCGCTGAACGGGGTGCCGGTGAAGCGGGTCGAGTCGTACAGGGAGCCGTTCACGTGCAGGACGCCGTTCGGCCCGAGCCAGGTCTCCAGGTCCGTCAGGCGCTCGCCGCGCGGAGTGGCGAGGACGACGGCCACCTGGCGTGCCGCGAGGAGTGCCGCGATCAGCCAGAGGCCGAGGCGGGCCACGCGCAGGCGTACCCGGGCCCCGCCGACGGCCGTCGCTCCGAGTGCTTCCGCCGGTCGTCCGCCGTGATCCGCGTTCGTCACTCCCCGTCGGCCTCCCGCCCCAGTGGTTGGTCGCCTCCGGGAGGAAGACGCGGGCTACCCCCGGTTCACCTGACGTCCGTCCTCCTTTTGTCCGGAAGACGATAGTCCGCGGGGTGGGTGGTCGCCTCTCCTCGACGCGAGAAGGATCACATCAAGATCCTGTGGGAACCGCTCCCGGCCGGGCATACGTGCCTGCATAACCGGCATTTAGCTGCACCCTGCAACGAAAGGCGTACCGCCCGTAAAGGGGCTTTATCCGCCTATCGTCGCTTTTTCGGCCCGTACGACAGCGCCGCCGCGCGGGACCGTGTCCCTGTCCCCGTCGAAAGGTAGGCGAGCGAGTCTTGTCGACTGCCTCAGTCGTCGCTCCCCCGTCCGTCATGAAGAGCCGCACAGCGAAGGCCCAGGACGCCACCGTCACCGACCCCGCGCTGGTCAAGCGCGCCGTGAAGGCGGCCGCGCTGGGCAACGCGATGGAATGGTTCGACTTCGGTGTCTACAGCTACATCGCGGTCACGCTGGGCAAGGTCTTCTTCCCCTCGGGCAACCCCACCGCGCAGCTGCTGTCCACGTTCGGCGCCTTCGCCGCGGCCTTCCTGGTCCGCCCCCTCGGCGGCATGGTCTTCGGCCCGCTCGGCGACCGCGTGGGCCGCCAGAAGGTCCTCGCCCTCACCATGATCATGATGGCGGCGGGCACCTTCGCGATCGGTCTGATCCCGTCGTACGCGACGATCGGTGTCGGCGCGCCGATCCTGCTTCTCGTGGCCCGCCTCGTGCAGGGCTTCTCCACCGGCGGCGAGTACGCCGGTGCCTCGACCTTCATCGCCGAGTACGCGCCCGACAAGCGACGCGGCTTCCTCGGCAGCTGGCTGGAGTTCGGCACGCTCGCCGGCTACATCGGCGGCGCCGGCCTGGTCACGCTGATGACCGCCCTGCTCTCCGCCGACGACCTCACCTCCTGGGGCTGGCGCATCCCGTTCCTGATCGCCGGCCCGATGGGCATCATCGGCCTCTACCTGCGACTGCGTCTGGAGGAGACCCCGGCGTTCGCCGCCGAGGTCGACAAGGCCGAGAAGGACCGGCCCAAGGTGCCGCTGCGCGAGATGATCACCGGCCAGTGGCGGGCGCTGCTGCTCTGCGTCGGCCTGGTGCTGGTCTTCAACGTCACCGACTACATGCTGCTGTCGTACATGCCGAGCTACCTGACCGGCCAGCTCCACTACGACGAGACGCACGGCCTGCTCGTCGTCCTCGGCGTGATGGCCCTGATGATGATCGTCCAGCCGTTCGCCGGCGCGCTGACCGACCGCGTCGGCCGCCGTCCGGTGATCGCCGCGGGCTGCGCGGGCTTCCTGCTGCTGTCCGTCCCGGCCCTGCTGCTGATCCGCGAGGGCAGCCTGCTCGCGGTCGCGCTCGGCATGGGCGCCCTGGGCCTGCTGCTGGTCTGCTTCACGGCGTCGATGCCCTCGGCGCTGCCGGCCCTGTTCCCCACCAAGGTCCGTTACGGCTCGCTGTCCATCGGCTTCAACGTCTCGGTGTCCCTGTTCGGCGGCACGACCCCGCTGGTGGTCACGGCCCTGATCGGCGCGACCGGCAACATGATGATGCCCGCGTACTACATGATGGCCGCGGCCGTGATCGGCGGCTTCGCGGTGTGGCGCATGACGGAGTCGGCGGGCCGCCCACTCCCCGGTTCGGCCCCCTCGGTGGCAGCGCGCCAGCACTGAGCCCCCTTGGCCTCCGCCGTGGACCGGGGACGCCCGCCGGGCGCGAACCGGGAAGCGGCGGCCGCGGGGGGGGGCGGCGCGGCCCCCGCCCACACGTCCGGTGCGGCCCTTGTCCACACGTCCGGTGCGGCCCTTGTCCGCGCGCCGGGTGCCACCGTTGTCCGCGCGTCCGGCGCGCCCCGCCCCCCGCACCCGGGTCACCCCGCCCCACGCCTGGGTGCCACCCGCCCGCCCGGTGCCATCCCGTCCGCCCGCCCGGCGCGACCCGCCCCCACACGCGGGGCCACCCCACCTCCACGCCCGGGTGCCATCCCGCCCCCACGCCCGGTGCCACCCCGTCCGCCCGCCCGGCGCGACCCGCACCCACACCCACTGCCACACCCGCTGCGGTCGGGACATGCCCCGGCCGGAGGCGGTCTTCCGGCGGTCTCCTCGTGCCGCGCGGAACCCCGGCCCGTTTGCGATCGTTGGCCTGCTGGTTAGCGTTCCTGACTAGGTACAGAAAGGCAGCCGCATGAGCGAGTCGCACGTCTGGGACGAGGTCGACGCCTACTTCACCGCCCACCTCGCCCCGGACGACGAAGCCCTGGCGGCGGCCCTGCGCGACAGCGACGCCGCCGGGCTCCCGCACATCAGCGTCGCGGCGAACCAGGGCAAGCTCCTCCAGCTCCTGGCCCAGATCCAGGGCGCGCGCCACATCCTGGAGATCGGCACGCTCGGCGGATACAGCACCATCTGGCTGGGCCGCGCCCTGCCCGCCGACGGCCGGCTGATCTCCCTGGAGTACGACCCCAGGCACGCCGAGGTCGCCGTCCGCAACATCGCCCGGGCCGGCCTCGACAAGCTCGTCGAGGTGCGGGTGGGCCCGGCCCTGGAGTCGCTGCCCAAGCTGGCCGACGAGAACCCGCCCCCGTTCGACCTGGTCTTCATCGACGCCGACAAGGCGAACAACCCGCACTACGTGGACTGGGCCGTCCGGCTCTCCAGCACGGGCAGCCTGATCGTCCTCGACAACGTGGTCCGCGGCGGCCGGGTGACCGACGCGGACAGCACCGCCCCGGACGTCATGGGCACCCGCGCCGCCATCGAACTGATCGGCAGCCACCCGAGGTTGAGCGGGACGGCGATCCAGACGGTCGGCACGAAGGGGTACGACGGGTTCGCGCTCGCGCGGGTGCTGGCCTGACGCCGGGCCGTCCCCCGCCGGCGGTCACACCTCGTGGTAGAAGCCCACGTTGACGCTGCGCGGAGCGGTGCGGTCCTGCACGATGATCTCGCCGCTGCCGCCCCTGGGCAGCGGGACGGTACCGCCGTAGGCGAGGGGCTGGGCGTACTCCCCGACCGTCAGGCGGACTTCGGAGGACGGGTCGGGCTGGGAGCCGCGCAGCCACGTGACCTGCCAGGTGCCGTCGGGCCCGCAGAGGAACTCCAGGTGCACGCGGGAGACGAACAGCCAGTCGTCCGGCGTGCTGAGCCGGCACACCGACTTGTCGCGGCCCACCCGCAGCACGGCACCCGGCTCGCTGGGCGCGTCGGCCATGAGCATGCCGGCCGTGGCACCCTCCTCCGCCGCGGACACGGCGGCCATGGTGAGTTCGAGCACGTGCGCTCCTCCTGAGACGTCCTGAACGGGCCTGCAAGCCCGCCGCATGATAGAACGCCCGGCCGCGCGGTGTCCGGCACAATGGGTTCATGACCGAACGAAAGCCACCCGGCGTCGACTTCGAGTCCTGGGTCGACAAACAGATCCGTGACGCGGAGGCGCGCGGTGAGTTCGAACGGTTGCCCGGGGCGGGCCGGCCGCTCCCGCCCGACGTCGAGAGCACGTACGACGAACTGTGGTGGGTCAAGCGGAAGATGGCCCGCGAGGGCTTCTCGGTGCTCCCGCCGGCGCTGGCGCTGCGCAAGGAGGCCGAGGACGCGCTGCCGGCGGCCCTCGCGGCCCCCTCGGAGCGCCTCGCGCGGAAGATCATCGACGAGGTCAACGACAAGATCCGCGCCATGATGTTCAAGCCGCCGCCCGGCCCCCCGCTGGGAAAGAAGCCGTACGACGTCGAGGACGTCGTACGGCAGTGGCGGGAGCGCCGGGCGGAGCGGGGACCGGGCGGTTCACCCGGGCCCGGGTCACACGTGTAGCAGTCGTTCCGCCAGTTCGCGGTAGTCCTTCAGGGCCAGCCGCAGCTGCTCGGTGTCGGCGGACGACACGGGCTTGCCCTCGCCGCCCTCGACCGACTGCCAGGAGTGCCGCAGGGTGCGGCGGCGCTGCGTCACGGCCTCGGTGAAGCGGGCCGCGATCTCCTCCAGCACGTGGTCGGCCTCCTCGACGGCGGCTCGGGGGCCGTCGACGAACCCGGCGACCGCGTGCTGCAGCTGCGAGCCGAGCTTGTCGGACTCGTCGTGGGGCAGGAGGTGGGCGCGGACGCCCGGGGCACCCGCGCGGGAGCCCGCCTCACGGGACCCCGTCTCATGGGACCCCGTCTCACGGGAGCCCGTCTCGCGCGGGCCGGTGCGGTCTCCGGTGGGAGCGGCGCCGGCCGGTGTGAGGCGGTTCTCCCCGGGGGCACCAGGGGTGTGCGCGCCGGTGGCGCGGTCCGTGCCGTGGCCGGTGCCCAGGGCGGTCTCGCCGCGGGCGTCGGGGGCCGCGGGCGTGTCGTCGCCCGGCGGTCGGGTCATGTCGGTCATCGCCTCAACTCTCCTTCGCCTGACGTCGGTGCATCGCCCACGGCAGGTGCCCGCCGCGGGCGGCCGGAGCCTTGCGGCCGCCGGTCAGTCCGGCACGGTGCCGTCCGCTCTCGTGGCGTCCGCTCTCGTGCCGGCCGCCGGTGTGGCCGCCCTCGTGGCGGGCCGGTCGCACCAGCTCCTCGAACAGGGCGCGGGCCGCCACCATGGCCTCGCGCATGTCTTCCGTACCGGTGCCGCCGTCCCGGGCGTCCTCCGGGCGCAGGTGCGCCGCCCGGTGCACGCGCCGGTAGCCGTCCACGTGGTGGGCGTGGTGCACGGAGAGCGCCGCGAGCTGCTCCTCGTACTGCCCGCCGTCCGGGAAGCCCCGGGCGCCGGCCAGCTCGGCGAGCAGCCGGTCCGCCTCGGCGACCGCCTCCCGCGGCGAGTCGACGAACCGCTCCTGGGCGGCCGTCCAGCGCGCCTCGTACTGCTCGCGCTGCGCCGGCTCCAGCGGCCGCTCGCGCAGGTCGCCGTGGCGCTGCACGCGCTCGGCCAGCTCGCGCTCGGCGGCCTGGGCGTCGCCGTCGTGCCGGGCGACGACACGGTCGTACTCGGGTCCGAAGCGCCGCTTCAGGCTCGGGCCGCGCCGAGCCCCTCGGGCGCGCAGGGTCATGGCGGCCGCGATGATGACGACGACCGCCGCGATCACGATCAGAGCAATGATCAGGCCAGTGGACATGAATGCCTTCCGGGTTCTCGGCCCAACCGGCTCTCCTCGCGAGCCGGTTCGCCGCTCGGGTAGCCCGGAAGCGGGCACCCAAACGGCACCCGGGCCCGGGCGGGGCCCGGTATATCGGGCTGCGCGCCGGGCGCGGCGCCTGCCGAGAAGGCCTGTCACGAACCGGACCGTGGCGCCGGCCGAGAACGCCGCCCGTGCGCTCGGCGCAGCCCGGATCGTCGGAGCACTGGTTCAGCAAGCACCTGGCCCGAGCTCAGACGACCTGGTCCGCCGGGCGCGCCTCGTACGGCCGCTCGCGCCGCGACCCGCACAGCTCGCCGTTCAGCTCCCGCACGAGCCGCACCAGGTCGGTCGGCCGGTCCGGGCCCCACCAGTCGCCGAGCAGCTCGGCGAGGGACTCCTCGCGGGCCCGCGCCAGCCGCTCGGCGACCTCGCGCCCCTGGTCGGTCAGGACGAGATCGAGGCCCACGCGCACGGCGAGCCGCCGCTCCTCGACCTGCCGGGCGGCCTCCATGATCACGGTCAGCGGCACGGGCATGCGATCGGCCAGCACGCCCGGCTCCACCGATCCGTACCGGCGGATCCGCAGCAGCAGCCAGCTCGCCGCGGGGAGCAGGTCGTAGCCCGCCCGGGCGGTGATCTTCCGGTAGATCTCGCGCCGCCCCGCGCGGGTGCCGAGCACCGACAGGGCGCGGCACACCTCGTCGTAGGAGGACCGCTCGACGGGGTTGCTGGCCAGGGTCTGCGTGCCGTCGGGCGCGGTGACCGAGCCGCGCAGCCGGTCCTCCTTGAGGAACCAGGCCAGGACGAAGCCGAGCAGCGCGACGGGGGCGGCGTACAGGAAGACGTCCGTGATGGAGACGGCGTACGCGTGCAGGGCCGGCGGGCGCAGTCCCGGCGGCAGGGCGGCGATGCCGCGCGGGTCGGCCTCCAGCGCGCCCACGGAGACGCCGGGCGGCAGCGGGGTCCCCCGGAAGGCGTCCGTGAGCTGGTCGCCGAGCCGGTTCGCGAAGACCGTGCCGAAGACGGCGACGCCGAACGAGGCGCCGATGGAGCGGAAGAAGGTCGCGCCGGAGGTGGCGACGCCCAGGTCCTCGTACGGGACGGCGTTCTGCACGATGAGCACGAGGACCTGCATCACCAGGCCGAGGCCGAGCCCGAGGACGAAGAAGAAGCCGCTCAGCTCGGCGGTGGAGCTGTGCTCGTCGAGCTGGTGCAGCAGGAGCAGCCCGAGCGTGGTGACGCCGGTGCCGGCGATCGGGAAGACCTTCCAGCGGCCGGTGCGGCTGACGATCTGCCCGGAGGCCGTCGAGGCCAGCAGCAGGCCGAGCACCATGGGCAGCATGTGCACACCGGACATGGTCGGGCTGACGCCCTGCACGACCTGGAGGAAGGTCGGCAGGTAGGTCATCGCGCCGAACATGGCGAAGCCGACGACGAAACTGATCACCGCGGCCAGGGTGAAGGTGCGGACGCGGAAGAGCCGCAGCGGCAGCACGGGTTCGGCGGCCCGCCGCTCGACGGCCACGAAGACGGCGGCGAGGACGACGCCCAGGACGGCGAGCCCGATGATCTGCGGCGATCCCCAGCCCCAGGTCGTCCCGCCGAGCGAGGCGAGCAGCACCAGGCAGGTGGCGACGGCGGCGATGAGGAAGGTGCCCAGGTAGTCGATGACGTGCCGCTGCCCCTTGCGCGGGAGGCGCAGGACGGCGGCGATCACGGCGAGCGCGACGACCCCGACCGGCAGGTTGACGTAGAACACCCAACGCCAGCTCAGGTGCTGGGTGAACAGCCCGCCGAGCAGGGGTCCGAGCACACTCGTGGCGCCGAAGACGGCACCGAACAGCCCCTGGTAGCGGCCGCGTTCGCGCGGCGGCACCAGGTCGCCGACGATCGCCATGGACAGCACCATCAGCCCGCCGCCGCCGAGCCCCTGCACGGCCCGGAAGGCGATCAGCTGGGTCATGTCCTGCGCCGCGCCGCACAGCGCGGAACCGGCCAGGAAGATCACGATGGCGGTCTGGAACAGCCTCTTGCGGCCGTACTGGTCGCCGAGTTTCCCCCACAGCGGGGTGGCGGCGGTCGCGGCCAGCAGATACGCGGTGACGACCCACGACAGGTGATCCATGCCGCCGAGGTCGCTGACGATGGTGGGCAGCGCGGTCGACACGATGGTCTGGTCGAGGGCGGCGAGCAGCATGCCGAGGAGCAGCGCGCCGACGGAGACCAGCACGTTCCCGGGCACCTGCTCCTGGGCGGCGGTGCCCTGGGACGTCGTGCTCGCGGCGTGTGCGTCACCGGCCATGCGACCTCCCGGGGGTCCTGTGACATTTTCCATCGTGACCGCTGTGACCCGTTATGGCCCGCTGAGCCCTTTTGGAAGCGATGGTTCCGGGGGTTCGTCGAACGCACTGTGGAGGAGATCTGGATAATCTCTGAAGTTCGCGAGGGGAGCTTCGCGAGGGGGAGTTCGCGAGGGGAGGGAGGAACGCGTGGAACCGCCGAACGGCCACCCGTGCCCGGAGTGCGGCGCACCCAGACGCCCGGACCACACGCCCTCCTGCGCCTGCACCCACCGGGCCTCCGAGGCCCTGCGCGACGCCCGCACGGCCGAGGCGGCGGCAGCGGAGGACTTCGACCCGCTGCGGATCCGCCCGTACGTGGAGATCGACACCGCGGCGCCCTCCGGGCCGGGCACCCGGGCCGGGGCCGGGGAGGCGGCACGGCGACAGCCACCGTCGACGACCGCCGACACCCCGGGCACACGTCCGGGCACGGACGCCTCCCGCACCGAGCCCGGCGCGCGACCCCGGTTACAGACCGAACCGACCACGCCCTCGCGGGCAGCGGAGGAAACCCTGGGCCCGGTGCCCGGGGGCGCCCCATCCGCGTCGCAGGAGCGGGAGAACCTTGCCCGACCGTCCGAGGACACCCCGCGCGACCCCCATCTGAACACCCCCGCCGCGCCCGCACCCGCGGAAGCCTCGCCTGCCGGAAGCGCCGCCCAGGGCCCCTCGCCGTCCGCCGCCGGCGTCACCATGCCCCTGCGTCCCGTCGACCCGGACGCGACCACCGTGCTGCCGGCCGCCCCGGCCACGTCGGTGATGCCGACGCTCCTGGCGCCGGGCGCGGCCGAGCCCAGCGTCTCGGATCTGCGGCTGTTCGACGGCGGGGGCCGGGATCGGCGTACGGCGGAACCGGACGAGCCCGGCCCGAGGCCGGGCCGGCGGCGCCGTGCGGTTCTCCTCGCCGCCGCCGGCGCCTGCGTCGCGGTCGTCACTGCGGCGGGGTACGCGAGCGGGCTGTTCTCCTACGAGAGTCCGTCCCGGGACACCGCCCTGCCGGACGACATCCGGGCGAGCGTGCCGGACGCCCCGTCGAGCAGCGCGGCGTCCACGCCGCCGGAGGCGAGCGCCTCGGCCCCGCCGTCGGCCCCCGCCGCACCGCCCCCGTCGCCGTCCCGCACCGGGAGCCCGTCGCCCTCCTCGTCGCCGTCCGCGCCGAGCGCCTCGCCGAGCCCGTCCGGGTCGGCCACCCCCTCCGCCCCGCCGGCGTCCGCCACGGCGACCGACCCCGGCCGGACGTCCCCGGACGACCGCCGGATCGACGGCCCCGCCGTCCTGCGCCGCGGCGACCGGGGCCCGCAGGTCGCCGAACTCCAGCAGCGCCTGCGCCAGGTGTACCTCTACGACGAGGACGCCGACGGCTCCTTCGACGACCGCCTGGAGGAAGCGGTCCGCACGTACCAGTGGTCACGCGGCATCCGGACCGACGACCTCGGCGTCTACGACGAGGAGACCCGGGAGCGGCTGGAGTCGGAAACCAGGGAGCCGTGACCGGCCCGTCCGCCCTACGGTGACGCCGTGACTACTCAGGTGATCGTGCTCAACGGCGGATCGAGCTCGGGCAAGTCCGGGATCGTGCGGTGCCTCCAGGAGATCCTGCCCGACCCGTGGCTGGCCTTCGGCGTGGACGACTTCGTCGACGCGATGCCCGCGAGGTTGCGGGACTCGGACGCGGGGATCGTCTTCGCGGCGGACGGCGGCGTGAGCGTGGGGCCGGAGTTCCGCGCCCTGGACGCGGCCTGGGCGGAGGGCGTCGCCGCGATGGCCCGGGCCGGCGCCCGGGTGATCGTCGACGACGTGTTCCTCGGCGGACCGGCGTCCCGGCAGCGGTGGCAGCGGCCCTGGCCGGGCTCGACGTGCTGTGGGTCGGCGTCAGGTGCGACGGCGCGGTCGCCGCGGGGCGTGAGATCGCCCGGGGAGACCGGGTCCGGGGCATGGCCGCGTCACAGGCACGGCTCGTCCACGAGGGCGTGGAGTACGACGTGGAGGTGGACACGACGCACAGCGAGCCCCTGGACTGCGCACGCGCCGTCGCCGCCCGCGTCGACTGACCGGGGCACAACAGCCCCGGGCCTCCTCAACCGACGTGGAGGCGGATCGTCCCGTCCCCGACGGCCTCCACGCGTACCTTCGTGAGGTCCTGGACCACCACGTCCGGCTCGTGGACCGCGGCCCGGAGCCCGACCCCGACCACCGTCATCCCGGCGGCCCGCCCCGCCGCTATCCCGGCGCCGGAGTCCTCGAAGACCACGCAGTCCGCGGGGGCGACCCCCAGCTCGGCGGCGCCCTTCAGGAAGCCCTCCGGGTCGGGCTTGCTCGCCCCGACGGACTCCGCGGTCACCCGCACCCCGGGCAGCTCCAGCCCGGCGGCCGCCATCCGGGCCGTCGAGAGCGGCACGTCGGCGGAGGTCACGAGGGCGTGCGGCAGCCCGCGCAGCGAGGCCAGGAACTCCGGCGCCCCGGGGATCGCGACGACACCGTCCGTGTCGGCCGTCTCCTCGGCGAGCATCCGGGCGTTGTCGGCGTGGTTCTGCTCCATGGGCCGGTCGGGCAGCAGCAGCGCCATCGAGGCGTAGCCCTGCCGTCCGTGGACGACCTTCATGACCTCGTCCCCGTCGAGCCCGTGCCGCTCGGCCCAGCGCCGCCAGACGCGTTCGACCGCGGCATCGGAGTTGACCAGGGTGCCGTCCATGTCCAGCAGGAGGGCGCGGGCGGTGAGCACGGCGGTGGCCGTCATCGGCAGCTCCAAGGCTCAGGGCGCGAGACAGGGGCACGGGACGCCCCCGGAGGGACAAGGCGGCCCCGCCCGCCGGTCAGGGAAAACGGGCGGAGGCCACTTTGTTCCCCCACGGTACAAAACAAGTCCGGGTTCGCGCCAGGGGGCCCCGGCGGACGTTCACCCACTGTTCAGCTCAGCCGGTCACGGCCTCCCACAGGCTCCACACCCCGAGACCCAGCATCACCAGCGCCGCGATCTGCGTGATCAGCCGCAGCGGCACCTTCTTCATCAGGGCCTTTCCGCCGACGACGCCGAGCCCGGCCACGGCCCACAGCGCGAGCACCGCGCCCAGGCCGACGGAGAGCGGGTCGTCGTACCGGGCGGCCAGGTTCGCGGTCATGATCTGGGTGAGGTCACCGAACTCGGCGACCAGGATGAGCATGAAGCCCGCACCCGAGACCTTCCAGAAGGACTGGTTCTCCGGCTTGCGGATCTCCTCCTCGTCCTCGCCCTTCTTCAGCAGCAGCATCGCGGCGCCGCCGAGGAAGAGCACGCCGGTCAGCGCGTGCACGATCTGCTGCGGCAGCAGGGTCAGCACGCTGCCGGCCGCGACGGCGAGCGCGACGTGCAGCGCGAAGGCGGCGGCGACACCGGCGAAGACGTAGGAGGCGCGGTAGCGGGTGCCGAGGACGAGGCCGGCCAGGGCGGTCTTGTCCGGCAGTTCGGCGAGGAAGACGACGCCGAAGACGACGGCCGTCACGGTCAGGCTGATCAAGGGTTCCTCAATCGGTCGGGGCTGCCCCACCGAGAGTGCTGAGCCTGTCGAAAATTTTCGACGCGACACCTCGGCACGGCAGCACACTCGGCACCCGTGCCGTACGGCACGGGCGTGCACTGCTTGCCGAAGGTCTCGCTGGCGGGTCCGGGAAAGGACCTGCCTCCGGGCGCCGGCTCAGGCGAGCTGAGCAGTATGTCGACGGTCCGGCGAAGAGCTACTCCCCTTCTGCGCCGTCCATGGTACGCGACGCCCCTGGCGTGAAAAGTTTCCGCCCGAACCTTGTCATGTCATGGACGCGTCATTAACTTCTCACCGGGCGCACACCTGTGCGCAACACGGCACCGCGAGCATTCCCCTCGCTCGCCCGCCAACACCCCCCTCTCCACAGGGAGTTCGCATGCCCAGGTTCTACGCGCGTCGACGGCTCGGCGTGGCCGCGGCCGCCACCGCGCTCATATCGTCCGTGGCCCTCTTCAACGCCCCCACGGCCTCCGCCGCCCTCCCCACCCCGGTCAGCGGCGCCACCGCCCGCTCCTACCTCGCCACCCTCACCGTCGCCACCGAGGACCGCACCGGCTACGACCGCGACCTCTTCCCGCACTGGATCACCCAGTCCGGCGCCTGCAACACCCGCGAGGTCGTCCTCAAGCGCGACGGCACCAACGTCGTCCAGGACTCCTCCTGCGCCGCCACCAGCGGCAGCTGGTACTCCCCCTACGACGGCGCGACCTGGTCGGCCGCCTCCGACGTCGACATCGACCACCTGGTCCCGCTGGCCGAGGCCTGGGACTCCGGCGCCGACAGCTGGACCACCTCCCGCCGGCAGTCCTTCGCCAACGACCTGACCCGCCCGCAGCTCATCGCGGTCACCGACAACGTCAACCAGGCCAAGGGCGACCAGGACCCGGCCACCTGGATGCCCTCCCGGACGGCGTACCGCTGCACCTACGTCCGCGCCTGGGTCCAGGTGAAGTACTACTACGACCTCTCGGTCGACCCGGCCGAGAAGTCCGCGCTGACGAACTACCTGGCGAGCTGCTGACGCGCGTTTTCGTGTCGGAACCTCCCCGCTGACCTCCGTCGTTCCGTACCGTACGGGGCGACGGAGAGGGGATCGCCATGGCCGGACTGCGCCTCGGACCGCTGCTGAGGTACACCGACGGCTCGTCCGCGACCGTATGGGTCGAGACGAGCCGCCCGTGCGCCGCCGAGGTGCGCTGCGCCGACGGCTCGGGCGGCACGGCCAGGACCTTCCAGGTCGCGGGCCACCACTACGCGCTCGTCCCGGTGACCGGCCTCACGGCCGGTACGACCACGACGTACGAGGTATTCCTCGACGGCGCCCGGGTGTGGCCGCTGCCCGGCTCCCCCTTCCCGCCCTCGGCGATCCACGCGCCGGGCCCGGAGGGCGCCCTCCGGGTCGCCTTCGGCTCCTGCCGCTGGGCCGCCCCGCCGGCGGGCGGGCACGACCCCGTCGGCCCGGACGCCCTCGACGCGCTGGCCACCCGCCTCGCGGCCGACCCCGAGGGCGAGCGGCCGCACGTCCTGCTGCTGCTCGGCGACCAGGTGTACGCCGACGAGACCTCCGACACCACCCAGCGCTGGCTGGCGGCCCGCCGCGACCTCGGCGAACCGCCGGGCAGCGGAGTCGCGGACTACGAGGAATACACGCACCTCTACTACGAGTCCTGGCTCGACCCGCGCATCCGCTGGCTGCTGTCCACGGTGCCCAGTTTCATGATCTTCGACGACCACGACGTCATCGACGACTGGAACACCTCCGCCGCCTGGCTCGCCGACATGCGCGCCACCGACTGGTGGCGGGAGCGGCTGCTGAGCGGCCTGATGTCGTACTGGGTCCACCAGCACCTGGGGAACCTCTCCCTGGAGGAGCTGGCGGCCGACCCGGTCTACCAGCAGGTCCGCGAACTCCCCGACGGCACCGACGTGCTGCGCACCTTCGCCGCCCGGGCCGACGCCGACCCGGCCGCGGCCCGCTGGAGCTACCGGCGCGACTTCGGCCGCGTACGGCTGGTGATGGTGGACAGCCGGGCGGCCCGCGTCCTGGAGGAGGGGGCTCGGTCCATGCTCGACCCGGGCGAGGAGGCCTGGCTGCGCGAGCAGGTGCTGGACACCCCCGAGACATACGACCACCTCCTCCTCGGCACCTCGCTGCCCTGGCTGCTGCCGCACCTGGTGCACGACGCCGAGGGGTGGAACGCGGCGCTGTGCCGCGGCGAACGGGGCGCCCGCTGGGGGCGGTGGAGCGAGAAGGTGCGGCGGGCCGCCGACCTGGAGCACTGGCCGGCGTTCCCCGAGTCCTTCGCCGGGCTGGCGGAGCTGATCGCCGAGGCCGGCTCCGGGAAGGACGCCCCGGCGACGGTGTGCGTGCTGTCCGGGGACGTGCACCACGCCTATGTCGCCGAGCCGTCCTGGCCGGGCTCCGGCCCCGACGCCCGGGTGGTGCAGCTCGTCTGCTCCCCCGTCCACAACTCCGTGCCCCTGTCGATCCGGCTGGCCTTCCGGGTCGGCTGGAGCGCTCTGGCGCGCGGCTTCGGCCGCGGTCTCGCCCGGCACGGCCGCCTCTCCCGCCCGCCGGTCGGCTGGCGGAAGACGGGCGGGCCCTGGTTCGGCAACCAGCTCATGACCCTGACCCTGCGCGGCCGTTCGGCCCGGCTGCGACTGGAGCAGGCGAAGGCGCAGGAGGGGACGGGCCCGCGCCTGACGACGCTGCTGGACTCCGAGATTGCCCCGTAACACACCCGTACCGCCCGTTTGTTGCCGCTGTGACCTGTGATGCCAGTGACGCATGCCACAGCGAGCGTCAATCCTTCCCCACGGGCCCCGACTCCCGCTCCCGGCGACGGCATGATGAGGCGGACCGTCCGCTTCCCCACCGGCGGACCTCCGACACTCGCGCCCCCACGCCCTGGAGTTCCCCCCTTGTCTGCGTCGCCCGAGGAATCCGCACCGGCAGAGGCATCCATACCGGCAGAGGAATCCGCCCCGGCAGAGGAATCCGCGCCGCCCGGGACATCCGCGCCGCCCGGGAAACCGGGGTCGTTCTCCATCGCCCTGGTCGGGGCCGGGCCCCGCGGCACCAGCGTCCTGGAACGCCTCTGCGCCTCCGCCCCGGAACTCCTCCCGCCGGGCGCCCGGTTGACGGTGCACGTCGTCGACCCGGATCCGCCGGGCCCCGGCCGGGTCTGGCGCACGGCCCAGTCGTCCGAGCTGCTGATGAACACCGTGGCCTGCCAGGTGACCCTGTTCACCGACGACAGCGTGGACTGCTCCGGCCCGATCCGCCCGGGCCCGAGCCTGTACGAGTGGGCGCGCGGCGCGCTGGGCCCGGACGAGTACCCGACCCGGGCCGACTACGGCCGCTATCTGGAGTGGGTGTTCGCCGAGGTCGTGCGGGAGGCACCGGCGGCGGTGCGGGTCGAGACGCACCGGGCGCGCGCCACCCGGCTGCGGGACACGCCCGGCGGCCGCCAGGCCCTCACCCTCGACGACGGCCGCACGCTGACCGGCCTGTCCGCGGTGGTCCTGGCCCAGGGCCATCTGCCGACGACGGCCGACCCGGTCCAGCGGCGCCTCGCGGCCCACGCCGCCCGCCACGGCCTGCGGCACGTCCCGCCCGCCAACCCGGCCGACGTCGACCTGTCCGCCGTGCCCCCGGGCGAACCCGTCCTGCTGCGCGGACTCGGCCTCAACTTCTTCGACCACACGGCCCTGCTGACGACCGGCCGCGGCGGCCGTTTCGTACGCGACGACCGGGGGCTGCGCTATCTCCCCTCCGGCCGCGAGCCACGGCTCTACGCCGGTTCCCGGCGCGGTATCCCGTACCAGGCGCGCGGCGACAACGCGAAGGGGCCGTACGGCCGGCACGTCCCGCTGGTCCTCACACCGGAGGTGATCGCGGGCTTCCGCAAGCGCGCGGACTCCGGGGAGGCGCCCGACTTCCGGGCGGAGATATGGCCACTGGTGGCGAAGGAGGTGGAGACGGTCTACTACCGCGCGCTGCTGCGGCGGGCGGGGACCGCCGGGTCCGGTGCGGGGCAGGGCGGGCGGGACCGGGAGTTCGCCGACCGCTTCCTGGCCGTCCCGCACGGCGACCCCCGCGAGGCGCTGCTGCTGGACGAGTTCGGCGTGCCCGGCACCGGCCGCTGGTGCTGGGAGCGGGTCCTGCGGCCGTACGGCGGGCGGGACTTCGCGCACCCGGGAGAGTGGCGCGACTGGCTGCTGGCCTATCTGCGCCGGGACGCCGCCGAGGCCGCCCTGGGCAATGTGCGCGGCCCGCTGAAGGCGGCCCTCGACGTGCTGCGCGACCTGCGCAACGAACTCCGGCTGATCGTCGACCACGGCGGTCTCGCCGGCGCCTCCCGCCGGGACCACCTGGACGGTTGGTACACCCCGCTCAACGCGTTCCTCTCCATCGGCCCGCCCCGGCGCCGCACGGAGGAGCTCGCGGCGCTGGTGGAGGCGGGTGTGGTGACGGTGCTCGGACCCCGGTTGCAGGTGGCGGAGGAGGACGGGGCCTGGACGGCGTACTCGCCCGACGTGCCGGGCTCGGCCGTCCGTGTGAAAACCCTCATAGAGGCCCGGCTGCCCGAACCCGACCTGCGGCGCACGGCCGACGAACTGCTCGCCGGGCTGCTGCGGACCGGCCAGTGCCGCCCGCACACCGTGGACGGTTACCCAACAGGGGGGTTGGATGTGACCCGGCGCCCGTATCATCTGATTGACCGTCAAGGAGTTGCACACACAAGGCGGTTCGCGTTCGGAGTGCCGACAGAAGGCGTCCACTGGGTCACAGCGGCGGGAGCGCGTCCGGGTGTGGATTCGGTCACCCTTTCGGACGCGGACGCGGTGGCGAGAGCCGCTCTACGTGCGGCTGGGGCCGAAATCGAATCCCAGCCAGAGGCAAAGCAGTGGCCAAATGTTGAACTTGCAAGCATCAATTAGGCACACCTAACGTGGGTTACTCGTCGGTTCCGTCCCCGACCGGCCCCGCACGGGGCCGGCCAACCGAAGGAGACCCCCCATGACCGCACGCCTCAACGGCGCGCAGCCATACGCTCTCGGACTGTTCCGGATCGTCGTAGGTCTGTTATTCGCCTGCCACGGCGCCGTCGCGCTCTTCGGCGTCCTCGGCGGTGTGGACGGCAAGGGCGGCACCGCCTCGACCGGTGCCTGGCCCAACTGGTACGCGGCCGTCATCGAACTCGTGGGCGGCACCCTGGTCCTGCTGGGCCTCGGCACCCGCATCGCGGCGTTCATCTCCTCGGGCGCCATGGCGTACGCGTACTTCAAGGTCCACCAGCCGCAGGCCCTGTGGCCCATCGAGAACAGCGGCGAGGGCGCGGCCATGTACTGCTGGGCCATGTTCCTGCTGATCTTCACGGGCTCCGGCGCCTTCGGCCTGGACCGGCTGCTGGCGAAGCGCACCTCGGCGCAGGAGCAGCGGTCCGCCCGGACGCCGGTGACGGCCTGAGCCGCCCGGTCCGCTCCGACGCCGAACGGCGCCTCCCACCCGGGTGGGAGGCGCCGTTCGGCGTTTCCGCTACCCGCTCGCGGCCACCCACCCGAACGGCACCGTGAAACAGGCCACCCGGGCACCCGCGCCGCCCGGCACGTCGTGGAGGACGACCGAGGACGCCTCGCCGCGCCGGAAACCCCAGTCGTGCCGGGCGCTCGCCGCGCCCGTGCCGTGCCGGTCGGCGGTGAAGTCCAGCCAGACCTCGTTGTGCGGACCGACGTGGTGCGGATCGCCCGACGGCCGGTGCTGGTAGTGCCCGCCGGCGGCCTCCGGGTCGGCGCCGCAGGGCTTGCGGTGCACATGGACGCCGTAGGCGTGCCCGGGCTTCATGCCGGTCACCCGCAGCCGGACGGTCGTCGCGCCGCCGCGAGCCGTGCGCTGGCCGACCTCGATCCACGAGGTCGTGGGGACGAGGCTGCGGTCGTACGTCAGCGCCGGCGACCGGTCGGCGGCGCCGGGCGGGGCGAACCGGGCGTCCGTCCGCATCGCGTAGCCGTGGGCACCGCCCGGGCCGCCGGCGAACAGGGCGGTGGCGACGGCGCTCGCGCATATTCCTGCCAGCATGGTGTGTACCGTTCCTCACCTTGTGCGTGGTCACGACCCCTTTCCGTTGCTACGGGACGCCCGCGCCGACCGCCCTCCGGGACACGGCAGCCGGGTGACAACCCGGACGAGGCGCGACGAGGTGAACACTCCGTACCGAACGTACGAGCCCCCCGTGAACCACCCGTCACACCCCGGGCGTACGCTGTATGGCTGTCATGGCCACTCCTGCCGTTCCCCCCGCGACATCGCGGCACGGTCTGGCCCACGGGGGAGTCACGGGGAGTTGTGGTGCTGGAGCAGGTGGGGTCGCTGGTCGGCAGCCCATGGATCTACGCGGTGGTGGCCCTGTCCGTCCTGCTCGACGTGTTCCTGCCGGTGCTGCCCAGCGGCGTCCTGGTGATCACGGCGGCCACGGCGGCGGCCGCGGGCTCGGCGACCGACGTGCCCGACATCCTGGCGCTGACCCTGTGCGCGGCCACCGCCTCCGTCCTGGGTGACCTGGTCGCCTACCGCCTCGCCTGGCGCGGCGGGGACCGGCTGGACCGGGCGATCTCCCGGTCCCGGCGCCTGACCACCGCGCAGGAACGTCTCGGCGCGGCGCTCGCGCGGGGTGGCGGCGCGCTCGTCGTCCTCGCCCGCTTCGCCCCAGCGGGCCGCTCGGTCGTCTCCCTCGGCGCGGGCGCCGCCCACCGCCGCGCCCGCGACTTCCTCCCCTGGTCCGCTCTGGCCGGCCTCACCTGGGCGGTGTACAGCGTCGCCCTCGGCTACTTCGGCGCGCACTGGCTGGGCACGAGCTGGCTGGCGACGGCGGTGTCGGTGGCAGCGCTGTTCGCGGCGGGCGCGGGGGCGGCGTATGTGGTGCGCAGGGAGCCGCGGGCGTCGTAGGGGTGCGCTGGGGCGGGGAGCGGCGGGGGCCGTGGTCGGCGCGCTCAGGCGGGGAGTCACGGGCGTGGTAGCGGGCCCGCTCAGGCGGGGAGCCGCGGGCGGCGCAGCCCGCCCTCCCAGGCGGGAAGCCGCAGGCGAACGCAGTCGGTCCGCCGCGCGTTCAGCTCGCCCGGCGCGTTCCGGCCCCCCGTACCTCCAGGCCGTCCAGCAGTTCGGCCGTGGCCTGCGCGATGGCCTCCACCGCGCGGTCGAACACCTCCTGGTTGTGAGCGGCGGGGGCCCGGAAACCCGAGACCTTCCGCACGTACTGCAACGCGGCAGCCCGAATGTCCTCCGCCGTGGCCTCTTCGGGCAGCACGGGCGGACGCAGGGTCTTGATACTCCGGCACATGCCCCCAGTCTCGCCCGTTCGACCCCCGTGCGACAGCGACTCCTGCCATGATCGCGGAGAGGCGGCCACCATCCCGGGGCCGACCGACGAGAGGAACCCGACATGGGCAACGAACTCACCGTGGCCGTCCTGGGCCCGGGCGGCGTGGGCGGCCTGCTCGCCGCCCTGCTCTCCCGCGCCGGGCACCGCGTGATCTGCCTGGCCGGCGAGAAGACGGCCGACGCCCTGCGCACCGACGGCATCCAGGTCCGCAGCGGCCGCTTCGGCGACTTCACGGCCCGCGTGGAGGCCGGCACCCGGCTGAGCGAACCGGTCGACGCCTGCCTGATCGCCGTCAAGCACACCACCCTCGACGCCGCCCTGGAACGCGTCCCCGCGTCCGCGCTGTCCGACGGCCTCCTCGTGCCGTTCCTGAACGGCGTCGAACACCCGGCGATCCTGCGCGCCCGCTACCGGGCCGACCGCGTCGCCCCCGCCGTCATCCGCGTCGAGTCGACCCGGGTCGCCCCCGGCGTCATCGAACACGGCAGCCCCTTCGCGGAGATCGACCTGACCGGCACGGGCGTCCCCCGGTCCCGCCTCGACGCCCTCGCCGAGGCCTTCGACGCCGCCGGTCCGGCCACCCGGGTCCTGGAGGACGAGACGGCGGCCCTGTGGGCGAAGATGTCGTTCCTCGCCCCGATGGCCCTGCTGACCACCCGCCACGGCGTCCCGCTCGGAGAGGTCCGCACCCGCCACCGCGACGAACTGACCGCGCTGGTCGAGGAGACGGCCGCGATCAGCCGCGCGTGCGGCGGCCCGGCGGACCCGGCGCAGGCCCTCGCCCGCTACGACGCCTTCCCGCCGCCGATGAAGTCCTCGATGCAGCGCGACGCCGAGGCGGGCCGGCCCCTCGAACTGGACGCCATCGGCGGCGCGTTGCTCCGCGCCGCCGACCGCCACGGCATTCCGGCTCCGGTGACGGCCCGGGTGGTGGCCGAACTGGCCGCCGGGCCGGGCGGGGCGGGCTCGGGGGTGCACTGATCCGCACCCCGCCCGCAGGGGCGCCATGGCGCGGTCGGTCGCCTGTTCGCATGAACCACAGGAAGAAACTCGTCCACTCAATTCGAACAGGCGTATCATTGGGTCGTGGCAACGACCTATGACTTTCCGAGTGACCTCCTCGCCGGTCAGGAGGAACTCCATCAGGTCCGGGCCGAGCTGTCGGCCCTGTTGAAACGACTCCCGTGGTCGGTGGAGCCGCTGGACGGCTTCAGCGACGACAACGGCTGGCGCAAGGTGGAACGCCCCGCCTCCCCCGGCTGGACCGCCGACGAACAGGCCGAGGTCGAGAAACTCCGGCGGCGCGAGCACGAACTCGCGGTGTTCGTCAGCACCCACCGCTACTGGTCCGAGCTGACCGGCCCCGAGCGGGTGGCGGCCCGCTCGGAGCTGAAGCACGCGCACGAGGCTCCGCCGGAGGAGACCGACGGAGCCTCATAGCCGCTGGAGGGTCAGCCCGCGGCCCCACCGCTCCTGCCCTTGCCGAGCAGCTTGTTCATCTCACTGATCTCGGCGTTCTGCGCGGTGACGATGTCGTCGGCCATGGCCTTGGCGGGTCCGTAACGGCCCTTGCTCTTCTCGACGGTGGCCATCTCCACGGCACCCGCGTGGTGCTCGACCATCAACGCCAGGAACTTCGCGTCGAAGGCCTTGCCCGAGGACTTCTCCAGCTCGGCCATGTCCTCGTCGCTCATCATCCCCGGCATCCCGGAGTGGCCCGCGGCGGAGTGGTCCATGCCGGCGCCCGGCTCGGGGACGTCCTCGCCCCAGGCCTTCAGCCAGCCGGTCATGGTCTTGATCTCCGGGTCCTGCGCCTTCTCGATCCGCGCCGCGAGGTCCTCCACCGCGGCGGAGGAGGCCCGCCCGTCGGCGAGCCGCGCCATCTCCAGGGCCTGCCGGTGGTGCGGGATCATGCCCTGCGCGAAGGAGACGTCCTGGGCGTTGTGCTGTCCGGTCGGGGTGTCGGCACCGGCATTGGCGGAGGGGGAGGCGTGCCCCTGGTGCCCGCTGCCGGTGTCGTTACCGCCGCCGTCGCCGCCGCACGCGGTGAGGGCGGTCAGGGCGACGCCCGCCACCGCCACGAGGGCGGCCCGGCGCGTCAGGGTACGGATGCTGGTCATGCGTGAACTCCTGCTTGCTTCTGCATGCTTCTGCATGTGTGGAACGGATTCAGGACACGGCGACGCACCGCACCGGCTTCGGCACCGGCGCGGAGCGTGCGGGTGTCTAGATCCGCAGCAGTTGGAGTTCGGAGAGCGACGGCGGGGCGCGCGCACCGTCCGGACCGGCGACCGCGCGAGCCCGTACGACGTCCTCCCGTACGGGGACGGGCACCGGGTCGGCGACGAGCAAGGGCAGCACGGGCCCACCGCCGACGGCCCCCGACGCACAGGTCGCGTCGGCGTGCCGGACATGCCCGTCGTCACCGCAGTGCCCGTAGGGCATGACCTGCGGGTGGTGCGACTCCGACGCACCGTGGCTCTCGGCCGCCTGGACCGGGACCGCGTGGGCCTGAACCGGCAGACCACCACCGGGCGCCAGCCCGTGCATCCCCAGCAGCCCCACCAACAGCCCCAGCACACACAGCGCACGCCACCGCCGTACGGCGAATCGCGGGGCGCACTGTCCGGAGCTGTTCACGCCGCACATCGTAGAGAACGCCCCGGGCCGCTGTGGGCCCGGGGCGTTCTGCGACCCGGGCCTCGCAGAACCCGGATCGGAAGACGGTGGGCGCGGACGGTTTCGAACCGCCGACATCCTGCTTGTAAGGCAGGCGCTCTACCCCTGAGCTACGCACCCGGCTCCCGGGTCACGCGCCCAGGACGAGTCGACAGCCTACATTGCCCGGGGCGCGGTCCCGCAAACCCGTATCGGGGGCCGTGCCGGGGGTTAACCCCACCGTTGATCCGGGAGCGGCCCGGATCCCCCGGCGGGCCCCGGATCCCTACGGTCGTAGAGCGCCCGAGAGCGCCCGTCGTCCGTCCAGGGGGAGATCGTCATGGCCCGCAGCACTCGCACCGCCGGCACCACCCGCAGCACGCGCACCACCCGCAGCACCCGCTCCCTCCCTGCCCGTGCGGTCGCCGTCGCCGGTGCCGTCGTGGTGCTGGTCTCCGCGCTGAGCGCCTGCGGGGCGTCCGCCGGGGACGACACGGACCCGGACCGCCGGTCCTTCGACCTGGAGGGCCGCACGCTCACCGTGGACTCCGACGACTCGGCCCTGGAGATCGTCGCCGCCGAGGACAACCCGGCGGGCAGGATCGAGGTGACCCGGTGGTTCCAGGGGTCGGTCGTCATCGGCAAGGACCCCAAGGTCACCTGGTCCATGCGGGACGACCGGCTGGTGCTGCGGCTGAAGTGCTCCGGCGTCGTCGCCGACTGCTCGGCCAGGCACCGCATCGAGGTGCCGCGCGGCGTCACCGTGAAGGTCCAGGACGGCGACGGCAGCGTGCGCGCCCGGGGCTTCCGGGACCCGCTGAGCATCCGCACGGGCGACGGCTCCGTCCGCGTCACCGACACCACCGGTCCCCTGAACCTGCGCACCGGCGACGGGTCCATCCGCGTCAGCGAGGCCACCGGCCGGCTGGAGCTGCGCGCCGACGACGGTTCCATCCGCGTCAGCGACGCCACCGGCCCGCTTCGGATGCGCACCGGCGACGGGTCCATCCGGGCGGACGTCTCCTCCCGTGACGTCCGCACCCACACCGGTGACGGCTCGGTCCGCCTCGAACTCGGCGTCGTACCGGACCGTGTCGAGTCCCGCAGCGGCGACGGGTCCGTGACCATCGCCGTGCCCCGGGCCGGCTACCGGGTGACCACCGAGACCGGTGACGGCGGCGTGGACGTGTCCGTGCCCCGCGACGCGACCAGCCGGCACGTGGTGTCCGCCCGGACCGGCGACGGCAAAGTCACGGTCCGAACCGCGAACTGATCGGCCCGTGTGTTCGTCCTTAACCGGTGGGAGAATGACACGGGGCAGGGTGGACCACAGCACGGGAGAGGGATGTGACGGCGACACCAGCGCAGCCGTACTCGCCGTCGGTGCCGCGCGCACATCGTCCGCGCCGCCGCCTCCCCCGCACCCCCGGCCCGCTCCGGGACACGCTCACCCTGACCGTGCTGCCCCTGCTGGCCGCCCTGGCCCTGCCCGCCGCCTTCGCGGGCGGCGGCACCCGGCGCTGGTTCGGCGGCCGGGCCGAGGGCCAGCGGGCCGAGGCACAGGCCGCGAAGGACGCCGCCGCGGCCGCCTTCTACGAGCTGGACACCGCCCAGCGCGATCTGCGCATCTCGATCGAGACGATCACCGCCGTCGACGATTCGCCCGCCGCCCGGCGCGCCGTCACCGACTTCGACGCCCTCGGCCGCCGCATCGACGAGGCCAGCAGCCGGTACATCAACGCCGTCGACGCCCACGACCTCGACCGCGACGACCTGGAGGCCTCGGCGGCCTCCCGCGCCCGCTCCGAGCTGACCGCCGCCAAGGAGGAGCTCGGCCGGGTCAAGCAGGAGCTGGACCGCTTCGCCGACGGCCTCGGCCCGCTGCTCGGCAAGGCCGAGACCCAGCTGGCCCGCCTCGCCCCCGCGGTCGAGCGTGCCCGCCAGGGCCTGCTGGCCGCCTCCGACGCCCTCGACGCGGTGCGCGCCTCCGGCCTGAAGGCGGACGACCTCGCCGCCCGGCTCGCCGCCCTCTCCCCGGAGCTGACCAAGCTGAACCAGGGCGCCGGACAGCACGGCGTACCGCAGACCCTGGAGCGCGCCGAGCGGGTCACTCGGGAGGCCGAGGCGGTCCGCGTGGAGGCCGAGCGGCTGCCCGGCCGGGCCGCCGAGATCGACCACCGGCTCGTCTCCCTGCGCACCCGCGCCCAGGCCCTCACCACCCGCTCCGAGCAGGTCCCGCCGATCCTGAGCGAACTGCGCCGCCGCTTCACCGTGGCCTGCTGGCAGGACCTGCAGCAGGTCCCCGACGTCGCCGTCGAGAACGTCCGCCGTGCCGAGGTGAAGCTGGCCGAGGCCCGCACCGCCCGGGACGAGCAGCGCTGGGCCGACGCGACGGCCCTGCTGTCGACCGTACGGGCCCTGCTGAACACCACCGACGAGGCCGTCTCGGCCGCCGGCGACCGGCTGCACCGGCTGAACGCCGTGCAGAAGGACCCCCAGCAGGAGATCGACCGCACCCGCTTCGCCATCCGCGACGCCCAGCGCCTCGCCATGGCCGGCCGCAACACCCCCGACCCGCGTCACGCCCGGCCCCTGGACGACGCGGTGGCGCGCCTGGAACGCGCCGTCGCCACCCTGGAGGGCCGCCACCCCGACTACTGGCACTTCCTCACGGAGACCGAAGGGGTACGCCGGGCGGTGGCCGACGTGGTCTCCCGGATCCGCGAGGAACGCGGAGCAGCCGGCCACTGAGCCCGCTCCCGAGCCCTGCGACAGCCGCGGCAGGCCGGTTAACCTGTGCGCATGCCTCGCTACGAGTACCGCTGCCGGACCTGCGGCGACACCTTCGAACTGAGCCGTCCCATGGCGGAGTCCGCCGCCCCCGCGGCATGCCCCTCGGGTCACGACGACACGGTGAAGCTCCTCTCCACGGTCGCGGTGGCCGGCTCGGCCTCCGCCCCGGCCCCGGCGCCCCGCGCGGGCGGCGGAGGCGGCGGCTGCTGCGGTGGCGGCTGCTGCGGCTGACGTCCCCCCGGTCTCTTTCCTCAGGATCCCTTCAGGTCCGGTCTCCTAGCGTGGCGGCATGACAGCCATCGCCGCGGACGCCGGACCGCAGTGGGTCAACGACCTCATGGACGCGCTGGGCGCGCCGGGTGCCGGTCTCGCCATCGCCCTGGAGAACCTGTTCCCGCCGCTGCCCAGCGAGGTGATCCTGCCGCTCGCCGGGTTCGCCGCGAGCAGCGGGCGGATGGGCCTGCTCGCCGTCCTGCTGTGGACGACGGCCGGTTCGGTGATCGGCGCGCTCGCGCTGTACGGGGTCGGGGCGCTGCTCGGCCGCGACCGGACGGTGGCGATCGCGGGCCGGCTTCCGCTGGTGAAGGTGTCGGACATCGAGAAGACCGAGGCGTGGTTCCTGAAGCACGGCACCAAGGCCGTGTTCTTCGGCCGGATGATCCCGATCTTCCGCAGTCTGATCTCCGTGCCGGCGGGTGTCGAGCGCATGCGCCTGCCGGTGTTCCTGGGGCTGACCACGCTGGGCAGCGCGATCTGGAACACGGCGTTCGTCCTCGCGGGCTACTTCCTCGGCGCGAACTGGCACCAGGTCACGGACATCGTCTCGGCCTACTCCAAGGTGGTCCTCGCCGTGGCGGCCGTGGCGGTGGCGGCGTTCATCGCGGTACGGCTGCTGCGGCGCCCCAAGGGGACGCGCCCCGAAGGGGCGCGGGGAACCGCGCGACAAGCCACCGGGCAGCCGCACCCGCACGACGACCAGGACACCCGAGTCCTCAGGCGCCCCGTACTGCCCCCAGAAACTCCCGCAGGATCCGCTCCCCGGCGAGGACACCCCGGTCGGGAAGCACCCTGACCGAGGGAGCCGTGAAGCCGGTGTCGGCCAGCTCTCCGTGACCGGGCCGCCAGCCCTGGTCCGCCGCGAGGAGCAGGTCGGTGTCGAGCAGGGAGTCACCCGCGGCGAGCGTGAGATCGGCCCCGGTCCGCCGGGCGATCTCGCGCATCGCCGCGCTCTTGGTGAGCGGCTTGGGCACGGCGTAGATCTTGCGGCCCTGGAGGGACACCGTCCAGCCGCGGTTCTCCGCCCACACCGCGAGTTCCTTCACCCAGTCCTCGTCCAGCAGTTCCCGCTCGACGACGAGGTAGGCGAAGAGGTCGTCGGCGACGCGGTGCTTGCGCACCCAGACCGGGTCGGCGGCCCGCAGCAGGTGCTCCTGCACCTCGGCCAGGGGCGCGCACTGGTCGGCCAGCCGCGCGGTCACCTGCGCGTGCCAGTCGGGGTCGGAGACGCCGTCCACCATGAGGTGCCCGCCGTTGGCGCAGATCGCGTACGTCGGCTCCGGGCCCGGCAGGTTGATGCGCTGGTACTGCTTGCGGGTGCGGGTCGTCGTCGGCACGAACACGGCCGCGTCGCCCAGGTCGGTGAGGAGCCGGGCCGCCGTCTCGGTCATGTAGGACAGCGGCTTGCTCTCGTGCACCTCCACGCACAGCAGCCGGGGCGCCCGCGCGTCGGGCATGGTCAGCGCCAGGGCCGCGGAGGAGTAGATCAGGGTGCGGTCGAGGTCGCTCGCGACGAGTACGGGCATCAGACCGTCACCGCCTTGCCGTCGGCGCCGGTGGCGCCCCGGGTGTACTTGGGGTGGATCAGGCCGACGCAGGTGTAGGGCAGGTCGGCCACCTCCTCGACGGGCACGCCGCGTTGCTCGGCGAGCAGGCGGACGTGGTCGAGGTCGCTGCCCGCCCCGGCGCGTGCCAGGACCTTCCAGGGCACGCGGCGCAGCATGACCCGGGTGGTCTCGCCGACGCCGGGCTTGACGAGGTTCACGTCGTGGATGCCGTACTCCTCACTGATGCGTTCGACGGCGGCCCAGCCCTCCCAGGTGGGCGAGCGGTCGGCGGCGAGCAGTTCCTTGGCCTGGGCGCAGGCCGCGTCCGCGACCTCGGGGAAACGGGCGGAGACGGCGTCCAGGAAGGCCACCGAGACGTCGGTGGCGGCGAGTTCGCGGTAGAACTTCGCGCCGTGGTAATCGTGCGGGCCCACGAGGTCCGCGCGCAGCACGGTCCGTGAGATCAGGCCGGAGACGGTGGAGTTGAGGCAGGCGGAGGGGATGAGGAAGTCCTCGCGGGTGCCGTAGGTGCGTACGCAGGAGCCGGGGTCGGCCAGGACGGCGATCTCCGGGTCGAAGCCGGTGATGCCGTCGGACTTCTCGAACTCCGTGAGCGCCTGGGCGAGTTCGCGGGTGATGGCGCCCTTGCCGGTCCAGCCGTCGACGAAGACGACGTCCCGGGGGTCGTGGTGTGCGGCGAGCCAGCGCAGCGCGTTGGCGTCGATGCCGCGGCCGCGGACGATCGACACGGCGTAGTGCGGCAGGTCGAGGCCGTGCCGGTGCTGGGCCCAGCGGCGCATCAGGATACCGACGGGTGTGCCGGCGCGGGCCAGGGAGACCAGGACCGGGCGCGGGGACCGCTCGGCGAGGACGGTCTCGGTGACGACGCCGACCGCCCGGGCGATCCGGGCCGCCGACTCCTCCAGCGCGGAGTGGAACAGCTCCTGGTACTGCTCGCTGGGCTGGTACTCCACGGGCAGCGACTCCGCGTAGTGCGCGCCGCCGCTCTGGATGGCCTCCTCGCGCTCCTCGGTCGGCGCCTCCAGCGTCACGTCCGAGAGGTCCTGGAGCAGCCAGCCGACCTCCTCGGGCGCGTACGAGGAGAAGGCGGGGCCGCGGAGGGGCTCGGGCAGCATGGAGGGCCTTTCGGGGGCGGGCCGGGTCCCGGGGACGTACGACGGGACGACGGCGAGGAGGACCCGCGGCGTGTGCGCGGCGAGCCGGGCCAGCAGGCCGTCGGGCGCGTGCAGCGCGGGGGTGTCCCCGGCCGAGTCGACGACGGCGACGACGGCGTCGAAGCCGGCGCCGGCGACGTTGTAGGCGTACCGCTCGCCGGGGCCGTCGGCGGGGTCGTCGTGGGCGGGGAAGACCAGGCGGGTGCGTATCGCGTAGCCGGGGTCGTCGACGGCGAGGACGGGCGAACGGGTGGTGGTGGAGTAGCGCACCTCGGCGTCCGTGGTCCGCTCCAGGGCCTCGGCGAGCCGCAGCGGGGCGTACATCAGCTCCTCGAAGCCGAGCACGAGCACGCGGCGGGCGCCGGCGGGCAGCGCCTCGGCGATCCGGGCCGCCATTCCGGGCAGGGCGGCTTCCAGCCGGGCGCGGTGCGCCGGGGTGAAGCCGTGTCGTCCCCCGTCGGGGAGCCCGGCGGGCCAGCGGAGGTCCACGCGGGTGATGTGGGGGCCGGTGCCGTTGTCGTCCGGGTGCGGGCCGGTGGGGGCTGGTCGCGCAGTTCCCCGCGCCCCTGAGGGGTTGACCTCCTGGTCTGCCTCGACGGCAACGCCGTTGTCCGACGAACCCTCCGACTCGTACCGCGCCACCAGCTCGCGCCCCTTCTCCAGCACCCCCTCGGGCAGCCGCACCGTCCCCGAGGCCGCTGTCACGAGATCCACCCGCGCGCCGATCTCACGGGCGAAGTCCTCCAGCCGCCCGGCGTCCGCCGCCGACCGCATGTCGACCAGCGCCACCACCACGTACCGCCGCCGCGGATACCGCGCGTGGAGGTCCCGGATGGTGTTCAGCACCGTGTTCCCCGTGGAGAACTCGTCGTCGACGAGGACCAGCGGCCCGGCGCCGGTGAGCAGCGCGGGGTCCTCCGGCAGCAGCAGGTGCGAGGTCGCGTGCGAGTGGGACTCCTCGAAGCCGCCGGCCGGGGCGAGGCCGGCGACCGGGCGGCGGGTGGAGTGCAGACAGGGGGCGAGGCCCAGCCCGTCGGCGACGGAGTGGCCGAGGCCGGTCGCGGTCTCCGCGTAGCCGAGGACGACCGCCGCGCGTGCCTCCTCCTCGCCCAGCAGGTCACGGACCCGGCGGCCGAGCCCGACCCCGTGGCCGTACACGACGGACGGCGACTGCGGCACGTGCTTGCCCAGCACGTTCGACACCAGCAGGTGGGCCCGCTTGGGGTTGCGGCGCAGCGCCAGTCCCAGCAGGTCGGTCAGGTGGTCGTCACCGGCCAGCTCGACGCCGAGCCGCTCGGCGACCCAGCTGCCCGACCAGACTCCGTCGCGCACCTCGTGGTGCGGCCCCTCGTTCACTGCCTTCTCCATGGATTCCCTGCGTCGCGTTCACCGGTGTACCTGACTCGAAAACTCAGCTCGGCAGCCCCGCCGCGAGCAGTTCCACGAAGCCGATGTCCTCGTTCGCCACGCCGAAAACCTCGGCACGCAGCAGGGTCCGCTCGGCCCAGGCCCGATGCGGCTTCACCTCGTTCATCTTGTTCGTGTAGGCCGACCTCAGGACACCCCCGCCGCCGCGCTCGGGGCGCAGGATGTCCTGGGCGTCCGAGAACTCCTCGTGGCTGACGACCGACAGGGCGTGTACCGGCAGCACGTGCGAGGGGTGGATGCAGGTCTTGCCCAGCAGGCCGTTGGCGTGGTCCAGGGAGATCTCCCTGAGCAGGCCGTCCATGGCGTGCTCAATCAGCTTCGCGCGCAGGTCCGCGGCCTGCACCTCCAGGAAGGGGCTCTGCCGCAGCTGCGGCTTGAACATGCGCTCCTGGACCCGGAAGTACTCCCACACCGGCCCGGTGACCGTGAAGCCGGTGCCGTCGGCGCGGCCCAGCATGTTCACCACGTCGGCGATCACGGAGGCGACGATCTGCACGTCGTAGGCCGTCATGTCGGGGCCTCTGCGCAGCCCGTAGGAGGAGCAGAAGTCCGTCACGCCGAGGCGCAGGGCGAGGACGCGGTCGCGGTACTTGTCGATCGCGCGGGAGATGCCCTCCAGGGTCTCCACGCGGGTCTCCCGGTACAGCAGCTCCGGCGACTCCAGCACCGGCATGGCGAAAAGGCGACGGCCGCTCTCGGCCTCGGCGGTCGCCAGGGCCTCCAGGAACGGGATGCCGCGTTCCTCGGTGAACTTGGGCAGCACGAATCCGGACAGCAGGCGGACGGCGGGGCCGAGGCGTCGCACCAGGTCGGGGATCTGCTCGGGGGCGCGGACCCGGATGAACAGCAGCGGCAGGTCCGCGTCGGGGAGGCCGGCGAGGGCGCCGAACTGGCGGACCAGGTTCTCCTCGCCGGGGCCGACGTCCGCGTCGTCGATCGAGTCCTCCAGGCACAGCACCATCGACACCACGCCGCGTCCGCCCTGCTTGAGGACGTCGTCGGCGAGACGCGGCCGGGTGGCCGGGCTGTAGAGCGTGGCGCCCAGGGCGGCCGAGAGCAGACGGGCCGGGGAGTCCGGAGTGAACACGCACGGCTCGCGGTGGAAGAGACGCTTCCGCACCTCAGGGGCGATGTGCCCGAAATGACGCATGGAACTCCCCCGTGGTGGTTGTGCGACCTGCGAATCGTCGAAAGCTGGCCGGTAATAGTACGTAGAAGTCCATGTCAGAGGTTCCCGTCAGGCATGAATTTCAGGTAACGCGGGCAAGCACAGCCAGGCCCGGCCATGACGACGGTAGTCGCCGTCCGCCCTCGGCGCCGCTCGTGGCGGCACGGCCCCCGCGTTGTCGTGAGCAGGACCGAGAAGGCAGGATGACCGCATGACGCACGCGATGCTGAAGGGGTCGAACGTCCCGCTGGAAGCCACCACGGTGCGCGCCGTGCTGCGCTGGACACCCGGGCAGGGGGTTCCGGACGTCGATGCCTCCGCGCTGCTCCTCGGCCCCGACGGTCGTGTGCGCTCCGACGAGGACTTCGTCTTCTACAACCAGCCCCGGCACCCCTCCGGGAAGGTGTGGCGGCTCGGCAAGAAGCGGGTCGCCGAGGGCCTGACCGACACGATCCAGACAGATCTCACCGGTGTCGAGACGGAGGTCGGCCGGATTCTGCTGGTCGCATCGGCGGACGGCGTCACGTTCGACCGCGTGCAGGCCCTGCGCATCCTGCTGTACGACGCGGCGGACACCGGTGCGGAGGCGCTGGCGTACTTCGACGTCAAGCCGGAGACGGGCCAGGAGACCGCGTTGATCTGCGGCGAGCTGTACCGGCGCGGGGAGGGCTGGAAGTTCCGGGCGCTGGGCGAGGGCTACGAGAACGGGCTGAAGGGGCTCGCGACCGACTACGGCATCTCGGTGGACGAGTCGGAGGCGGCGGCGGAGGAGCCGACGACGACGGTACCCACGCCCGCGACCACGCCCGCATCCCCGACCGCACCGGCACCGGCACCGGCACCCGCACAGCCGACGGCCGCCGGCCCCGCTCAGCAGCCCCCCGCCACGGTCCAGCCCTCCCCCGAGGTGTCCCGGCCGCTGCCGCCGGAGCAGCCGACCGCGGTGCCCGCGCAGCCGGGGTACGGGTACCCGCCCCAGCAGCCCGCGACGAGCCAGCCCGCCACGACGCAGCCGGCGTACGGCTATCCGCACCCCGCGAGCCGGCCCGGCTACGGCTACCCCCAGGCACCGGCCACGGCGGGCGTCGCGGGGGCGCAGACCGGCTACGGCTACCCGTCGCCGGTCACCGCGGCCCCCGACCCCGACTTCCGCCTGCCCCCGCAGGGACCGCAGTTCATCGGACGCTAGGGCCTGTCGTACAGATCAGGTGACCGACAGGTTCTAGACCTTCGTCTTGTAGCCCCGCCCCCACTGGAGCCCCCAGCCGTACAGCCGGTCCAGCTCCGCCTGGAAGCCGTAGACGAACTTCGCCTCGCGGCGCACGATGATCTCGTTCTTGACCTTCTCGATCATGACGACGGCGCAGGAGCGGGCCTGCGGCTGGCGTTCGTCGAGGTGGATCTCGATGCGCGGGCCGTTGCTCGGGTAGAGCGTGACGATGGCGTGGGCACGGTCGAAGGCGGGTGTCTGGTCGTAGATGTAGACGAAGACCAGGAGCCGCTTGATGCTGTCGCGGTGGTCGAGGTTGATGTACATCGTCTCGCCGGACCCCGAGCCGAAGCGGTCGTCGCCGCTGAGCTTGACGTACGGCGGGGCGTTGACGTCGCCGAAGTAGCCGCCGAGGGGCTGGACGACGCCCTTGGAGCCGTCCTGGAGCTCGTACAGGCAACCCAGGTCGAGGTCGACGTTGACGACGCTCTGGCTGTGGCCGATGACCTCCGGCGGCTTCAGTGCCCTGAAGGGGTGGCGCAGCAGGCTCTCGCGCTGCGGGCCGCCGATGTCGGACGTGCGCATGCGCCAGCTCAGGTTGACCCGTAGATGGCCGTTGGCCGCGTCCTGTTTGGTGAGTGATATCTGCGCGCGCCGCTTGGTCAGCTCGATCGCGTTGGTGTTCGCGTTGCCCGAGTCGAACTGCACATCGCCGCGCCGGAGTCCGTCGAACAGGCCCATTCCGCCCCCACGTTCACTTGGAGACCGCAGGTCATCGGCGTACCCACGGCCGTTGACGACCGACGGGGCGGCCGCCGAGGAGTCACCTCGGTGGCCGCCCCGCACAGAGCGTTCCTCTCCCGGAGGGGTGTCACACCCCGGACGAGATTTCAGTCTTCTCGTCCGAGCCGGCTTTTCCCTCGGCCGCCGCGATGGCGCGGTTGCGGCGCACGGAGGACCAGAAGGAGGCGCCGATCAGGATGACGCCGATGGAGCCGGTGATGAACTCGTTGATCTCGTACTGGATGGTGACCAGGAGGACCATGGCGAGCGCGCCGATGGCGTAGTGCGCGCCGTGCTCCAGGTAGACGTAGTCGTCGAGGGTGCCCTCGCGGACCAGGTAGACGGTGAGCGACCGGACGTACATGGCGCCGATGCCGAGGCCGAGGGCCATCAGGACGATGTCGTTGGTGATGGCGAAGGCGCCGATGACGCCGTCGAAGGAGAAGGACGCGTCCAGGACCTCGAGGTAGAGGAACATGAAGAACGCGGCCTTGCCGGCGAGCTTGACCGCCGACTTGGGCTTGCCCTCGCGCGCGGCCTTCTCCTCGGCCTCGTGCTCGCGCTCCTCCTCCTCTTCGAGCTTGTCCTCGAAGTAGCCGGAGAGGCCACCGACGATCATGTAGGTGATCAGGCCTGCGATGCCGGAGAGCAGGACGGTCTCCGCCTTGTCGGCATGGGTGCCGCCGTGCTGGTGGGCGTTGGCGCCGAAGGTGATCGCGGAGATCAGCAGGACGATCAGGGCGATGCAGACCGACAGCATGTCGACCTTGCCGAGCTTGGCCAGGGGACGCTCCAGCCAGCCGAGCCACTTGATGTCCCGGTCCTCGAAGATGAAGTCCAGGAAGATCATCAGCAGGAACATGCCACCGAAGGCGGCGATCGACGGGTGGGCGTCGGTGACGTACTGCTGGTACTGGTCCTTGTCGGTGAGCGCGAGGTCGACGGCCTCGATCGGGCCCAGCTGGGCGCTGAGCGCGACGATCACGACGGGGAAGACCAGTCGCATGCCGAAGACGGCGATCAGGATGCCGATCGTGAGGAAGATCTTCTGCCAGAAGGCATTCATCTTCTTCAGGATCCCGGCGTTGACCACCGCGTTGTCGAAGGACAGCGAGATCTCGAGGACGGACAGGATCGCTACGACGCCGAACGCGGTCCACCCTCCGTAGAAGACCGCTGCGACCAGGCCGAGCGCGGTGACCGCGAACGACCACCCGAAGGTTTTCAGAACCACTGGCTACCCAATCGTGTGTGTACGGGGCTCCCCCGCGCCGTACCCGGCTTTACGAAACTTTGAAGCCGAAGTCTAGTCGGGCCCCTTCCGCACCCCACGAGGCCCTGCATTTTGCTCATATCGCGTCAGGAGACGTTGACTCCGAAGTCCATGGCGATGCCGCGCAGACCCGACGCGTACCCCTGCCCGACGGCCCTGAACTTCCACTCGGCCTGGTAGCGATAAACCTCGCCGAAGATCATCGCGGTCTCCGTGGAGGCGTCCTCGCTGAGGTCGTAGCGGGCGAGTTCCTGGCCGTCCGCCTGGTTCACCACACGGATGAAGGCGTTGCTGACCTGGCCGAAGGTCTGGCCGCGCTCGTCGGCCAGGTGGATGGAGACGGGAAAGACGATCTTGTCGCAGTGCGGCGGGACCTTGGACAGGTCGATCAGGAGCGACTCGTCGTCGCCGTCGCCCTCTCCGGTGAGGTTGTCACCGGTGTGCTCGACCGAGCCGTCCGGGCTCTTGAGCTGGTTGTAGAAGACGAACCACTCGTCCCCGAGCACGCGGCCGCCGCTGCACATCAGCGCGCTGGCGTCGAGGTCGAAGGGCGCTCCGGTGGTGGAGCGCGCGTCCCAGCCGAGACCGACCATCACCTGAGTGAGGTTCGGTGCGGCCTTGGACAGGGAGACGTTGCCCCCTTTGGCAAGTGTGACGCCCATGCTGATGTCCCTCCCCGGATGGTGTTACTGAGGTGGTCCTGCACGTCCGGCGCCGCACGTAAACCGTGCGGCGCCGGACAGGAAGGCCTTCGGGCCCTGTCGCCAGGGCCCTGCGGGCGGCTCAGACGTTCACGCCGAAGTCCTGCGCGATGCCGCGCAGGCCCGAGGCGTAGCCCTGGCCGATGGCGCGGAACTTCCACTCCGCGCCGTGCCGGTAGAGCTCGCCGAAGACCATGGCGGTCTCGGTGGAGGCGTCCTCGCTCAGGTCGTACCGGGCGATCTCGGCGCCGCCGGCCTGGTTCACGACGCGGATGAACGCGTTGCGCACCTGGCCGAAGGACTGCTGGCGGGTCTCGGCGTCGTAGATGGAGACCGGGAAGACGATCTTCTCGACGTCGGCCGGGACGCCGGCGAGGTTGACCTTGATCTGCTCGTCGTCGCCCTCGCCCTCACCGGTGAGGTTGTCACCGGTGTGCTCGACGGAGCCGTCCGGGCTCTTGAGGTTGTTGAAGAAGATGAAGTGCTGGTCGCTGGCGACCTTGCCGGAGTTGTTCAGCAGCAGCGCGCTGGCGTCCAGGTCGAAGTCGGTGCCGGTCGTGGTCCGGACGTCCCACCCCAGACCTACGATGACCGCGGTCAGGCCCGGCGCCTCCTTGGTCAGCGATACGTTGCCGCCCTTGCTGAGGCTGACTCCCACGAGTCCTCCATTGGTGTCCAGGGGCGGGATGCCCCGTTGTGCTCGGATGTCGGATCAACGAGTCGATCCTAGTGACGGGTTCCCGCCCCTCGCAGGCCCTGAAGCCGACAATTCGGCGGGTGTCGAGCGCATGCCGCCCGACCGGCGTCACAGGGAGTCGAGCGCCTTCACGTAGTCGTTGAGGTCGCGCGCGTCCGGCAGGCCGTTGACGACCGTCCACCGCACGACGCCCTCCTTGTCGATGACGAAGGTGCCGCGCACCGCGCAGCCCTTGTCCTCGTCGAAGACGCCGTAGGCGCGCGAGACGTTGCCGTGCGGCCAGAAGTCCGACAGCAGGGGGTATTCGAGGCCCTCCTGCTCGGCGAAGACGCGCAGGGTGTGGATGGAGTCGTTGGAGACGGCGAGCAGCTGGGTGTCGCGGTCGGAGAACTGCGGCAGGTTGTCGCGCAGCTCGCACAGCTCGCCGGTGCACACGCCGGTGAAGGCGAAGGGGTAGAAGAGCAGGACGACGTTGTGAGAACCGCGGAAGTCGGACAGCCGCACGGCCCTGCCGTGGTTGTCCTTGAGCTCGAAGTCGGGGGCCTTCTCGCCGGCCTGGATCGCCATCGTCGTGGGTGTCCCTTCCTGGGGCTTCTGGGGTGGGACCACCCTACGCAGGGCCCGGGACGGACCGGTGGGCGGGCCGACGGTGCCGGCCCGCCCCGCCCGAACGGCTAACGCTTGGACTTCGCCGCCTTCGGCGTCGCCAGCCGGCTGCCGCTCCAGTCCTTGCCGACGCTGACGCTCTTGGACGCCGTCAGACCCGCCGTCGTGGCGGCTTCCGAGATGTCGCTCGGCTCCACATAGCCCGAACGGCCGGTCTTCGGCGTGAGGAGCAGGATGGCACCGCCCTCTTCGATGTACGTGGTGGCATCGACCAGCGCATCCGTCAGGTCGCCGTCGTCGTCACGGAACCACAGCACAACGGCGTCGGCCACGTCGTCGTAGTCCTCGTCCACCAGGTCGCTCTCGATGATGCCCTCGATGGCCTCGCGGAGCTCCTGATCCACGTCGTCGTCGTAGCCGATCTCCTGGACCACCTGCCCGGGCTGGAACCCCAGCCTGGCGGCAGGGTTCGTCCGCTCCTCCGCGTGGTCCGCGGTCGCGCTCACGGGTTGCCTCCTGATCATGTCTTGGGAAATAACTCAGCCACGCGCGTGCGCGAAGCATTGGCCGTAGTCCACACGGGCGGGGCGGATCGCGCAAGTACCCGGCCGTTCAGACCGCCGAAACGGTGACGATCCTGGCCGTGTCACCGCAACTCCAGGCACACCATCATGGTCCGAGGTGACGCACACCACACCTTTCTGCCCTGTTTGGGCGTTTGGGAATCGTCTGTGGGTACGAGACTCGAAGGTATTCGCCCCATACGTCACGGAGCCGGCACGGAGTCGATCTCACGCTCGGGTTACCGCCCGGTAGAGATGACGTTTCACGGTCCCGAGGTGGACCATGGGGAGCGGCGCGGCCCCCAGCGACGACGCCCAGCTACGACAGCGAAACAGCGGCCCTCGCAGGCCCTCTGACAGGTAAGGAACAGCGTGGCTTCCGCATCCGATCGCAACCCGATCATCATTGGCGGCCTTCCGAGTCAGGTTCCTGACTTCGATCCCGAAGAGACGCAGGAGTGGCTCGACTCCCTCGACGCCGCCGTCGACGAGCGCGGCCGGGAACGCGCCCGCTACCTGATGCTGCGGCTGATCGAGCGGGCCCGCGAGAAGCGCGTGGCCGTGCCGGAGATGCGCAGCACGGACTACGTCAACACCATCCCGACCAAGAGCGAGCCGTTCTTCCCGGGCAACGAGGAGATCGAGCGCAAGATCCTCAACGCGACCCGCTGGAACGCGGCCGTGATGGTCTCCCGCGCCCAGCGCCCGGGCATCGGCGTCGGCGGCCACATCGCCACGTTCGCCTCCTCCGCCTCGCTCTACGACGTCGGCTTCAACCACTTCTTCCGCGGCAAGGACGAGGGCGACGGCGGCGACCAGGTCTTCTTCCAGGGCCACGCCTCCCCCGGCATCTACGCCCGCGCCTTCCTGCTGGACCGGCTCAGCGAGCGGCACCTGGACGGCTTCCGCCAGGAGAAGTCCAAGGCGCCGCACGCGCTGTCGTCGTACCCGCACCCGCGGTCCATGCCGGACTTCTGGGAGTTCCCGACGGTGTCGATGGGCCTCGGTCCGATCGGCGCGATCTACCAGGCGCGCATGAACCGCTACATGGAGGCGCGCGGGATCGCGGACACCTCCAAGTCGCACGTCTGGGCGTTCCTCGGCGACGGCGAGATGGACGAGCCGGAGTCGCTGGGCCAGCTGTCCATCGCCGCCCGCGAGGGCCTGGACAACCTCACGTTCGTCGTCAACTGCAACCTGCAGCGCCTCGACGGCCCGGTGCGCGGCAACGGGAAGATCATCCAGGAGCTGGAGTCGATCTTCCGCGGCGCCGGCTGGAACGTGATCAAGCTGGTCTGGGACCGCACCTGGGACCCGCTGCTCGCCCAGGACCGCGACGGCGTGCTGGTCAACAAGATGAACACCACGCCGGACGGACAGTTCCAGACGTACGCCACGGAGACCGGCGCGTACATCCGCGACCACTTCTTCGGCGACGACCACCGGCTGCGCGCGATGGTCGAGAACATGACCGACGACCAGATCCTGCACCTGGGCCGCGGCGGTCACGACCACCGCAAGATCTTCGCGGCGTACAAGGCGGCCGTGGAGCACAAGGGCCAGCCGACGGTCATCCTGGCCAAGACGATCAAGGGCTGGACGCTGGGCCCGAACTTCGAGGGCCGCAACGCCACGCACCAGATGAAGAAGCTGACGGTCGACGACCTCAAGCGCTTCCGCGACCGTCTGCACCTGCCGATCCCGGACAAGGAGCTGGAGTCCGGCGTGCCGCCGTACTACCACCCGGGCCGGGACTCGGAGGAGATCCAGTACATGCACGACCGCCGCAAAAGCCTCGGCGGTTACGTCCCGACCCGCGTCGTCCGCTCCAAGCCGCTGCCGCTGCCGGAGGAGAAGACGTACGCGACCGTGAAGAAGGGCTCGGGCCAGCAGTCCATCGCGACGACGATGGCGTTCGTCCGGCTCCTCAAGGACCTCATGCGGGACAAGGAGATCGGCAAGCGGTTCGTGCTGATCGCGCCGGACGAGTACCGCACGTTCGGCATGGACTCGTTCTTCCCGAGCGCGAAGATCTACAACCCGCTCGGCCAGCAGTACGAGTCGGTCGACCGCGACCTGCTGCTCGCCTACAAGGAGTCGCCGAACGGCCAGATGCTGCACGACGGCATCTCCGAGGCGGGCTGCACGGCGTCCCTGATCGCCGCCGGCTCGGCCTACGCGACGCACGGCGAGCCGCTGATCCCGGTCTACGTCTTCTACTCGATGTTCGGCTTCCAGCGCACCGGCGACCAGTTCTGGCAGATGGCCGACCAGCTGGCGCGCGGATTCGTCCTGGGCGCGACCGCCGGCCGCACGACCCTGACCGGCGAGGGCCTGCAGCACGCGGACGGCCACTCGCAGCTGCTGGCCTCGACGAACCCCGGCTGCGTGGCGTACGACCCGGCGTTCGGCTTCGAGATCGCGCACATCGTGAAGGACGGGCTCAGGAGGATGTACGGCAGCTCGCCGGAGCACCCGCACGGCGAGGACGTCTTCTACTACCTGACCGTCTACAACGAGCCGATCCAGCACCCGGCCGAGCCGGAGAACGTGGACGTCGACGGCATCCTCAAGGGCCTCTACCGCTTCAGCGAGGGCACGGCCGGCCAGATTCCGGCGCAGATCCTGGCGTCCGGTGTCGCGCTCCCCTGGGCGATCGAGGCGCAGAAGATCCTGGCCGACGACTGGAACGTCAAGGCGGACGTCTGGTCGGCGACCTCCTGGAACGAGCTGCGGCGCGAGGCCGTGGACTGCGAGGAGCACAACCTGCTGCACCCGGAGGAGGAGCAGCGGGTGCCGTACGTGACGCGGAAGCTGGCCGACGCCCAGGGGCCGGTCGTGGCCGTCTCCGACTGGATGCGCTCGGTCCCGGACCAGATCGCGCGCTGGGTGCCGCAGACGTACCAGTCGCTCGGCGCGGACGGCTTCGGCTTCGCCGACACGCGGGGTGCGGCGCGCCGCTTCTTCCACATCGACGCCCAGTCGATCGTGGTCGCGGTCCTCACCGAGCTGGCCCGTGAGGGCAAGGTCGACCGGTCGGTGCTCAAGCAGGCCATCGACCGGTACCAGCTGCTCGACGTGTCGGCGGCCGACCCGGGGGCCGCGGGCGGCGACGCATAACGCGGGAGGCCCTGTCAAGGGGTGGTGCGCCTCACGGGTACACCGTGGGCACACCACCCCTTCACGTTTCCTACGATTCGGCCATGCAGCAGCAGTCGGCCCAACTCCGTTGGGAACAGCACACTCAGCGCCCGCTCTTCGGCCTGGCCCTGGCCTTCGCCGTCGCCTACGCCGTGCCGATCGTCCAGCCCGACGCGAGCGCCGGCGTGGTGGACCTGTGCACGGCGGTGGAGTGGGTGGTCTGGGGCGCTTTCGCCCTCGACTACGTCATACGGCTCATGCTCGCCGAGCAGCGCCTGGCGTTCGTGCGGACGCACTGGCTCGATCTGGGAGCGGTGCTGCTGCCGCTGCTCCAGCCGATGCGGCTGCTGCGGCTGGTGTCCACGCTGCTGCTCGTCGGGCAGCGGGCGCGGATGGCCTCGCAGATAAGGCTCACGACGTATGTCGGCGGCGCGGTGGTGGGGCTGCTGATGTTCGGGTCGCTGGCGGTGCTGTCCGTGGAGCGGGACTCACCGGACGGGAACATCCGGACCCTGGGTGACGCGGTGTGGTGGTCCTTCACGACGATGACGACCGTCGGGTACGGGGATCACGCGCCGACCACCGGGCTGGGGCGGATGCTCGCGGTGGGACTGATGCTGTCCGGGATCGCCCTGCTCGGTGTGGTGACGGCGAACATCGCGGCGTGGTTCATCGCCCGGTTCGACAAGGACGACGTGGAGGAGCGGCGCCAGACGGAGGCGATACGGGAACTGACGGAGGAGGTACGGGCGCTGCGGGACGAACTGGCGGCGCTCAAGGGGACCTCGGCGAAGTGACGGGACATGACATGGAGGTGGGCCCCCGCCCACTCGGTCGGAGGCCCTTCCCTCACACCACCCGGGTCAGAACATGCCCATGCCCGGCGTGGCCGCTCCGGACAGCCAGATGACCGCCAGGAGCGTGTCGATGGCGCCCAGGACGAGCGCGACCACGGCCGTGACGGGGCGGGAGCCCGCCCACGTGCGGCCCATGGCGAGCCAGCCGCAGACGATCGCCACGGGGCCGAGGATGATCCCCAGCACGAAGAATCCCGCGACCGCGCAGATGACTCCGATGATCCCGAGCGTCGCGCGATCCGGCCCGGTCCGTGACCACGTCCGGCCACGTGAGCGGGGGTGCCTGCGCGTACCGTGTCCGAAGCTCGCCATCATCAACTCCCGTAAACCCTCAGTCGGTTGGGGTTCGGTTCGGGTACGGAATGACGAGTACCCCCCTGGCGGGCTTCAATCCCGCTGCTTGCGCGCTGCCCCCCTCCAGCAGCGCGCCGCAGCGTCCGCCCTCCATGCCCTGCGGAGGACTTGACCCACTGTGACCTGCGAAGGCCGCCGGAGGGGAGGGGTCGACGGGGCTGTTCACCCTGATAGGCGAATACCCGTCAGATGTGCGCGGCGCCCGCGCCCGCGCCCGCGTTCTCGCCGCGCTTCGTCAGGAAGGCGACCAGCACCGCCACGACGGCGACACCCGCGGCGACGAGCGAGGCCGCGCTCATGCCGGAGATGAACGTGTCGTGCGCGACGCCCGTGATCTTCGCGGCGATCGCGTCCGGCGTGCCCGGCGCCACCGGCGGGACACCGACCTGGACCGCCTCGGACGCCTGGTGCTCCTGCTCCGGTGTCAGCGGCGGCAGCCCGGCCTTCGCCCAGTTGCCCGCGAGATCGCTGTTGACCTTGGACGCCATCACCGCGCCGAGCACGGCCGTGCCGAGGCTGCCGCCGATCTGCATGGCGGCCTGCTGGAGACCACCCGCGACACCCGACAGCTCCATCGGAGCGTTGCCGACGATGACCTCGGTCGCACCGACCATGACCGGCGCGAGGCCGAGACCGAGGAGGGCGAACCAGAGCGACATGACGCCGCTGCCGGTGTCCGTCTCCAGCGTCGACATCCCGTACATGGCGATCGCGGTGAGCGCCATGCCGCCCGCGAGCGGGACCCGGGGACCGAACTTGGTGATCATCGCGCCGGCGAGGGGCGAGCCGACGATCATCATGCCGGTCAGCGGCAGCAGGTGCAGGCCCGCGTCGATCGGGCTCATGCCGTGCACGTTCTGCAGGTAGAACGTCACGAAGAACAGGCCGCCCATGAACGCGATGGCCATCAGGACCATCAGCACGACACCCGCGGACAGCGCCACGGAGCGGAACAGGGCGAGCGGGATGAGCGGCTCCTTGACCTTCGTCTCCCAGAGGGCGAAGAGCGCGAAGCCCAGCACCGAGGCGCCGAGGAAGCCCAGCGTCTTCGCATCGCCCCAGCCCCACTCGGACGGCGGGGCCTTGATGAGCGCCCACACCAGGCAGAACACGGAGGTCGACAGCAGGGCGATGCCCAGGATGTCGAAGGAGCGCGGGGCGTTCTCGGCGCGGTGGTCGAGCAGGATCCAGACGCCGAGGACGACGGCGAGCACACCGACCGGCACGTTGATGAAGAACACCGACTGCCAGTTGACGTGCTCGACGAGCACGCCGCCGAGGATCGGGCCGCCGGCGGTGGACGCGCCGATGACCATGCCCCAGATGCCGATCGCCATGTTCAGCTTCTCGGCCGGGAAGGTGGCCCGCAGCAGGCCGAGCGCGGCCGGCATGAGCAGCGCGCCGAACAGGCCCTGCAGGACGCGGAAGACGACGACGAACGCGATGCTGTCGGACAGCCCGATCGCGCCCGAGGCGGCGGCGAAGCCGACGACGCCGATGAGGAAGGTCTGCCGGTGACCGAAGCGGTCGCCGAGCTTGCCCGCGGTGATCAGGGAGACTGCGAGGGCAAGGAAGTATCCGTTGGTGATCCACTGGACTTCGGCGAAGGTGGCGCCGAGGTCCTTCTGGATGGCCGGGTTGGCAATGGCCACGATGGTGCCGTCGAGGGCCACCATCATGACCCCCACAGCGACGGTGATGAGGGTGAGCCAGGGGTGCCCTCGCAGCCCCTTGCCCGGCGTCGCTTCCGAAGGCCCCGCCGGTATGCCCCCCGACCCCGTCGTGTCGATGGTGGTCTGACTAGTCATGCGTTCGAGGCTAATGACAGCCACTGACAATTGACAAACCAATTCACTAGTCGGTAACTGACATGACATCCCCGTATAGCCTGAACTGCGATGACGGTTCCGAAGAGAGGCATCACTTGAACCTGCGCGAGCGCAAGAAGCGGCGCACCCGGGACGCGCTGCTGCGGGCCGCCCTGGAGCTGTTCGCCACGCGCGGGTACGAGGAGACGACCGTCGACGACATCGCCGCCGCCGTCGACGTCTCGCAGCGCACCTTCTTCCGCTACTTCGCCGGCAAGGAGGAGACGGCGTTCTTCGTGCCGCGGCTCACGGAGGCGCTCGTCGTCGACGCCGTACGGGCCCGCCCGCCGCACGAGGCCCCGCTGGAGGCGCTGCGCCGGGCCGTCCTGGAGAGCTGGGACGCGATCAACGAGGCCGTCGAGGAACTCGTGCCGATCGAGCTGCACCTGCGCGTCTACCGGGTGATCGAGTCGACGCCCGCCCTGCTCGCCGCCCATCTGCGGCGGGCGGCGGAGCTGGAGGAGCAACTGGCGGGCATCATCGCCGAGCGCGAGGGGCTCGACGTGGACGCGGATCCCCGGCCGAGGATCGTCGTCGCCCTCTTCGGCGGGGTGATCCGCGTCACCGAGCGGCTGTGGTCCGCGGGGGACGACCTCACGCTCGACGGAATGCGTGAACTCACCGCCGCCTACCTCGATCAGGTGGGCCCCGCGCTGGCGGGGAACTGGCGTACGGGGCAGTCCCCCTAGCACATTCACCGAAACGTGATCCCGGTCACTTGGTTAACGCGAGACCCTCTCGTTCTCCTAGTGTGTCCTTTCAGTGACTTCCTTCGACACCACCCCGCAACTGAACGTCTGGCGCGCACTGCTCGCTCTGGCCGTCGTGTTCGTGATGCTGGCGACCACCGGCTGGACGGCCATGCGCAACCAGCGGGGCGCCACGCCGCTCCAGGCCTCGCTCTCCGCCTGGGAGCACGGCCGGATCGCCGGTCACCGGCTGCCGGACCCGCAGTCCGAGCCGGCGAAGCTGGCCCGCTTCTTCGCCTCGCTCACCGAGCGGGACCGCGCGAGCCTGGTCCGCAAGTACCCGCTCGCCGTCGGCAACATGAACGGCGCCCCGGTCGAGCTGCGCTACCGCGCCAACCGCATCGCGCTCGCCAAGGCGCGCGAGGTCGAGCGGGAGCGGATGCACGACCAGCGCCTCACCCCGGCCGGCAAGTACGAGGCCGGCCGCAGGCTGCACCGCTTCGACGACCTCATGGAGAAGGGGCGCCACATCCTCGCCTTCGATCCCGAGGGCTCGGGCCGGGTGGCGGAGGTCTTCGGCGACCTGCGCACGGCGGACCGCGTCTCGGTCGTCGTCCCTGGTGTGGACACCGACCTGCTCACCTACCAGCGCACCCACCGCAAGTACTCGGCGCCCGCCGGCATGGCCGAGTCCCTGTACGCGGCGGAGCGGAAGGCGAGCCCCTCGACCCGGACGGCCGTGATCGCCTGGGCCGACTACACGGCCCCCAGCGGACTCGGTATCGACTCGGCGACGGCGATGCGCGCCGAGGAGGGCGCCGTACGGCTGAACGCGCTGGTGCGGGCGCTGCCCGGCGGTGCGCCGGTGTCGCTGTTCTGCCACAGCTACGGCTCGGTGGTGTGCGGGGTCGCCGCGCACTCGCTGCCCGGCCGGGTCTCCGACATCGCGGTGGCCGGCAGCCCCGGCATGCGCGTGGAGAGCGCCGCCCAGCTGCACACCCGCGCCCAGGTGTGGGCGATGCGGGACGCCGACGACTGGATCCAGGACGTGCCGTACCTGGAGGTCGGCGGGCTGGGCCACGGAGCGGATCCGGTGTCCGCCGGGTTCGGGGCGCGGGTGCTGTCGGCGCAGGGCGCGAAGGGGCACGCCGGCTACTTCGAGCCGGGCACGGCAAGTCTGATGAATTTCGCAGAGATCGGCGTTGGCGCATACCGCTCGGTGCACTGCGCGCACGAAGACGGCGTCTGCCGTACCGGTTTGTCCGGCACGGCGGCGGCCTGACGCGCGTAGAGGCGAAGGAATTGCGGTCTGCTCGGGAGGGGGACGGAGGGGCGCGTGCCGCATACGATGAGCCGCATGGGTGACGTACTGGCCGGATTTCATGCCGCCTGGGAGTTCGAGTCCGACTCCGTGCTCATCCGTTACGAACGGGGGATTCGAACACCCAAGCTCTTCCAGGCGCTCGGGGAACGCCGAGTGCCCCTGGAGGCGATCGCCGGGGTGACGCTGACGCGCGGGAAACGCGGCACGGTCGTGCTGCGCGTCGAGCCGCGGCCCGGTGCGGATCCGCTGATGGAGGCGGCCGCCGGACAGCTCAAGGACAGCGGCGATCCCTACCGGCTGGTGCTGCCCGCCGACCGGGAGGTGCTCGCGGAGTACTACGCCGACGAACTGCGCGGGCTGCTGACGGAGTCCGGGCCGGCGGATCGATTCCTCGTGGAGCCGCCGAAGGGGCCGCTGTCGTTCAAGGCGTACGACGGGAAGGCGACCTTCGACGGGCGGACCGTGAGCTTCCGGTGGTTCTGGACGGGGGCGTCGTCGGCGAAGTGGAAGGCCGGGGACCAGAACTTCTCCGTCGGGGAGCTCAACGGGGTGGAGTGGCGGTCGCCGGAGGTCTTCGAGGGGCATCTGCGGTTGCTGCGGCGGGAGACGGGGGCGTCCGCCGTGCAGGCCGATCAGGATCCGGCGGCGGTGGTGTTCGGGCTGGGGTACGGGCCGGTGCACGAGTCGTTGCCGTTCGCGGCGGCGGTGCTTTCCGCTGTGCGGACGTCCAGTCCGGTGGCGGCCGTTCCCGCAGCCGCGGCGCGCCGGGATCCTGCGGATATCGCCGAGCGGATTCGGCATCTCGGGGAGTTGCATCAGGCCGGGCTGGTGACCGATGAGGAGTTTTCGGTCAAGAAGGCCGAGTTGTTGGCGGAGCTTTAGCGTCTGCCTGGATCTCGCCGTGGGCGGGCGCGGGTTGTGCGTGGCTGATCGCGCCCACGCGGCGGAGCCGCATATCGACACAGCCCCGCGCCCCTGGGGGCGTTCCTCTACTCCCTGCCTGCCGAAGTGAACGCCATGTCCGCGTAGCGGTTGCCCGCCACCTGGGCCGCTATGCCGTCCAGCAGGTCCAGCTGTTCGTCCGTGAGGACGATCCTGGTCGCCGCCGTGTTCTCCTCCACCCTCGACGGCTTGCGGGTGCCGGGGATCGGGATGACCGGGAGGTCGCGGAGCGTCGCCTGCTGCTGGACCCAGGCCAGGGCGATCTGGCCGAGGGAGGCGTCGTGGGCCTCGGCCACCGTGCGGATCAGTTCCAGCAGGGTCGCGTTGGCCGTCGCGTTGTCGCCCGTGAAGCGGGGCTGCTGGCGGCGGAAGTCGTCGGAGGAGAGTTCCTCCGCGCTGGCGAACGAGCCGGTCAGGAAGCCCCGGCCGAGCGGGGAGTACGGGACGAGGGCCACGCCGAGGTCGCGGGCCGCGGGGACGACGTGCTGCTCGATGTCGCGGCTGAACAGCGACCACTCCGACTGCACCGCCGCGATGGGGTGCACGGCGTGCGCGGCGCGCAGTTCGTCGGCCGTGACCTCGCTCAGGCCCAGGTGCTTGACCTTGCCCTCGCGGACCAGGTCCGCCATCGTGCCGACGCTCTCCTCGATCGGCACGTTCACATCGCGCCGGTGCATGTAGTAGAGGTCGATGGCGTCCACGTCGAGGCGCTTCAGGCTCGCCTCGACGGCCTGGCGGATGTAGGGCGGGTCGTTGCGGATGACACGGCGCGTCGGGTCGTCGGCGGGGATCGACAGGGCGAACTTGGTCGCGATGACGACCTCGTCGCGGTGTGCCTTGAAGAACGGTGACAGGAACCGCTCGTTCTCGCCGGCGCCGTACGCGTCGGCCGTGTCGTAGAGGGTGACGCCCAGTTCGAGCGCCCGTTCCAGGGTGGCCCGGGACGCGTCCGCGTCCGAGGGGCCGTAGGCGAAGCTCATGCCCATGCAGCCGAGGCCCTGGACGCCCACCTCGGGGCCGTGGTCGCCGAGCTTCGCCGTCGTGATCCTGCCGTCCGTCATCGGGACCTCTCCGACGCCAGGGCACGCCCGGCGTCCGCGTAGAAACTGATCTTCCGGTCGAGCACGGCGAGCGTGCCGCGGAGTTCCTCGATCCGCGCGAGGACGTCCTCGCGGGTCGTCTTCAGCAGCTCGAAGCGCTCGCCGTAGGTGTGGTCGCCCTCGCGCACCAGTTCCGCGTACCGCACCATGTCGGCGACCGGCATGCCCGTCAGCCGGAGCTTGCCGACGAGGTCGAGCCAGTCCAGGTCACGGTTGGTGTACCGGCGCTGGCCGGTGTGGGACCGGTCGATGTGCGGCATCAGGCCGATGCGCTCGTACCAGCGCAGGGTGTGTGCCGTCAGGCCGGTCAGGGCGACGACCTCGCTGATCGTGTAGCGGTCCGCGCCGTCCGGACGCCGGTTCTGCTGCGGCGGGCCGGCGCAGGTATCGGTCCTGGTCCCCGTGGTCTCCATCACCGTCATGACCCCCACGCTAGAACCTTGGAGTGCACTCCAAGCAAGCGCCGAAGGTAAGAAATCGGCAGGACGCCTCTTGATCCGGCTCGTTAGCGTTCAGCCATGAGTCTCGTACGCCGTGCCCTGCCCGAGGACGCCGAGGAAGTCCTGCGTCTGCGACAAGTGATGATCGACGCGGTGTTCGCCACTCACTCCAGCGTCGACTGGCACGGGGAGTCCCTCCCCACGCTGAGGCGCAAACTGGGCGAACGGGACGGGGACTTCGTGGCGTTCGTCGTCGACCACCCCGAGCGGCCGGGGGCGCTGGCCTCGCTGGTGGCCGGGACGATCGACTACCGCATCGGCAAGGCGGGCGATCCGCAGGGCCAGGTGGGCTTCGTCTTCAGCGTGGCCACCGACCCGGACGCGCGGCGCCTCGGGTACGCGCGCGCGTGCATGACCACGCTGCTGGAGTGGTTCCGGGAGCGCGGCGCCCGGCGGGTGCAGCTCACCGCCTCGGAAGAGGCCGAGCCGCTGTACGCCTCCCTCGGGTTCCGGCCCAAGCCCACCCCCTTGCTGGAGCTGAGGCTCTGAGCGCATAGGCTCGACGCATGTCGCTGAAGAGCCTCGCGTTGATCGAGAACTGGCCGGTTCCCACCGCCGCGGCGGGTGTCGTCCGGGCGGACGGCACCGTCCTCGGCACCCACGGCCCGGCCGGACAGCGGTTCCCGCTCGCGTCGGTGACCAAGCCGTTGGCCGCGTACGCGGTGCTCGTCGCGTACGAGGAGGGGGCGATCGAGTTCGACGAGCCCGCCGGTCCGGCCGGTTCGACGGTCCGGCACCTGCTCGCGCACACCTCGGGCCTCGCCTTCGACGAGCACAAGGTCACGGCCCCGCCCGGGGAGCGGCGGCTGTACTCCAACGCCGGCTTCGAGCAGCTCGGCGACCACGTCGAGAAGGCGACCGACATCCCGTTCGCCGAGTACCTGCGGCAGGCCGTGCTGGAGCCGCTGGGCATGACCTCGACGACCCTGGAGGGCTCCCCGGCCAAGGACGGGGTGTCCACGGTCGAGGACCTGCTGCGGTTCGCGGCCGAGGTGCAGGCGCCGCGGCTGCTGGACCCCCGTACGGTCGCCGAGGCGATGAGCGTGCACTACCCGGGCACCAAGGGCGTCCTGCCGGGGTACGGCCACCAGAACCCCAACGACTGGGGGCTCGGCTTCGAGATCCGCGACTCCAAGTCCCCGCACTGGACGGGCTCTTCGTCCTCCCCGCGCACGTTCGGGCACTTCGGGCAGTCGGGTACGTTCCTGTGGATCGACCCCGACGCGGGGGCGGCCTGCGTGGCGCTGACGGACCGGGCGTTCGGGCCGTGGGCGATCGAGGCGTGGCCGCCCTTCACGGACGCGGTGCTCTCCGAGCTCTAGGCCATCTCCCAGACGAGCAGTTCGGCCTGGGTCACGGCTTCCGCCTCCAGGCCCTTCGCGCCGGTGATCCGGGCCGCGTCGCCGGCGCCCAGCTCCTCGCCGTCCAGGCGTACGTCACCGCGCACGACGTGCACGTACGCGTACGCCGCGTCCGGCACCGCCGTCCGCTCCCCCGCCCCGAGGCGCCGTACGTGCAGCATGGCGCCGGCCTCCGGGACGGCGTACGGCGTGGAGTCGGCGATACCGTGGACGACCTCGTAGAACGGGTCGCCGCCGGGCCGCAGCGGGGCCAGCCACATCTGGATGAACGTCAGGGGCTCCGGGCCGTCGTTGCGTTCCACGTGGCGCACCCCGCCCGCCGAGGTGAGGCGCTGCACGTCGCCGTGGCGGACGACCGACTCGTGCCCGGTGGAGTCGCGGTGCGTCAGCTCGCCCTCCACCACCCACGTCACGATCTCGGTGTGGCTGTGCGGGTGCTCGTCGAACCCGGCCCCCGGGGCGAGCCGCTCCTCGTTGCAGGCGAGCACCGCGCCGAAGCGCAGGTTGTCCGGGTCGTAGTGGGATCCGAAGGAGAAGGCGTGCCGGCTGTCGATTCCGGCCGCCGGGTCGCCGCCCTGGTAGCGCTCGTCGGCGCGCCGAATGTCCATCACGAGGTCCACCGTAGACCCGGCGGCGCACCTTCCCGTCCGGATAAGGCAGTCTTGTCCCCGTGCCCGAACCCGAAACCAGCAAGAACGCAGCCGCAGCCCGTGACCTCCACGCACATGCCGCGACCCTGAAGCGGCTGGAGAAGTCCTCCGGATCACTCGCCGCGCAGGCCATCGCGCGGATGGACGAGACGCTGCCCTGGTACCGGGCCATGCCCCCGGAGAACCGTTCCTGGATCGGTCTGGTCGCACAGGCGGGTATCGCCGCGTTCACCGAGTGGTTCCGGCATCCGGACGCCCCGCAGGCCATCTCCACCGACGTGTTCGGCACCGCGCCGCGCGAGCTGACCCGGGCGATCACGCTGCGGCAGACCGTGGAGATGGTGCGCACCACCATCGAGGTGATGGAGTCCGCGATCGACGAGGTCGCGGCCCCCGGCGACGAGAGCGTGCTGCGCGAGGCGCTGCTCGTGTACGCCCGGGAGATCGCCTTCGCCACCGCCCAGGTGTACGCCCAGGCCGCCGAGGCACGCGGCGCCTGGGACGCCCGGCTGGAGTCCCTGGTCGTGAACGCGGTGCTGAGCGGCGAGGCCGACGAGGGTGCCGTGTCGCGGGCCGCCGCCCTGGGGTGGAACTCACCGGAGCACGTGTGCGTGGTGCTCGGCACGGCGCCCGACGGGGACAGCGAGCTGACCGTCGAGGCCATAAGGCGCGCGGCCCGGCACGCCAAGCTCCAGGTGCTGACCGGGGTGCTCGGGGACCGGCTGGTCGTCATCGCGGGCGGCAGCGACAACCCGCTGGCCGTGGCCAAGTCGCTCATCGGCCCGTTCGCCGCGGGGCCGGTCGTGGCCGGTCCGGTGGTGCCCGACCTGCAGGCCGCGACCCGGTCCGCGCAGGCCGCGGCGGCCGGTCTGAAGGCGTGTTCCGCCTGGCAGGACGCCCCGCGTCCGGTCCTGGCGGACGATCTGCTTCCGGAGCGGGCGATCGCCGGTGACCCCTCGGCCCGCGAGCAGTTGGTGGAGGAGATCTACAGACCGCTGGAGGAGGCCGGGGCCGCGCTCCTGGAGACCCTCAGCGTCTATCTCGAACAGGCGAGCAGTCTCGAAGGCGCCGCGCGGATGCTGTTCGTGCATCCCAACACCGTCCGCTACCGGCTTCGACGTGTGACTGACGTCACCGGATGGTCACCCTCCGATGTACGCTCTGCCTTCACGCTGCGGATCGCGCTGATCCTGGGGCGTCTGGTCGATGGAGATCTCCAGCCCTAAGGTTTTGTCGGGGCTCGACAAAACCCCCTCGTGTTCTTCGTCCCTGTCCCCACGGGCGGCCGTGCCCGTCCCCAAGAGAGAGTGTGAGAGTGCTCGTACTCGTCGCTCCCGGCCAGGGCGCCCAGACGCCCGGCTTCCTGACTGAATGGCTCGACTTCCCCGGTGTCCGCGGTGCCCTGGAGGCATGGTCCGACGCCGCGGGGATCGACCTGATCCGTTACGGCACCGAGGCCGACGCGGAGGAGATCCGCGACACCGCGGTGGCGCAGCCGCTGCTCGTCGCGGCCGGCCTGGCGTCCGCATACCTGCTGTTCGAGGACCCGGCCGACCTCCCGCGCAAGGTCGGCGCCCTCGCCGGGCACAGCGTCGGTGAGTTCACCGCCGCCTCGCTCGCCGGGGTGCTCCCGCACGAGGAGGCCCTGCGTCTGGTCCGTGCCCGCGGTCTCGCCATGGCCGAGGCCGCCGCCGTCACCGAGACGGGCATGGCCGCGCTGCTGGGCGGCGACCCCGCCGTGACGGTTCCGCACCTGGAGAAGCTGGGTCTGACCCCGGCGAACATCAACGGCGCGGGCCAGATCGTCGCGGCCGGCACCAAGGAGCAGCTCGCCGCGCTGGAGGCGGACAAGCCCGAGGGCGTGCGCAAGGTCGTCGCGCTGAAGGTCGCCGGCGCGTTCCACACGCACCACATGGCCCCCGCGGTCGACACGCTGGCCAAGGCCGCCGCCGACGCCCGGGGCACCGGTGACCCGAAGGTCACGTACGTCTCCAACAAGGACGGACAGGCCGTCGCCGCCGGCAGCGAGGTGCTGGAGCGTCTGGTCGGCCAGGTCGCCAACCCGGTCCGCTGGGACCTGTGCATGGAGACCTTCAAGGAGCTGGGTGTCACGGCCCTGATCGAGGTGTGCCCCGGCGGCACCCTCACCGGCCTCGCCAAGCGGGCCCTGCCCGGGGTGAAGACGCTGGCCCTGAAGTCCCCCGCCGACCTCGACGCGGCTCGCGAGCTCATCGCCGAGCACGGTGTCTGACAAGGAGCCCGAGAGCATGGCGAAGATCAAGCCCAGCAAGGGCGCGCCGTACGCGCGGATCCTCGGCGTCGGCGGTTACCGCCCGACCCGGGTCGTGCCGAACGAGGTGATCCTGGAGACGATCGAGTCGTCCGACGAGTGGATCCGCTCGCGCTCCGGCATCGAGACGCGGCACTGGGCCTCCGACGAGGAGACCGTCGCCGCGATGTCGATCGAGGCGTCCGGCAAGGCCATCGCGGACGCGGGCATCTCCGTGGAGCAGATCGGCGGTGTGATCGTCTCGACGGTCTCGCACTTCAAACAGACCCCGGCCGTCGCCACCGAGATCGCCGACAAGCTGGGCACGAACAAGGCCGCCGCCTTCGACATCTCGGCGGGCTGCGCGGGCTTCGGCTACGGCCTGACCCTCGCCAAGGGCATGATCGTCGAGGGCTCGGCGGAGTACGTCCTGGTGATCGGCGTCGAGCGGCTGAGCGACCTGACCGACCTGGAGGACCGGGCGACGGCCTTCCTGTTCGGCGACGGCGCCGGCGCGGTCGTGGTGGGTCCCTCCCAGGAGCCCGCGATCGGCCCGACCGTGTGGGGCTCCGAGGGCGACAAGTCCGACACCATCAAGCAGACCGTGCCGTGGACGGACTACCGCGACGGGACGGTCGAGAAGTTCCCCGCGATCACCCAGGAAGGCCAGGCGGTGTTCCGCTGGGCCGTGTTCGAGATGGCGAAGGTCGCCCAGCAGGCGCTGGACGCGGCCGGGATCACCGTGGACGACCTGGACGTCTTCATCCCGCACCAGGCCAACGTGCGGATCATCGACTCGATGGTGAAGACGCTGAAACTGCCGGAGCACGTCACGGTCGCGCGTGACATCCGCACCACCGGCAACACCTCGGCCGCCTCGATCCCGCTCGCGATGGAGCGGCTCCTGGCGACCGGCGAGGCGAAGAGCGGCGACACCGCGCTCGTCATCGGCTTCGGGGCGGGTCTCGTCTACGCCGCGACTGTCGTTACCCTCCCCTAGGCACTCCGTGCCGGATCATGCGGTCCGGGACGGGAAGAACCACCTGCCACACCCTCTGAATATCTACGAAGGAGCGCCGACATGGCCGCCACTCAGGAAGAGATCGTCGCCGGTCTCGCCGAGATCGTGAACGAGATCGCCGGCATCCCGGTTGAGGACGTCCAGCTGGACAAGTCCTTCACCGACGACCTGGACGTCGACTCGCTGTCCATGGTCGAGGTCGTCGTCGCCGCCGAAGAGCGCTTCGACGTCAAGATCCCGGACGAGGACGTCAAGAACCTCAAGACCGTCGGCGACGCGACCGACTACATCCTCAAGCACCAGGGCTGATCGACCGATCAGGCCTCTGGGCTGACTGCCCCGCCACCCGGCGGTGGCGCCGTTGTCCCCGCGAAAGCGGGGTTGTCCTCCTCGTATCCGTTGGAGAAAGAATTCCCGTGAGCTCGACCAATCGCACCGTGGTCGTCACCGGTATCGGCGCAACCACACCGCTGGGTGGCGACGCAGCCTCTACCTGGGAGGGCCTGGTCGCCGGACGTTCCGGCGTCAAGCCCCTGGAGCAGGACTGGGCCGCCGAGCAGGCGGTCCGTATCGCGGCCCCGGTCGCCGTGGAGCCGACCGAGGTCATCCCGCGGCCGCAGGCCCGCCGACTGGACCGCTCGGCGCAGTTCGCGCTGGTCGCGGCCAAGGAGGCCTGGGCCGACGCCGGTTTCGAGGCGAAGGCCGGCGAGGACCCGAGCGTCGACCCCGACCGGCTCGGCGCGGTCATCGCCTCCGGCATCGGCGGCGTGACGACGCTGCTCGACCAGTACGACGTGCTGAAGGAGAAGGGCGTCCGCCGCGTCTCCCCGCACACCGTTCCCATGCTGATGCCCAACAGCCCGTCGGCCAACGTGGGGTTGGCCGTGGGTGCCCGGGCGGGTGTGCACACGCCGGTGTCCGCCTGCGCGTCGGGCGCCGAGGCCATCGGCTACGCCATCGAGATGATCCGCACCGGCCGCGCCGACGTCGTCGTCGCGGGTGGCACGGAGGCGGCGATCCACCCGCTGCCCATCGCCGCGTTCGGCAACATGATGGCGATGTCCAAGAACAACGACGACCCGCAGGGCGCCTCGCGCCCCTACGACGTCGCCCGTGACGGCTTCGTCCTCGGTGAGGGCGCCGGTGTCGTCGTCCTGGAGTCCGCCGAGCACGCCGCGAAGCGCGGGGCCCGGGTGTACGCCGAGGCGGTCGGGCAGGGCATCTCCGCCGACAGCCACGACATCGTGCAGCCGGAGCCGGAGGGGCGGGGCATCTCGCACGCCCTGCAGAACCTGCTGGAGCGCACCGACCTGGACCCGGCGGAGATCGTGCACGTCAACGCGCACGCGACGTCGACGCCCGCCGGGGACATCGCCGAGCTGAAGGCGCTGCGGAAGGTGTTCGGTGACGACACCGACCACATCGCGGTGTCGGCGACGAAGTCGATGACCGGGCATCTGCTCGGTGGCGCGGGCGGGGTCGAGACGGTGGCGACGGTGCTCGCGCTGTACCACCGGGTGGCTCCGCCGACGATCAACGTGGAGAACCTCGACCCCGAGGCCGAGGCGAACGCGGATGTGGTGCGCGGTGAGGCTCGGAAGCTGCCTGTCGAAGGCCGTATCGCCGCGTTGAACGACTCGTTCGGGTTCGGTGGGCACAACGTGGTGCTGGCGTTCCGGACGGTTTGATCCTGAGCGTTGTATGGCCCGAACTCCCTGAGTGGGGGTTCGGGCCATTCGCCGTTTCTGTGACGTTGTGTGCCGCGTGCGGGCCGGTGGGGGTTGTTCGCGCAGTTCCCCGCGCCCCTGAAGGCGCGCCCCTGAAAGCGTCTACACCACCTGGTGGAGCCAGCGGACCGGGGCGCCTTCGCCCGCGTAGCGGAAGGGTTCCAACTCGTCGTCCCAAGGCTTGCCGAGCAGCTTGTTGAGTTCGGCCTCGAGGTCGGTCTCGCCCTGGCGACTGCGCTGCAGGGCCGCGCGCAGGCGGTCCTCGGGGATGAGGATGTCGCCGTGGATGCCGGTGACGGCGTGGAAGATGCCCAGGTCGGGGGTGCAGCTGTAGCGTTCGCCCTCGGCGGTGGGGCAGGGCTCCGCGGTGACCTCGAAGCGCAGCAGGTGCCAGCCGCGCAGCGCGGAGGCGAGCTTGGACGCCGTGCCCGCCTGGCCCTGCCAGGAGAACTCCGAGCGCCAGGTGCCCGGGGCGGCGGGCTGCCGGATCCAGTCGAGGCTGACGCGTGCGCCGAGCACACCGGCGACGGCCCACTCGACGTGCGGGCACAGCGCGCGCGGCGCGGAGTGCACGTACAGAACTCCACGTGTCGTCACCGGAACCTCCGGGCAGAGCGGACCATCTTGGAAACGGGCGGAACGGCGGTGACCGGGCGGGTCACGTTGATGGCGAGGCTACCGTGCGGGGGCGCAAGGAGTGTGACGTACGGTCGGTCCCGGTGCCGGGAAACGCCCGCCATTCACCCAGGGGGACGCTTGTACGGGTGTGAGCCGTTGCACCTGATCGGCCGGGAACCCTCGTGCGTTGTTATGGGTTGGGGAGACAGGCACGGCGCGGCGAGGGGATGGACCAGGAATGCGGAAGCGAAGCCACCGCTCACGGGCCGTTCTCGCCCTGGTCGCGGCCGCCGTGGTGGGTGTGGCCGGGTGTGACGCCGTGGGGGGCGACTCCCCCGCCCCGTCCGACGCCGCGAAGCCGTCCCCCAGTCCGACGCCCCTGTGGGACCGCAGTCCGAGTTCCGTCGCCGCCGTCGGCGATTCCATCACGCGCGCCTTCGACGCCTGTGACGTGCTGTCGGACTGCCCGGAGGCGTCCTGGGCGACCGGCGCCAGCCCCGAGGTCGACTCGCTGGCGGTGCGGCTGCTGGGCCGGGCCGGGGCCGCCGAGCGCAGCTGGAACTACGCGGTGACGGGCGCGCGGATGGCCGACCTGCCCGGGCAGATCGCCCGGGCGGTGCGGCGGAAACCGCAGCTGGTGACGGTGATGGTCGGGGCGAACGACGCCTGCCGGTCCACGCCCTCGGCGATGACCCCGGTCTCCGCCTTCCGCGCCGACTTCGAGGACTCGCTGCGCTCCCTGCGCAAGGCCCTGCCGAAGGCCCAGGTGTTCGTGGCGAGCGTGCCGGACCTGAAGCGGCTGTGGTCCGAGGGCCGTGGCAGCCCGATGGCCAGGCAGGTGTGGCAGCTGGGCATCTGCCCGTCGATGCTGGGCGACGCGAACGCCCTGGACACGGCGGCCACGCTGCGGCGGGAGACGGTGCAGAAGCGGGTGGAGGACTACAACAAGGTCCTGAAGGAGGTCTGCGCCCAGGACGAACGGTGCCGCTACGACGGGGGCGCGGTGTACGACTACCGCTTCGGCACGGCCCAGTTGAGCCGCTGGGACTACTTCCACCCGAGCGTGAACGGACAGGCCCGGCTGGCGGAGATCGCGTACCGCACCGTCACGGCGAAGAACCCCTGACTTAGGGTTCCGCACATGAACGAACTCTTCGGCACACTTTCCGACGGAACTCCGGTGCACCGCTGGACCCTGGAGCGGGCGGGCGTGCGGGTGCGGGTGCTGACGTACGGCGGGATCGTGCAGTCCGTGGAGGTGCCGGACCGGGAGGGGCGGGCCGGGGACGTGGTGCTGGGGTTCCCGGACCTCGACGGCTATCTCGCCCATCCGGAGCCGTACCTCGGTGCCCTGGTCGGGCGGTACGCCAACCGGATCGCCGGCGGCCGGTTCCCGCTGGACGGGCGGACGTACGCGCTCGAACCGAACAACGGGCCGAACGCGCTGCACGGCGGAGCCCGCGGCTTCGACAAGCGGGTGTGGGACGCGGCCCCGGTCGAGCACGGGGTGCGGCTGGCGCGGGTCAGTCCGCACGGCGAGGAGGGGTTCCCGGGGCGGCTGGCGGTCACGGCGACGTACACGCTGCTGGAGAGCGGGGCGCTGCGGATCGCGTACGAGGCGGTGACGGACGCGCCGACCGTGGTGAACCTGACGAACCACAGCTACTTCGACCTGGGCGGCGCGGGTGGCGCGGGCGGGCACGAGCTGCGGCTGGCGGCCTCCCGGTACACGCCGGTCGACGCGGACCTGATCCCGACCGGCAGTCTGGACGACGTGACGGGCACGCGCTTCGACTTCCGCGAGGCCCGCAAGGTCGGCTCCGGCTACGACCACAACTTCGTGCTCGACAAGGGCGTGACGGACGCTCCGGTGGAGGTCGCCGAGCTGCACGACCCGGCGTCCGGGCGGGTGCTGACGGTGGCGACGACCGAGCCCGGCCTCCAGCTGTACACCGCCGACCATCTGGGCGAGCCCTTCGCGCCCGGTGACGGCATCGCGCTGGAGACGCAGCACTTCCCGGACTCCCCGAACCGGCCGGAGTTCCCGACGACCGTGCTGCGGCCGGGCGAGGTGTTCCGCTCGGAGACGGTGTACGGGTTCGGCGCGCGATAGGCCCGTACGGGCCCGCACAGGCCCGCACAGGCCCGCTGGAAACCATGAGCCCCGGTCCGGAGGTCAGGTCCCGGACCGGGGCTGCTCGGTGGGGAACTCGTCCCGTCTCAGACGTTAATCGTCGCGGTGATCCTGCGGTCCGTGATCGAGCGCCCGACCTGGATCTCGTACGAACCCTTCACAAACGACCACGAGCCGGTCGCTTCGTCCCAGATCTCGAAGGCGCGGCGGGGCAGTTCGACGGTCGCCTCGACGCTTTCGCCGGGTGCGGCCTCGACGCCTGCGAAGCCGGCCAGCCGGCGTGCCGGGCGGGTGGGGTCGGGCTCGCCCGGGGCGAGGTAGAGCTGGACGACCTCGCGGCCGGGACGGTCGCCGGTGTTGCGGAGGCGGACCTTCACGGTGGCCCCTTCGGCGGTCCCCGCCACCTCGACCGACTCGTAGGTCCAGTCGGTGTAGCCGAGGCCGTGGCCGAAGGGGTAGGCGGGGGTGCGGCCGTGCTTCTCCCAGGCGCGGTAGCCGATGAAGACGTCCTCGTCGTAGGGGAGTTCGCCGTTCTCCGGGACGACCCGGGTGACCGGGGCGTCGGCCAGGGAGCCCCAGGTGGTGGGCAGCCGGCCGCCGGGTTCGTGGGCGCCGGTGAGCACGTCGGCGAGGGCCGCGCCGCCCTCCTGGCCGGGGAACCAGGTGAGGAGCACGGCGGCGACGTCGTCGCGCCACGGCAGTTCCACCGGGGAACCGGAGTTGACGACCACGACGGTGTTCGGGTTGGCGGCGGCGACGGCCCGGACCAGGTCGTCCTGGCGGCCGGGCAGGCGCAGGTCCGTGCGGTCGAAGCCCTCGGACTCGACGCGTTCGGTGGTGGCGACCACGACGACGGCCGTGTCGGCGGCCCGGGCAGCGGCGGCGGCCTCGGCGATCAGTTCGTCGGGGTCGCGCCGGGGTTCCTGGTGGGCGAGGGTGAAGGCGATGACCTTCAGGGCGGCGTCGTCGGGGAGGTGGACGGCGTGGGTGAGGGAGATGTCGACCGGTTCGCCCGCGGTGAGTTCCACCTCGGCGCGGGGCTCGGGGGCGCCGAAGAAGCTGACGAAGGGGTCGTCCTTGGCGGGGCGCTGGACGTCGTCGTAGTACGTCGTGCCGCCGATGGTGAGGGTGAAGGCGCCCAGGCCCTTGATGCCGAAGGTGTGCGGGCCGCTCTCGCGCGGGGTGAAGGTGCCGGTCAGTTCGACGGTGTGCAGGGGCATGGGGGTCCCCCCTGCTCGAGCGGAGTCGAGAGCTTGGGGGAGGGTGACGCCGTCGGGGAGGTCGGAGCCCATCCACTGGATGTGGCCGTTGGGCGCGGTGCGGGTGCCGATGACCTGGCCGTCGGCGTCGCGGCAGACGGCGTGCAGTGCGAAGCCGCGGTCCGCGATGGCGAGTTCGGTGCTCGGGTCGGCGCCGACGGCATACGTGAGATCGGGCAGGACGGCGGTCAGGCCGTCCAGCGGGGAGACGACGTGCGCGGGGAAGACGGTGGCGGAGCCGCCGCCGAGGACGCGGGCGTCGCGGGCGGCCGAGCCGATCAGCGCGATGCGGCCGGGCTTCAGCGGCAGCACGCCGTTCTCGTTGCGGACGAGGACGAAGGAGCGGCGGGCGATCTCCCGGGCCAGCGACGGGCCGTCGACGGTCTCGGGCAGGTCGGTGACGACGGGGTCGGCGCCCTGAAGGATGCCGATCCGGGCGGCGAGGCGCAGGACGCGGCGGACGGCCTCGTCGACCTGGGCCTCGTCCGCCTCGCCGTCCCGTACGGCCCGGGCGAGGGCCTCGCCGTACACGGTGCGCGGTCCGGGCATCGCGATGTCCAGGCCGCCGGCGAGGGCGCCGGTGGTGGAGCGGGCGGCCAGCCAGTCGGAGACGTTGACGCCGTCGAAGCCCCACTCGCCGCGCAGCACGTCGTTCACCAGGTGGTGGTGCTCGGTCATGGTCGTGCCGTTGACCGTGTTGTAGGCGGTCATGATGCCCCAGGGGCGGGCGTTCTCGACGATGAACTCGAAGGGCGCCAGGTACAGCTCGCGCAGGGCGCGTTCGCTCACGACGTTGTTCACCGTGAAGCGGTCGGTCTCGGCGTCGTTGGCGACGAAGTGCTTGACGGTGGTGCCGACGCCGCCGGACTGGACGCCGCGGACGTACTCGGCGCCGATCCGCCCGGTCAGGTACGGGTCCTCGCTGTAGGCCTCGAAGTGGCGGCCGCCGAGCGGGGAGCGGTGCAGGTTGACCGTGGGGGCGAGCAGGACGTGGACGCCCTTGCGGCGGGCCTCCTGGGCGAGCAGCACCCCGGCCCGGTGGGCGAGGGCGGGGTCCCAGGTGGCGGCGAGGGCGGTCGGGGAGGGCAGGGCGACGGACGGGTCGTCGGCGCTCCAGTGCACTCCGCGGACGCCGATGGGGCCGTCGGACATGACCAGCGACGGCAGGCCCGCCTCGGGCAGCGCGGGCAGGCTCCACATGTCCTGGCCGGCCAGCAGCCGGGCCTTGGCGTCCAGGTCGAGCTTGCCTAGGGCCGCCTCGACGGCCGCCTCGCGCCGTTCCTCCGCTGTCTGAGCCACGTCGGCACCTCCACGTCGAAAGCCGCTGGATATCACCATCGTGCACTTCACGCCTGTGAAGCGGTAGGTTTCGTTATCCCGTCGTGACAATATGCCGTTCGGCATGTCGTACGGTGACGCCATGAGGGCCAGGACGAGAAGCGAGGAACGGCGAGCGGAAATCGTGCGGGCCGCGCTGGAGGTGATCGCCGAGCGCGGTTACCGGGGAGCGAGCCTGGCCGCGGTCGCCGAGCGGGTCGGGCTCACCCAGCAGGGGCTGCTGCACCACTTCCCGACGAAGGAGGCGCTGCTGGTCGCGGTGCTCCAGGAGCGGGACCGCTGGGACGCCGTGCCCGCCGGGCGGCTGCGGCTGGACCTGCTGGCCTCGCTGGTCGAGTACAACGCGATGCGGCCGGCCATCATCCAGACGTTCTCGGCGCTGCTCGGCGAGAGCGTCACGGAAGGGCACCCCGCCCGGGCGTACTTCACCGAGCGCTACGTCGAGGTGCGCGCCGGTATGGCCGGGGTGCTGCGCGCCGAGTACGGCGACCGCCTGCCGAGCGGCCTCACCCCCGAGCGGGCCGCGCCGCTCCTGGTGGCGATCCTGGACGGCCTGCAGTACCAGTGGCTGCTGGACCCGGAGTCGGTGGACATGGCGGCGGCGTTCCGCGACTTCCTGACGCTGCTCGGCGAGAGCGCCGACTGAACTAGCGGGCGGGCACGGCCGCCACGACCTCCACCTCGACGAGCGCCTCGGGGCGGAAGAGGCGGGCCGCCTCGAAGGTCATGCTGGTCGGCGGGGTGCCGGTGAGGAACCGCCGTCGCACGGTGCCGTACTCCTCCAGCCGTGAGATGTCGGTCAGGTAGGTGCGGATGTTGACCACGTCGGCCAGGGTGGCGCCGTGGGCCGCCAGCAGCGCGGTGAGGGTCTCGAAGACACCCTGGGTCTGCTCGGCGAAGGTGGCGCCCTCGGCGATCTGCCCGGAGACGAACAACAGGGCGCTGCCGTCGGCCTGTTCGAGGCGGGCGACCTGGGAGTAGTACGGGCTGAGGGGCTGGGGCGCGGAGGCGGGGTTGTCCAGGGTGATCTGCATGCCGCCGAAGTTAGGCGTGACCCCGTCGATGCGACAAGCGAATGTCTAGCATGGCTCCCATGCCGACTCCGCATGACGAGGTGCCCGAGCTGTCCACCGTCTGGCTGCGGGTGTTCCTGGAGGTCGCCCGGCACGGCTCGTTCACGGTGGCCGCGCGGGCGCTCGGCTGGACACAGTCCGCGGTGTCCCGTCAAGTCGCCTCGCTGGAGGCCGAGTTGGGCGGCGGGCCGCTCTTCGACCGGCTGCCGCGCGGGGTCCGGCTGACGGAGGCCGGACGGCTCCTGGTGCCGCACGCCGAGACGGTCGCCGCCGCGCTGCACGATGCCCGGCGCGACCTCGGCGCCCTGCGCGAGGCGGCCGGCGCACGGCTCCGGTTCGGTGCCTTCCCCACCGCCGACGCGGCCCTGGTGCCGCACGCCCTGGCCCGCTTCCACGCCCGCCACCCCCGGGTCCGCGTCACCCGCGAGGAGGGCTTCACCCCTGCTCTGCTGGACCGGCTGACAGCCGGTCACCTGGACCTCGCGATCGTGTCGACGACGGGCCGCGCGCCGCTGGAGTCGTACGCGCTCCACCACCTCCTCGACGAGCCGCTGTACGTCGCCGTGGCGGCGGACCATCCCCTCGCCGGGCAGGACGGCCCGGTGCCGCTGGGCCGTTTCGCCGACGCCGACTGGATCTCCGGCAGCACCCGCCCCGAGGGCACCCTGCTGGACGCGGCCCTGCGCCAGGGGTTCCGGCCGCGGGTCGCCCATGTCGTCGGCGAGTGGACCGCCAAGCAGGGCTATGTCGCCGCCGGGCTCGGGGTGGCGCTGGTGCCGGCGCTCGCCGCCGAGTCGGTCCGCCCGGACGTCAGGCTGCTGCGGGTGCTCGACGAGGGGGCGACGGCCCGGGCGGTGTACGCGGCGGCCGTGCGGGGGCGGTCCCTGACACCCGCCGCCGCGGCCTTCCTCGGTGCGCTGCGGGAGGCGACGGCGAGGATCCCCGCCTGAGCCCCATGGCGTGGACCACGGCCGTCAGGCGATACTTCCGCCGTCCGGCACCACGCCACCCCCACCGTGACGGAAGGGCCCAACCCCCTTGAAATCCCTACGCGTTCGCCTCGGCGCCCTCGGCCTCGCGCTGCTGACCGGCCTCACCGTCCCCCCAGCCGCGAGCGCCGCCGAGGCGGCCCCCTCCCCCACCGTCGAGGAGCAGCGGCTCGACCGGGCCGCCCCGCAGGAGATCCTGCGCCGCTCCGGCTTCGACGCCGTGGCCCCGCGGCTGGCCCGGGCGCTCGACGCGGCCCGCTCCTACGGCGAGGCCCGCCGGGCCGTCACCCGCGAGGGGTCGCAGCTGTGGCGGCGGGCCGTCGACCGGGCGCAGGGGCGCGGCCCCGCGGGCGGGGACCTCAGCCGGGACGACGACCGGCCGCTGTACTGGGCGCGGCTCGGCATGACCCGCGAAGTGCGCACCTGGGAGCCGGAGTTCGGCCTGTCGGACGGGCAGCGGGCCGCGCTGCTGGACGAGCTGGAGCGCACCTCGCGCGGCCAGACCGCCATCCGGTACCCGCATGCCCAGGGCCTGAAGCGGATCCTGCTCACCGGCTTCGACCCGTTCACCCTGGACCGGGACATCCGCATCTCCAACCCGTCGGGCGCCACCGCGCTCGTCCTCGACGGCACGGTCGTCGAGACGGCGGACGGCCCGGCCCGGATCGAGACGGCCGTGTTCCCGGTGCGCTGGCGGGACTTCACGGACGGGGTGGTGGAGCGGGCGCTGCGGCCCCACCTGCCGAAGGTGGACCTGTTCACGACTGTGAGCCAGGGCCGCGTCGGCCGGTTCGACATCGAGCGGACCAACGGGGCCTGGCGGGGCGGCTTCGGGGACAACGAGAACATCGGCCGTACCGGGACGATCCCCGTCACCGACCCCGCCTCGCAGCCCCAGTGGACGACGACCACGCTGCCCTACCGGGCGATCGTCGCCGCGGACACCGGCCGTTTCCCGGTGTACGACAACACGAGCGTCACGGAGATCCCGGCGGGCGGCACCGAGCCCGTCGTACGCCCGGACGGGCCCACCCCCGGCTCCTCCGCCCGCCAGGGCGGCGGCGGGGACTACCTCTCCAACGAGATCGCCTACCGGGCGACGCTGCTGCGGGACCGGCTGGGGCTGCACGCCGTCCTGCCGGGCGGGCATGTGCACACGCCGGTGCTGCAGTTCGGCGCCGGGAACACCACCGAGGTCACCGACCCGGAGTTCGTGAAGAACCGGCTGGACATCATCGCCCAGGTCAGGACGATCCTGAGGGTGGCTGCGGAAGGGTCGTGACGGCCCGGTCGCCCTCCTCGCCGTCCTCGCGGGTCTCCTCGCCCAGGAGTTCCCGCGCCATGAGGGTGGCGCCCGCGACCGCGCCCGGCATCAGGAACACCGCGACGAACGGCACCAGGAAGGCCACGGCCAGCGGCGTGCCGAAGCCCCACACCAGGGTCTTGCGGGAGCGGAGCAGGCCGAGCCGGGTGCGCAGTTCGACGCCGCGGCGCTGGAGGGCGACGGCGGTCAGCTCCTCGGTGAGGAAGAACCCGGTGACGAAAAACCCGATCACCGGTACGGCCGTCTGGCCGGCGACCGGGATGAACCCGCAGGCGAACAGCAGCACGCCCCACAGGGCGGCCCGCACGACGATCCGGAGGCTGTCCCGGGCGGAGATCCACAGCTCGCGCCAGAGCGGCAGCCCCGACTCGGGGGCGTGCCCGTCCGGGGACACGTCCCGGTCGACCTTCTCGGAGAGGTTCTCGTAGAAGGGCTGCCCGATGAGCAGCGTCACCGCGGTGAACGTCACGACGGACAGGAGCAGGGCGAGGGCGAACAGCACGGCGGTCAGGAAGCCGCGGAAGAGCCCGAGCCACGGGCTCGACCAGTCGTCGGCGAACGGTGTCGCCCAGGCCACGACGTCCTCGCCCCACAGCGCCAGCGCGACGAGCACCGCCGCGTAGAGGACGAGGGTGATCAGGCCCGGGAGCAGCCCGAAGCCGTAACTCCTGCCGTGCCGGGCCACCCACCGCTGGCCTTTCAGCAGGTACCGGAAACCCACCCCGAGATCGCGCATGGGACGACCCTATCGGGGCCGGTGTCGCGCTCTTGACGCGCTCCGGTCACACCGCTGTCACAGGCCGCGCAGGTCGGGCGGGGCGCGCTCCGCGGAGCCATCCGGGTCACCGGTGACACCAACGCGCCCTTGTTGCGGTTGAGTCGAACCGGTACACCTCGCCGTACCGATCTCAGGAAGCCCCGGAGGAGGTACTGCGTGCGCACCACGAGAACCGTTCCTGCGAGACCTGCGCTGATCGTCACCCTCACCCTCGCCACGGCGGGTTCGCTCCTGCTCGCCCCCGGCACCGCCGGCGCGGACCCGAAGCCCGTCACCCGCGAGGGCGCCGCCCTGGACGGCCGGGCGGCCCAGGCTCCCGCGAGCGCCGCCCGGCGGGCCCTGGCCGCTCCCGAGGAGACCTCCCCCGCGGCGGACACCCGCGGCTACCCCCGTCGCCAGGCCCTCTCCCCCGACCCGGTGAACCCCGGCGACAAGTCCCTGAAGCCGGGCCTCACCCCGTACCACGCGATCGCCCCGAAGCTGAACGCGCTGCAACGCCTCGGGGACCGGGTCAGTGTGGAGGTGACGGGCCGTTCGGCCGGCGGCCACCGCCTCTACCTGGTCACCGTCACCGCCCCGGAGACCGCCCGCGAGGCCCGCGCCCAGCAGCGGATGCGCGACCTGATCGAGAACGCGCCCGCGACGGCCGCCAGGTCACGCGAGATCAAGCGGGACTACAAGACGCCGGTCTTCGTCAACAGCAACATCCACGGCAACGAGTGGGAGGGCACGGACGCCGCCCTGAGGATCGTCGAGCAGCTCGCGACGGCCAAGGACGCCAAGACCCGCGACCTCCTCGCGCACAGCCGCCTGTACTTCAACATCACGGCCAACCCGGACGGCCGTATCGCCGGCACCCGCGCCAACGCGAACGGCTTCGACCTGAACCGGGACTTCGTCACCGCCTCCCAGCCCGAGACGCGCGCCATGCGGCAGATCGAGCTGGACAAGCAGCCGGCCGTCCTGCTGGACCTGCACGGCTACGTCAACGGCACGCTCATCGAGCCGACCACTCCCCCGCACGGCGAGAACTACGAGTACGACCTCTTCCTGAAGAACTCCTACGCCAACGCCCTCGGCATGGAGTCCGCGGTCAACGCCCTCGGCTACACGCCCGCGAAGGACGGCGTCGAACCCGCGCAGATCCCGTTCCGCGACCAGGAGGAGGGCTGGGACGACTGGCCGCCCATCTTCACCCCGCAGTACGCGGCCTTCCACGGCACGGTCGCCGCCCACACGGTGGAGATCCCGCTGGCAGTGAACAACGACGAGTACGACGAGCTGCCCGTCCCGGAGCTGCGCCGCCGCGCGGCGGTCAACACGGCCGTGGCGGGCGCGGCGATCCGCGCCACCCTGGACCACGTCCGCGAGCACCGCGCCGGGCTCGTCGCCGACCAGATCGAGGTCTTCCGCCGCGGCGCGGCCGGTGCCCCGCAGGTCCCGGTGTCGCCGGAGACGGTCCCCGGCGTCCCCGGCATCGGCCCGGAGGACGTCTACACGACCAGCTTCCCGCGCGCCTACGTCATCCCGCCCGGCACCTCCCGCACCCAGCGCTCGGCGCCCGCCGCCGCCCGCCTCGTCGACCACCTCCTCGCCAACGACGTCCGCGTCACCCGCGCCACCCGCCCCTTCCGCCTCGCCGGACGGACGTACCCCGGGGGCTCCTACGTCGTCGACCTGCACCAGCCCAAGCGCGGCATGGCGAACGTGCTGCTGGCCGACGGCCGGGACATCAGCGACCGGGTCTCGGAGATGTACGACATCTCCGGCTGGAGCCTGGGCCGCCTGTGGGGCGCCACGGTCGAGCGGGTGCCGTCGGGCAGCCTGCGGGGCGCGCCCCTGCGCCCGGTCACCGAGGCGGCCCCCGTCGCCCACGTGCCCGCGTACGGCGACCTCCGCCTGCGCCTGACCGACCCGCGCGAGGTCGCCGCGCTCAACTCCCTTCTCCGGCAGGGCGTCCCGGTGCGCCGGTCGGCGGACGGCAGCGCGATCGTCCCGGCGTCGGCCCGCCGCGCGGCGCTCACCGCCGCCCGCGCCCACGACGTCGCCTTCACGGCCACGCGGGCGACCGGCACGGCCCCCCTGCGCCGCGTCCGGGTCGCCGCCGCCGTCACACCGGGTGAGCTGTTCGCGCTGCGGGAGATGGGCTTCGACGTCACGCCTGTCTCGACGGCGGTGCTGAACGCGGGCTTCGACTGGTCCGGCACGGACGTGCTGTTCGTCTCCGCCGGCCTGGACCGCGCCGCCCTGTCGGCCCCCGCCCGCAGGGCCCTGGACGCCTTCCTCGACGGCCACGGCCTGGTGGGCCGGGGCGCGACGGGAGCGGCCCTGAACACGGCGGCGGGGCGGCTGGCCGTGGAGCCGGTCGAGGGCAACGGAGCCGCCAACGGCGTCGTCCGCACGGTGAACTCGGGCGGCGTCACGCGGGACGCGCCGTCCCACGGCTTCGTCTACGCGCCGCTCTGGTTCACCGGCCTCGGCCCCGGCGTGCGCGTGGAGCAGTCGTACGCGACCGGGAACCCGCTGGTTTCCGGACACTGGCGCCCGCTCCGGGACGGCACCGGCGGCCCCGCCGAGGCCGCGGGGCAGGCCTGCGTGGTCAGCGGCGGGCGCACGGTCCTGTTCGGCACAGAACCCCTCTTCCGGGACCATCCGAAGGGGGAATTCCCGCAGGTGGCACGGGCATTGTTCACAGTGGCACACAGCGGTTCAGTTGAGGAGAGCGGATGACGCAGGAGATCCACGGCACCGTGGCGGACGGCTTCGAGGACGTACGCGAGGAGTTCGCCGCGTTCGTGGCCGGGGAACGCCCCGACTACGAGGGCCAGCTGTGCGCCTACGTGCACGGCCGCAAGGTCGTCGACCTGTGGGCGGGGACCGACGCGGACGCCCTCTACGGCGTGTTCTCGTCGACCAAGGGCGCCGCCGCCCTGGTCGTCGCCCTCCTCGTCCAGGACGGCACGCTGGAACTGGACCGCAAGGTGACGTACTACTGGCCCGAGTTCGCGGCCGAGGGCAAGGGCGCTCTGACCCTGCGCGAGCTGCTCGCGCACCGGGCCGGGGTGGTCGGCACGGACAGCGGCTTCACCCTCGCGGAGCTGGCCGACGACCGCCAGCTCGCCGAACGCCTCGCCGACCAGCGGCCGTTCTGGCGGCCCGGCACGGCGTTCGGCTACCACGCCCTGGTCGCCGGCGCCCTGTCCGGCGAGGTCGTACGCCGCGCCACGGGCCGCACGCTCCAAGAGGTGTACCAGGAGCGGATCAGGGCCCCGTACGGCCTGGACTTCTTCCTGGGCCTGCCCGCGCCCCTGGAGCCGCGCTTCCGCACCACCGAGCCGATGGCCCCGACCCCCGGCCAGCAGGCCCTCCTCGACGCCGACCCCACGGGCCCGCACACCCTCGCCTCGATCGCCTTCAACCGCCACGCGCCCGAGCCGACCGACCTGGCCGCGCTCCCCAACATGCCGCTGGTGCGCGCGAAGGGCCCGGCGTCGGTGGGCGGGGTGGCGTCGGCGCGGGGCCTGGCGGGGATGTACGCGGCGGCGATCAGCGAGGTGGGCGAGCAGGCGCCGCTGCTGAAGCCGGACACGGTGGCGGAGTTCGGCCAGTTCCACTCGGCCGGCTACGACCTGGTGGCCCGGGCCCACAAGTCCTTCGGCCTCGGATTCCAGACCACGGCCGACGCGTGGCATCCGTTCCTCGGCGCCGGGACGATCGGGCACAGCGGCGCGAGCGGCTCGCAAGGCTTCGCGGACCCGTGGAGCGGTCTCGCGTACGGCTACACGCGGCGCCGGTTCGCCTTCCCCGGCGGGGCCGCCCCGGAGAACAACCGCCTGGCACTGGCGATCCACCGGGCGGCGCTCGCCCGCTGACCCCGGACACGGACGGAGGCCGCATCCCACGTCCAAGGATGCGGCCTCCGGGTAGGCAACGAGTGCCGTCAGACAAGCGTCACGGTGATGTTCCCGCGAGTCGCCTTCGAGTACGGGCACACCTCGTGCGCCTTCTCGATCAGCGACCGCGCGGTGCCCCGGTCCACCTTCGGGATGTCGGCCGAGATCTCGACGATGATCCCGAACCCGTCCCCGTTCTTCCCGAGGCCCACCTTCGCGGTGACGGTCGCCCCGGTGAGGTCGGCGCCCTCCTGGCGGGCGACGACGCCGAGGGCGCCCTGGAAGCAGGCGCTGTACCCGGCGGCGAACAGCTGCTCGGGGTTGGTGCCGGCGCCGCTCCCGCCCATCGCCTCGGGCGGGTTGACGACGACGTCGAGCCGGCCGTCATCGGTGGCCACCCGCCCGTCGCGCCCGCCCTCGGCGGTGGCGACGGCGGTGTACAGGACGTCGGACTGCTGGATCGGCATGCGGTTGTGTTCCTTCGGTCGTCCGCCGCGGCTCGCGCCCGGGCCGGGACGGATTCGGAAAGAAGCTACCGCATGCCGGAAGTCCAGCAAAGGGTGCCGAGAGCCGTCGGACGTCGGGAGCCGTCAGAGCTTGACGATCATCTTCCCGGTGTTGTCGCCGCGCAGCACGCCCAGGAAGGCCTCCAGGTTGTTCTCGATGCCCTCGACGACGGTCTCGCGGTACTTCAGCTCACCGGAGGCGACCCAGGGGGCGACCTCCTGCACGAACTGCGGCTGGAGGTCGTAGTGGTCCCCGACCAGGAAGCCCTCGATGCGGCCGCGGGTCTGGATGAGGCGGGCGAGGTTCTTCGGGCCCGGGGCGGGCTCGGTGTTGTTGTAGACGGAGATCATCCCGCAGACGGCGATCCGGCCGCCCTGGTTGAGGGAGCCGATGGCGGCCTCCAGGTGGTCACCGCCGACGTTGTCGAAGTAGACGTCGATCCCGTCGGGAGCGGCGGCGCGCAGCTGCTCGCTCACGGGCCCGTCCTTGTAGTTGAAGGCGGCGTCGAAGCCGTACTCCTCCACGAGGAGCTTCACCTTCTCCTCCGACCCGGCGGACCCGATGACCCGCGAGGCGCCCTTCAGCCTGGCGATCTGCCCGACCTGGCCGCCCACGGCCCCGGCGGCGCCGGAGACGAAGACGGCGTCGCCCTCCTTGAAGGCGGCGGTGCGCAGCAGCCCCGCGTAGGCGGTGAGGCCGGTCATGCCCAGGACACCGAGGTACGCCGACAGCGGCGCGGCGTCCGGATCCACCTTCACGGCGTTCTTCGCGGCCACGACGGCGTACTCCCGCCACCCGAAGAAGTGCAGCACGTGGTCCCCGACGGACAGCCCCTCCGCGTTGGAGGCCACGACCTCGCCGACGGCACCGCCCTGCATGACCTTGCCCAGCTCGAACGGGGCGACGTAGGACTTGGCGGCACTCATCCGGCCGCGCATGTACGGGTCCACGGAGAGGTACTTGTTCCGGACGAGGACCTGCCCCTCACCGGGCTGCGGCACCTCCGCCTCGACCAGGGCGAAGTCCTCGGGCTTCGGCCAGCCGACCGGGCGGCTGAGCAGGTGCCATTCGCGGCTGACGGCGGGAAGGGTGGGGGTGTCGGTCATGGTGCGCCTGTCCTCACGTGGTGCGAATGTTTCAGTACCTGAAACAACCATGCTCCTGAAAATTTCAGGTTGTCAAATAACCGGGTACCCTCGATCGCATGGCCTCCACCACACCGACCCCGCAGCACACCACCAACCGCCCGGATCCGCTGACCCTCGAGGTCGTCGAGCTCATCGGGGAGGTCGTGGCGCGGTTCCACCAGGACTACGAGGAGGCGGCGGCGGAGCACGCTCTCACGGGGGCGCAGGCGCGGCTGCTGAGCCTGCTGTGCCTGGAGCCGCTGCCGATGCGGAGGCTGGCGCAGCGGCTGAAGTGCGAGCCGTCGAACGTCACGGGGATCGTGGACCGGCTGGAGGCGCGTGGCCTGGTGGAGCGGCGGCCGGACCCCTCGGACCGGAGGGTGAAGGTGGCGGCGGCCACGGCGGACGGGCGGCGGATGGCCCGGAGCCTGCGCGAGTCGCTGCGGTTCGCGCGGGAGCCGCTGGCTGGACTGTCAGAGGGGGAGCGGGTGGCGCTGCGGGACGCGTTGCGGGGGATGCTGGGATGAGGCCGCGCCCCGCAGAAGGTCGGCCGCCGGTTTCCTGACGGATGGATTCCTGTTGTGTGACCGCTTCTCAGCTCTTCTGGACACAGGTGACCGGGCTTACGCCAATGCCTGAAAGTCGTCACCAGAAATTCCTGTGTTCAGGCTGAACTCGGCATACGCATGGCTTTAGCCCGAAACCATCAATGCGTCCCATGCATGCTTGTCACCTCAACTAAGGTGCCACACGATGGATCCATGGATCTTCAGCAGATGCGCTACGTGGTCGCCGTCGCCGAGACAAACAGCTTCACCCGGGCCGCCGAACGCTGCCTGGTCGTCCAGTCCGCTCTCAGTCACCAAGTGGCCCGCCTCGAAAAGGAACTGGGGGCACGGCTCTTCGAACGCACCAGCCGCCGGGTACGGCTGACTCCGGCCGGTGCGGCGTTCCTGCCCTCGGCCCGGCAATGTCTGGACGCCGCCGAGCGCGCGGCCAACGAAGTCGCCGCGGCGGTCGGCGAGATACGCGGGCGGCTCGCCGTGGGTGTCGTTCCGTCCGTCGCCGCGGTCGATGTCCCAGGCGCCTTACGTGACTTCAACCAGCAGTATCCGAACGTGCGCATCAGCCTGAGCGTGGGCGCCAGCGACAAACTCGTCGAACAGGTCAGGGGGGGAGGCGTAGGGGTGGCTTTCCTCGGGCTGCCGACCACGGTGCGCCCCGAGGGCGTCAACTCCCGTGAACTCGCCCGTGACCGGCTCGTCGCCGTCGTCGGGCCGGACCACCCCCTGGCCCAGGAGTCGGCGGTCGATCTGCGCAGACTCTCCTCCGAGGTGTTCGTGGACCTGCCGGCCAGAACAGACGGACGTGTCCAGTCCGACCTGGCCTTCTCGGCCGTCGGCGTCCACCGCGACGTCGCCTTCGAGGTGACCAACGCGGACTTCCTGGCGCGACTGGCCGGACAGGGCCTCGGCATCGCCATGCTCCCCTCCGCCTACGCGGCTCAGCTCACCGGCGTCATCACCATCGAGGTCACCGACGCGCCGACCCGCGTCGAATACATGATCTGGAGCTGCGACAACCGCACACCCGCGGCCACCGCATTCCTCGCCATCCTCGGCATCCCGGTGGACGACGACACGGAGTGAAAGGGACCGCCGCCCGGTTTCCCGTGCAGGCGACCTCGCCGTGCGATCCGGGAGGGGCCGGACGGGGAGGAGCCGCCGGCCCCGTAGGCGACCGGCACGGACGTCGGCGCCAAGGATTGCCTTCACCCTTTGAATGCGGCTCATCCAGTGGCGTTGCCGATACTGGAGAGTCCCCTCCGTAAGTCCGTAAGACCGGCACGACTCTACCTATTTGCTTTCGCTCCCACAACCGTGCACCTTGAAATCCGCATAACGGTTCGCAACTTGGCCGAAATGCATCAGATGTCTGCGCCCCCCCGCCCGGACACAGCCCGACGAGGCCGCCGGCACCGAGCGGGAGCTCCCTGATCTATCGCGCATCGCGATGGAATCGGTGACGATTATGTATTGGACGAATTCTGGGCGCGGATGAGAACTTGAGATCACAAGTCCGACTCCGCCTTCCTCTGGGAGAGGCCAGTAACTGCTGTCTGGCCAGGCGTCATGATGCGAATTCGGTGCGAACTGGGGGTGCACGCAAGATGAGCACGAGCACGGAAGCCACACTTCAGGATCAGGTCGCCTCACTCATGGACGGCCTGGAACAGCATGACGTCTACAGCAACGACTACTTCAAGTTCTTGCAGGACACGTCGTGGAACAGCCAGACCTACGATTTCCACCGGGCGAACTTCTTCCACAGGACCGAGGGTACGGTCAAAGGAATCGCCCACGTCTGCGCCCAGGCCGCGGCCAACGACGACCGTGACACGCTGACCCTGTTCTCCTTCATCCTCAACGAGGAGACCGGGAACGGCGAGGCCGCCAAGTGCCACGAAATCCTGATGGAGAACGCCCACAACCTGCACGGCGAGATGGAGTTCGGCCTGTCGCCGCTGCGGGTGAAGGAGGCGCGGCACAGCAACCTGGTGATCGCCGAGACGTTCAAGTACCGCGAGCGCACTCGGGAACTGGTGGGCGGCAGCTACCACCGGATGCTGGGCGTCGCGATGGCCCTGGAGTCACACGCCGACACCATGCTGCAGATCTGCCGTACGGCGTTCCGCAACAGCAACACCGGGCTGCCCGAGCCCGAGTTCGTCGACAAGGTCGAGATCTACTTCAACGTCCACGTCGGCGACGAGGGCGTCGAGGAGCGCCACGCCGCGGACGCGAAGAGGTGCGTCGAGAACAACTGCCGCACCGAGGCGGACGTCGCGGAGATCGCCTACGGCGCCCGCGAGACGCTGAACATCCAACTGGAGATGTGGAACGCCATGTACAAGGCCGTCACCAGTTGAGTTCGACGAGCAGAGAGAGGCAGCTCGTAAGCGTCGTGCAGAAAAACAGAGGAATCTCCAAGGCAGTCCTGAACATTCCCGAATCCGCTACTCACGGCACTGCGGCAAAGCTCGTCGCGCTCAACCGCGGAGTCGCTGCGGACGACCAGATCATCGATCTGAGCATTGGTGCGCTGGACACCCCGACCGATCCACGGATCGACCGTGGAGTCATCAACTTCATCGAGCAGAGATCCGAAACCGTGCATGCTTTCGCACCGGTCAAGGGGTTTGGGTTCCTGCGCGAATCCATCGCCGCACGGGTGGCTCGCCTGCATGGCATCGAGTACGACCCCGACACGGAGGTCATGGTCACACCGGGCGGTGTGAAGGGCTCCATCTCGGTGACCTTCCACGCGTTGCTGGACTCGGGCGACGAGGTCGTGATCCCCGTGCCCAACTGGCCGCACTACTCGGACATGGTGCGGCTGCACGAAGCCATCCCGAAGACCGTCCTGGTCCCGGCGGACGAGGGCCTCACCGCCCGGGCTCTCGAGGGAGCGCTCTCCGAGCGAACCAAGATCGTCGTCATGGGCGACTGCATCAACCCGACGGGCAAGATCTACTCGACGGCGGAGCTGTCGGAACTGGCCCAAGTCCTCGCGCGGCACAACACCCGGCGGCAGGACCGCGGCGAGAGCCCCGTCCATGTCTTGTTCGACACACCCTACGAAGCACACGTCCTCGGTGACCGGGCGAAGACCTTCGCCGCCCTCGACGTGCCGCTCGCCGGCGGCGATCGCTGCTCCATGCGGCCATGGACCGTGTCGGTGACCGGCCCGGGCAAGACCTATGGCATGCACGGCGACCGGATCGGCTATCTCTGCGGTCCCCAGGACATCGTGGAGGCCGCCGCGCGAGCCCAGGTCAACCTCACGTCGTTCGCGTCGACCTATGGGCAGGTCGCCACCCACGTCGCACTGCAGCCGGAGATGGACGAGGTGGCGACCTTCAGGGCGAAGATCGCCCGCTCCAATCTGGAGGCGATGCTGCAAGAACTGCAGCCCATACCCTCCTTGCGGGTCAGCCCGCCGCAGGGTGGCTACTTCCTCTTCGTCGACCTGTCAGCCCACGCCGACGCCTACCAGCGGCTCGGTCACGCCACCGCCGAGCAGTTCCTGCTGGCCGAAGCGAAGGTGGCCACCATCGCCGGCAGCCACTTCGCGCACGGCGAGGCGCTGGACCATTTCGTGCGGATCAACTGCGGCCGCACCGGTTCGCTTCTGACCGAGGCCGCCACACGCATCCGGCACGCCCTCACCCGTCTCGAGTCCTGAGCTGAAGGCCACGATGGCAGACACCGTCAAGTACTGCATCGTCGGTACGGGCTTCGCCGGTACGTGCGCGCTGTGGCACCTGGTACGGCGCATGACCGACCCACACCGGCTGTCCCTGCTTCCGCCGTCGGCCGTCACCGTCGTCACGGTGGAGCAGGGACCCGTGAACGGGCCGGGATACCCGTACGCGCAGGGCAACGTCCAGCTCGCCCACCGGTGCAACAACGAAGCGAGCACCATGGGCATCCACGGCAACGACTTCGTCGACTGGATGGCCGCGAACAAACCGTGGCTCATCAAAGAGTGTCCGGAGCTCGTCCTCGAGACGCATCCCGGAATCGAGCTGGACGAGTGGCAGCCCGACGACCGTGAGTTCTATCCGCGTGCGTTGTTCGGCATCTACCTTCGGCAGCGGTTTCGGGAGACCGTCGCGAAGGCCCGAGCGCACGGCATCGAGGTGCGGTCGTACGTGCGCCACGAGGCCAGGGACGGCCTCACGAAGCCGGACGGGTTCTCCGTCCTGCTCCGTGATCTGGAGACCGACCGCGAGTTCACCGTGGACGGGCTCGACCAGGTCCTGCTGAGCACGGGGCACTGGCAGCCCGGGAAGGCCGGGACACCGTCGGAGCACGGTGTCCACGTCGCCTCCCCGTATCCACCGGCCGTCATGAGAGCCGCCGTCGCCCGCCGGATCCGCTCCCGCCGCGCACAGGATGAGCGGCCCCGTGTGTTCGTCCAGGGGATGGGTCCCAGCGGTATCGACGCCATCCTGACCCTGTGCGACGAAGGCGAGTTCACCTACTCCCGCGACGGGCACGTGGCAGGGTACCGGCCGACGGCGCACGCCGAGCCGTTGTCCGTGGTCGCCGGATCACGCTCGGGCTTCTTTCCTCCGGTCCGGGGTCCGCTCGCACCGTACGAGCTGCACCACCTGACGGAGAACAACCTCGACGCGATCCGGCGCGAGCACCGAGGGCATCTGAAGATCGAGCGCGTTCTGGAGCTGCTGGACAAGGATCTGCGCCGGGCGACCGAGGGGACGCTGGGGTGGGAGGACGTCAGGAGCCCTCGCTGGCGCACCGCCCGGGAGAAGCTGACGAGTGATCTGAAGGACTCCTCCACCGGAAACCTCGTCCACACGGTCGTGCTGAAGGCGCGGCGGATGCGCTTCTACAGCCGGCTCGAACCTGCTGACAAGGAAGTCTACGACCGCCTGCTCGACACCCACTTCATACGGACGGCGGTACCGATGCCGGCCGCCGTCGCGGAGAAGCTCCTCGCTCTCATGGACGCCGGAATGCTGACGACCGTCAGGCTGGGCTACGACGACGCCCAGCACACGCAGGTGGAGGAGGACGGCACGCTGCGGGTCACGTACCGGTCCGAGTCCGGCGAAACGGCGACCTTGCGAGCGGACTGCATGGTCCGTGCCAGTGCGCAGGACTTCGCCATGGAGCGTCATCCCTCGCCGTTCATCCAGAACCTGCTGCGGCGAGGTGAGATCGTCCCGCACGAGGAAGGCGGATACGCCCCGGGCGGCATCGCGCTCGCCACGCGCGGCGGCTACCGGGTGATGAAGCGGGCAGGTGGGGTGCGCGTTCCGTCGCCGCATCTGTCGGCCTACGGGGCGCCCGTCAGGTTCTGGCAGAACGAACACAACTACGCCGGTGCTTTCGTCGCGGCGGCCCAGTGGGTGGCCGACGACTGGACCGGGACCGCGGGAGCAGCCGGCTCCCCCTCCGCCGCCGTGGACGAGCCCGGACTGGTGAGCAGCGAACAAGGAGACAAGCCATGGAGATGAAAGAGTTCTACTACCAGGACGGCCTGCGCGTCAGTGTGTTCAACCTCGACCACAAGGCCGTCCCTTTTCACTTCCACAACGCGGTGTCGGACATGATGTACTGCTCGCAGGGCCGCATCGTGATCGAACTGCCCGACACCGACGAGGTGTTCACCGTCGAGCCTGGTGAGGTCTTCCAGGTTCCGAGCCCGAGCAGGCACCGGTTCGGCAACGCGGCCCCTGTTGGCACGCTGTCACGCTACGTGCTCCTGCAGATCGGCACGTTCGACATCAATTTCGTCCCGGCTGCCAAGGAGCTGGCGGAGCAGTTCGTCGACCGTACGCGGACACCGGTCGTGGACGGCACCGTCCACATCGGGGATCGCCGGGCCGACATCGTCAAGCTCGCCAATCACTTCGAGCAGGAAAAGCCCGAGGTGCTGACTCCGCAGGAGCAGGCGGACGTGGTGGCGGCACTGCGGTGCTTCGTGTCGCGCGGCATCGAGACGGAGCATCCGCGGGCGGCCGTTCAGCCGTGAGCCGCACGTGATCTCATTCGACCCGGTCGTCATCACGGTGATCGTCCTGACGTTCTTCGTGGGTGGGCTGGTGAAGGGTCTGACCGGCCTCGGCCTGCCGCCCGTCGTCCTCGGGATTCTGACCGCCACGATCGGGATCCATCCGGCGAAGGCGCTGATCCTCGTGCCGACGTTCCTGACCAATGTCGTGCAGGCGACGAGCGGCGGGCACGGCCGGAAAGTCGTCCGCATCACGTGGCCGTTCCTGCTGGCCGCCACGGTCTTCACCGTGTCCGGCGCCTTCACGCTGAGCTACTTCCGGGCGGATGTGATGTCGGCCCTGCTCGGCCTGGGGCTGACGGTGTACGGGGTGCTCGGGCTGTTCCGCCTGCGGGTGAACATCCGCGGCAAGTGGTGGCACCACCCCGTGGGTGTCGTCTCCGGAGCCACCAACGGGTTCCTCACCGGAGCGACCGGCTCGTCGGCCGTCCCCGGGGTCTTCTACCTGCAGTCCGTCGGGCTCCTGCGTGACGAGCTGGTGCAGAGCATGGGCATTCTCTTCACCCTGTCCACCGTCGGTCTGGCGTGGACGCTGCAGACGCAGGACCTGCTCAGCGTCAACCTCGCCGTGATGTCAGCCATATCCTTGGCCCCGGCGTTCCTCGGGATGTCGATCGGAAGCCGGATCCGCAAGAGGGTCTCCGAGGAGCGGTTTCGAACTGTGCTCTGTGTCGCTTTGGCGCTCCTCGGGGTGTTCGTCGCCGTGCAGAGCTTGATGACCTGGTGAGGCGCCTCGAAGCGAGGAGAGGACGCGATATGAGAGCGGATTTGGTCGAACTGCTGGGCGAGCTGGAGGAGTTCGGCGAGGCGAACGACGCGGCAACGGACGACCGAAGCCGAAAGATGCTGAACATCACGCACGACACCGGCATGTTCCTGACGATGCTCATCAAGACGGGCAACTGCAAGAACGTCCTGGAGGTCGGGACTTCCAACGGCTACTCGACGTTGTGGCTGGCCGAGGCCGTGGGCGAGGGCGGTTCGGTGACGACCGTCGAACAGGCGCCCGGCAAGGTCGCGATGGCCGAGCGGAACTTCCAGCGCGCCGGACTCCAGCCCCGCATCCGGCAGATCACGGACGACGCCGGCCGGTTCATCGAGTCGCGCGGAGCCGGCGAGTACGACTTCGTGTTCCTGGACAGCGATCGCGGACAGTACGCAGACTGGTGGCCCTCCCTCCAGCGAATTCTCGCGAACGGCTGTCTGATGGTGGTCGACAACGCCGTCTCTCACGCTCACCAGTTGGAGACCTTCAAGCAGTTGGTCGAGGCCTCGGACGGCTACCTCAGCTGCGTCTTCCCGATCGGCAAGGGCGAAATGGTGGTCTTGAAAGACATTCCGTGACGCCATCCGCGCGGAAGGCGCTACGTGCACCACCACAGGAAGCGGTTGCAGGTTTCCGATGGTGATGGTTCCGGCGCGGGAGGCGGTGTGGTGCGGCCCGAGGTCGGGGTCGGCGCCGGCCCCGGAGGAGCGGCCGTGGGGGCCGACGTCGACCGGGTCGGGGACGTGCCCGCCGGGGTCGAGTCCGGATCACCCGGAGTCCCCTCCCCCGTCGGGGACTTCGACTCCTCGCCGCCCTCCGGAGACTCAGATGCCGACGGCGAGTCGGAAACCCCCGGAGACGGGGACTCAGACGCTCCGTCAGCCCCCGCGACACCCCCCGGCGAGCGGCCCGTCTCCCCCGCCTCCACCGACGCGTCCCCGTCCGCCGACTCGCCCCCGGCCGCCGCCGGCGTCGGTGTCGACTTCGGCGCGTCCATGCCGAGTTCGGCGAGGCTCAGCCCACCCGCCGCCAGCACGAACCCGGCCGCGACGAACAGGGTCCGGCGCCGTCGCCGCCGGTGCGCCGCGGCCTTCCGGTCCCGCCGGCTCGCCCCGCCCGGACCCGGCCCCTCCCCGACCGCCCCGCGCCCCCGCCCACGCCGCCGCGCGGCGCGCCCCAGGGGCTCACCCTCGTCGTCCTCGTCGGGGCCGTCATCGGCGCCGTCAGAGCCGTCAGAGCCGTACTCACCGCCCGACCCGTCGGCTCCGCCGGCAACGCCCTCACCCATGACGGACGGGGCGTGATACCCCGGCTCACGCCAGCGCAGCGCTTCGGCGGAGGTGCCGCACCCCGGGCAGGCGAGGGCGCCGTTCAGGTGCCGTCGGCACGGGTCGCAGTAGTCCATGACGCGGGAAGATTAAGTTCCCCGCCGGTCACGTTCCTAGATCCAGCTGTGAAGGTTCTGTAGGGACACACCCCGCCCGCGGTTTCGAAACTGTCGAAACCGTTATGCGCGCGACCCATTGACACCCCCACCGCCCCGTCCTTACTGTCACGCCAGCATTTCGAACGTGTGCCGAAATATCGAACACGTCGAACTGAATGACTGACGGAAACTGAGCCGACGAACCTGCGAGGGACTACCGCCGTGCGCATCACCGGAATCAGCACACACGTGGTCGGGACGCCGTGGCGCAACCTGACGTACGTCCAGGTGCACACCGACGAGGGGATCACCGGAGTCGGCGAGACCCGGATGCTGGGACACACCGACGCCCTGCTCGGTTACCTGAAAGAGGCCGAGGTCAACCACATTCTCGGATCCGACCCGTTCGCTGTCGAGGACCTCGTCAAGCGGATGAAGTACGGCGACTACGGCCGTGCGGGCGAGATCGTGATGTCGGGTATCGCCGTGATCGAGATGGCCTGCTGGGACATCAAGGGCAAGGCCCTCGGCGTCCCCGTCTGGCAGCTGCTGGGCGGCAAGGTCACCGACAAGGTCAAGGCGTACGCCAACGGTTGGTACACCACCGAGCGCACCCCGGAGGCGTACCACAAGGCCGCCCAGGGGGTCATGGAGCGCGGCTACCGGGCGCTCAAGATCGACCCCTTCGGCACCGGCCACTTCGAGCTGGACCACGAGCAGACCCTGTACGCCGTCTCCCTGATCGAGGCGGTCCGCGACGCCATCGGCCCCGAGGCCGAGCTGATGCTGGAGATGCACGGCCGCTTCTCCCCGGCCACGGCCGTGCGCCTGGCCAAGGAGCTGGCGCCGTTCAAGCCGGCGTGGCTGGAGGAGCCGGTCCCGCCGGAGAACCTCAAGGCGCTGGAGAAGGTCGCGGCGAAGGTCGACATGCCGGTCGCCACGGGTGAGCGCATCCACGACCGGATCGAGTTCCGCGAGCTGTTCGAGAGCCAGGCCGTGGACATCATCCAGCCGGACGTCGGCCATATCGGTGGTATCTGGGAGACCCGGAAGCTCGCCGCGACCGCCGAGACCCACTACATGCTGGTGGCCCCCCACAACGTGGGCGGCTCGGTCCTGACCGCCGCGAGCCTCCAGGTCGGCTTCACCTCGCCGAACTTCAAGATCCTTGAGCACTTCAACGACTTCGCGGACGCGGAGATCAAGAAGGTCGTCAAGGGCGCGCCTCAGGTGAACCCGGAGGACGGCTGCTTCCACCTGTCCGACGCCCCGGGCCTCGGCGTGGAGCTGGACGTGGACGCCGCCGCGGAGTTCCCGCAGCAGCAGGCCCGTTTCGACCTCTGGGCGGAGGGCTGGGAGCAGCGCAAGCCCAAGGGCACTCAGTGACCGTCCGGCACCCGGAAACCCGGAACCGGCGACCGAAACCTTCGAAACCCCCAGGAGCGACGTGAGCACCGCGGTAGTGATCGACGCGCCGGGCGAGCACCGTCTCGTCCCGCACGAGCCACGGCGGCCCGAGGCCGGCGAGGCCCTGGTGCGCGTCCACGCCTCCGGGATCTGCGGCAGCGACCGCGAGGTCTACCAGGGCAACCGCCCCGAGGGTTACGTGCGTTATCCGCTCACCCCGGGCCACGAGTGGTCCGGGACGGTGGAGGCGGTGGGTGCCGGTGTCCCCGAGTCCCTCGTCGGCCGCAAGGTCGTCGGTGAGGGCTTCCGCAACTGCCAGGTCTGCGACCGCTGCCACGCGGGCGAGACGACCCTGTGCACGGCCGGGTACGAGGAGACCGGGTTCACCCAGCCGGGTGCCATGGCGGCCACGCTGACCCTCCCGGCCCGCCTCCTGCACGCCCTCCCGGACGAGTGCGACCTCACCGCCGCGGCCCTCCTGGAGCCCGCCGCCTGTATCGCGGCGGCGGCGCTGAAGGGGAACGCCCAGCCGGGCGAGCGGGTCGCCGTGGTCGGTACGGGGACGCTCGGCATGTTCGCCGTGCAGTTCCTGAAGGCGAACTCGCCGGGCGAGCTGCTGGTCGTCGGCACCCGCCGGGACCGTGAGGCGCTGTCGCGGCAGTACGGCGCGACGGACTTCCGGACGAAGGACCAGGACCTCCCGGACGACTTCGACGTGGTGATCGAGACGGCCGGGTCCGCGGACGCCGCGCGGATCTCCGCCGCCCTGCTCCGGCGCGGCGGCCGGCTGGTCCTGACCGGTATCCCGGCCCCGGGTGCCGACGGTCTCGACCCGACCGACCTCGTCGTGCGGCAGCTGGAGGTGCACACCGTCTTCGGTGCTCCGCCGGACGCCTGGGCGCACACGGTGCGGGTGTTCGCCGCCGGTCTGCTCGACCCGCTGCCGCTGGTGACGCACGAGCTGCCGCTCGCCGAGTTCTCGCAGGCCATCGACCTGGTGGGAGCTGGCGATCCGAAGGTGGGCAAGGTGCTGCTCCGCCCCTAGACGTACGCCGGTACGGGGGCAACCTGACGGCTCCCGTACCGGCGTACACCCAAGCCCCGCCCCTGCCCGGGCCCAGCTCCACCCCGAGCCGCGAACCTCGTCCGAAATATCGAACCGAAGGACTTTCCTGTGACCGACGCTTCCACCACGGCAGCCCGCAGGCCCGGTGAGCAGGCGCTCACCACACTCGGCCTGAACGCGCCCGCCCTCGACCCCGCCGACGCCTCGCCGCACTCCTTCCCCGGCGGCGGCCGCTGGCGCACCGAGATCCCCTCGTGCGAGGGCCCCGAGGCACTGGCGGTGGTCCTGAAGGAGGCCTCGCGGCTGGACGTGCCGATCCACCGGATCAGCCAGGGCAGCGGCGTGTGGATGCTGACCGACGCCGAGATCACCGAGATGGTGGAGGCGACGGCCGAACGCGACATCGAGCTCTGCCTGTTCACCGGCCCGCGCGGCACCTGGGACATCGGCGGCTCCACGCGCACCGACTCGCGGGGGGCCGGACTGCGCGCCCGCGGCCACGACGCCGTCGCCGGTTGCGTCGAAGACGCGGTCAGAGCCACGGAGTTGGGGGTCAAGTGCCTCCTCGTCGCCGACGAGGGCGTGCTGTGGACGCTGCACCGGGCCCGCGCGGCCGGCATCATCCCGGCCGACACCACGCTCAAGGTGAGCGCGCTCATCGGCCCCGTCAACCCGGCGGCGTACGCGGTGTACGAGCGGCTCGGCGCCGACTCGGTGAACGTGCCGAGCGATCTGACGCTCGATCACCTCACCGAGATCCGCCGGGTGTCCGGCGCCCCCATGGACATGTACATCGAGGCGCCCGACGACCTCGGCGGCTACGTCCGGATGTACGAGGTCGCCGAGCTGATCCGGCGCGGCGCACCGCTCTACCTGAAGTTCGGCCTGTCCAAGGCGCCCGGGATCTACCCCTACGGGCACCACATGCGGGAGCTGACCCTCGCCACCGCCAAGGAGCGCGTGCGGCGTGGCCGGCTCGCCCTGGATCTCCTGGCCCGTCACGGAGCGGACGGCGACATGGCGCCGCTCGGTTCGCGACTGCCCGGCGATCTGCAACGGTTCGAGATCTCGTCATAACGTTCCGGCTACTCGCCTTCACAAAAGAAGACACAGCCGACCACAATCCGACACATCTCTTCTCGGTCTTTCCGGCCTGACCCCCCGGAGCGACTTCGCGCCCCAGACCGAGCCCTGCACACAGATCAAGGATGATGATCATGCGTAACCGCAGAGCCGCCCTCGCCGCCATAGCCGGAGCCGCGTCCCTCGCCCTGACCCTGTCCGCCTGCGGGCAGGACAGCAAGGGCGGCAGCGAGGAGAGCGGGGACAGCGCCAAGGGCGGCACCATCGGCATCGCGATGCCGACCAAGTCCTCCGAGCGCTGGATCGCCGACGGCAACAACGTCAAGAAGGACCTGGAGTCCAAGGGCTACAAGACCCAGCTCGTCTACGGCGAGGACGACCCGGACCAGCAGGTCTCACAGATCGAGAACCTGATCACCCAGGGTGTGAAGGCGCTGATCGTCGCGGCCATCGACAACAAGTCGATGAACAACGTGCTCCAGCAGGCCAAGGACGCGAACATCCCGGTCATCTCCTACGACCGCCTGATCCTCGGCACGCAGAACGTCGACTACTACGCCTCCTTCGACAACGAGAAGGTCGGCGAGCTCCAGGGCACCTACATCGTCGAGAAGCTCGGCCTGAAGGACGGCTCCAAGAAGGGCCCGTTCAACATCGAGCTGTTCGCCGGCTCCAACGACGACAACAACACCCGCTACTTCTTCCAGGGCGCGATGAACGTCCTGCAGCCCTACATCAACAAGAAGCAGCTCGTCGTCCGCTCCGGCCAGACCAAGCTCAACCAGGTCACGACCCTGCGCTGGGACGGCGGCACCGCCCAGAAGCGCATGGACGACATCCTGACCTCGGCGTACAAGACCGAGCGCGTCGACGCCGTCCTCTCGCCCTACGACGGCATCTCCATCGGCATCCTCTCGGCGCTGAAGTCCGACGACTACGGCTCCAAGAGCAAGCCGCTGCCGGTCGTCACCGGCCAGGACGCCGAGGTCGCCTCGGTGAAGTCGATCATCGCCGACCAGCAGTCGATGACCGTCTACAAGGACACCCGCCAGCTCGCCAAGGTCGCCTCCAACATGGTCGACGCGCTGCTGAACGACAAGAAGCCCGAGGTCAACGACACCAAGACCTACGACAACGGCGCGAAGGTCGTCCCGGCGTACCTGCTGGAGCCGGTCGCCGTCGACAAGAGCAACTACCAGAAGGAAGTCGTCGACTCCGGCTACATCAAGGAAAGCGACCTGAAGTAACCGCCGCCGACCGACCGACGATTCACCACTGATTGGAAGGCACGACCATGGCGGGACCCGTCCTGGAAATGCGCTCGATCGTCAAGACCTTTCCCGGCGTCAAGGCGCTGTCGAACGTCACGCTGACCGTTCGGCAGGGCGAGGTCCACGCCATCTGCGGGGAGAACGGCGCCGGCAAGTCGACCCTCATGAAGGTCCTCTCCGGCGTCCACCCGCACGGCACCTACGAGGGAGACATCCTCTTCGAGGGGGAGGTCTGCCAGTTCAAGGACATCCGGGCCAGCGAAGAGCGCGGCATCGTGATCATCCACCAGGAGCTGGCCCTGGTGCCCTACCTCTCCCTCGCGGAGAACATCTTCCTCGGCAACGAGCACGCCACGCGCGGGATCATCAGCTGGACCGAGACCCTGCGCCACGCCAGCGAACTGCTGCGCCGGGTCGGCCTGTCCGACCACCCGGACACCCGCGTCGCCGACATCGGCGTGGGCAAGCAGCAGCTCGTGGAGATCGCCAAGGCCCTGTCGAAGAAGGTGAAGCTGCTCATCCTGGATGAGCCGACCGCCGCCCTGAACGACGAGGACAGCGGCAAACTCCTGGATCTGATCCTGGAGTTGAAGAAGCAGGGCATCACCTCGATCATCATCTCCCACAAGCTCAACGAGATCCGCAAGGTCGCCGACTCGGTGACGATCCTCCGCGACGGCCAGACCATCGAGACCCTCGATGTGAAGGCCCCGGAGACCACCGAGGACCGGATCATCAGCGGCATGGTGGGCCGCGACCTGGAGAACCGCTTCCCGGAGCGGTCGCCGCACGAGCCCGAGGAGGGCGTCGCGCCCGCCCTGGAGATCCGCAACTGGACGGTGCACCACCCGATCGACCAGCAGCGCAAGGTGTGCGACGACGTGTCGCTGCACGTGCGGCGCGGGGAGATCGTCGGCATCGCCGGGCTGATGGGCGCCGGCCGCACCGAACTCGCCATGAGCGTCTTCGGACGGACGTACGGCCGGTACGCGGGCGGCACGGTCCTCAAGGACGGCACGGAGATCCGCACCAAGACCGTCCCCGAGGCGGTCAAGCACGGCATCGCCTACGTCACCGAGGACCGCAAGCACTACGGCCTGAACCTCATCGACACCATCAACCGCAACATCTCGCTGACCGCCCTGGGCAAGGTCGCCAAGCACGGTGTGGTCGACGAGCACGAGGAGCGGCAGGTCGCCGAGAGCTTCCGCAAGTCCATGAACATCAAGGCGCCGACCGTCTTCGAGCCGGTGGGCAAGCTGTCCGGCGGCAACCAGCAGAAGGTCGTCCTCAGCAAGTGGATCTTCTCGGGTCCGGACGTGCTGATCCTGGACGAGCCGACGCGCGGCATCGACGTCGGCGCCAAGTACGAGATCTACACGGTCATCGACCAGCTGGCCGCCCAGGGCAAGGCGGTCGTCTTCATCTCCTCCGAGCTGCCCGAGCTGCTCGGCATGTGCGACCGCATCTACACGATGGCCGCGGGACGGCTGACGGGTGAGTTCTCGAGGGCCGAGGCCTCCCAGGAATCGCTGATGCGTCAGATGACGAAGGACAAAGAGGTATCCCGATGAGCACGGACGTGACCGCCAAGACGCCGGCCCCCGCGCCGCCCGGCAAGGGAGGGGCGGCCACCGGCGACGGACTGTTGCAGCTGGTGCTGGACGGCATGCGCCGCAACATGCGGCAGTACGGCATGCTGATCGCGCTGGGCCTGATCGTGGTCCTGTTCGCCGTGTGGACCGACGGCGACCTGCTGCTGCCGCGCAACGTCTCCAACCTGGTGCTGCAGAACAGCTACATCCTGATCCTCGCGATCGGCATGATGCTGGTCATCATCGCGGGCCACATCGACCTGTCGGTCGGCTCGCTGACGGCGTTCGTCGGATCGATGGCCGCCGTGTTCATGGTCAAACAAGACATGCCCTGGCCGGTCGCCGTGGTGCTGTGCCTGGCCGTGGGCGCGGCCGCGGGTGCCATCCAAGGATTCTTCATCGCCTACGGCGGCATACCGTCGTTCATCGTGACCCTGGCGGGCATGCTGATCTTCCGCGGTCTGACGGAGATCTTCCTGGAGGGCCAGACCCTCGGCCCGTTCCCGGAGGGGCTGCAGAAGGTCGCCAACGGCTTCCTGCCGGAGGTCGGCCCGAACACCAACTACCACAACCTCACCCTGCTGCTGGGCTTCGCGATGATCGCCTTCGTGATCTTCCAGGAGGTCCGTGACCGCAAGCGGCAGCAGGAGTTCAACCTGGACGTCCCGCCCACCAAGCTGTTCCTGCTGAAGCTGGTCGCGATCGGCGCCGCGGTGCTGACGCTGACCATGCTGCTGGCCAGCTACAAGGGCGCCCCGATCGTGCTGCTCATCCTGGGCGTGCTGCTCGTCGGCTTCGGCTACGTGATGCGCAACGCGATCATCGGCCGCCACATCTACGCGATCGGCGGCAACCTCCCGGCGGCCAAGCTGTCGGGCGTGAAGGACAAGAAGGTCACCTTCCTGGTCTTCCTGAACATGGGCATGCTCGCGGCCCTGGCGGGTCTGGTCTTCGCCGCCCGCTTCAACGCGGCCTCTCCCAAGGCCGGCCTCAACTTCGAGCTGGAGGCGATCGCGGCCTCGTTCATCGGCGGCGCGTCGATGAGCGGCGGTGTCGGCACCGTCCTCGGCGCGATCATCGGTGGCCTGGTCCTGGGCGTGCTGAACAACGGTATGAACCTCGTCGGCATCGGCACCGACTGGCAGCAGGTCATCAAGGGCCTGGTGCTGCTGGCGGCGGTCGGGTTCGACGTGTGGAACAAGCGCAAGGTCGGTTCGTAATCGGACCGGGCCCCGCCGGAAGGCGGGGCCCGGCTCTTTCCCAGCAGTTTCCCAATGAGGTGGAGCCGCACATGGAACTGAACAGACGCACGGTCATCGCGGGAGCAGCGGCGGCGGGCATGGCCGCCACCACGCTCGGCGGCACGGCGCACGCCACGGGAGGCAGGAAGCCGGTGAAGACGCTCTTCGGCAAGCTCGCCGACGGCACCAAGATCTACAGCTGGTCGCTGGAGAACGGCGGCACCCGCCTGAAGGTCCTCTCCTACGGCGGCATCGTCCAGTCCCTGGAGATCCCCGACCGCCGCGGCCGCTACGCCAACGTCTCCGCGGGCTTCGACAACATCGAGGACTACGTCGCCAAGAGCCCGTACTTCGGCGCCCTGATCGGCCGGTACGGCAACCGCATAGGCAAGGGCAAGTTCACGCTGGACGGCAAGGCCTACCAGCTGTCCGTCAACGACGGCGAGCAGAGCCTGCACGGCGGCGCCAAGGGCTTCGACAAGCGCGTCTGGGACATCGAGCCGTTCGTGAAGGGCTCCGATGTCGGCCTGTACCTGTACTACACCAGCGTCGACGGGGAGATGGGCTACCCGGGCACCCTCAAGACGAAGGTCACGTACACCCTCACCAAGCACGGCGACTGGCGCATCGACTACGAGGCCACCACCGACAAGGCCACCGTCGTCAACCTCACCAGCCACGTCTACTGGAACCTGGCCGGCGAGGGCAGCGGCACCATCGAGGACCACGAGCTGCACATCGCCGCCTCCCGCTACACGCCCACCGACTCGGGCCTCATCCCCACGGGCGAGCTGGCCAAGGTCGCGGGCACCCCCTTCGACTTCCGCAAGGCCAAGCCGATCGGCCGGGACATCCGCGTCTCCCACCCGCAGCTGGTCACCGCCAAGGGCTTCGACCACAACTGGGTCCTCGACAAGGGCATCACCGCCCGGCCCGAGCACGTCGCCACCCTGCGCGACCCCGCCTCCGGCCGCACGATGAAGATCGCCACGAACGAGCCGGGCCTGCAGTTCTACTCCGGCAACTTCCTCGACGGCACGCTCACCGGCCCGTCCGACCGCGTCTACCGGCAGGGCGACGCGCTGTGCCTGGAGACGCAGCACTTCCCGGACTCGCCGAACAAGCCGTCGTTCCCGTCGACGGTGCTGCGCCCCGGCCAGACGTACCGCACGACGACGATCCACTCGTTCGGCTGCTGACGCCGGCCAGTGACAACCCTTCACAGGTGACACACATCTCCTGACCGGTTTCCCGACGGTTGAACGGTGTCACGGTGGCCTCCGTATCCAAGGGCGGCCCGCGCTCCCCCGCGCGGGCCGCCCTTGAACGTCGGGTCCGGCCGTCCCCAACGGACCCGCCTCATACGGAGGTTCCATGGCCGACAACGTCACGTCGCTGTTCCGCAGTACCGCGGCCCACAGCCCGTCGATGGCGGCTCTGACACGCGAGGGCGGCGAGGGAGCCGGCCCCGTGGACTTCTGTATCCCCTGCAACCCGTACTTCCCCACCCCGGCCATGTTCGACGACATGGCGGGCAGGCTGCGCGACATCATCACGTACTACCCGAGCAGCGCCGACACCATCACGGCCGAGCTGTGCAGCCTGCTCCAGCTCCCGCCGCAGTGCGTGGCCATGGGCAACGGCTCCACCGAGCTCATCACCTGGATCGACCACCTGCTCGTCCGCGAGTCCCTCGCCGTCCCCGTCCCCACCTTCGGCCGCTGGACCGACCAGCCGATGGAGACCGGCAAGAGGGTCGACATGTTCCCGCTCCAGGAGTCCAGCGGCTTCGCCCTCGACCTCGCCCAGTACGCCGAGTTCATCCGCGCCAGAGGGACGCGGGTGGCGGTGATCTGCAACCCGAACAACCCCGACGGCGGCTTCCTGCACAAGCACGCCATCGTGCAGTTCATGGACGCCATGGCCGACCTGGACCTCGTCGTCATCGACGAGTCGTTCCTGGAGTTCGCGGACGCCGAGGCCGAGCCGTCCGTCGTCCAGGAGGCGATGCTGCGGCCCAACGTCATCGTGCTGCGCAGCCTCGGCAAGAACTTCGGCCTGCACGGCATCCGCTTCGGCTACCTCGTCGCCAACCCGGCCCTCGCCGGGCGGGTCCGCTCCATGCTGCCCAAGTGGAACCTCAACTCCTTCGCCGAACACGTCGTCTTCATGCTCAAGGAGCACGGCGCCGAGTACGCGCAGAGCCTGACGCAGGTGCGCCGCGACCGCCTCGACATGGCCTCGCAGCTCTCCGCGCTGCCCGGGCTGACGGTCTACCCGTCGCAGGGCAACTTCCTCTTCGTGCGCCTCCCCGTGGGTGCCGAGGGCACCGTGGTCCGGGACCGGATGCTCACCGAGCACCGGATCCTGGTCCGCGAGTGCGGCAACAAGATCGGTTCGTCCAGCCGCTTCCTGCGGCTCGTGGTGCGCCCCCAGGTGGACGTGCGTCGCCTGGTGTCCGGCCTGGAACAGGTGCTCTACGGGACGTCCAGGAGGGGAGCCGCCGTACCCGAGCTGGGCAACGGGACCAGCTACAGCTCGGGTACGGCGGCAGTGGACCGGCTGGTGAGCGAGACGAACGGCTCGGGAATGCGGGGGCTTGCGGCGCAGGCCATGGGGGCGGGGGCCGCCGCCGGGGGGCCGGGGCCCGCCGCGGCTCCGGCCGCCGCGAGTGCGGGCCTCGGCGGCCCGGGCCTCGCCCCCGCACCGGCGGCAGCGACCACCGGCGGCCCCGGACTCGCCCCGGCGCCTGCGCCTGGGGGCACGGGTACAGGTTCCGGGCTCGCCCCCGCGCCTGCGCCCGGGGGCATGGGCACGGGCCCCGGACTCGCCCCCGCGCCTGCGCCCGGGGGCATGGGCACGGGCCCCGGACTCGCCCCCGCGCCTGCGCCCGGGGGCATGGGTACGGGTTCCGGGCTCGCGCCCGCGCCGGCGGCCGCGGGCATGGGGACGGGCCCTGGGCTCGCCCCGGCGCCTGCGCCCGGGGGCATGGGCACGGGCCCCGGGCTCGCCCCCGCGCCTGCGCCCGCCCCGGCCCCCGCCCCGGCCGCCGGCATCGGCATGCCGCTCCCCGCCGCCGCGTCCGCCGTTCCGGCGGGTGCGGGTGGTGGGATGCCGATGCCGGCCGCGGCGCAGCTGCCGCAGTCGCAGCCGATGCCCCAGCCGCAGATGCCTCAGCCGCAGGTGCCCCGGCCGCAGGTGCCGCAGCCGGCGGCTCCGCAGCCGATGGCCGCGCCCGCACCGCCCCTGGCCCCCGTGGCCCAGGCCCCGGCGCCGGCTCCCGCTCCGTTCACCGGGCCGACGCCGCCCGGTGTTCCGGCGCGGGGTGGTCTGACGGCCGCGCAGGTGCGGGGGACCAACGGGCTGTCACCGGCCCCGGCCACGGGGTGGCCCGCCGCGCAGAGCTGGCCCAACGCGGCGACCGGGTGACAGCGCCTTCTCGCCGTAGCGGTTTCTGTGAGTGGGCGGGCGCGGGGGGTGTTGTGGTTGTTCGCGCAGTTCCCCGCGCCCCTAGGGTGTTAAACCGCCGTCAGTTTCCATTGCTGGCAGGTGTTGTTGAGCCAGGTCCACTGGCGTACGTCCGCGCTGTCCGCAGTCGAGCAGTCGGTGACGTCGGCGACCTTGCCCGTGGCCTTGTTGACGATGCGGACATAGCCACCGTCGGTCGCCACGAACTGGAACCGCTGGCAGGTGTTGTTCAGCCACGACCACTGGCGCAGATCGGCACCGTCGGCGGCCGAGCAGTCGGCGGTGTCGAGGACCTTGCCGGTGGCGACGTTGACCAGGCGGTGGGTGTCGTCGCCGAGGTCCTCCAGGCGCCAGCGCTGGTTGCCGTCGCCGTTGCAGGTGTACTGCGCGACGTTGGCTCCGTCGGCCGGTGAACCGCCCGCCACGTCCAGGCACTTGCCGCTGTTGCGGTTGGTGACGGTGTAGGTCGTCGAGGCGGCGGCCGGCTCTCCGGAAGGCCCGGGCAGAGAGGCGCCCAACCGCACCGGGGTGCCGAAGTTCGGCGTGCCGTCGGAGTTCCAGGTGAACTTCTGGGCCCGGGTCGTACGGCCGTTGTCGCAGCCCTCGCTCGCGCTGTCGTTGGCGTGGTAGACGATCCAGTTCTCCCGGCCGTCCGGTGAGGTGAAGAAGCCGTTGTGGCCGGGCCCGTACACCCCGTTGGCGTCGCTGCGCTGGAAGACGGGCGTGGACTTCTTCGTCCAGGAGGACGCGGAGAGCGGGTTGGAACCGGTCAGTTCCAGTTGGCCCAGTTTGTAGTCGGGCGTCCAGCAGCCGCTCGCCGAGTAGATGAGGAAGGTGCGGCCGTTGCGCTGGAGTACCTCCGCGCCTTCGTTGACCGTGCCGCCCTGGCGTTCCCAGGCGTACGTCGGTGTCGAGATCGTCGAGTAGGCGCCGCTGACGGTGTACGGGTTGGACATCGGGGCGATGACGAGGTTCTGCGTCCCGCCCGTGACGGCGCTGCCCAGCATGTACAGCCGGCCGTTCACGTTCAGCACGCTCGGGTCCAGCATCCACACGTTGCTGAGCTGTCCCTTGTAGGTGTACGGCCCCATGGGGTCGGCGCCGGCGCTCTCCAGCACGTGGCTGCGCTGCGTCGGGTTGTAGTCGGACACGTTCTGCCCGGCCACGTAGTACAGGTACCAGCGGCCGTTGAGGAAGTGCAGCTCGGGCGCCCAGATGTTGCAGCAGCGGGAGGCGGCGTCGCCCTTCCAGACCTGCACACTGGGCGCGGTGGCGAGCCCGGCCAGGGTGGCGGACTTGCGGATGGTGATGACGTCGGTCCAACTCGTCGTCACCAGGTAGTAGTTGCCGTCGTGGTACGAGATCCAGGGGTCGGCGCCCTTGACGGACTTGACGGGGTTCGTGAAGGAGGCGGCGCTCGCGGAGGGCTGGCCGAGCCCGACCGCGAGCAGCAGGGCCGCCAGCAGGGTCAGTAGGCGACGGGCCATCCGCTGCTCCAGTTCAGGAGGTTGATGCCGAGCTTGGGCGTGCCGTTGGCGTTGCCGTCGTAGTAGTGGTAGACGATCAGGTCGCCGTCGGCGTCCTTCAGGATCGACTGTCCGCCGGGGCCGATGACGCTGCCGTGCGATTCGAGGACGGGTGTGCCGCCGTTGTTCATCAGGTCGACGCCGTTCTTGTCGCGGTAGGGCCCGGTGATGCTGGACGCCCGCCCGACCTTGACCTTGTACGTCGAGCTGGTCCCGTTGCAGCAGGTGTCGTACGAGGCGAAGAGGTAGTAGTAGCCGTTCCTCTTGACGATGAAGGGCGCCTCGACCGCCTTGGTCCCGGTGGGACGGGAGGCGAGCGAGTGCCGGGGGGTGTTGGAGGAGAGCTGCTTCCCGGTGGACGGGTTGATCTGGATCATCTTGATCCCGGTCCACCAACTGCCGAACGACAGCCACCACTTGCCGTCGTCGTTCACGAAGAGGTTCGGGTCGATGGCGTTGAAGTCGCTGGAGGAGTTCGAGGTGTAGACCGTCCCCTGGTCGGTCCAGCTGCCCGGCTGGCCGGTGCTGGAGGTCGCGAGGCCGATGGCGGACGTGTTCGAGCCGAACTTCGAGACGGAGTAGTACATCAGGTACTTGCCGCCCTGGTACGAGATGTCCGGCGCCCAGGCCTCCGGGACGGACGAGTAGTTCCGCCACCAGCTCGGCCGGCTGGAGAAGGCGTCGGCGCCGTTTCTGAAGGCGGTGCGGTCACTGCTGGTCTTGTTGGCGATGCCGCCGCCGGTGGCGTAGAGCAGGTACTGGCCGGACGAGGTGCGGATCATCGACGGGTCGTGGGTGACGACGTCGCCGGTGACGCGGCCGGGGTTGGGGTACGCCGACGCCGTGCTCGGGATCAGGGCGAGCAGGGCTGCGGTGGGGAGGGCGAGCAGGGCGGTTCGCCTGCGGAGGGGGCGGGGCGTGCGGGGACTGCGGCTCATGCGGGTCCTCCTTGCGGTGGGGGTGAATACGCCGTGCGACATCTCGAACAGCGATCGCAAGTTCGAACGGACCGTAGAATCGAACACCTTGCGCGTCAATGGTCCGCGCAGCACCTGTCACCGAGTGCCGGGTCGCGGGATGACAGGGCCGGCCACCCCGGCACATCGACCTCGGCACGGACGGTCTTGCCCAGGGGCTCCCGGTCGAGCACCTCCCACCGGTCGGCGAGCGCGTCGACCAGGACGAACCCCCGCCCGTGCTCATCGAGGGGCCGGGGCGGCCGCACGGCCCCCGGAGCGGGCGGACGCGGTGGCCCGCTGCGGGTGTCGGCGACCTCCACCCGGACGCTGCCCGTGAGGAGCGCCAGCCGCAGTTCGAAGTCCCGGCCGGGCACGCGCCCGTGCGTCACGGCGTTGGCCGCCAGCTCGGCCACGATCACGCCGACCGCGTCGGAGACGTCCGTCCCGTAGGGGATGCCCCAGCTGTGGAGCTGGTTCAGCGTGAGGTGGCGGGCGAGACGGGCACCGCGCGGGGTGGAACTGAAACGCTGCCTGAACACACGTACGGTAACCGGGCTTTGGGAGGCGGACTGTGACGTCATGCGCCCAATCTGGCGGCTGGGAAGGGCGATTCTCCAGGCCGACGCCGCGTACGCTGCGGCAGCGTACGCGGTGACGGACTGGACAGTACCGGTGACTACCCGTGACGATTCGTGCGGGAGGTGACCGACGGTGGTCGATGGCGCGGTGGGGACGAACACGAACGGCGAGCCGGAGTCGTCCGACAGTCTGCGGACGTTCGGAGCGGTGGTCCAGGGCTTGCGCGAACACGCGGGGCTGAGCCGGGAGGAGTTCGGGGAACTGGTGCGGTTCTCCAAACATACGGTGGCTTCGGTGGAGTTGGGGCGTCGGATGCCGGATGCCGAGTTCGTGCAACGTGCGGAGGAGGTGTTCGGGAGGACGGGGGCGTTGCAGAGGGCGGCGGAGTGTCTGGAGCGACAGCCGGGGTTGGCGGCTTGGTTTCGGCGGTGGGCTGCGTTGGAACAGACCGCCATCACCATGTGCACGTACGAGTGCCGCATGGTTCCCGGCCTGTTGCAGACGCAGGCTTACATCCGGGCTCTCGCCGCCGACAACCTGCCGCCACTCGCCGACCAGCAGATCGAGGAACGGTGGGCAGCACGAGCCGAGAGGCAGAAGCTGCTGTGGGAGCGACCGAATACCGCGTTCAGCTTCATCGTCGAGGAGCACGCGTTCCTGCGCTGCACAGGCGGCAGGGCAGTAACGCGGGACCTCATCGACCACGTGCTGAAGAGCTCCCAGCTACGCAACGTCGAGATCCAGGTGATGCCGCTGGTGCGCGAATCCCACTCGGGACTCCAAGGCCCGTTCCACCTGCTGGAAACACCGGAGAACCAGTGGTTCGCCTACCTCGAAGGACAAGAGAGCGGTCAGCTTGTCACCGACCGGAAAGTGGTCAGCGTGCTCCAGAGGAGGTATGCCAGGATGCGTGCACAGGCTCTCTCCCTCGAAGACTCGGTGAGCCTGTTGCAGCGCATGCGAGGAGACCTATGAACACCAGCGAACTGGCCTGGTACAAGTCTAGTTACAGCAGCAGCGCTTCCGGCGACTGCCTGGAGGTCGCCAGCAACCCGGACACGATCCACATCCGGGACTCGAAGAACCGCCAAGGCCCCGAACTCCACCTCTCCCCCACCGCCTGGTCCGCCTTCCTCACGCACGCCGCCAAGTAGCCGCCGGGACCGCCCGCTTCGCTGCTCAGCCCCGGGCGGTCCCGAACAGCCCGTCCACGATCCGCCGCAGTACGGCCTCCTCCTGACCGGTGTCCTCGCCCCGCTCGTACTCGGTCAGCGCGAGACCGGCGAGGGTGAACTCCTGCGTCAGCGCCCGCACCGCCCCCAGCAGGTCGTCGACGTCGAGACCCCCGGGTTCCGGTGTGCCGACGGCCGGGAAGACCCGCGGGTCGAGGACGTCGAGGTCGATGTGGACGTACACCGCTTCGGCGCCGGTCGCGCGCACGGCCGCCAGGAGCGGACCCGGTTCGGTCAGCCGCTCGACACCGACGTGCCGGATGCCGCGGCGCTCGACGAGGTCCCGCTCGCCCGGGTCCAGGGACCGGGCCCCCGCCAGCACCACGCGGTCGGCCGACAGGCTCCGCACGGGGCGCAGGCCCTGAGGTCCGTCGCCGATGAGTGCGCGCAGCACCATGCCGTGGAAGGCGCCGGAGGGCGACGACTCCGGGGTGTTGAGGTCTGCGTGCGCGTCGAACCACACCAGGGCCAGCCGGTCGCCGAACACGGAGAGCGCGGTCTCGACGGGGGCGAGATCGACCCCGCAGTCGCCGCCGACGGTCACGACGGTGTCGCCCGCCGGAACCCCGGCCAGTGCCTCGCGCACGGCGTGCAGGTGCCGCTCCAGCACGTCGGCGTTCCGTACGCCGCCCCGCGCGTTCCCGACGCCACTGTCGAGCGCGACCGCACACCGCCGGCCTTCGGGCATCAGCTCGGCCAGCCGGGCGGCCCCACCGCGCAACCGGCCGGCGGTCGCCGCCCCCGATCCCTGCCACTGGGCCACCTCGAGTACGACAAGACCGGACACGGGGATCTCCTCTCCACGGTGATCAACACAGCCTATGAGCGGTGGGGACCCGCCGCTCGGTTCCTCACCGCCGCCCGCCGAACTCCCAGTCATGGACCTCGACCTCGGCGTACCGCCCCGAGGTCAGCACCGCACGGGCCGCCTCCGCGTCCGCGGCCCGCACCAGTGCCGCCGTACCCACCCACACGGCACCGTCGTCGGACAGCAGCGGCCCGTACGCGATCAGTTCGTCCCGCAAGGCGCCCGGCACATCGAGGTCGGCACCGTCCCCCGTGCCGAACCCGAGCACGAGGTACCGCTTCCCGTCCGTCCGCCCACCGGGAAACTCCCACATGGTCCGCCCCAGCAGATTCCGCCACCGCCGCAGCAGCACGTCCCGGTATGCCCCGGCCTGGTAGTTGGGCTCGTCGAAAGCGAAGGCACGGGCGGCAGTGGCATCGGGGAGGTCGACGATGTGGACACTCCCGGTAGGCGTCTCCCCATCCGCAGCAAAGGTCGGTCCCCGGGCGATCAACTCCGTCTCGTACCGGTCCATGTAGGCCCAGTGCGCCTCGCCCAACTCCATTCGCAGCGGCAGGGAACCGGGCCGGTCGCGGTGGTAGCAGAAGAACTCCATGGCTCAGGATCTTTCCCCATGCCTCGGCCAAGTCGTCCACCAGCAACCGTCCTGGCTGCCCCTTGCGTGATCAGCGACGAACCTTCATTATCAGGAATCCTGATACTTTAAGTTTGTAGCGATGGGGTCCAGCCATGTCATTCAGGCCCAGAATCCAGGCCAGAGGGGTTCAGCTGCTGCTCGGCCGAATGATGAGCCGCGTGCACAAGGATCTGCGCTTCACCGACATCCCGAAGCGCACGGAATCGATCCGGGTGGAGACCGGCGCCGGACCGGTGACGTGCACCGTCTACCGCCCGCCGGCCGACACCGCAGCCCCAGCCCCCGTGTACGTCAACTTCCACGGCGGCGGGTTCGTGATCGCCCGCCCCCAGCAGGACGACCACATCTGCCGCTACATAGCCGCCACGGCCGGCTGCGTGGTGATCAACGTGGACTACGCCGTCGCCCCGCGGCGGCCGTACCCCGCCCCCGTCACCCAGGCGTACGACGTCACCGCCTGGGTGGCCGAGAACGGCGCCGCCAACAACTGGGACGGTTCGCGACTCGCCGTGGGCGGACACAGCGCCGGGGCCAACCTGACCGCCGCGGTCTGCCGCACCGCTCGGGACCGCGGCACCTTCACGCCCCGCCTCCAGATCATCGACTCGGCACCGCTCGACCAACTCGCCGACCCGGCCACCAAGCAGTCACCCATCGCCAAGCCCCTGCTCACCCCTCAGCTCATGCGGATCTTCACCGCCGCATACGTCCCCGATCCCGCCGACCTCGCCCATCCGCTGGTGTCGCCCGGACTGGCCGACGACCTCGCCGGGCTGCCGCCCGCCCTGGTCATCACCGCGGAGCACGACCGCCTGCGCGACGAGGGCGACGCGTACGCCAAGGCCCTGGAAGCCGCCGGCGTACCGGTCACCCACCGTTGCTTCGAGGGTGTCGACCACTACTTCACCCACACCGGCCCGGTACCGGCCGGGAAGGAAGCCATCGATCTGATGGCCACCACCCTGCGCACGGCACTCACCGCCTGACCGCCGACAGAGGCCGACTCCTGCTCCGACCCTCGGTGTACGCGCTCGCTCATGGTCGACGGCGGGCTGCTCTGGGCGCTGTTCTCCCGGCCCTTCATCGAAGAGATCAACTGAAGGGGCGGCCCGCCGGACCCGGTCGGCGGGCCGCCCCTCACCCCGTCAGGACTTCTTCGGGCACTCCTTCCACGCCATGTGGTACACCGTGCTGATGTCCCCGTCCGTCGAGTCCATCGTCATGAAGCTGACCTTGTCGGCCGCCTGCGTACCGGCGTTCACCCGGATCTCGGTGTTGATGTTGAAGTTGCGCTGGACTCCGCAGGGCGCGTAGACGAGTTGGGCCCAGTCCGTCTCGTCGGTGGCCTGCCAGTTGTCGTTGTAGGGGCCGTTGAAGGGGTGGTTCCGGTACACCGTGCTGGGCGAGCCCTGGAAGTAGTACGAGGCTCGCTGTGTCGCGCTCGCGCCGCGCTGGAGCGAGGCGAAGCCGCGGTAGTCGGCGCTGGCGATGGCGTACGTGAAGCCCTGCGGCACGTGGACGATCAGGCTGAGCTGGCAGTTCCTGCGGAACGCGGTGGGGTCGGAGCCCCCGCCGGCCTGGGCGAGGTAGTCGCTGTAGGTCACCGTGAAGGCCGTGTTGTCCTCGGAGACGGCGACCGCCGCGGTGCCCTGGGGGCAGCCGGAGCCGTTCACGGTGGCGACCTTGATGACGATCTTGTCCGGGGGCGGGTCGACGAACCCGGAGGACGGGGATTGCGCGGGAAGTGCGCTGGTGAGCAGCGCGGCGATCGCGCCGCTCAGGAGCAGGCCACCGGCCATGGTTCTCCCATCCGTTCGTGGGGGGTGGATCAGTGAGGGTGGATCTCGATGGACATGCGCATGACAAGGAGACAGCGCACGCACCCCCAGCCTGTGACCATTTCATGGAGGAGCTGTGAAGGCCGGGAGCGGTCGCATCGTACGCAGCGGAGCGGGGGTCGGCCAGGTCGGTCTCCGGCCATTCACACCACCGGTGATTCACAGCGGCCCTGCCCGCCGGGCGAGCGGTGTCCCCGGGCGCATAAGGTGCCTTTCACTACGGCATGCAGCACAACAGGAGGCGCTCCCTTGGAGCTCAGCAGGCGTACCTTCCACGCTCTCGCCGGCACGGCGGCGCTCGGCTTCGCGCTGACCGGCAGCGGGTCGCCGACCTCCGCCAACCCGGCACGGACCGCGCCCACGGGCCCGCCGCCTCCGGTGCCGGGCGCGGACGGCCGGCGGCACACGATCGGCTTCGACCGGTACTCGCTGCTGGTCGACGGCCGGCGTCTGGTGCTCTGGTCGGGCGAGCTGCACCCCTTCCGGCTGCCGAGCCCGTCGCTGTGGCGGGACGTGCTGGAGAAGATGCGCGCGCACGGCTACAACGCCGTGAGCGTGTACGTCGCCTGGAACTACCACTCCCCCGCGCCCGGCCGCTACGACTTCACCGGGGTGCGTGATCTGGACCTGTTCCTGCGCACGGCCGCCGAGACCGGCCTGTACGTGATCCTGCGGCCCGGCCCGTACATCAACGCCGAGGTCGACGCGGGCGGCTTCCCCGGCTGGCTGACCGCCACCGAGGGCCGGGCCCGCACCTCCGACCCGACGTATCTGCGGTACGTCGACGAGTGGCTGACCGCCGTCAACGCCATCGTCGCCAAACGGCTGTTCACGCGGGGCACGGGCACGGTCCTGCTGTACCAGATCGAGAACGAGTACGACGCCCACGCCGACGACCCGACCGGGCGTGCCTACATGTCGTACCTGTACGAGAAGGTCCGCGCCGACGGCATCGACGTACCGCTGTTCCACAACGACAAGGGGCGCAACGGGTACTGGGCGCCCGGGTCGTTCCGCACCGGCGGCGAGAAGGGGCGGTGGCTGTACGGGTTCGACGGGTATCCGGAGCCGGACCAGGTGCCGCCCGACTGGGGGCACTTCGGGCCCGGCGGGGCGAAGGGCGGGGCCACGGCCAGTCCACGCACGCCCGGGTTCGTGCCGGAGTTCGGCGGGGGCTGGTTCGACCCGTGGGGCGGGTCCTGGTTCGACGGCAAGGGGTACGCCGAGGCGCGCCGGACCCGGGACGCGGCGTACGAGCGACGCTTCTACCTCACCAACCTCGCCAACGGCATCACCCTGCACAACGTCTACATGACGTTCGGCGGCACCTCCTGGGGCTGGCTGCCCGCGCCGGCCGTCTACACCTCGTACGACTACGGGGCCGCCTTCGACGAGGCCCGCAACGCCACCCCGAAGCTCGCCCCGATGCACCAGATCGGGCAGTTGCTGCGGCATGTGCCCGACCTGGCCAAGCTGAACCGGGCGAAGGACGTGCGCGCCGCCGACGAGCGGGTCAAGGTCTACCACCTGGCCAACCCGGACACCGGCGCCCATGTCTACGTCCTGCGCAACGACTCCGGCGAGGCGGTCTCCACGACGCTGCCCGACGCCGGGATCGACGTGCCGGTCACCGTCCCGGCGCGGGACGCCAAGCTGCTCGCCGCCGGGCTGAAGCTCGGGAAGCGGACGCTGGTGCACTCCACCGTGCAGCCCATGGTGAGCCTGACGGCCGGGCGGCAGGACATCGCCGTCTTCGCGGGCCGCCGGGGCGAGATGGCGCAGGTCGTGCTGGAGTGCGCGGACGAGCCGACGCCCATGCGGCTGGACGCGGAGCCCGCCTGGGCCTACAACCTCGGCAAGCTGAACATCACGGCTCCGCTCGGCGCGGGCGGGCTGAGCCGGGTGCGGGTCGAGGGCGACGGCGTGGACACGCCGATGCTGGTGCTGTTCGCCGACGACGCGACCGCCCTGCGGCTGTGGCCCTACGAGACGCCGTCCGGCCCGCTCCTCGTCTACGGACCGGCCCTGCTGCGCTCGGCCGAGCTGCGCGGCTCCACCGTCCACCTCACCGGCGACACCATCGGCGAGACCGGCCTGGAGGTGTGGGGGCCGCGCGGGATCACCCATGTCACCTGGAACGGCCGCCCGGTCCCCTGCCGGATCAGCGCCTCCGACAGCCTGCTGGCGCTGAAGCCGCTGCCCGGCGTGACCCGGCCGGCCCTGCCCGCCCTGCACGGCTGGCGGCGACGGACCGAGAACCCGGAGGCCGCACCCGACTTCGACGACTCGGACTGGACGACGGCCGACAGGACGACGACCTTCAGCACCACGCCCGTGCCCGACGGGCAGCCCGTCCTCTTCGCCGACGACTACGGCTTCCACTACGGCGACGTCTGGTACCGGGGCGAGTGGACGGACGACAGCGCCGTCGAGTCCGTCTCCCTCTCCTACAGCACGGGCACGCAGGGCCTGCTGATGGCCTGGCTGGACGGCGAGCCGCTGGGCACGCACCGGATGCCGGTACCGGACAAGGACCGGGCGCGGCAGGGGACGTGGACCGCCAAGGCCACCTTCGGGCTGCCGAAGAAGCTGCGGAAGAGGTTCCGCGAGGAGCGCCGGGAGCGGCATGTGCTGTCCGTGCTCGTGCGGCCGATGCAGCACGACATGGACGGCAGGGCCCTCGACACGCACAAGGCCGCGCGCGGACTGACCGCCGTCACCTTCGAGGGCGCCTCCCCCGAGGTGACGTGGCGGATCCAGGGCGCGTCCGCGCCCGACCCCGTGCGCGGGCCGATGAACAACGGCGGGCTGTACGGGGAGCGCGAGGGCTGGCACCTGCCGGAGCACGACGACGAGGACTGGGACGAGACCGATTCGCTCCGGGCCGGGCGGAGGCAGGGCGTCACCTGGTACCGCACGGGCTTCCGGCTGGACGTGGACCCGGGCGTGGACGCCTCCGTCGGACTCGTCCTCGACGACGACCCGGACCGGGCCTACCGCGTGCAGCTCTTCCTCAACGGCTGGAACATGGGGCAGTACATCAACGACGTAGGGCCGCAGCACACGTTCGTGCTGCCGAACGGGATCCTGCGCACACGTGGTTCCAACACACTGGCCCTGGCGGTGCTGTCCGACGGAACCACACCGTCGGGGCCGAGGGACGTGCGGCTGACGCTGCTGGGCGCGGCGGCCGGAGGAGTGCCCGTCAAGCCGGTGTGACCGGATCGAGCCGTACCCGTGCCTTGCCTTCTCCGGGACGCTGGTTCACCGTGTGGGCCCTTCAGGGCTTTTCGACAGGGAGGGGAACCTCGTGCGAAGACGGCGTTTCATCACTGGGTTAGGCGCGGTGGCCGGGGCCGGGCTCGTCTCGGCGCGGGGCGGGGCGGCCTGGGCGGCCCCGGGTCCCCTGGGTGAGGCCCGCGAGTGGCAGGCCGTCACGGCCCCGGAGGCCGCCCCCGCGGCGCAGTTGCGGGCCGTGGCCGCCTCGGGTCCCGGCCTCGCCTGGGCCGTGGGCGAGGAGGGCCGCAGCGGCAGCATCCGGGGGAAGGCGCTGGCCCTCGTCTGGGACGGCACCGCCTGGCAGCGCACCAGCCCCGGCTTCAACGGTTACCTGGCCTCCGTCGCCGCCGCGTCCGACGGGTCCGCCTGGGCCGTCGGCGCCGACACCTCCGGCACCGCACACCTCCTCGCCTGGGACGGACGTGCCTGGCAGGAGACCGACTACCCCGGGCGCGGGACGACCGGGACCGACCTGGCCGCCGTCACGACCGGCCCCCGGGGCCACGTCTGGGTCTCCGGCCGGAACAGCGACGGCTCGGTGCTGCTGCACGGCCACCGCGGCAAGTGGACCTGGCTGGAGGCGCCCCCGGCCACGACCACCACCCCGCCGTACGGCATCCACCGCTCGCTCTGCGGCGACATCTGGGTCTACGACACCGCGCTCGTCGCCCGCTGGGACGGAGCGGCCTGGACCGTGCTGCCGTCACCCGGCGGCATCCGCGCCGGCTTCACCGGGCTGCTCCCGGTCGCCCGCGACGACATCTGGCTGACGGGCTACGACTACGGCATCGGCGGCCCGCCCGGCAAGCCCCCGGGCGTCCGGCTGCTGCACGGGGACGGCGCCTCCTGGGAGCACGTCAAGGCACCGTTCGGCGTCGGCATGCTGTCCGGCATCGTGGGCGACGCGCAGGGCCGGCCCGACCGGATCGCCGGCTGGGACTTCTGGGACCAGACCCGGGCCCACTACCTGCGCTGGGACGGCACGGCCTGGGTGAGCGAGCGGGGGCCGGTGGCCACGACCCCCGTCATCATGAACGCCCTGGCGAAGGTGCCGGGTTCGGACGGCTACTGGGCGGTGGGGACGACCTCGTCCTCGCCGTCCGAGACCGCCCGGCCCCGCATCGAACGCTGACCGGGCGCCGGTCACGCCAGCCGGATCACGTTCCAGGACAGCGGCTCCAGGACGGCGCTCAGCGTGCCGTCCTGGAGGGTCGTGCCGTCGACCGCGTGCGGGGCCACCCGCTCGGGGTCGTCGAGGGTGTTGCGGGCGTCGGGGTCGGCGTCCGCGAGGGCGCTGTGCTCGACGACCGACGACAGGTCGAGCCCGTTCAGCGCGACCTCCAGGGGCAGCGCCTCGGTGCGGCTGCGGTTGACGGCGAAGACGGTGACCGTGCCGTCCTCGCCGCGCACTGCGGTGGCGTGCAGCAGGTCGGTCTCGCCGTACTTCTTCGTCTCGTACGTCGGCGAGTCCACGCGGACGTCGAGGACCTGGCCGCGGCCGTACTTGGAGGCCTGCGCGAAGGGGAAGAACGTGGTCTGCCGCCAGGCCGGGCCGCCCGGCTCGGTCATGATCGGGGCGATGACGTTGACGAGCTGGGCGAGGCAGGCGACGGTGACCCGGTCGGCGTGCCGGAGCAGGGCGATGAGGAGCGAGCCGAAGACGACGGCGTCGGTGACGCTGTAGTTGTCCTCCAGCAGGCGCGGCGCCTCGGGCCAGTCGTGCTGCTCGAAGGTCTTGGCGCGGGCCTCCCACTCGGGCAGGTACCAGACGTTCCACTCGTCGAAGGAGAGGTTGATCTTCTTCTTCGACTTCAGGCGCGCGCCCACGTGGTCGGCGGTCGCGACGACGTTGTCGATGAAGGACTCCATGTCGACGGCGGAGGCGAGGAAGGAGTCGAGGTCGCCGTCCTCGGGCCAGTAGTAGGCGTGCAGGGAGATGTAGTCGACGAGGTCGTACGTCTCCTCCAGGACCGTCGCCTCCCACGCGGCGAAGGTGGGCATCGACTGGCTGGAGGAGCCGCAGGCGACGAGTTCGACGCCGGGGTCCTGCTGGCGCATGGCCCGGGCCGTCTCGGCGGCGAGGCGGCCGTACTCCTCGGCCGTCTTGTGGCCGGTCTGCCAGGGGCCGTCCATCTCGTTGCCGAGGCACCACAGGCGGATGCCGAAGGGGTCCTTGTCGCCGTGGGAGACGCGCAGGTCGGACAGGGCCGTGCCCTCGGGGTGGTTGGCGTACTCCTGGAGTTCCAGGGCCTCGGCGACGCCTCGGGTGCCGAGGTTGACGGCCATCATCGGCTCGGCCTGGGGGCCGATCTTGCGGAGGAAGTCGATGTACTCGGACAGGCCGAAGCGGTTGGACTCCGTCGAGTGCCAGGCCAGGTCGAGGCGGCGGGGGCGGTTCTCGGCGGGGCCGACCGAGTCCTCCCACTTGTAGCCGGAGACGAAGTTGCCGCCGGGGTAGCGGATGGCGGTGACGCCGAGTTCGCGGACGAGGTCGAGGACGTCCTGGCGGAGGCCCTTGTCGTCGGCCGTGGGGTGGTCCGGTTCGAAGACGCCGGTGTAGACGCAGCGGCCGAGGTGTTCTACGAAGCTGCCGAAGAGGCGAGGGTTGACCTCGCCGACTGTGAAGGCGGGGTCGAGGGTGAAGCGGGCCGTGTGCATGCTTGCCTTTCGAGGTTCCGTTTTGTCTGCAGGTGATTCGTGGCTTGTCGCGCCCACGCGGCGGAGCCGCACATTGATACAGCCCCGCGCCCCTAGGTCAGACTCGGCCAGCCCTTCTTGTTCCAGCTCAGGGTGTTCAGCCCCAGCTTCGGGGTGCCTTCGTCCTGCGCGTCGTAGTAGTGGTACGCCAGGACATCTTTGCCTCTGTCTCTGAAGACCGATTCGCCGCCCGTGCCGATGTAGCGGCCGTGGCCCTCCAGGAGCACGTCGCCGCCGCCCTCCAGGAGCGGCTTGCCCGTGCTGTCGACGTACGGGCCGGTCACGGACGTCGACCTGCCGACCTTGATCTTGTACGTGGAGTTCACGCCCTGGCAGCAGGCGTCGTAGGACGCGAAGAGGTAGTAGTGGCGGCCGTGTTCGACGATGTACGGGCCCTCGACGGCATAGGGGGCGTCGGGGCGGGTGGCCAGGTGGTGGACCTCGGCGCCGGGGATCGCCTTGCCCGTCTTCGGGTTCAGTTCGACCATGCGGATGCCGGTCCAGTACGAGCCGAAGGACATCCACAGCTTGCCGTCGGCGCGGATGATCGCCGGGTCGATGGCGTTCCACGTGTCGGTCGTCTCCGAGGTGAAGACCTTGCCGTGGTCGGTCCAGGTGCCGGGCAGGCCGGTGCGGGACGTGGCGACGCCGATCGCGGAGTGGTTGCTGCCCCAGGAGGAGACGGAGTAGTAGAGCCAGTAGCGGCCGTCGCGCCGGGAGAGGTCGGGGGCCCAGGGGTCGGCCTTGTCGTTGTACTCGTACCACCAGGCCGGGGGCTCGGCGAAGGCGTTGCCGGCGTCGGTCCAGTGCCGGCCGTCCGCGGAGAGGCGGGCGCCGATGATGCCGCCGGTGGAGTAGGCGACGTAGCCGCCGGACTTCAGGCGCGAGACGGCCGGGTCGTGGATGATCTCCTGGCCGGTGATCGGGCGGGGGTCGGGGTAGGTCTCCGCGGCCTGTGCGGTGTGGGGCAGCAGGGCGAGGAGCGTGGCCGCCGCCATGGCGGTGAGGGTGCTGCGCAGGGTCACTGTCCCGCCAATCCCGTGTGGGCGACGCCGGCCACGATCTGACGCTGGAAGAAGACGAACACGATGATCAGCGGCAGGCCCGCCATCAGGCCGCCGGCCATGAGCTGGGCCCACTGGATGCCGTAGGAGTTCATGACGGTCGCGATGCCGTTCGGCATGGTCATCAGGTCGGGGTTGTTGGTCACCATGTAGGGCCACAGGAAGTTGTTCCACGAGGCGATGAAGGTGAAGATGCCGACCGCGGCGAGGGAGGGGCGGGAGAGCGGGAGGACGATGGTGAAGAAGACGCGCCAGCGGCCCGCGCCGTCGATGAACGCGGCCTCCTCCAGTTCGCGCGGGACGCCCTGGAAGAACTTGTAGAGGATGTAGACCATCGCGGCGGGCGCGCACTGCGGCAGGATCATGCCCCAGTAGGTGTCGACCATGCCCATCTGCTGCACGGTGGTGAACAGCGGCACGCCGAGGACGGCGGGCGAGACCATCAGGCCCGCCATGACCAGGCCCATCAGGGCGTTCTTGCCGCGGAACTCGGTGCGGGCGAAGCCGTATCCGGCCAGCGAGCTGACCAGCAGGACGACGGCGGTGACGCAGACGGAGACGACGACGGAGTTCACGAACCAGTTGGTGATGTTGCCGGTGTCGAAGATGGCCGTCCAGGCCTGGGTGGTCCAGTCCTCCGGCAGCCAGTGCGTCGGCACCTCGACGGCCTCGGTCTCGGACTTGAGGGAGGTGAACAGGGCCCAGACGAGCGGCGCCATGAACACCACGGAGACGGCGGTGCCGACCAGGGTGAGGACGATCTGGCTGGGGGTCCAGGGCTTGCGGTCCTTCGGGGCCCTGGCACGGATCTGCGTGGCGGTCATCGCACGCCCTCCTCACGCTTGCGCAGCAGCCACATCCGGGCGACGGCGACGGACGCGATGATCACGAAGAAGATGATGGAGATCGCGGAGGCGTAGCCCACGCGGTAGCTGGTGAAGCCCTCTTCGAGGGTGTACTGGACGATGGTGCGGGTCGATTCCTCGGGCCCGGGGGTGAAGTCCATCATCACGACGGCCTGGTCGAAGACCTGGAGCGAGGCGAGGATCTGCAGGGCGATGACGAGCCCGGTGATGTTGCGCAGCATCGGCAGGGTGATGTGGATCATGCGGTGCCAGGCGTTCGCGCCGTCCAGCTTGGCGGCCTCGTAGAGGTGGTCGGGGATGCCCTGGAGCGCGGCGAGGTAGAGCAGGAAGCTGAAACCGACCGTCCACCAGAGCGTGCAGACGACCACCGCGAGCATCGCGTAGGACTTGTCGGTCAGCCACGGTGTGTCGAGGCCGAAGACGTGGTTGATCATGCCGGTGCCGGGGTTGAACAGCCACTGCCACAGGTTCGCGGCGACGGTGGACGGCAGCAGGAACGGGGCGAAGAAGCACAGGCGCCACAGCCATTTGCCGCGCTCGATGTGGTGGGCGAGCATCGCGAGGAGGAAGGCGAGGACCGTGATGCAGGGCACGACCAGCAGCGTGAAGTAGGCGCTGTGGCCGAGCGTGTCCCACATCAGGGGGTCCTGGAGGGCCTCGCGGTAGTTGTCGAGGCCGACGAAGTTCGCGCTGTCGCCGGAGATGTTGGCGTCCGTGAAGCTCAGGTAGACGCCGCGCAGCAGCGGCCAGATCACGAAGAGCGTGAACAGGAGGAGGAACGGGGCGACGAACCAGCCGCCGTGCTGGAAGCCCTGCTTGCGGCGGACGGTGGCGCTGTCGGCGGCGGTTGTCGCGCGTACCGGGGCGATGACGGTCTGAGCGCTGGTCGTCATGCGACCGCACCTCCCTGCGCGGCGGTCCTGCCGTCCATGGGGTTCTTCGTCGCGAGCAGCCTGGTGAGTTCGCTCTTCATCCGGCGGGCGGCGCTCTCCGGCCGGGCGGAGCCCATCGTGGAGGAGACGACGATGGGGCCGACGCGCTGGGCGAGGATGCCGGTGGATCCGGCGAACCACACCTTGGGCTCGGTGGCCTGGTGGTCCATGGCCGAGACGTACTCGTTCTGGGGGCTCATCTTCCGGTACGCGGCGGTGGACAGGATCGGCCGGTAGGCGGGGATGTGCCCGCCGAGCGCCCACTGCCGCGCGTGCCGGACGATGTAGGCGGCGAGCCGGTGGGCGCCCTCGTTGGCGGGGCCGCCGCGGTCGGACTGGTGCGGCAGGACGAAGGCGTGCGACTCGGCGTGGGTGGCCGGCTTGCCGAAGACGGGCGGCAGCGGGGTCGCGCCGTACTCGACCTTCGCGGTGTCGAAGACCGGCACCGACCAGTTGCCCTCCCAGACGAAGGGGGAGCCGTTGACGAACTGTTCGGCGCTCGCCGGGCCCGCGAAGCCCGGGTCGGCGTAGCCGTCGGTGATGTGGCGGCGCAGGAACTCCAGGACCTGGACGGCCTTGTCGGTGTCGAAGGTGACCTCGGTGTCGGCGTCGTTGAACCAGGTGCCGCCGAGCTGGGTGTAGAAGGCGACGAAGAACCACCACTGGAAGTTCTGGTCGCTGTTCCAGAAGCCCATGGTCTGCAGGCCCTTCTTGGTGGCCTTCCTGGCTTCCTTGAGCACCTCGAACCACTCGCCGGTCGACGTCACGGGCACGATCCGGCCGTCGTCGCCCAGCAGTCCCGCCTTCTTCAGCACGTCCTTGCGGTAGAAGCAGAGCTGGACGTGGATGTCGAGGGGGACGGCGTAGAGCTTGCCGTCGATGACGCCGCGGTTCCACAGCTGGGGGTTGAAGTCCTGCTTCCGGACGCCGTACTTGGCGAGCAGGTCGACGTCCCAGGCGTCCAGGAGGCGGCCGGGCGAGAATCCGGTGACCCGGCCCATGTGCATGACGCCGAGGTCGGGGGCGCGGTTGCCCGCGGCGGCCATGGCGAGCTTGGTGTAGAAGGGGCTGCCCCACTGGAGCGTGGAGTCCTTGACCGCGACGTCCGGATGGTCCTTACGGAAGGAGTTCAGCATCGCGATCATGTTGTAGCCGTCGCCGCCGCTGAAGAGGTTCCAGTACCGCACCCGCGTGTGCGCGTCCGAGGCGAGTGCGTCGGCTCCGGTGCCGAGTGCGGCGAAGCCGAAGCTGCCCGCGACGGTGAGTCCGCCGAGCCCGCCGAGAAGCTGCCTGCGATTCAGGCCAGGTCGTCCCATGCCCTGCCCTTACTGTTCGATATCCCGAATAGTGCTCGTAACTTCGAACGGGACCGTAAGTTCGAAGCGCTTGCGCGTCAATGGGTAGGACACGAACTTCGGGCAGGACTTTTGGGCGAGTTCGGTCGTTCCCCGTTGAACTACGGACATCGGATCGCATGACGCGCACACTTTCGGGCGCGTAGTCTCGGACGGGCTGCCGAAGCCGTCGGCCGGTGGTGAGAAGGGGGAGCGATGGACATCGCGGGCGCGCGGACGATGGCCGCCCGAGTCACCGCCGCGCTCAGGCGCTCGCGCCATGGCTCCGCCATGCGCCGCCTGGCCGCCGAACTCGCCGCGGCGGTCCGGGCGAGACGCCAGGCCCCCACCGACGTGCGGTCGCTGTGCCGGGCCCTGTGCGAGGAGATGAGCGCGCGGCGCGGCGGGCGGCCGGTCGAGCTGCGGTTCGAGCGCTTCCCCGACGAGATCGAAGTGACCGGTCTGTGGGTGGAGTTCCAGGACTTCGACCTCGTCATCGTCGAGGAACGGGCCGAGGCCGTGCAGCAGTTGGTCATCCTCGGGCACGAGCTGTGGCATCTGCACGCCGGGCACGGGCATCACCACGGGGCGGGCGCGGCGGCGGCCCACGCCTTCGCCGACCGGCCGGGGTGGGACGACGTCGCGCTGGCGGTGGCCGCCCGCAACGGCTCCCGGGAGCGGGACGAGGCCGATGCCGACGCCTTCGGACACCGGCTGGCGGCGGGGTGCCGGGCGCTGCTGCCGGGTGGGCGCGGACCGGACGTTCCCCTGGAGCCCGTGCAGCGGTCGCTGTACTACCGGGGGCCGCGAGGAGGTGCGGCACCGTGACGACGGTGGCGCTGACCCCGGTCGAGTTCGTCAACCAGTTCTATCCGAACTTCTGGTGGATCCCCGCGGGGGTCCTGGCCGCCGCCCTGGCCATCAAGCTGCCGAGCGTCATCCGGCTCTGGAAGGACCCGATGCTGCGCGCGGTCGGCGGGCTGCTGCTGCTCGCCCTCGCGGTGTTCGTCTTCGTGGCGCCGTCGACGATCGCGCGGGTCAACCGGCTCACCGGGGTGGCGAACTTCTCCGGCCCCTGGGTCTACTCGCTGCTCACCGCGTTCTGCGCCTTCTGTCTGCTGCTGATCATCTCCTGGCGCCACGGCCCGTCCGACCGCTCGGACCGCACCCGGCGCGCGATGCGCGGGGTCGTGGCGGTCTACTCGGGTGTGATCGTCGCGATGTGGGTGCTGTTCGCCCTCGCGGACGTGCCGGAGGAGCGGCTGCGGGATCTCGACACGTACTACGCGAACACGCCGTACATGCGCGAAGTGATCGTGCTCTACCTGCTCGCGCACACCACGGCCGCGCTGGTCACCAACGGGCTGATCTGGAACTGGGTGCGCACGGACGGGCTCGACGCGCTGCTGCGCTGGGGGCTGAAGTTCCTCGGCGTCGGCTACGCGGCGCAGTTGCTCTTCGACGCCGCCAAGATCAGTGCCGTGGTGGCCCGTTGGTCGGGGCGGAACGTGGACTGGCTGAGCACGGCCGTCGCCCCGCCGTTCGCCTGCCTGTCCGCCGTGCTCATCGCGGTCGGCTTCATCCTCCCGCACGCCGGGCAGTACCTGCACGGCCGCTGGCACGTCCGGCTCGCCCACCACGAACTGCGGCCGCTGTACCTGCTGATGAAGACGGTCAACGGCACCGGGGTCCCGTTCCTGCTGCGTGCGACGCCGGAGCTGCGACTGGTCCGCCGGGAGACATTCATCCGCGACGTGCTGCTGCCGCTCGCCCGGCACATCGACGAGGACCGGCGCGAACGGTTCCACGACGCCGCCCTCGCCCTCGGCCACCCGCCCGGCCGGGCGAAGGTGCTCGCCGCCGTCGCGGCGATCCAGGACGCGGCCGACGCCGGGACCCGGACACCGGAGGACGACGGCACCGGCGCCCATGACACCACGGAACTGCTGCGCGAGATCGGCGCCTTGTCCCGGGCCCTGCGCCGCACGGAGGACCTCCGGGCGATCCGCGCCCTGGCACACGACCACACGGAGGGCAGGTCACTCACCGGCTGACCGCGTCCCCCCGGGGGGCCGCCCGGCCGATTTCCGACGGTCCCCGCACGAGGGGCCGCGCGCACGGTGCGTGAAGGTACGGTGAGAGCCGTCCGGAACGAGGCCCACATGGCTCGAAAACCCGTGTCGGCGGACGGTGTTGTGGGCCCGCACGGCCGTGGCCGGACGTCGGGGAGTGTCGGCAGGACCAAGGAGCCTTCATGGCTGAGTGCGAGGAGTCGCATGTCACGTAGAGCTGTCGTCATCGGTGCGGGTCTGGCCGGCATGCTGGCCGCGGCGGCCCTGTCCGCCGTCGCGGACGAGGTGGTCGTGCTCGACCGGGACGATCTGCCCGAGGGGCCGGAGCACCGCAAGGGCCTGCCGCAGGGACGTCACGCGCACCTCCTCATGGCCGGCGGCCTGGCCGCCATGGAGGATCTCGTGCCGGGCGTCAGCATGCGCAAGCACCTGCTCGCCGCCGGCGCGCACGAGATACCGCTCGGCTCGGGCATGGTCGCCCTCACGCCCGAGGGCTGGTTCCGGCGCTGGCGCCACCCCGGACCGCGCATGCTGACCTGCACCCGGGCCCTGCTCGACTGGGCGGTGCGGGGCGCCGTGCTGGACAACAGCACCGGGGTGGTGATCCGCAAGGCGCGGGTGCTGGAGCTGACGGGGTCGCGGCAGCGGGTGACCGGGGTCCGCCTCTCCAGCGCCGCCGGGGAGGAGGACCTCGCCGCCGACTTCGTGGTGGACGCGAGCGGACGCGGCTCGCGGATCGTGACCTGGCTGGCGGGGCTGGGCGTCGAGGACGTGCGCGAGAGGACGGTGGACGCCGGCCTGGTGAACGCCACGCGTCTGTACCGCACTCCGGAGGGGGCCGGGCGCTTCCCCCTGACCATCGTGCAGGCCGACCCGTACCAGGGGCGGCCCGGCCGCAGCGGCATGGTGCTGCCGATCGAGGGCGACCGCTGGATGGTCAGCCTCGCCGGCACGCGGGGCGGTGGCGAACCGCCGTCCGACCCCGACGCGTTCCTGCGGTACACCCTGGACCTGCCCGACCCCATCGTGGGCCGGCTGATCTCCGGCGCGGAGCCGCTCACCGACGTCCATGTCAGCCGCAGCACCAGCAATCACCGCCGGTACCTGGAGAAGGCGCGCTCCTGGCCCGAGCGCCTCGTCGTCCTCGGTGACGCGCTGGCCACGTTCAACCCCGCCTACGGGCAGGGCATGTCGGTGGCCGCGCTGGGCGCCCGGGAGTTGGACCGTGAGCTGCGGCGGTCCGGCCTCGACGCGCCCGGGCTCGCGCGGCGCGTGCAGCGGCGGGCGGCCAGGTCCGTGGACGCCGCGTGGACGATGGCGGTGAGCCAGGACGTCTGGTACCCCGGGACGCGCGGCGGCTCGCCCGGGATCGCCGACCGGCTGGTCACCGCCTGCACCCGCCGCATGATCCGCACGGCGACCGGCTCGTACACGGCGGCGTCGGCCGTCTGGGACGTGACGAGCATGACGGCGGGGCCGACGCGGCTGCTGCGGCCCTCGACGGTCCTGGCGACGCTGAGCGGGCCGCCGTTGCCGGCGGCGGTGGGGGCGCCGCTGACGGAGGACGAGCGGGCGGTCCTGCGACGGCTAAACCGGACGGGAGGCTGAGACGGCGGCGGGTGCGGTCCGGTTCGCGCTCCCGGCCGCCCCGCACCTCGTCAGCCGGCGAACGCGGGCTGCGCCAGTCCCTTGCCCGCCCCGGGCACCACGAACAGGGAACCCGCCAGTGCGGGCGGCTCGGTCAGCCCCGTACGGGCCGTGGTGACATACAGGTCGGTCAGGTCGGGCCCGCCGAACGCGCAGGCCGTCACCAGCGGCACCGGCAGCTCGATCACCCGGTCCAGCTCACCGCCGGGGGTGTACCGCCGCACCGCCGAGCCCTGCCACAGGGCGACCCACACGCATCCCTCGGCGTCCACGGTCAGCCCGTCCGGGAAGCCGGCGTCCTCCTCGATGACGGCGAGGGTCCGCCGGCCGGAGATCCGCCCGTCCGCGTAGTCGAAGACGTCGACGCGCCGGGTCGGGGAGTCGATGTAGTACATGAGGCGCCCGTCGGGGCTCCACCCCGTGCCGTTGCTGACGGCGACGTCGTCGAGCACGACCTCCACGGTGCCCTCGCCGGTGACGCGGGACAGCGTGCCGCCCCCCGGCGCCTCGTCGTAGCGCATGGTGCCCGCCCACAGCGCGCCGTCGGGCGCGATGGCCGCGTCGTTGGCGCGGCGGCCGGGGACCGGCTCGTGGTGCAGCCAGCGGAAGGTGCCGTCGGGGTCGAGGAGGCCGACCCCGTCGCGCAGGTTCAGTACGAGCCCGCCGCCGGCGCGCGGCTTCACGGCGCCGACGTGCTGTTCCGTGCGGCGTGTGGTGCGCCGCCCGGTGGCCGGGTCGTAGGTGTGCACGCGCGACCCGAGGATGTCGATCCACAGCAGCCGGCCGGCCGCCGCGTCCCAGGTCGGGCCCTCGCCCAGCTCCGCCTCGGCCCGTACGGCGACCTCGTACCGCCTCGTCATACCAGGCTCCGGTGGCCGAGGTGCTCGGACAGCTCGGCGGCGCCCTTCGCGGCGAGCTGCTCCAGCTCGGTCCGGCGCTCCTCGCTCCAGCGGATCATGGGCACGGAGATCGACAGGGCGGCGACGACCTGGCCGGTGCGGTCGCGGACCGGGGCGGCCACGCAGCTCACGTCCGGGTTGGACTCGCGGCGCTCCACGGCGAGGCCCCGCTCACGGATCTCGGCCAGGGCCTCGCGCAGGGCGGCCGGGTCGGTGATGCTGTTGGGGGTCATCGCGACCAGCTCGGCGTCGTCGGGGATCCGCGCGGCGAGCTCGTGCTCGGGAAGGGAGGCCAGCAGCATCTTGCCGACGGAGGTGCAGTGGGCGGGCAGCCTGCGCCCGGCGGCCGACACCATCCGCACGGCGTGCGTGGAGTCGACCTTGGCGATGTAGATGACGTCCGTGTCCTCCAGGATCGCCACGTGCACGGTCTCGTCGCAGGTCTCGGCGACGGACCGGGCGACGAGCTGGCCCTCGGCCGCGAGGTCGAGCTGCTCGGCGTAACGGGCGCCGAGCTGGTACGGGCGCACGCCCAGCCGGTAGCGTCCCGGCTGTCCGGGCACGGGGACGATGTACTTCCGGGCGGCGAGCGTGGTCACCAGCTCGTGCACGGTGGTGCGCGGCAGCTGGAGCTTGCGCACGATGTCCGGGGCGGAGAGCGTCCCGTCCCCGTCGAGAAAGAGCTCGAGAATGTCGAGAGCCCGGGTCACTGCTGGTACGAGGCGTCCCACGACCGGCCCCCTCCCTATATGTCTCAGGCGCCTGTGTTCCGGATCCCGGTGTTCGAGATATCAACAGGCGATCGGCATGACGAACACAGGCTAGCCATAGAGGTTTGCCCGGGCAATGGGCAGAGGTGCGGCGGGCGGAAACCGACGAGCACACCACGAGCACGTTCCGTGCACATTAGAGTGCCCGGTGTGCGACACGTCACAGGTGTCGCAAGGGTGGGGGGATCTCTGTGCACGACATGACCATGGGCTCCAACGTCTCTTTGGCGGCCCTGAGCGAGAACGTCGGTTCCGCGATCGTCAGCCTGGGCTGGTCCAGCCCGACCGGTGAGGGCGACGCCGATGTGTCCGTGCTGCTGCTGGACGCGAAGGGCAAGGTCCGCAGCGACGCCGACTTCTACTTCTACAACAACCCGGTGGCCGCCGACGGCAGCGTGCAGTTGCTGGGCAAAGAACCCACGGCGGACGGCAGCGAGGACCGGATCAGCTTCGACCTGACCGCCGTCCCGGCCGACGTGGAGCGGATCGTCGTCGCCGCGAGCCGCTACGAGCAGGCCCGCTTCGCCGAGCTGGACGACCTCAAGGTGACGCTGGCCGACGCCGGGGGCGAGAGCCTGCTGCGGTTCGTCATCGACGACCCGGGCCCGGTGAGCGCGATCATCTTCGGCGAGTTGTACCGGCGCGCGGAGGACTGGAAGTTCCGGGCCGTCGGGCAGGGCTACGAGAGCGGTCTGGCCGGGCTGGCGACGGACTTCGGCGTCGACATCGAGGACGACGAGGCGGACGACGAGACCGAGTCCGGGACGGCTGCCGGGGAGGAACCCGCCGCCGCCCCCGCGCCCGAAGCCCCGCCGCAGACGACTCCACTGGAGGCCGTCCCGGCACCGCGTCCGCCCGCCGACGAGGAAGCGGCCCCGAAGAAGCGGACGGCCCGGCCCCGGACCGCGAAGAAGAAGGTCACGCTGCCCAGGGCTCCGGTGAAGAGCCTGGCCGAGAACGAGTCCTGGAAGTCGGCCCGGCTCTTCCCCGTCTCGGTGCTCAAGAGCGACCGGGAGCGGGAGATGCGCGCCACCTCGGTGCTGTTGTCGGTGATGGCCCAGGTGCCGGAATTCGGCAGGCGGCTCACCGCCGCGTTCGGTGCGCCGGCCGGCCGCATGGAGACCTTCACCGAGGTCTCCCTGCCGCACGGTGACACGCCCCGCCGCCCCGACGGAGTGATCCGCGTCGAGCGCGCGGGAAAGCTGTGGACCGCCCTCGTCGAGACCAAGACCAACGGCAACGCCCTCAAGGCCGACCAGGTGCAGGCCTACATGGACATCGCCGCCCGGCGCGGCTACGAGGCCGTGATCACGCTGTCGAACGACGTCGCGCTGGAGGGCAGCCCCCTGGTCGACGTCAAGATCGACCGGCGGCGCAAGCACCAGGTGGCCCTCTGGCACCTGTCCTGGGCCGAAGTGGCCCATCAGGCCCAGATGCTGATCCGGCACGAGGGCGTCGGGAACGCGGCGCACGCCTGGCTGCTCCAGGAACTGCTGCACTACCTCCAGCACGACAACTCCGGCTGCCACGGCTTCCAGAACATGGGCTCGGCCTGGGTTCCGGTGCGCAACGGCATCGACGACGAGACCCTCTGCCAGGGCGACCCCCGCGCCCTGGAGGTCGTCGAGAGCTGGGAGCGGCTCATCCGCCAGGTCTGCCTGCGGCTCGGCGGTGAACTCGGGCAGAAGGTGCTGCCCGCCCAGCGCGTCCGGCGCGGCACCGACCCCGGGGCGCGCCGGGCCCGTCTGGCGGACCAGCTGTGCCTGGAGGGCAGGCTCCAGGCCGAGCTGCGGGTCGAAGGGGCGCCCGGCCTGCTCACCGTCAACGCCGATCTGCGCACCGCCAAGCTGCGCACGTCCGTGGAGATCCCGGCACCCGAGCAGGGCTACCCCCTGACCTGGGCCAAGCGTCTGCTCCGCCGTCTCGCCGAGGCGCCGGCGGATCTGCACGTCGAGACGCTGGTGGAGGGCGATACGGGTGGCCCCCGGGGCACCCTGGAGCGGCTGCGGCCCGAACCGGCCGATCTGCTGCCGAAGGACAGCGCCACCCGCATCACCGGGTTCCGGCTGTCCCTCTTCAAGAGCATGGGCAGCGGCCGGGGCAGCGCCGAGTCCGGTTTCATCCGCAGCGTCGACGACGCCGTGCACCGGTTCTACACCTCGGTGGTGGTCCACCTGGACGCCCCGGCATCCGGGCGGGCGGCTGCGGCGGCGGCGGCGAAGGAGCGGGCCACGGTGTGACGGTGCGGCGGCGGCGGGCTTCGCCGAGTGCACCGGCCCGCCTCACCGCCGTCCCCGCACCACCCCCAACTCCCCCCGCAACCGCTGCGCCCGCAGCACCAGTTCCAGTTCGAAGCGGCGGTCGGGGTCGTCGATCTCCCCGCCCCAGAGTTCGCGGATCTGGCGGAGGCGGTAGCGGACCGTCTGGGGGTGGACGCCGAGGCGGGTGGCGACCTCGGGGGCTCCGCCGCGGGTCTCCAGCCAGGCCAGGAGGGTTTCCGCGAGGCGGCGGCCGTGGGTGGGGCCGCAGTGGGCCAGGGGGGCCAGGCAGCGCAGGGCCAGGTCGTCGATCAGCTCCTCGGGCTGGAGGAGGACCAGGGCCTCGGTGTGCTCGGTGCAGTGGAGGACCTCCCCGGAGGGGAGCAGGTCCCGTTCCATGAGGCGTACGGCGGCCTCGGCCCAGCGCAGCGACTTCGCCGCGTCGGTGAGCGGGACCGGTGGGCCGATCGCGCCGGACCAGCCGGCCAGGGCCCGGTGCAGCAGCTCGGGGCGGCCCGCAGCGTCCGGCTCGGGCACGACCATGCGGGGCTGCTCGTACTCCATGTCGAGCAGCACGCCCTGCCCGACCGCGGGGGCCATGGCCTCGCGGGCGGGGCGCAGCAGGACGCCGACCGCGACCTTCTCGGGCAGGGGCCAGCCGATCCGGGCGGCCCGTTCGGTCAGGGCCTCGGCGGGGTCGCCGCGGTGGTGTTCGGCCAGCAGGAGTTCCATGAGGCGGCGCTGGAGGCGCAGGCGTTCGCCGGCCTGGCGGGCCGCGGCTTCGGCGTAGCCGCGTACGGACTGGTCGACCAGGCCGTCCAGGTACTCGTAGCCCGCGTCGACGAGTTCGTACATCGCCGGGGGCGGGATCTCCACGCGCTGGCCGATGTCGGCGAAGCGGCGCCAGGCCATGCGGACGCCCAGGCGGTAGATGGCCTGGAGGGAGTCGAGGGAGCGGCCGTTCAGGCCCTCGCCGCGGCCGAAGTCCTGGAAGACGCCGGGCGGGACGGTCGGGCGCCCCTCGGAGTTCTCCAGGTGCTGCACGAAGACCTCGATGGCGCGGCGGATGCCGACCAGGGCCATCGGCTCGCCGGAGTCGTCGAGGACGACGGGCAGGTGCGGGTACTCGCGCTGGATCTCGCGGAGGATCTCCTCGGCGAGTTCGGGCGCCTCGGCCATGGCGATCGCGGCGAACCGGCGCACCTGGAAGCGCGGTACGTCGTGCCAGGCCGAGCGGGCGGAGACGGTTCCGGTGCGGGCGGCCGTCATCCGTCAACTCCCCTGCCCGGCCTGCTCGTACGTGATCAGGGGCGTGTTCGGCTGGTCGGGTGTGGCTTCGAGCAGCGCGACCACGCCCAGCGCGGCGCCCACGGCGAGGGCGGCGGCGAGCGCGACGGTCAGCGCGGCAGCGAGCAGTCTGGACATCGCAGGGTCAGCCTCTCTGTCCGGATTCGTCCGGAGATGGTCCGGAGGTTGCCCCACCCCGGCACCCCGTCCCTGCCTGTCGCGCCCAGTCTCGACAAGCATTGACACCCCGTCAAGAGCGGCCTACGGTTCCCGGCCCAGCCGCACGCGCACATTCCGCCGCCGTGCCGGCCCTCTCGTACGTCGAGCCGTCCCAAGCCACTGGAGTGCCCGGATGCGCCGTACAACCTCTCCGTTTTCCCTGGTCCTGCTGGGTCTCGGCACGTTCCTGCTGGTGCTGGCGCCGCTGCTGGCCTGGTACGTGCAGCCGCGTGCCGCGGTGAACCCGATCGACATCGACACGACCGCCGTCTACACCGGCCGGGGCAGCGTCTTCGACACTGACCGGATCGAGACGGTGCCCGACCGGAAGATCACCGTGACCCAGCGGGTGCGGGGCAACGTCGCGGACAGCGAGCGCAGCGGCAACGCCGTCTGGGACGTGACGACCACGGTCGACACCGACAAGTCGCTGCCGGCCGCCGACCCGCACGACGCGCTGGACTTCAACCCGCACCGCTGGGTGATGGACCGGAAGACCACCCGGCCCGTGCACTGCTGCGGCGAGAAGCCCTACATCGAGGGCGAGGCGTATCTGAAGTTCCCCTTCGACGTGCAGAAACGCTCCTACCAGTGGTGGGACAACACCCTCGGCGACACGGTCGTGCTGCGCTACCGGGGCACGGAGAAGGTCCAGGGCTACACCGGCTACAAGTTCACCGGCTCGGTGCCGCCGACCAGGACGGGCACGCGGATGGTGCCCGGCACCCTCGTCGACCAGCCGGGCCGGCCGCAGGTGCTGGCCGAGGAGTGGTACTCCAACCACGGTGTCGAGCTGGTCGTCGACCAGGCCACCGGCCGGGTGCTGTACGCGCAGACGGGGCCGAAGCGGACGCTGCGGGCGCCGGGCGGGAAGAAGGACGCGGCGGTACTGCTGGACAGCCGGAAGGTCTCCTTCACGACGGCGACGCAGAAGGAGGCCGTGCGGCAGGCGAAGCGGGACAGCGGGCAACTCCGGCTGGTGGGCGTGACGTTGCCGATCGGGGCGGCCGTGGGCGGTTTCGTGCTCGCGGTGGTCGGTGGTGTTCTCGTGGCGCGTGGGCGGAAGGAGCCGGAGCAGCCTGTTCCGTCCGATTCATCTGATATACCCCAGCCCACCCTCACGATGTGATGTGACGTCAGCTCTAACAAAGCCGGAAATTGTCACGTCGGTGAGTAGCCGTGGCGAACGTCCGGGCGAAAACTGTCCAACCCCACCCGAGCACAACCCGTCCACACTCCCCTCCCAGGAAGAGTTCAGGCCCCCCACAGGCCGACCCCCTGCGACAACCACACCCCCCACGTTTCCCCACGCTGAGTTCCGCACCCCGAGACGAGTTGGAGCACCCATGCCCCAGCACGTGCCGTCCCAGCTGCGCGCCGCGTCCCCCAGCGCGCCGCAGCACCCTCCGGCGCTCCCCCCACATCCGCGCCGGATCGTCTTCCTCGCCCACCGCGACCTGGACAACCCGTCCGCCGGCGGCTCCGAGCTGCTGGTCGACAAGCTCGCCGACGGACTGACCCGCCTGGGCCACCAGGTGACCCTGCTGTGCGGGGGACCTGCCTCCTTCCGCGACTACCGGGTCGTGTCGGCGGGCGGCCCGTACGGGCACTATCTGCGCGCCCGGTCGGCCTTCACCCGGCAGGTCGGTGACTGCGATCTGCTGGTCGAGGTGTGCAACGGCATGCCGTACCTGGCGCCGCTGTGGCACCAGGGGCCGACGCTGTGCCTGGTCAACCACGTCCACACGGATCTGTGGAAGATGCGCTTCGGCGGGCCGCTGGCCCCGGCGGCGCGGATCGGCCGAAGACTCGAGCACTGGGCGCTGACCGGGGCGCAGCAGCGGAACCTGCTCGTCGCCGTGTCCTCCTCGACCGCGCACGCCCTGCGGGCGATCGGGGTCGAGCGGGACCGGATCCGGGTCGTGCACAACGGTGTGGAGGAGCCGGGGCCGCGGGCCGAGCGCTCGCCGGAGCCGTTGTTCGTCGCCGTCGGGAGGCTCGTCGAGTACAAGCGGATCGATCTGCTGCTGCGGTTGTGGGAGCGGGTGCGGCCGGTGACCGGGGGGCGGCTGGTGATCGTCGGGGACGGGCCGGAGCGGGCCCGTCTGGAGCAACTGGCCGGTCCCGGTGTGGAGTTCACCGGGTACGTGTCGGAGGCGGAGAAACATCGGCTGCTGTGTTCGGCCTGGTTGTTGCTGCATCCCTCGGCCGTCGAGGGATGGGGGCTGGTCGTGACGGAGGCCGCGGCCCGGGAGACGCCGGCGGTCGCCTTCGACGTGCCCGGGCTGAAGGACTCGGTGATCGACGGTGAGACCGGGGTCCTCGCGCGGGGTGAGTCGTCGTTCGCGGCGGCGTGGTGTGCGCTGGCGCTCTCCGGGCGGCGGCGGGAGCTGATGGGCAAGGCGGCCCGGGAGCGGGCGGCCCAGTTCCGTTGGGACCGGACGGTCCGGCAGTTCAGGGCTGTCGCCACGGAGGCGGTGAGGGGCTGGGCCCCGTGACACGACCCATGCGTCCCTGTGCGAAAGACCCCTCGTTTCGAAGATCTCTCGCCCTGTTCCGTGCCTTCCTCCACGAACAGGACGATCCCGAGGCGTGCTACTCCCTGCTCGCCCGGGACGCCGTCGATCAGGTCGAGGCCTACGACGGGTCCGTCGCCGGGCGTACCGTCCTGGACGTCGGCGGCGGCAGTGGTTACTTCACCGAGGAGTTCCGGCGGCGCGGGGCGCACGCGTTCCTCTTCGAACCGGACCTGGCCGAACTCGGCGAGAAGCCCCCGGAGTCGGCCGTCGTCGCCGACGGGTACCTGCTGCCGCTGCGGGACGGCGTCGCGGACGTCACGTTCTCCTCCAACGTGCTGGAGCACGTGGCCGACCCCGAGACGTTCCTCAGTGAACTCACCCGGGTGACGCGGCCCGGCGGGCTGATCTACGTGTCGTTCACCAACTGGCTGTCGCCGTGGGGCGGGCACGAGTGGGCCCCGTGGCACTACCTCGGTGCCGAGCGGGCCCGGGCCCGCTACCTGCGGCGGACCGGCAGGCCCGCCAAGCACACGCTCGGCGAGAACCTCTTCGCGGTGCACATCGGATCCACCCTGCGGCAGGTGCGTGCCCGGGACGACGTCACGGTCGTCTCGGCGCGCTCCCGCTACTGGCCGTTCCTCGCGGAGGCCGTCGTCAAGGCGCCCGGCATCCGCGAGTTCGCCACCTGGAACCTCCTCCTCATCCTGCGGCGGTGTCCTACTTGACTTCCTCCCCCTCGTGTGAACGAGGGGAACTCCTACGGCTCGCGCCGTGGGGTTTTCTGCTTCATCGCCGACTGCCCGCCCGGAGTTCTCCGTTGAGGTCTTACACCAGCTCCACAGACAGACACCGCCAGCCCGGCGGCCAGAAGGTTGTTCGCCGCGTTCACGTCCCGGTCATGGGCCGTGCCACAGCTGTCACACGTCCAGATGCGGACGTTCAGCGGCATGTCCGGCTGGAGAGTGCCGCAGTGGGAGCACAACTTGGAGGAGGGGAAGAAGCGGTCCACCGCGATCACGTCCCGCCCGTACCAACTGGCCTTGTACTCCAGCATGTTCCGGAACTGCGACCACGCGGCGTCACTGATCGCGCGGGCCAGACTCCGGTTTTTCACCATGGTCCGCACGGTCAGGTCCTCGATCACGAGCGTTTGGTTCTCACGCACGAGTCGAGTGGACAGCTTGTGCAGCACATCACGCCTGCGATCGGCGATCCGGGCATGGATCTTCGCGACCTTTCGGCGCGCCTTGCGCCGGTTGGCGCCATCGCCCCTGGCCTTACGGGACAGCTCCCGCTGCGCCCTGGCAAGGCGCTCGCGGTCGCGGCGCTCGTGCCGGGGATTGGCGATCTTCTCCCCGGTCGAAAGGGTCAGCAGATGATCCAGACCGACATCGATGCCGACCGCCGCACGCGTGGCCGCGAGCGGCGTGACCGTCGGGTCCTCGCAGAGCAGCGAGACGAACCAGCGCCCCGCGCTGTCCCGGCTCACCGTCGCCGTGCTCGGCACAGCTCCCTCAGGCAGGGGGCGGGACCAGACGATGTCCAGCGGATGGGCCATCTTCGCCAGTGTCAGCCGGCCGTCACGGAACCGGAAGGCCGAGGATGTGTACTCCGCGCTCGCCCGCGACTTTTTCTTGGCCTTGAACCGCGGGTACCTGGCGCGTCTGGCGAAGAAGTTCGCGAAGGCCATCTGCAGGTGCCGCAGCGCCTGCTGGAGGGGAACGCAGGACACCTCGTTCAGGTAGGCCAGTTCCTCGGTTTTCTTCCACGCCGTCAGCATGGCCGAAGTCTGGTTGTAGTTGACCCGTTCTTGCCGCGCCCACGCCTCGGTGCGGGCAGCGAGCGCCATGTTGTAGACCTTGCGCACACATCCGAAGGTGCGCCACAGCTCCGCCGCCTGCGCATCGGTCGGATAGAAGCGGTACTTGAAGGCTCGCTTCACGCGAGTGGCCATGACTCACAAACTATCATCACAATGTGTGGCCACACGGTAGCTGTTGGTGATGGATGCCGATCCGCCAGAAGGGCGAATCGGTTCTCCCTGCCCCGCTCCGCAGGGGTCCGTTTCCTCCCCCGCCTGAAGGCGGGGGTATCCACGGAGGGATCCAGATGACAACCACCGTCCAGGCTCCTCCACCGGCAGCCGTCCCCACCACCGCGACCGCGTCCGGGCCCCCCGAGGGCCCGCGGTCGCGGCGCTGGCTGCTGGGGTTCTGGGCCGTGGTGTTCGTGCTGTTCCTGGTGGTGCAGCCGGGGCGGCAGACCTTCGACACCAAGCTCGGGGTGACCACCGACCCGGGTCAGTTCCTCGCCGATCTGGGGCAGTTGTGGCACGACCGGGCCGGGTTCGGCGGGATCCAGGACCAGTACGTCGGCTATCTGTGGCCGATGCTGCCGTTCTACTGGCTGTGCGACCTGGTGCGGCTGCCGGTGTGGCTGGCCGAGCGGCTGTGGATGTCGTTGATCGTCTCCGTCGCCTTCTGGGGGGCGCTCAGGCTGGCCGAGCGGCTGCGGGTGGGCAGTTCGGCGTCCCGGCTGCTGGGGGCCGTGGCGTACGCGCTGTGGCCGCTGTTCACGACCGTCATCGGGTCGACGTCGGCCGCCGCGCTGCCCGGCGCGTTCCTGCCGTGGGTGCTGCTGCCGCTGACGAACGAGCGGTACGCGGCCCGGGTCGCGGCGCTGCGGTCGGCGCTGCTCGTGCCGTTCATGGGCGGGGTGAACGCGTCGGCGACGCTGGCGTCCCTGCTGCCGGTCGGGCTGTATCTGCTGTCCCGGCCGCCGGGGCCGCGGATGCGCAAGCTGATCGCCTGGTGGGCCCCGGCGGTGATCGTGGTGACGGCCTGGTGGTGGGTGCCGCTGCTGCTGCTCGGCGTCTACGGCGAGAACTTCCTCCCCTATATAGAGACCGCGCGGACGACCACGGACACCATGTCGGCGACCGAGGCGCTGCGCGGCGCCGGGAACTGGGTGGCCTATCTGCACTTCGGCGAGGCCTGGCTGCCGGCGGGCTGGACCGTGGCCTCCTCCGTCCTGGTGGTCGTGTGCTCGGCGCTGGCGGCCGGGCTGGGTCTTGCCGGGCTCGCGCGGCGGGACCTGCCCGAGCGGCGGTGGCTGGTGCTGACGGTGCTGGTGACGGCACTGGTGCTGCTCGCCGGGTACGGCGGGGCGTTCGGGGCGCCGTTCCACGGCGTCGTGCAGGACTGGCTGGACGGGTGGCTGTCGCCGTTCCGGAACATCTACAAGTTCCAGACGGGGCTCGCCCTGGCGCTCGTGCTGGGGCTGGTCCATCTGGTCGGTGTGGCGGCCGAGCCGCGCGGGGCCCGGCAGGTGCGGGGCCGGCGGTTCGCCCCGCTGGTCGCGGCCGTGCTGATCGTGCCCGGGCTGCTGTGGCCGTACCTCAACGGCTCGATCCTCAACCCGGGTTCCTTCCAGAAGCTCCCCGCCTACTGGCAGGCCACGGCCGACTGGCTGGAGAAGTACTCCCCGGACTCCCGCGCCCTGGTCGTCCCGGCGACCGCGCACGGCATCTACACCTGGGGCTCGCCCATCGACCAGCCGCTCGACGTGCTGGCCGAGTCGCGGTGGGCGCAGCGCGACTACGTCCCGTTCGGCACGCCCGGCAACCGGCGCGCGATGGACGCCGTCGAGGAGGCGCTGCTGACCGGGGGCGAAGTGCCGGGCCTCGCCGACTACTTGAGCCGGGCGGGGCTGTACTACGTCGTCGTCCGCAATGACCTCGACCCGGACCAGATCGGCTCCGTGCCGACCGCGACCGTCAAGCGCACCCTCGAACAGTCGGGGTACGAGCGGGTGACGGGGCTCGGGCCGGTGATGACCGGCGGGCGGATCGCGCAGGACGCGCCGCTCCAGGTCGAGGGGCTGTACCCGCGGCAGCGGGCCGTGGAGATCTACCGGCCGACGGGGGACGACGTGATCCGGCCCGGGCAGGCCGGACTCGCCCCGGTCGCCGACACGGCCGTGGTGTCCGGCGGACCGGAGGCGCTGCTGCCGCTGGCGTCCGAGCTGCGCGGCCGGGCGACTGTCCTGACCGGCGACCACCACCCCGGGCTCGGCACGCCGGCCGTGCAGGTGGTGGGCGACGGGATGCGGCGGGCCGACACCCGGTTCGGGGTGGTCAACGCCGGCACCTCGTACACGTACACGCGCGACGAGCGCAACGCGCCCGACGCCCAGCAGGACCCGGGCGAGGAGCCGCGGCAGATCCTGCCGACCGAGGGCGTCGAGCACCAGACGGTGGCCGAACTGCGCGGCGCCCGCTCGGTGACGGCGTCGTCGTACGGCAACTGGCTGTTCCACCTGCCGCAGTACGACCCGGTGAACGCCTTCGACGGCAACCCGGACACCGCGTGGGCGGAGGGCGCGCCGGACACCCCGGACGGGCAGTGGCTGCGCATCGGCTTCACCGGCTCCTACGACATGCCGTCCTCCTTCAAGGTCACGCCGCTGCCGCAGGAGAGCGTGCGGGCGGCGGCGACGAAGGTGCGGGTGGAGACCGAGAAGGGCGCGAAGACCAGCTTCCTGCGGCCGAACGGCACGACGCAGAGCGTCAAGGCGCCCGAGGGTGCCACGCGGTGGATGAAGCTGACGATCACGGACTCGGTGGAGCGCCGGGCCGGGCTGACGGGCGCGGGCTTCTCCGAGATCGACCTGCCCGACGTGCGGGTGACGCGGATGCTGCGGCTGCCCGCCGACGCGGACGACGCCACCGCGTCCGCCACCGTCGTCTCCCTGCACCGCGCCTCCGACCCGACCGGCCTCTCCGCGACCGGCACCGAGGCCGGTCTGCACCGCCGCTTCACCACCCCCGCCGCCGGGACGTACGAGGTGAAGGCGACCGCGGTGCCGGTGCCGGGCGCGGAACTCGACGAGCTGCTGTACGAGGTGGCGCCCGAGCAGCAGGCCCGGATCGTCGCCACCGCCGACTCCACGGCCCGCCTCGGCGCGGGCCTCGGGGCGCGCAACCTCACCGACGGCGATCTGACGACGGCGTGGATCGCGGGCGACCGGCCGACGATCCACCTGCGCTGGGAGGGCAAGCAGCCGGTCGGCGAGCTGGTCCTGGCCCCGGCGGGCGGCCTGTCCACCCGGGCGTCCGAGGTGCACATCGGCTCCCCGGACGGCGCCGCGATCGCCGGCGTGGACGAGAACGGCTGGGTCCGCTTCCCGCCCATCACCACCGACCGGCTCGACATCACCGTCACCGAGACGGCCCCGCTGACCCTGCACAACCCGGTGGCCGACGAGGACCTGCGCCTCCCGGTGGGCCTCACCGAGGCGTACATCCCGTCCCTCGACCAGTACCGCACCCCGCAGCCGGACGGCACCCGGACGTTCTCGCTGCCCTGCGGGAAGGGCCCGGACGTGGCGCTCGACGGCGAGCTGTACCAGTCGAGCGTGAAGGGGACCGTACGGGACCTGGTGGAGCGCCGGGGCGTGGCGGTGACGCTCTGCCAGGAGGGCCGCGGGGACGCCGAGGTGGAGCTGGCCGCGGGGGAGCACCGGCTGGAGGGCGGTGACGCGGGCCCGCTCGCGCTCACGGACGTGACCCTGACGCGCGGGACGGTCCCGGAGGAGGCCGCGGCCGGGCGCGAGCTGCGGGTCCGGGACTGGCTGGGCGACCAGCGCCGGGTGACGGTCGGCTCGGGCGCGGCCTCGTACCTCACGACGTACGAGAACTTCAACGAGGGCTGGCGGGCCACGCTGAACGGCAAGGAGCTGACCCCGGTGCGGCTGGACGGCTGGCAGCAGGGCTGGCGGATCCCGGCCGGGGCGGGCGGCTCGGTCGAGCTGTCCTACGAGCCGGCCACCACCTACGACGCCGGGCTGATCGGCAGTGGTGTCGGCATCGCGGTCCTGCTGGGCCTGGCCGTCTGGCGCCGCCGGGCCCCCAACCCGGACGCGCCGCAGCCGGCTCCGCCGCTGCCCGGCCTGTGGCTCGGGGCGGTGGCGCTGACGCTGGTCGCAGCGGTGATCGCGGGCTGGTTCGCGCTGCTGGTCCCGGCGCTGGCGCTGCTCGCCGCGCGGCGGCACACGCTGCTGGTGCCGATCGCGTTCGCGGCCCTCGCGGCGGCGGGGATCGTCGCGGCCTTCGGCGCCGGGGAGCCGGTGGGCGCGGGCGGGGGCGCCTTCGGGCACCTGGCCCAACTGCTGGCGCTGACCGGCCTGTTCGCGGGACTGGTGAGCCTGCGGGAAGGGCCGCCGTCCGAGGCGCCGACCCAGCAGCTGCCGAGGACTGACACCGGGGAGGGCAAGCCCGCATGACGACACCGGTGCGTGTTCCGTTCCCGGTGGTGGACGAGGTCTCCCGGCACTGCCTCCAGCAGGAGGAACCGGAGACCGTCCACATCGAGGTCCACCTGCCGGGGCCGCTCGACCCGACGCGGCTGCGCAAGGCGTTCACGGAGGCCCTGTACCGGCACCCGCGGATCCTGATGCGGGAGGCGCGGGGGCCCTGGTACCGGCGGCGCTACGAGTGGGAGCTGACGGCGGAGCCGGACGTGGAGGTGGTGACCTTCGCCCCGTCGGGCCCCCGAGCCCTCGATGACGCCAGGACCCGGGCCCTGGCTCAGGCCCCGCCGCTGTCGCTGTCCCCGCCCATACGGCTCGAAGTGGTGGACTCGGTCCTCTTCCTCACCATCAACCACACCGCCCTCGACGGCCCGGCCTGCCTCCGTGTCCTGGCGACGGCCGCGGAGCTCTACGGCGGCCGGGACAACGCCCCCGCGGCGCCCCCGGTCCGTCCCGCGGAACCCCGGCGGGAGACCCCGGCCTCTGCGGCCACCTGGTCACCCCCGGCGCGGGTGGCGCGCGGCACGCCCGACCCCTCGCCGGGCAACGGCATGCTCGTCACCGAACTCGCCCTGCCGCACCGCCCCAAGGGCTCCCCCTACACCGTCAACGACCAGCTCATGGTCGCCACGGCCCTGACCATCGCCCACTGGAACAGGGAGCACGGCGCCCGGCCGCGCCCGCTGCGCATCACCATGCCGGTGGACGACCGCCCCCGCGACACGAGCATGCCCATCGGCAACGGCACCCGCCTGGTCGAAGTGCCCTTCGCCCCGGGCGAGTTGACCGACCCCGACCTGCCCGGCCTGCTCCGCCGCACCGCCGAGCGGACCCGCGCCCTGAAGGCCCTCCCCCGGCCCCAGCTCGGCCACGGCGCCACCCTCCTCACCGCCCCCTGGGCGCCGGTCGCCGCCCGCGCCGCCCTCACCCGCGCCCTGCGCCGGGCCGCCGCGCCCTGGACGTCGACGACCCTGCTCAGCAACATCGGCCGCATCCCCTACCCGCTCGACTTCGGCGAGGAGGCGGGCCGCGCGCACGCGGTCTGGTTCTCCGCCCCGGCCCGGATGCCGCGCGGCCTGACCGTGACCACCGCCTCCACGGCCGGCCGCCTCCACCTCGCCCTGCGCTGGTCCCGGGCCCTGCTGAGCGACGGCGACGGCGCCCACCTTCGCGACCTCTTCGAGCACCATCTGCACACCACGGAGGCCACCCCGTGACGACCTCCCCCGTGAAACCCCGCGACCTGCGCGACTTCTACGAGAACCCGGCCGTGCCGGTCGCCTCCGGCACCCCGCGCAGCCTCCGCCAGGCCCGCATGCTGGCCCGGGCCCTCGGCCCGGCCACCGGCGGCCCCCGCACCGTCCTCGACATCGGCTGCGGAGACGGCACCGCCGCCGCCACCGCCGCCCCGCTCCTGACCGGCCACCGCGTCATCGGCGTCGACTGGTCGCAGGACGCCCTGCGCCGCGCCCGCACCCGCATCCCCTACGCCGTCCGCGGCGAACTCACCGGCGGCGGGCTGCCGTTCGCCGCCGAGTCGGCCGACGCCGTGCTGTTCAGCGAGGTCATCGAGCACCTCGTCGACCCGGACGCCGCGCTGGACGAGATCCGGCGGATCCTGCGCCCCGGAGGACATCTGATGCTGTCCACCCCGAACCTGGCCGCCTGGTACAACCGCGCCCTGCTGCTGGCCGGCGTGCAACCCGTCTTCTCGGAGGTCAGCCTGCGCGGCATCCACGGGCGTCCGGGCAAGGAGGTCGTGGGCCACCTGCGGCTCTACACCCCGCGCGCGCTGCGGGAGTTCGTCGCCGCGTCCGGGTTCACGGTCGTGACGCTCGAAGGCGCTCCCTTCCACGGCGTGCCGCGCCCGCTGCGCCCGCTGGACCGGCTGGCCTGCGCCCGGCCGCAGCTGGCGTCGATCCTGCTGCTGCACGCCAGGAGGACGTGACCCATGTGGTGGGGAGTGGCCGCGGCCCTGCTGGCGAACACCCTGTACAGCCTGGGTTTCGTGCTGGAGAAACGGGCGCTCACCGCGCTGCCCGAGGTGAGCATCCGGCAGCCGGCCCGGCTGCTGCGCCTCGTCCTCGGCAGCCCGTTGTGGATCGGCGGCTCCCTCGCCCTCGCCGCCGGGTTCGCCGCGCAGCTCGTCGTCTACCGCACCCTGCCGATCGCCGCCGCGCAGGGCATCTTCGTCTCCGGTCTGGTGCTGCTCGTGCTGCTGTCGGCGCGGCTGCTCGGCGAGGAGACGACCGGCCGGGAAAGGTACGCCCTCGGCGCGATCCTGCTCGCCCTGCTGATGGTGGTGCTGTCACTGCGCGAGGGCTCGGACACCGTCAGCCAGGACGCGCCCTACCAGCTGATCCTGCTGGTGTGCGTGCCGTCGCTGGCGGCCGGGGTGTGGCTGTACGGCTCCGCCGAGCGGCGCGCCCGCAACCGGCACCGGCGCCCGACGACCGGCGTCGAGTACGGCGTCGCCGTGGGCCTGCTGTACGGCGTCAGCTCGCTGGCCATCAAGGGCGTCTCCAGCCACCTGACGACCGACGGGATCGGCGGCGCGGTCCTGGACCTGCTCGGCTCCCCGTACCCGTATCTGCTGCTGTTCACCGGCGTGTTCGGCCTGGTGATGTCGCAGGCGGCGCTGCAGCGCTGCCGGGCCTCGCTGATCGTGCCCGTGTGCACGACCGTGACCTCGCTGTTCACGGCCGTCCTCGGGACGCTGTCGTTCGGCGAGGCCCTGCCCGACGAGCCGCTGCGGCTCGCCCTGCGCGTGGCGGGCACGGCCCTGGCGGTCGCCGTCCTGCTCACCATGCCCAAGCACGACTCCGCTCCCCAGCCCCCCGCACCAGCCAAGGAGTTGGCATCGCCATGAAGCCCGACGACCCGCTGCTGAAGATCCTGGCCTGCCCGCTCGACAAGGGCCCGCTGCATCTGCTGGCCGAGGAGTCCGGGCAGGAGGAGGCGCTGTACAACCCGCGCCTGCACCGCCGTTACCCGATCGTCGACGGCATCCCGCAACTGCTGCCGTCCTCGGGCGAGCAGGTCCCGGACGACGTGCACGAGGAACTGCTCAAGAGGATGACCCCATGACCAGTCTGGCGGCGCGCCTCGCGCCCTTCCTGCCCGCCCGCCTGGTGGCCGCGACCGCCCGCGCGCTCTACCCCCGGTTCGAGCCGGAGCTGGCCCGGCTCGCCGAGCTGTGCCCTTCCGGCTGCGGTACGGCGGTGGACGTCGGCGGCTGGTACGGGCCGTGGACGCACCGGCTGTCCGGCCGCGCGGAGCACGTCGTGACGATCGAGCCGGTGCCGCACCTGGCCCGGCTGCTGGCCGCCGCGGTCCCGCCGAACGTGCGCGTGATCCGGGCGGCGGCCTCGGACCGTCCGGGCATCGCCCGGCTGTGGCTGCCGTCCGACGACTCGGGCGAACGGGGCGTGTCCTCGCTGGTCCGCCGGGACATCCACGGCCGGGCGCTGGACGTCCCCTGCGTCACGCTGGACGAACTGGGCCTGCGGAACGTCGGCTTCATCAAGATCGACGTGGACGGCAACGAGCCGGCGGTGCTGCGCGGGGCGACGGGCCTGCTGGCCCGCGACCGGCCGGCGCTGTTCGTGGAGCTGGAGTCCCGCATCCAGCCGATCGCGCCGGTGGTGACGTACCTGTCCCTGCTCGGCTACGACGGCTGGGTGCTGCCCGGCGACAGCTGGGTGCCGCTCGCCGAGTTCCCCCTGGAGGACCACCAGGCGGACGCCTCGTACGTCGTCTCCCACGGCCTGCTCCGCCGCGTCCTGCCGTCCCCGCTGCTCAGGGGCCCGCGCTACGTCAACTCGGTGCTGTTCCTGCCCGACGGGCGCCGCCCCGGCACGGCCCCGGTGGGCGACGATGGGTCCCATGCCCTCCGGAAAGCGCCCCGCTAGCCCCTTCACCCCGCTCGACTTCCAGCTGGTGCTGCTGCGCCGCATGGCCGACCACAACCCCGGCCTGGTGGAGGACGCCCGCCGCGAGCTGGGCGTCTCGATCGCCGACATGCGCGAGGCCAACAAGCGGTGGCAGGCGATGGTCCGCTCCCCGCGCTCCCGCGCGCCCCTGTCCCGCTACCGCCAGGTGCTGGGCGAACCGGAGTCCCGCACCGCCCGCCGGATCGGCGACCTCGACTGCGAAACCTGGCTCTGGCCCGTGCCCCTCTGGCCCGACCTGCGCTTCGAGGTGCTGACCGCCCCGAACGGCGCGGTGTGGAACGAGTGGCTGGTCCGCGCCCCGGGCGCGAAGGGCCCCGGCCTGCGCACCCTGGACGACCTCGCCCCCTGGTCCTGCACGGTCGACGAGGCGTCCCGCGCCTTCGCCCCGGCCCGTCCCCTCCAGGGCTCGGCCCCGACCCGGTGGGGGCTGGCGTTCACCGCGCCCGACGCCCAGGGCGTCCGGCGGGAGGTGGTCGCGGAGTTCACCTGGGGCTTGCTGCAGCGGGTGGCCGTCACCGGCACTCAGGACTGAGGCGCCCCGTCGGCTGTGCGACATCGCCGCCTGTGACGCGGAGAAGGTCCAGTTTCCCCGCGTCGTCGCTGCCGGCCGCCGCCGTGTAGGTGACCATGCGCAGGTCCGCGCCGGGGACGACGAGGACATCGCAGTCGAGCAGGATGTCGCCGATCCGCGGATGCCGGATCGTCTTGCGGTCGGTCGTGTGCTGGGCCGCGGCTGTCTCCGTCGCCCAGAGATGGGCGAAGGCACCGGAAACCTCCCGCAGTTCCCGCACGAGACGGCCGAGCTGGGCATCGGCGGGGTAGCGGGACACCGCGTCCTTGAGGTCGGCGACGATCGACACGACGAAGGCGTCCTGTCCGCGCTCCGACCGGACGGGGAGCATCGCGGCATGCGCGGCGCCGTCGCCGAAGAGTGCCCGGGCGAGGTTCCGTTCAGCGGCGGGGAGGACGGAGGCGTCGCCGTGCAGGGCGCTCCACATGGTGTTCCACCACACCAGGGTCCAGTCGGCGCTGAACACCCCGATCGGGACGTCGCCCAGGCGGGCGGCGAGCCGCTGGATCCCCGGGGGCACATGGGTGCTGACCGTTCCGTCCTGGGGCGGCAGGAGCCCTGCGCTCCGGTACAGCCGGTCGCGCTCGGCGCGGGAGAGCTGAAGGGCCCGGGCTAGGGCGCCGACGACCTGGGCCGAGGGGTTCTTCGCACGTCTTTGTTCCAGCCGCAGGACGTAGTCGACGGAGAGCCCGGCCAGTTGTGCGAGCTCCTCGCGGCGCAGTCCCGGAGCACGACGGCCGTCCGTCACGGTGAAGCCGGCGTCGGCCGGGGAGAGGCGGTCGCGCCAGGCGCGCAGGAGTGCGGCGAACTCGGGCCGGGAGGAAGCCATGGGTTCATTCTCGCCGCGCGGCGCCGGATGAGCCTGGGTACTGCCAGTCCTGGTGACGGGGAAGGCACTGGTCGGCTCCTGCGCACACAGCGAACGTGGGGACGCGCCCGAGCCGGGCGCCGTCGGCTGGACCAGTTGAGGAGTCACCCATGCAGCACACCCTCGTGATGACGGGCGCGAGCCGCGGGATCGGCCGCGTCGCCGCGGAGCACATCCTGCGCCGGTCGGACCACGCGCACCTCCTCGTCGTCGCCCGCGGTGCGTCCGGCGCGCGGCTGGCCGCGGAGCTGGGCGCGGGCGGGCACGCGGTCTCGCACGTCTCGGCGGACCTCGGCTCGCTGGGGAGCGTCCGCTCGGCCGCCACCGCGATCCGCGACCGGCTCGACCGCGGTGAACTCCCGTCCCTGCGCGGCTTCGTGGGGAACGCGGGTACGCAGTACACGAACGCGCTCACCGAGACACCCGACGGGTTCGAGTCCACCTTCGCGGTCAACGTGCTCGCCAACCACCTGTTCGTGCGCCTGCTCCAAGACCGCTTCGTCGCTCCCGCCCGGATCGTGATCACCGCCAGCGACACCCACTTCGGCGACTTCAGGCACAACCTGGGCATGGTGCCCCCTCCGGCCTGGAAGTCCCCGGACGTCCTGGTCCGCACGGGCGCCTTTCCCGAGCCGGACACCGCGGCCGGCGGACGCACCGCGTACGCGACGAGCAAGCTGGCCGCGATCTACCTGGTGCACGAGTACGCACGCCGGCTGCCGACCGGGATCGACGCCGTCGCCTACAACCCGGGGTTCGTGCCCGGCACGGGCCTCGCCCGCGACGCCGGGCCCCTCACCCGGTTCGCCATGCGGCGCGTCCTGCCGTTGCTGGCCCTCACCCCGTTCGCCACCAGCAGCAACGCCGCGGGCCGCTACCTCGCCGACGTCGTCCTCGGCGCCACCCGGGCGCCGACCGGCTCCTACGTCGACCGCGGCCGTGCGGACCGCTCGTCCCCGGAGTCCTACGACCCCCGGCGCGAAGGCGAGCTGTGGGAGGCCGCCGAACGGTTCACCGCGGCGTCCGCCGCCGGGGCGGAGGCGTGATGATCAGCCGGCGGCGGCCAGCACCGCCCGCACGACCCGCGGCAGGGAGTCGGGGTGCAGGCCGAGGAACAGGTTCGGCTCGACCAGCTCCAGCTCCATCACGCACGGCTCCCCGTCCGGCCCGGTGACGAGGTCGACCCGCGCGTACAGCAGCTCGGCGCCCCCGGGCACGGCGGCCAACGCCCGCTCCGCGACGGCCAGCTCGGCGGCCGTCGGCTCCCAGGGCCGCAGGTCGGGGTGCGCGACCTTGTCCGCGTCGTACGGGGTGCCCGGCGCGAGGACGGCGCCCTTGACGCTGGCGTGCAGCAGGCGCCCGCCGAAGAACTGCAGGGCCCGCTCGCCGGCGGTGTCGATGCTGCGCACGTACGGCTGCACCATCGCCGTGAAGCCCTCGGCGTGCATCCGCGCCAGCTGCCGTACGGCCGTCTCGTGCTCGTCGGGCGTGTAGCGGGCGGCGAAACGGGCGCCGGCGCCGGAGGTGGGCTTGATGACGTACTCAACGTACTCGGCGTGCTCGTCGTACTCGGCGTGCTCAGGGTGCTCGGCGCGCCCGTCGAGTTCGGGAAGGCCGGCGGGCTCGCCGGGGGCTATGTACCGGGTGGGGACGACGGGCACGCCGGCGGCCGCCAGATCCCCGAGGTACCGCTTGTCCGTGTTCCACCGCACGACCACGGGCGGGTTGGCGAGCCGCGTGAGCTTCCCGCAGCGCTCCACCCACGCCGCGAACTCCTCCGCGCGCCAGCTGTAGTCCCAGGTCGACCGGATCACGGCGAGGTCGAAGCCGCCCCAGTCGGCGCCGGGGTCGTCCCAGGGCACGGCGACGGCCTCGGCACCGGCCTCCCGCAGCGCCCGGACCAGCAGCGGAAGGTCCTGGTCCTTGCTGGGCTCGGGGCCGGAGTCGTAGGTGACGAGCGCGATACGGGGCACTACGGGCTCCCTCTCCGTGCGACTGGGCGATCGATCGGGCGATCGACCGGCAGGCTAACAACCGCCGCGGGAACCGGAACAGCCCGCTTGACCTTCACCTTCGGTGAAGCCCCAGCATCGGTGGCGGAACGGAAGGAGGTGGGGAGGTGCACCGGAGCATGCTGACGATCGGCGCGTTCGCGAAGGCCTGCCGGCTCTCGCCGAAGGCACTGCGCCTGTACGACGAGCTGGGCCTGCTGCGGCCCGCCCGGGTGGACCCGGACACGGGTTACCGGTACTACGCGGTGGCGCAACTGGAGCAGGCACGGCTGGTGGCGTGGCTGCGCCGGCTCGGCATGCCGCTGGCCGAGATCCGCCGGACCGTGGCCCTCGACCCGGCGACCGCCGCCCGGGAGATCCGCGCCTACTGGGCGCGGGTCGAGGCGGAGACGGCGGTACGGCGGGACCTCGCCGCGTTCCTGGTCGATCACCTGAGCACGGACCCCTGCGGGCCCGGAGAGGACACCCCCATGCTGGAACTGCGGTACTCCGCACACACTGACACCGGCCGCGTCCGCCCCGCCAACCAGGACACGGCGTACGCGGGCACCCGGCTGCTCGCCGTGGCCGACGGCTTCGGACCGGCGGGCGCGCCCGCGAGCAGCGCCGCCGTGGAGGCCCTGCGCTTCCTGGACACGGAGGAGGTCCCGGCCGACGGCGTCCTGAACCTCCTGGAGGACGCGGTGCGGGGCGCCGAGCAGGCCGTCCGGGACGCCGCCGACGGCTCCGAGGACGCCGGCACGACCCTGACCGCGCTGCTGTGGACGGGCTCGCGGCTGGCCCTGGTGCACATCGGCGACTCCCGCGCCTATCTGCTGCGCGACGGCGAACTGTTCCGCATCACGCACGACCACACCATGGTCCAGTCGATGATCGACGAGGGCCGCCTGACCGTCGAGGAGGCCGTGTCCCACCCGCAGCGCGCCCTGCTGCTGAAGGCGCTGACCGGCGACGGCACGGACGCCGTCCCCGACCTCCGCCTGCACGACGCCCGACCCGGCGACCGCTACCTCCTGTGCTCCGACGGCCTGTACGGCGTCGTCCCCGAGGACCGGATCCGGGACCTCCTCGCCTCGCCCGCCTCACCCGACGAGACGGTGACGGCCCTGGTGGCGGCGGCGAACCAGGCCGGCGGGCCGGACAACGTCAGCGGGGTGGTGGCGGACGTGGTGGCGGCCTGACCCGGACGGCCCAGGACCTCGGGCCGCGCGCCCGGCCTGCCGGTCTACTGAGCAGGGACGCCGCCGAACAGAGGAAGGGACTCCCATGGCTGTTGTGCTGTCCTTGCGCTGGGCCGGGATCACGCCCGAGCAGTACGACGCGATGCTGGACACGGTGCGCTGGGAGGAGCGGGTGCCGGACGGGCTCGTCCTGCACGTGGCCTGGTTCGAGGCGGACGGGCTGCACGTGACCGACGTGTGGCACGCCGAAGGGGACTTCCAGCGGTTCTTCGCCGAGCGGCTCGCCCCGGCGGTGCAGCAGGTCGGGCTCGCGGGTCAGCCCGAGGTCGCGTTCTCCCCGGCCCACCGGCGTTTCGTCCCACCGGGGACGGGCGGGGGCGCCTGAGTCCCTTCCCCGCATGGGCGGGTGGCGCCTGACTCCCCGTCCCGTTCGGGCGGGGGCTGCCCCTCCTCCCCCGGCTCCCGGTCCAGCGACCGCACCTTCGCCACCGTGCGGCCGTGGCGGCGCATGGCCGTGGCCGCCTGCCGGGGCTGCCACGCGGCGATCTGCTCGGCGATGGAGCGCATGAACCCGGCGAGCAGACTGCTGTGGGCGGCCGCCGCCACCGCCGCGTGGAACGGCCGGTCGCCCTCCACGCCGTGACCGCTCGCCTCGATCTCCTCCGCCGCTCGACCGGCTCGGTGTCGAGGCTGTCCCGCACGAGGTAGGTGCCCCCGCCGTGCCGGGCCTCCACCAGGCCCTGCACCTCCAGCACCACGATCGCGTGCTTCACCGAGGCCCGGCTGGCCCCGAGCCGCTGCGCGAGATGGGGGCCCCGAGACCGACGCCCTGCGGGCCGGCGAGGGCGTGGGCGGCATCGGCGTCCCCCTGCTCGCCGCCGTCCTGCTCTGCTACATCGGCGCCCTGGTCTCGGCGTTCGCCTCCTCCGTGGGGATCACGGGCGCCCTCATCCCGCTGGCCGTGCCGTTCCTGGAGCGGGACGAGATCGGCGCGGTCGGCATGGGCGCCGCCCCGGACGTGGACCGAGAGCGTTTCTTCCGGGAGCTGATGGTGTACGGAGGGATCGTGGTGGCCGTCGTACCGGCGGCGGCCTGGCTCGTGATGGTCGTACCCGGCTGGGGACAGCCGCACAAGCCCAGGACAACCGTCCGCACCAGCCAAGGAGATGCAGCTCGTGACCCCTCTCTTCCCCGCCCTGACCGACACCCCGGCCGACCGGCCCGCCCTCCGGTTCGGCGAGCGCTCCCTCACCTACGCGCAGCTCGCCGCCGCGGCCGGGGCGCTCACGACCCGCCTCGGCGGGGCCACGCGGATCGCCGTCTGGGCGACGCCCACGATGGAGACGGCCGTCGCCGTCGTCGCCGCGCTGCTGGCCGGTGTGCCCGCCGTGCCGCTCAACCCGAAGTCGGGCGAGAAGGAACTCGGGCACATCCTGTCCGACAGCGCGCCCGAGCTGGTGCTCGCGGCCCCCGACGATCAACTTCCCGCGCCCCTGCGGGATCTCACCCGTGTCGACGTCGACATGCACGCCACCGGCCCCGCCCCCGAGGACCGCGCCACGGCACAGGACCCGGCCCTGATCGTCTACACCTCCGGCACCACCGGCCCGCCCAAGGGCGCCGTCATCCCGCGCCGGGCGATCGCCTCGACCCTGGACGCGCTGGCCGACGCCTGGCAGTGGACCGGTGACGACGTCCTCGTGCACGGGCTGCCGCTGTTCCACGTCCACGGCCTGGTCCTCGGCACCCTCGGCCCGTTGCGACGCGGCGGCTCGGTGCGGCACCTGGGCCGGTTCAGCACCCAGGGCGTCGCCCGCGAGCTGAACGCGGGCGCGACCATGCTCTTCGGCGTGCCGACGATGTACCACCGGATCGCGGAGGCCGTGACGAGCGACCCGGAGCTGGTGAAGGCGCTGACCGGGGCGCGGCTGCTGGTCTCCGGGTCCGCCGCGCTGCCCGTGCACGACCACGGGCGGATCGCGACGGCGACCGGGCGGCGGGTGATCGAGCGGTACGGCATGACGGAGACGCTGATGAACACCAGCGTCCGCGCCGACGGCGAGGCCCGCCCGGGCACGGTCGGCGTGCCGCTGCCGGGCGTGGAGCTGCGGCTGGTCGAGGAGGACGGCTCGGAGGTCACCGCGCGGGACGGGGAGACCGTCGGCGAGATCCAGGTGCGCGGCCCGAACCTTTTCACCGAGTACCTGAACCGGCCCGACGCCACCGCCGCCGCGTTCACCGCCGACGGCTGGTTCCGCACCGGCGACATGGCGGTGCGCGACCCCGACGGCTATGTCCGGATCGTGGGCCGCAAGGCCACCGACCTGATCAAGAGCGGCGGTTACAAGATCGGGGCCGGTGAGATCGAGAACGCGCTGCTGGAGCACCCGGGCGTGCGGGAGGCCGCCGTCACCGGGGAGCCGGATCCCGACCTGGGCGAGCTGATCGTGGCCTGGATCGTGCCGGCCGATCCCCAAGCGCCACCCACTCTCGAGGAGTTGGCGGATCATGTGGCCCGGCGGCTCGCCCCGCACAAGCGTCCCCGGGTCGTCCACCACCTCGACGTGCTGCCCCGCAACGACATGGGGAAGATCATGAAGCGGGCGCTGACCCATGGCTGAGCGCCGCTCCGCCCGCGAGGTCGTCACCGCCCTGGCCGACGACTCGACCTTCGACGAACTCCCCGCCCCGGCAAGGCCGTCGAAGCCCGACGGCCCGCTCGGCTGGCCCGGCTACGACGCCTCCCGCGCCCGTGCCGCGGAGCGCACCGGCGAGCAGGAGTCCGTGGTGTGCGGCACGGCCCGCGTCGGCGGCACCCGGGCCGTGCTGATCGCGTTCGAGTTCGGCTTCCTCGGCGGATCCCTCGGCGAGCGCACCGGCGACCGACTGGAGGCGGCGTACACGTACGCCCGGGAGCGCCGGCTGCCGGTCGTGCCGCTGGTCGCCACCGGCGGCAGCCGGATGCAGGAGGGCATGCTCGCGCTGACCCAACTCCAGCGCGTGGCCCGGCAGTCGGCGCTCACCCGGGAGGCGGGGCCGGCCCAGGTGGCCGTCCTGCGCGACCCGACGACCGGGGGCGGCTGGGCCACGCTGGGCGCGGGCGCCGACGTGGTGCTCGCGCTGCCCGGGGCGCAGGTCGGGTTCGCCGGTTCCCGGGTGCGGCCGGCGGACGCGGACCCGGCGGCGTACACGGCGGAGGCGCAGGTCGCGGCGGGGGCGGCGGACGCCGTCGTACGGCCGGAGGAGCTGCGGGAGACGCTGGGGCGGTGGCTGCGGCTGCTGACCTGCCCGTCCACCACGCCCGCCGCGCCGCCCGACGCGCTCGGCGACACCGCGGTCCTGCCCGCCACGGGCTGGGACGCCGTCCGGCGCGCCCGCTCACCCCGACGCCCGCGCGCCGCCGCCTACTTGGACGCCTACTTCACCCACCGGGTCGCGATCAGCGGCGACCGCTGCGGCGGCACCGACCCGGACGGCGTGCTGTGCGGCTTCGGCGAGCACCAGGGCCGCACGATCGCGTACGCCGCGCAGACCGGGACCGCGACCCGCCCGGCCGGCTACCGCACCGCCGCCCGGCTGATCCGCCTCGCGGACCGGCTCGGCATCCCGGTGCTGACGCTCGTGGACACCCCGGGCGCCGCCAACGACGCGGAGGCGGAGCGGCAGGGCGCGGGGGCCGCGATCGCCGACCTGTTCGCCGCGGTGGCGGGCGCCCGGACGCCGGTGACGTCGCTGGTGATCGGCGAGGGCGGCTCCGGCGGCGCGCTGGCCCTGGCCGCGCCCGGCAATACCTGGGCCACGCCGGACAGTTACTTCTCGGTGATCGCCCCGGAACTCGCGGCGGCCATCCTCAAGCGGCCGCCGCGCGAGGTGGAGGCGACGGCGGACCAGTTGCGCATCCGGCCGCAGGACCTGGTGGAGCTGGGGGTGGTCCGGGGAACCGTCGGCCCGTGAGTTCCCGGTGGCTGCCCCTCGCATCATCAAGTACCGTCCGTCACAACGGGAATGCCCATAGCGAGGACGACGGGGGTGCCGTGGACGGGTTGGTCGAGTTCAGGACCGGTGACGGTGCGGTGGTCGCGGTCGAGGCGGTGGAGGAGCGGTCCGGCTCCCGCCTGGTCTCCCGGGGCGACGGCACGATCCAGGCGACCCGCACCTTCGAGGGCGCCCTGGACGGGGTGCGGGCCGCCGCGGAGTCCGCGCTGCGCGTCTTCCGCGACGGTTCCCTGAAGCCCGACGGCGTGGAGATCGAGTTCGGGGTGAGACTGTCCGCCGAGACGGGCGCGTTCATCGCCAAGGGCACCGCCGAGGGCCATCTGGTGGTCAGACTGACCTGGTCCCCGGACGCCCCGGAGGCACGTCCCGCCTCATGAACAGCGCCGAGTGGCACGCCCGGATCGAGTTACGCGGCCGGGTGACCGGGGCGGGTTTCCTGGTCGCTCCCGGCACCGTGCTGACGTGCGCGCACGTCGCCGGCGACGGCGCGGACCTGACGGTGACCTTCACGGAGCGGCCCGGCAGCCCGCCCGTGCCCGCCCGGGTCGTCGCCCACGGCGGCTGGACCGGCGGCGCCACCGACGTCGGTGACCTCGCCGTGCTGGAACTGGCCGAGGAGGTGCCCATCGCCCCGGCCGCCCTGGCCCCGGTCGACGCCGCCCACGGCCCGGTCCCGCGCAAGCTCGTCGTGTACGGCTTCCCGGCCGGCTTCGACGAGGGCACCCTCAGCGAACAGCGCGTCACCGCACCCCAGTTGATCAAGCGGGAGTGGCTCCAGCTGGAGGCCTGGCACCCGGGCGGCCAGCCCCTGGCCCCCGGCTTCAGCGGGGCCGCCGTCGCCCTGGCCGACACCGGCGAGGTCGTCGGCATGGTCACGGCGGCGGCGGGCAGCCGGGACGTGCGCACCGGCCGCATGATGCCCACCCAGGTCATGGCCCGCTACTGGCCCGGCCTGCAGAGCCTCGTCCCGACCTCCGACCACACCACCGCCGACCGGGCCCGGCTGCGCGCCCTGGTCGAGAGGGCGGCCCGCGCGGGCGTCGACTGCGACCCGGTGCGGCTCTACACCGCGGCGGCCGACCCGTTCGACCCGCCGCCGCCCGAGGAGGGGTTCGCCTCGCTGTGGTCGGCGGCCCTGTTCGTGCTGTGCGAACTCGACGGCCCGGGCGCCGCACGGACCGTGGCCCGGTTCGCCGACCGGCTCGAAGCGCTGCTGCGCCTCCCGGCGGTGGAGCCGTCGGCGCCCGACTGGTCGCCCATCCTCGTCGAACTCGCGCACAGCGGGGCGGGCGACGGGCTGATCCGCGTCGAGGTGTCCGCGTACAGCGGGGGACGGCGGCACCCGGTCGACTCGGGCACGGTCGAGCGGCACCGGCTGCACGCGTACGTGCGCGACCGCATCGAGGCGGCGTTCCGGTATCTGACGCCCGGCGCCGACGAGTTGGTGGCGTTCGCGCTGCCCCGGGACTGGCTGGACTGGCCCGTCGACCGCTGGGAGAGCGCCCCCGACGACACCACCCCGCTCGGCTGCCTCTACCCGCTGGTCGTCACCGATCACGCCCGGCGCAAGGCCAGCACCCGGCACGTGCTGACCCGGGCGTGGAAGCGGCTGGACGCCCTGCCGGGCGCGCGGGTGCACCGCGTGGAGTGCTGCGGGCCGGAGGAGCCCGGGCGGCTGCGGATGCGGCTGCGGCGGCCCGACGCCTGCCTCGCCGGGTTCGGCACCGCCCCGGCCGCCTCCCGGACCCGGCCGCACTTCGACACCTCGCTGACCGCGCCGGCCCCGGTGATCGTGTGGTCGCGCGGCGGCTGCGGCTCCGGGCAGGAGGAGTGCGAGGGAGCGGACGGCTGCACCGGCAAGGCCTTCCTCGACGCGCTGGACGCCTGCGTGGCGGCCGTGCCGCCCGCCGAACTCCCCCGTCACATCCTCGCGCTGCGCGAGGAGGCCGACGCGGAGGAGGACCACTGGGCGCGCGGCATCCAGCTGCTGTGGGACGACCCGCGCGTCTTCACCGACCCGCACGCCGTCGCCCCGGCACACGCGGAGTCGCCGGTGGCCTGACCCACCCGGACACGGTCCGGCGCGCCTGAGAAACACCAGCACGAAACGGAGAGCGAGACCGACCCCCATGCCGCACTGGTCCGTCTACACCGGCGACAGCGAGCCGCACGACGGCATCGACCACCTCCCCGCCCCACCGCCCTGGCGGGCCTTCGACGGCGGTCCCGCGCTGCCGCCGCCCGACGACACCGACGACGCGTCGGCCGTCTCCCCCGACCGCGTGCACCGGGCGAAGTCGTACGTCGCCACGCCGGAGACGGTCCGCCTCGTCAACGCCGCGCTCTGCCTGCGCCGGCCCCTGCTCGTCACCGGCCCGCCCGGCACCGGCAAGTCCTCGCTGGCCTACGCCGTCGCGCGCGAGCTGCGGCTCGGGCCGGTGCTGCGCTGGAACATCACCAGCCGCAGCACCCTCGCCGACGGCCTCTACCAGTACGACCCGCTGTCCCGGCTGTACGCGGCCCGGGACCGGTCCGACGCCGCCGCCGGGGACGTCGAGGACCATCTCCGGCTCGGCCCGCTCGGCACCGCCCTGCTCCCCTACGGCCGGCCCCGCGCCCTGCTCGTCGACGAGATCGACAAGAGCGACCTCGACCTGCCGAACGACCTGCTGAATGTCCTGGAGGAGGGCCAGTACGAGATCCCCGAGCTGGTCCGCGCCGCCCGCCACTCGGGCGACGGCACGGCCGAGGTCCTCGCGGACGGCACGGACACGCCGGTCACCGTCCACCGCGGCCGGGTGCGCTGCCGGGCCTTCCCGTTCGTCGTGCTGACCAGCAACGGCGAACGCGAGTTCCCGCCCGCCTTCCTGCGCCGCTGCGTCCGGCTGAAGCTGCGGCGCCCCGACCGCGACCAGCTCACCGACATCGTCCGCGCCCACCTCGACGCCCCCGGCGGCGACGCGGACCGGCTGATCACCCGCTTCCTGGAACGGGCCGGCGGCGGCGAACTGGCCACCGACCAGCTGCTGAACGCCCTCTACCTCACGGGCGTCGCGGGCCTGGACGCCGACTCCCGCGACGACCTGGCCGAACAGCTGATGCCGTACCTCAGCACCACGGCCGACGGCGATGGCTTCTGACGCCGGATCCGGGCCGTCGCCGCTCCCCCGGCCGGCGGCGGGCGGTGCTCCGACGCCCCAGGACGACGCCGCCGGGCGTGGGCCGTCCCCCGTCGCCCGGCTGGCCGCGGCCCTGTCGGCGGCGGGTGCGGCACCGACGCCCCGGGAGATCGCGGAACTGCTGTGGCTGGCAGGTCAGTTGGAGACGGAGCAGGACCGGCCGTCCGCGGGGGAACTCCGGGCGGTCCCGCCTGCCACCCCCGAGGAGGTCCCGGCCACCGAATCCCCCGCCGTCCCCGAGGACCCGGCCCCCACCGCCCCGGTACCGCCCCACCAGGCCCCCGCACCCACCCCCGCCCGCATCACCCTGCGCCTGCCCACCCCCCGCTCCCCGGACCAGGAACACGCTCGGACTCACCCCGGCGGCGGATCCCCCCTCCTCGCCCCCGCACCCCCGATGCTCCCCCACCCCCTCGCGCTGCAACGCGCCCTGCGCCCGCTGAAGCGCAAGGTGCCCTCCCCGCACGTCCGGGTGCTGGACGAGCGGGCGACGGCCGACCGGATCGCCAGGCTGGGCGCGCACCCCGACGTGTGGCTGCCCGTGCTGCGCCCGGCCCCCGACCGCTGGCTGCGCCTGAACCTCGTGCACGACACCGGCCCCACCATGCCGGTCTGGCGCCCCCTGGTGAGCGAACTGCACACGGCGCTCGCCCAGTCGGGCATCTTCCGCACGGTCACCCTGCACCCCGCCACCCCCGACGGCCGCGCCCGCCAGGTCCCCGTCCTGGACGACGGCCGTACCGTCACCCTCGTCGTCAGCGACTGCATGGGCCCGCAGTGGCGCCCGGGCGCGGCGGGCGAGCGCTGGTACCGCACGCTGCGCCACTGGGCCCACCACATGCCGCTCGCCGTGGTCCAGCCCCTGCCCGAACACCTGTGGCCCAGCACGGCGCTGCCCGCCGAGCCGGGCCTGCTGACGTCCCCCGCCACGGCGGCACCCTCCGCGTCCCTCGCCTTCACCCCGTACGACGACACGCCTCCCCCGGCGCAGGCCCTCCCCCTGCCGGTCCTGGAGCCCGGCGCCCCCTGGCTCGCCCACTGGGCGGCCCTGGTCGCCGACCCGGGCGGCGCCCGCACCCCCGGCGCCGCGGCCTGGCTGCCACCGGCTCCCGCGCCGCCCGCCGAACCGGCCCCCGGCCTCACCACCGCCTCCCCCGAAGACCTGGTCCTGCGCTTTCGCGCGACCGCGTCCCCGGAGGCCTTCCGACTCGCCGGGCACCTCGCGCTGGCGGTCCCCTCGGTGCCGGTGATGCGCCTCGTGCAGCGCGCCGTGGACCGCGACCCGCGCCCCCAGCACCTCGCCGAGGTGATCCTCAGCGGCATGCTCACCGCCGTCCCGGGCCCGCCCGGCTCCTACGCGTTCCGGCCCGGCGTACGGGAGTTGCTGCTGCGCTCCCTGCCCCGCACGGCCCGGGGCCGGACCCGGGAGTTCCTCGCCCGGGTCGGCGGCCTCATCGACGAGCGGGCGGGGCTCGCGGCCGGGGAGTTCCGGGCCGAGGCCGACCGCGGCCGGGGCGGCTCGGGACCGGCGTTCGCGACGGTCAGCGAGGAGACCGTGCGGCGGCTGGGCGGGGAGGAGCTGTTCGCCGGGCGGTACCGGCTGACCGGGCGGCGCCAGGCCGTGGACACCCGCACGGGCCGGCAGGTGATCGTGTGCCGGTACCGCGAGCAGCCCGCGCCGCAGGAGCGGTTCCTGCGGGAGGCGAGCGCGCTGGCCGGGATCGACGATCCGCATGTGGTGCGGGTGCTCGACTTCGGGGTGGAGGGCGACGCGCCCTACCTGGTGACGGAGTTCGTGGACGGGCTGACGGTGTCGGAAGTGCTGGCGGGCATCGACTTCCGGACCTTCACCCGCCTGGTCGGCCAGGGCATGGCCGGCCTCGGCGCCCTGCACGCCCGGGGTCTGGTGCGCGGGGAGCGAGGGCCGGCGGGCCTGCTGCTGCGGCCCGACGGCACCCTGCTGCTCAGCGGGTTCGCCCTGGGCGAGGAGTCCCGGGGCAAGGACGCCGAGTCGGACCTCGCCGAGTTCCGGTGGCTGCTCAAGCAGTTGGCCGCGGGTGTGCCGGGGCCCACCGGGCGCCAGGAGCTGGTGGACCTCATCGAGGAGCACCGGCTGCCCGAGGCCGCCGACTACGCGGCCCGCCTGGACGCGACGGGCCCGTGGCCGCCGTCGCGCTCCTTCACCCTGCTCGGCCCGCCCCGCATCAGCGACGGCACGCGGGACATCGAGCCTCCCTCACCGATGGCCCTGGCACTGCTGTGCATGCTCCTCCTGCGCCCCGGGCGGCGGGTGCCCCACACCGAACTGGCCGGGGGACTGTGGGAGGAGCCGCTGCCGGAGCGCGAGGCCGCCGCCCGCCTCGAAGAGCTGGCGACAGAGGTCCGGCAGGTGCTGCCCCCCGACCGCCTCGTCTCCTTCTCCCGCTCCTACGCCCTGCACGTACCGGACGTGTACGTCGACGTCCCGCACTACCAGAGGCTCGTCGCGGACGACGACGCCCGCAGGGCCCTCGACCTCTGGTACGGCGACCCCCTCGACGGCGTCCCCGGGCCCGCCGCCGCAGCCGCCCGGGACCGGCTGCGCGCCCTCCGGCGGGCCACCCTGACGGCCCCGGACGCAGCCCCGACCATCCTCTTCGAGGCCGACGACCTCACCGGCCACCCCGAGGCCCGCATCACCCTCGAATACGCGGTGCACGAGATGCTCTCCCGCGGCGCCCTCGCCGCCCACCGGTTCGACGTACGCGTCCGCCCCAACGGCTACGTCGTCCACACCGAGCCCGGCACCTACGTCCTCCCCGTCCTGGTCGCCGTCCTGCGCGGCCTGCCCGAGGTCCTCACCGGGCTCGTGGACCCGCCGCCCCTGACCGTCACCTTCTGGGACCGGCCCACCCCGCCACCGGCGGCACCACCCGGGCCGGCCGGCATCCAGGTGGTCGTGTCCCCGGCCGTGTACGAACAGTTCGCCGCCAGCTCCGCCGCCCAGGGCCCCCAGCGCCTCCAGCCCCTCTACCAGGGCGGTGCCGACACCCCGCCCGTCGCCTGGTACTGCCCGCTGACCCCCGCCGCGGCCCCCGAACCCGAGGTCCGCGACCTGGTCCGGGGCCCCTTCATCACGCACGACCTGCGCCGGCTCGGGATCCCGGCCCCGGGCCGCACGGCTGTCGTCCACACCCGGCCCGACGGCCCGCTCACCCTCCTCGACCCGGCCCGGCCCTACGGCGACGGGCCGACCCGGCCCGTGACGTACTACGAGGTCGACCTCACCACCCACCAGTCCCACCACCGCGTCTCCCTGCCCAGCTCCGGCAAGGGCGCCTTCGCCGCCGCGGTCGAGCTGTCCTGGCACGTGAACGACCCGGTCGCCTTCGTCCGCGGTGAGGTCGGCCGGGTGTCCGAACCGCTGCTGGACCATCTGCTGGAGGAGGCGGCCCGGATCACCCGCCGCCACCCGCTGCGCCGGGCGGGCGCGGCCCAGCGCGCGGTCAACGCCGGGCTGCGCCGGTGGCCCGTGCCGGGACTGTCGGTGGCGGCGTCGGTGCAGCTGGCCCCGGAGGGCGCGGCCCTGCCCGGACCGCAGGGCCCGGCCCCGTCCGACCGCCCGCTGCCCGGTCTGCTCGCCGACGCCGAGACGGTGCTGCTCGGCTTCGACGGGCCCATGGCCCGGCTGTTCTCGGCGAACGCCGCGAGCGAGGCCGTACTCGACCTGCTCGCCCTCGTCGCCGAGCACCGCGACCCGCGGGACGCCCTGCCCGCCGCGGTGCGGGACACCTTCACGCACCCGCTGGACGTGCTGCGGGCCTTCGCCCGGGACCGGCTCGGCCCGCTCCTGCGCGACCGCCTCGACGCCCTCGAACTCCGGGCGGTCCCCGACGCGCCCACCACCCACAACTCCGTGCCGCTGGTCCGCGCCCTGCACGACTCGGGCCGCCGCGTGAGCGTCGTCTCGGACGCCGGCGCACCGGCCGTGCACCGCTACCTCGACCCCTACGGCCTGCCCCTGGCCGGCATCCACGGCCGCGGCACGGACCTCACCCTCCTCACCCCGCACCCCGACTGCCTGCTGCGCGCCATGCACTCCTCGGGGGGCGCCGCCGCGACCGGCGTCCTGATCGGCTCCACGGTCGCCGAGCTGACCGCCGCCCAGCAGGCCGGCCTGCGCTTCGTCGGCCTCGCCCGCAACACCACCGCCGGGCGGCAGCTGCGCGAGGCCGGCTGCGAGACCACCGTCACCTCCCTCGCGCCCCTGCTGGAGGCCGCCCGCGCGCTGTGACGGAACGTCGAACCCCCCGTTCGGCGGCGCCCCGCCCGGCCCCCTTGGGAAGGCGGCCCGGTGCCCTCCCGCGCACGATGCGAGGGAGGCCCGCCGCCCGGCGGCCCCTGTCCGCGAGGCCCGCCACCTGGCGGCCCCCCACGGTCTGTGCTCTCGGGAGGACCTGCCATGACCGCCAGTCTGGAGCAGCTGCGCCGCTGCCACTTCGCCGTCGACCTGGGGGCGGCCCGCACCCGCGTCTACGTCAAGGGCGCCGGCCTCGTCGTCGACCAGCCGTCCGCCGCCGCCGTGAACACCCGCACCGGCGCGCTGATCGCGGTCGGCGAGCTCGCGGAGAAGATGACGGGCCGCACCCCGGACTACATCCGGGTGCGGCGGCCGGTCTCCGGCGGCACCGTCGTGGACATCGAGATGGCCCAGCGCATGCTGCGCCACCTGCTCGGCGACAAGATGCGCCGCGCTCTGCGCCGCAAGCCGATCCTGCGCGCCGCGGCCTGCACCCCGCACGACGCCGACCCGCTCGCCCAGCGCGCCGCGATCGAGACGCTGGTCGGCCTCGGGGCCCGCCGCGTGGAACTCGTCGACACGCTGATCGCCGCCGCCGTCGGGTGCGGGCTGCCCGTTGAGCAGCCCGAAGCCACAATGATCATGGTGTGCGGGGCGGCGGCCACGCAGGTGGCCGTGCTGTCCCTGGGCGCGATCGTCACCGCCGAGCGCATCCCGGTGGGCGGCGAGGCCGTCGACCAGGCGATCGTGCAGCACCTGCGCCACGAGCACGAGCTGATGCTGCCCAGCCAGTCGGTACGGCCGCTGCAGCTCGCCCTGTCCGGCAACGGCCTGACCCCGCAGGGCCCGGCCTCGACGGAGATCCACGGGCGGGACGTCGCCACCGGCCTGGCCCGCTCCGTCCAGGTCGACACGGCGGCCGTGCGGGACGCCATCCAGACGCCGCTCACCGCCATCCTGGACGGCATCGGCAAGGTGCTGCGGTCCTGCCCGCCCGACCTGGTCGCCGACCTCGCCGACCGGGGGATCATGATGGTCGGCGGCAGCGCCCTGCTGCCGGGCCTGGACCAGATGCTGCGGCAGGCGACCAACATGCCGGTGCACATCGCGGAGCGCCCGGACGTGTGCGCCGTGCAGGGCCTCGGCGCGATGCTGGAGGGCCGGATCGAACCCCTGGCCCTGGACCCGCTGGGCAGCTGAGGCCCAGGGGGTGTCAGCGGGCGAACCAGCAGCGCACGGTCGTCCCCTCGTCGCCCCGGTGCACCCGCACCAGGTCGGCGATCAGGTTGACCAGCAGCAGCCCGCGCCCGCCGCGCTGGTCGCGCGGTACGGGCTTGCGCCCGGCCAGGACGTCCGCGAGCCGCCCGCCGTCGCGCACCTCGCACACCACGAACCCGTTCTCGGGCCACACCCGCAGCACGCCGGAGCCGCCGCCGTGCACCACGCTGTTGGTGGTGAGCTCGGCCGTGGCGAGGGCCAGGTCGTCCAGCTTGACGCCGACGAGGCCCAGCCGCGCGGCCTGCCCGACGGCCACGTGCCGGGCCTGGGAGAGCGAGTCGGAGTCGAAGGCGAACGTCAGCGCGTCCGGCACGGGCGCCAGCGGCTCGTTGTAGCGGTCGACGACGGCCCCGGGGGCGTACGCGTCGCTGTCCTGCTCCGCCCGGGAGCCGGAGGGGATGACGGTGGGGTGGGTGGCGTACGCGTCGGCGACGACGTGGTCGGGAAGCCGCTCGACGTCGTACGGACACAGGATGGTCGCCGTACGGCCGCGGAAGGCCGCGTTGATGAGCGCCTCGTGCTGGACGCACGCCGGGTACTCGGTGTCGGAGCGTCCCGCCCAGATGGGCTCGCCGATGATCCGCACCCGGCGGCCGGCCGGCTGGGCGTCGGCGAACGCGCGTAGTACGCCGGGGATGATCCGCCCCGGGTTGCGGCCGGCCTCCTGCATGTCCAGGAGCCGCACGGCCCCGGCGGCGTCGCCCAGGGCGTCCCGGATGAGGGCGAGGTTCTTGCCGGGCACGGCGACCGCCACCGGTTCGCCGGCCTCCAGGCCGTCGCGTACGAAGGGCACGGTGGCGTCGAGGTACTCCTGCTCGTCCCGGTAGAAGAGGGCGGGGTGGACGAACGGCTCCAGGGGCCCGAAGGGCTCGGTGACGGAAGCTGTCATGACGGCGCAACCTCGATCCCGGCCTGGTCGGGCCACAGCAGGTCGAGCGTCCGCCGCAGGGCGGCCGGCGGGCGGCGCACCACGAACCGGCGGCCGTCACTCAGCCGTCCGGCGGCGGCCGCGAGCGCACCAGCGCCCGCGACGTCGACGAACGTCACATCGGACAGCTCCAGGTAGTACACGTCCTCACCTTCGCGAACGGCCTGCTCCAGTACACCTTCCCAGATCGCACGTGTCGTCAGGCCGACCTCGCCCGCCGCCCGGACCCCCCGCCGCCCGGCCAGCGGGAACACCGCCAGGCCCGGCGAGGGGCCGCAGGGCCCGGTGGCCGGCACCGGATACCGAGTGTTCACGCCCTCTCCCCACGCTTCTGGACCACAGCGCTCGTACCCGCCGGGAACAAGCTCATTCCCCCGATCCGTGTGTAGTACGCCGTGCGGCGGGCAGGCGCACCTCACACCGACGTCCACGGGGGCGAATGACGTCGTGCAGTCCGGCGAGACGAACGACGACCGACGAGGACCGACAAGGCGGTGACATGACGTCAGCGGCATCACCACATCTCACAGGAGGACTGAACACCCTGGTCATCTCCGGCCGCGTCGACGCGGACCGCGCCGAGCTCACCCCGCGTGGTGAGCTCGTCCACGGCTGCGCGGACATCCTGGCCAGAACCCTGTCCGACCTGCCGCCCACCGTCACCCGGGTCGACCTGGACATGGGGGGCGTGCACTTCATGGACACGGCCGGGCTCCAGTTCCTGGACGTGCTCGGGGACTACGCCCGGCGGCGGTCGCTGACGGTCACGGTCACCGTCACGAACTGGAACGGCCAGCCGCGCCGGATCCTGGAGCTGGCGGGGCTGGACACCACCGACCCCCTGGCCGGCCTGGGCGCCACCGACCCGCTGCCCGGCCTGGGCATCACCGGCCCGGACAGCGCCGCCCCCGGCACCGTGCCGCCGCCGGCTCCCGCCTCCTCGGCGGTCTCCATGGAACGCGCGGAGCGGCTGCACATCCTCCAGGAGGAGGTCGAGCAGCTCCGGCAGGCCATCGTCTCCCGCCCGGTCATCGACCAGGCGCGGGGCATCCTCATGGCCACCCACGGCTGCACGTCCGACGAGGCCTGGCACATCCTCCGGGAGGCCTCCCAGCTCTCCAACACCAAGCTCCGCGAGGTCGCCGCCGCGGTCACGGCGAGCGCGGGGTCCGACGGCCCGGCACCGTCGGCGGAACTCCGCACGGCCCTGCAGCGGGCCCTCGCGCGGCGCCGCCGGGTCTGAGGAGCCCGGGACAGAAGGCCCCGGCCGCCCGGGGTTCCCCCTACGGGCGGGCACCCTGCCGGCGGCCGCCGCGGCCCACGCCGTCCTGCACCTCCCGCGTCGCGGGTCAACCGGGCGCCCGCCCGCCGTGGTGCCGCGTGGCCAGAGGGGTACTCAGCCGACGACAGCGACCTCGGGAGGCACCGCCATGAGCGAGGACACCTGGACCACCCCGTCCCAGGCTGAGGGCGACCGCGACGACGAGCCGGACACGACTGCCCGGCCCACCCCGTCCCAGGCGGAGGGCGACCGGGACGAGAGCGACACGGAGGACGACGACACGGCGTCGTAGACAGGCACACCGCCGCACGCCCAGGACGTACCGTCCTCGGTGTGAGCGATGTGCCCCCCGCGACCGCAGCACCGGCAGACCGACGCGAGCCCTCCGCACCGCCGGTGACCGCCGACGACCCGGCCCTGCGGGCGGCCTACCGGCTGTGCCGGCGCCGGACCAGAGCCGAGGACCCGGCGGAGTACGCGCTGATCCAGCTGGTGCCCGCGCCCCTGCGCCCGGCGCTCCACGCCCTGTGGGCGGCGGCCAACGCCCTCGACGACCTGGGCGACGACCGCACCGCGCCCGCCGCCGAACGGGCCGCCCGGGTCGAGGCCTGGATCACCGCCCTGCACCGCGAACTGCCCACCGGGACGAGCCCGGACCCCATCCGCCGCGCCCTGGTGGACACGGCGAACCGCTGGCGCCTGGACCTGTCCGAACTGCACGGCGCCATGACCCAGGTCCGGGACGACACCGACGGCCGGCGCTTCGGCGACTGGACCGCGTGGCGCACCTGGGGCCGGGACAACCTGCTGCCCTGGTTCGGCCAGGTCCGCGCCGTCTTCGACCGCTCCGGCGTCCCCGTGGCCCTGCGCCTGGACACGCGGGAGAGCTACGAGGAGTTCCTCGACGGCGTCCGGCTCACCGACATCCTCAGCGACCTGTCCGCCGACCTCGCCCAGGGCGACCTCCTCCTGCCCGACGAGGCCCTCGACCGGCACCCCGGTTCGGCGGACGACCTGCTCCGCCGCCGCTGGAGCCCGGCCGTGGCCGCCCTGGTCACGGACCTGACCGGGCTGGCCCGCCAGTGGGTGAGCCAGGACTCCCTCGTCCGCGGCATGCACCCGGGCCCCGCCACCGTCCTGCGGGCGATGGCCGCCCTGCTGCGCGCCCAGCTCGACGCCATCGACTCCGCCGGTCCCGCCCTCCTGCGCGCCCGGCCCCGGCCCCCGCTCCACACCCGGGCCCGTATCCTCGCCCCGGCCCGGGCCCGTGCCGCCCTGGCCTGGCGCCTGACCCCGCTCACGGTGCCGCCACCCCGGCAGCCCGGCCCGCACCGACCCCCCGCGGCCGCCCGGCCGGCCCCCGCTGCCGTCTTCCGCCTCCCGCCACCCCACCCCAGCGGCCGGCGCCCCCCGCCGATCCCGCCCGCCCACCTCCCCCACCACGTCGCCGTGATCATGGACGGCAACGGCCGCTGGGCCCAGCAGCGCGGCCTGCCCCGGTACGAGGGCCACCGCGCCGGCGCCACCGCAGCCCGCGACGTGGTCCACGGCGCGCTGGAGCTGGGCCTGCGGCACCTGACGCTCTACACCTTCTCCACCGAGAACTGGAGCCGCGACGCCGAGGAGGTCGACGCGCTCCTCGACGTCCTGCGCCGCGAACTGGACGACGACGCCTTCCGCGACCTCGACGTCCGCCTGCGCTGGCACGGCCGCGCCGGCCGCCTGCCCCCCGACCTGGTCGAGCTCCTCCACCTCCGGGAGCGCACCACCCGCACCCGCACCGGCCTGACCCTGACGATGTGCATCGACTACGGCGGCCGGGACGAACTCACCCGCACCGCCGCCGCCCTGGCCCGCCGGACCCGTGCGGGCCACCTCGACCCCGACCTGATCACCGAGGACGACTTCGCGCGCCACCTGCCCCACCCGGACCTGCCGGACGTGGACCTGCTCTGGCGCACCGGCAACGAGCAGCGCACCTCCAACTTCCTGCCCTGGCACACGGCTTACGCCGAGCTGTACTTCACCCCGGGCCTCTGGCCCGACACCGACCGCCGCGACCTGTGGCAGGCCGTCACCGCCTACACCCACCGCCAACGCCGTCTCGGCACCGCTCCGACCACCCCGACGCTGCCCCGAATGCACCAATAAGTGTTCTACGTCACAGTGGAAACACAGCGGAGGAAGAGAGCGGTGATGTGACATGAACGCCTTCCCCAAGCCCGTGATCGACGCCATGGCCGCTCGGACGATGCGCCTGCACCACATGCTGTGGCACACCGCCCGCGACTCCTGGGCGGTGCTGACCCCGCAGGAGAAGGCGGTCTTCCGCGACCACGGCTGGGATCCGCCGCGCCCTTCCCTGACGGCGCCGCACCCGGTCACCGGCATCCGCTCCGTCGAGCGCGACAATGGCTCGGGCGAGGACTTCCTGTACATGCACCGCGAGATGATCGCCGCGGTCGACGAGATCCTCGCCGAGGTGGGCGACCCGCAGCACCCTCGCGTGGAGGGCTGGCCGACGGTCCCCGCCCCCGAGGACACCGCCTACCCGGTCCCACCCGCCTTCGACATCCCGGACGACCCGGCGACCGCCGACGCCATCCGGAATGCCAAGACCCAGGCGTCGTTCGATCAGCTCCGCGCCTGGGAGGCGGAGTTCACCGACCCGGCCGCGCTGCGCCAGATGACCCTGGGCCGTCTCGGCGCCAGGATCGAGTTCGGCATCCACAACCGGATGCATCTGCGCTGGGCCGCCGAAATGCCCGCCTACCGGCCCGGCGGCGACGTCTTCAGCGTCGACCCCCGCTGGGACGACGCCGATTACGACTGGCTCGCCGACACCTACTCCGCCCACGTGAACCCGGTCTTCTGGAAGCTCCACGGCTGGGTGGACGCCCGGATCGACGACTGGATGACCGCCAACGAGCTCACGGGCCCGGTCCCCTGGAGCTTCGACCCGCCGTGGAGCGGCCCCGAGGGCCACCACCATCACCGCGTCTCCCGGCCGTCGCTGGAGGAGCGTCTGAGCGACATGGAGTCCACGGCCGAACACCTGAGGCAGGCGGGCATCGCCCAGCCGGCCCGCTTCCCCGTCTTCGACGACGTCTGAGCGAACCGCGCATGATGAGACGTTTCCGCAGGTCATAACCTGCGCAGTGGGGCGGGTGGGACTCGAACCCACGGCCGACGGATTATGAGTCCTTTGAGGATCATCCGTGATCTTCCCGATCCTGCCCTGCACTTCCTGTTTCCGCAGGTCAGCTCCATGGTGCCGTATGCCTGAGCCCATCGTCCTTCCTGATCCTTCCGTGCCCTTCCGGTCCCTCGCGGGTCCCTGGGCACCGTCCGGGTCCCGGGAAGGCCCCTACGCCTGGCCCCTGAACACACGGAGAGATGGCCGCGGCGCCGCCCCGTTCGCGAAGGTGCTGGTCGCCGCTGCGAGAGGCGGCGCAGTCGAACTTGAGAGCAGCGGAGTGCCTTACCGGCGCAGCGTCCTCTCGCCCCCTGTGCCCGGGGCCGGAGCGGAGCGGCTTTCTGCAGGTCAGCCGCCTATCGACAGGGTACTCGGGTTTGCAGGCACGGATGGGCACAAGCCCCGTGAAGCGGTTACCTGGCGTGATGCAGGGAACAGGACGGGACTGTCGCTGATCAGGCTGCTGGAACGTCCGTTCAGATGAACGTGGTGGCAGGTGCTCCACTCGCCGCCGTGCCTCCCGGCGGCTGTGGGATGGTGCGGAGTATGAGCGGGAGCTATGACATCTTCCTCGCCCGGCTCCGTGACCGGGGTGGCTATGCCGACCTGGCACGCGCCGAGCAGGTCCTCACCGCGGCACTGGAGGTACTGGCTAACCGGCTCAGCGCGCACACGGCGGAAGCTCTCGCCGCCCAGTTGCCCGCGTTCCTGACCGCGGCCCTGGAAAACCGCTCGGAGCAGCAAGCCGAGCAGTTCGGCGTGGAGGAGTTCTGTCGTCGGCTGGCCGAGCTGAACGAGACGAACCTCAAGACCGCCCGCCGGGACGCCGAGGTCGTGCTGACCTGCCTCGCCGACACACAACGCCGGAGCCTAACCGCACAAATGCTGCACGAACTGCCCCACGAATACGCGCCGCTGTTCGGCAGGCCCGGAGTGACGTGACCACCGAAGTCCTGCGCCAGGTAGCTGGTTCGGCGTGTGACGGCGCCACGGCATTCGTCGGATGTGGTCATGGGTGGTCTCCGGAGCGGGGTGGCCCCGACGAGGTTGCCGGGGCCACCGTGATGGTCAGAGTGTGTCGAGATCCGCTCGGCTCGCAGCGAATCGCACTGCCTCATCGCGGAACGTCGCGAGGAGCAGGGCCGGATCCACCCCGGTGCGGATGCCGTCGAGCAGCAACTCGGCGAGCGTGTAGCCGGGGTGGATGTCGAGGGCGTCCGTGAGGGCGTGGCAGGCGGTGACGGTGTCGCCCTGTCGCCAGGCGACCCAGCCGAGGAGGATGAGGAGCGGCGGGGCCTTGTCGGTGTGCGGCGGTACGCAGTGCCGGGCGAGGTAGCCCCACAGCTTCCTCTCGTAGGGGAGGTCGTTCTCCTCGCCGGTGGAGAGCGCGGCGTCCCTGGTCTCCCGGTCTTGCAGGCCGAGGATGATGCGGGCGGCGATCTCGTCCATGAGCTGAGGTCGCCCGTTGCGGAAGTCGGCCAGGGCTCCGCTGATGATGTCGATGGTGCCGTGTCGGGCGAGGAGTTGTCCGTCGTCGGTGAGGACCTGGACGACGTGGTTGGCGGTGGCTGCGTCGAGGGCTTCGCGGTAGCGGACGGCTGTGGTGTCGGTGGTGGGGCGGTACTCGCTGGCGATTTGGACGGCGTGCTGGAGGTGGGCCATGCGCTCAGCTCGGCCCTCGCGGGCGGAGGTGAGGAAGTCGCGGGGATCCTCGCCGTCGATCGTGCCGAGGTGTATGCCGACGGCGAGTTCGTAGTCGGGGTCGGTGGTGATGGCGTCGCGCAGGGCAAGCCGAGCCGCGATGAGGTCGCCTTGGCGCCAGGCGACGAACGCGAACAGCGTCAGGATGGGGACGGCCTCCTGAGTGAACGGCTCCGCGCAGTGCCGGGCGAGGTAGGCCCACAAGCGTCGGGCGTGAGGAAGGTCCTCGTCCTCCGCGTGGGCCATGCCGGCCTCCACGGCCCCGTCGTCTTGCAGGCCAACGATGAGCTGCGTGGACAGGGCGCGGCTGAGTGCGGTATCGCCGCCACGGAACCGGCTCATGGCGACGTCGATCTGGGTGCAGGTCGTCATCAGCGTCGCGTCGCGTCCGGCGCTGGTTGTGCATTCCGTGTTGAAACGGAAGGCGGCCGTCTGGAGGTCCTTGAGGAAATCCGGGTCGGCTGTGGCCCGGAATTCCTTGATGATGTCGCGGGTGCGGGGGCCGGGGGCGCGGCCGAGGCGCGTCATCTGCGCGACGACGCTGGTGGGGTCGTCGGGAGATGGGAGCGGTTCACCCTCGCAGCACCCGTCGATGTTGCACTCGTAGGCCCACCACCGGTTGGCGACGAGCCCGATCGTCTGGAGGACGGTGGCGCGGTGCTCCGCGAACTCGTCGGTGAGCCAGGTACCGATGGGGGCCAGGAGGGCGGCGGTTTCCTCGGGGCTCTGGCCGGGGCGCGGTTCACGGCAGAGGTAGACGATGACGCCCTGGGCGGGGTCGTGCCCCTGGCCGTGGGCGTAGGCCACGAACTGGCGGGCGGCGTTCTCGGCCGTGGCCTGCCACTCGGCGGTGTCCTCGGGCAGGGGGAAGGTCATGGTCGGCCCGTCGTGGAAGTTCGGGCCGGGGGCGTGGAGCGCGATGCTGTCGTCGGGGTAGTGGCCGAGGAGGTACGGCAGGACCTGGGCGAGGTTGGGCAGGCTGGTGACCTGCACGGTGTTATCGGGCGTGCTCACTTCTGGGTTGCTTCCTTCTGTGGGGTGGTGTCGGGCTGCCCGATACGGGCGGGCGGAGCCGGGGTGGGAATGCCGCGTGGCTTGTTCGTCAGAGCGGGGAGCAGCCGTTCGCGGACGAGCGTGCCGAGTTCGGCCGCCAGGTCTTTACTGCGGCGGGTGGTCAGGACGGCGTGCCAGGTGCGGCCGGGCTGGAGCCGGGCGTCGTTGGCCGCCTGTGCCTCGGCCTGCTCCTCGGGTGTGGCGTCGGGGATCGGCGGCAGGTCGGGGCCTGCGGTGATCCAGGTCTGGATGGCGAGGCCGCGGGGCTGAACGCGGAGGCCGATGCGGTGGCGGTCGGGATGGTCGTAGGCGGCGGTGCGGTCAGGGGTCTCGGTGTCCTCCTTGCGCCAGGGCGGGTCGAGAGTGGGGGCGATCTGGTCGAGGGGCGGCACGTCGATCTCGTCGTGCGGTCCGGCGAAGGCCGGGCGCCGGCGGCGGGTCATAGGGGTGGTGCCGGGGCGGTCGAAGGTGTCGGGTTCGGTCACGCGGCTGTGGTCTCTTTGCTGGGCATGAGCTGGTCGAGGAGGGCGAATGCGCGACGGTGGGCCACGATCGTGCTGGCGGTCTCCATGTACCGGTCGCGCTGCTCGAAGGCTTCGGCGGCTTCGGCCCGGGTGTTGGCGTAGTCGTCTTCCGGCGCGAGGGAGTCGGCGCAGCCGATGAGGCAGCGGGGACCGAGGTCCCAGATGATCGCGTTGAGGGCGGCGCACCCGGCGGACAGCGCGTCGATGTCGTTGCCGTACCAGTGGAAGTCGTGGGTGCTCAGCCCGAGGTCGCGCAGGCGCTGGGCGACAGAGCGGAACATGCCGCCCGATCCGATGGCGGGCTCACGGAAGGAGCTGCCGGGCTGGGCGAAGTCCTTATCGATGAGCATGTTGGCGAGCAGGTCCGTGACGCACGCCGGCGTGTGGTACTCGCCGCGCCATTTCTTGTCGCTCTTGTGCCGTAGGCCGGTGAGCAGGGGGCTGAGGACGTCTGCCTCGGAGCGGCGCCAGGGGTCGTCGTGCCCGGTGAGGTCCATCAGGCCGGTGTTGATGGCGGCGCGGGTGACGGCGTGGACGGCGCGGAGCTGCTGGCGATCGGGGTTGGGGTTCCAGGCCCAGTCGTGCAGCGGTATCGCGCGGTTGATCAGGTCGGGGCGCTTGATCCAGTGACCGAGGTAGATCTCCTTGAACAGTTGCGGGAGTTCCTCGGGCTTGCGGTTGAGCACCCAGTCGGCCAGGCCGGGCACGTTGCGGAGCAGGCAGAGCGCGCCGACGGTGCCGAGGGGGATGTCGATGCTGCTGCCGCCGAAGCTCTGGTACCAGGCGTCGAGGACGTTTTCTGCGATCTTGCGGGCGTGCTCGTGCGAGTCTCGGGGTGCCGGGTAGCGCAGGGCGGTGGTCTTGCCGCGGCCGCGGGTGCTGGCCTTGGACTTGGGCGGGGGCTTCTTCGCCCACGAGGGCGCGGGCCGCTCGGCGGCCGAGGCCGCGGCTCGGGGCAAGAAGTCGTCGGACATTGTTGCGGAATCCTTTCTGCGAGCGCGAATGGAGCCGCCCCGGTGCGCGGGTCGCGCGGCCGGGGCGGCAGGGATGGTGCTGTGGTGAGGAGGCGTCAGCCTTCGGGATCGGCGCTGAGCTGGGTGACGATGGCGCGCAGCGCCACAGAGCGCGCGGCGTCGTGGTGCCCGGCCTGACGCAGACCGCTGACCAGGAACATCAGGGCGAACTCGTCCACATCCATGTGGTCGATCAACGCCTCGAAGGACAGGTGGCGCATCGCGAGCGGGCGGTGGGCGTAGCCAACGTGCAGGGTGGTCTCGATGTCCGCGAGGGTGGCGGCGGTCTGCTCGGTGGTGAGGCCGAGGAGCCTGGCCCAGGCGCTGAGGGTGTCGTCGTCTACCGGAAACTTCACGTGCGGTGGACCCTTTCGGGGTCGGCCGTCCCGTGCCCGCCCAAGAGTGGGCACGGGCGCGGTGGCGGTCAGGACGGGAAGGGGTTGTTCCGGTAGTCGGGGTGGACGGCGGCCCACAGTCCTTGGGGCATGGGTTCGGTGATGACGCCCCATCCGGCGAAGCGCAGGACGGCGAGGTAGCCGAGCCGCCCGCCGGCGAAGCCCTGGCGGTCGTCGCATTCCGGGTCCGGTGCGATGAAGATCCATCCGGGGAAGTCGTCGCAGCCGGGCATGACCTGGAAGCCGGGGCGCAGTTCGTGCGTGCCGTCGGTGACGATCGGCGGGAGGTCTGCGGCCTGGAGAATGCGGATGGCCTGCTGGACGTGGGGATGGCCGTGGTACTCGGGCAGGGTGCCGACGCCCTCGCGGATGACGAGCCGCGGGGCCTTGATGCCCTCGCTGGCGTGGTAGACGTCCATCAGGAGCAGCGCGTCCTCGATGCGGCCTGCGAAGCGCATGGCGAGGTTGGCGACGACGGCCACGGCATGGCGGTCGCTGCCCATGAGGCGCCGGAACTGCTCGTCGGTCATGTGGCTGAAGTGGCTGGCGCGGATCGCCGCGTGGGCGTGGGAGGCGACGCGCAGAGCACGGGCAACGTGCGCTGGGTCGACGCCGATGTGGTCGGCGAGGGTCTGAACTCCCCGGCTGTAGCTCATGTTTGTGGTCTCCAAGAAGGCGCTTGCGCGTATGGGTGCGCCCCCGGCGGTTCGCCGGGGGCGCGGGGGTGTTCGGGAGCTGTGCTCAGCGGCGCCGGCCGCCGCATCCGGCGTGGCCGCAGCCACCGCAGAAGCCGCCGCGGTTGCACTCACAGCCGCATCCGCCGCTGTTTGCGATCAGCATTTCCAGCTCCTTACCGGTTCGGTCATCTCCTGAATTCCTTACTTATATTTTATTCGCGTAAACTTCTAAAGCAAGTTCCATCGCGCGAAATTCAAATTGATTTTCCGGGAATCCGGCTTCATTAATTCGCTGCGACGGGAATGAGATCCGGCCACTGCACGGCTTCCAAGGCGCGGCGGTGGCTGTCCGGTACCGGCACCGTCGGGTAGCCGAGCCAGTCCATGCCCATCGCGGCGAGGATCGTGGCGTCGGCCTGGTCGTAGCGGCCCGGCCCTTCGCATTCGACGCCGTACCGCTCCACGGCCACGCTGCGCACCATGCCTTTCGCCACCCGCGACCGCTCGTTGCGTGGGTAGTCCTGGGCCGGGTTCGCCCGCCCGGTGGCGTAGATCGTGCGGTGGTGGGGGTTGGCCACGGCGTACGGGATGCGGTGCCGCCACAGGAACTGCGTCACCAGCCACCACAGCCCGGCCAGTTCGTGATGCCCAGCCTGCCCTCCCTGTGCGTAGGCTGCTCCCTCGACCACCACCAGGTCCGCGCCGTCCTTCACGCACATGCCGATGGCGCCCAGCAGCCAGTCCATCCGCTCGTGGCCGCGACGTCTGCCCGGACGCAGCGCCCTCGCCCAGTTCGTGCCCGCGACGCCCGTGGAGGTCAAGGAGAGGTCCAGGCCGATCACCTGCGGCTGCCACGCCCCCTTCCCCTGGACCGTGGGCAGGGTGACCGGGGCACTCTGGAGCAGCGCCGTCATGCGGCACCTCCGGCCCGTCGGATCACCTCAGCCATGGACAGGTCGCGGCGGAAGGGCGCCCCCATCTCCGCTTCCAAGTCGGCGTACTCGCGGGCCAGCTCCGGGCGCAGGCCGGCTGCGCAGGTCAGATCCGGGAGTGAGGCCAGCACGCATAGGCTGCACGACAGGCGGGACATGCCCGCGTCGTACGCCCAGTGGTACGGCAGGCCTCGTTCGCGGATGCGCTGCCACACCTCGGCGGTGCTCCACCGCAGCACCGGGTACCACAGGGTCACCGTGCGGCGGCCGCTGCTGGCGCGCTGGTCGGACTCGACGGCCTTCTTGCCCGCACGGGCCCGTGACTCCTCGGCCCGCAGGCCCATGACCAGCACAATCCGCGCCGGGCCTCCCGTGATGCCGAGTTCGGCGACCTGCTCAGTGATGAACTTCCGCGAGACGCCGCGCTTCTCGGCGGTGCAGAACCGGTTGAAGAGGTTGGGGAACTGTCCCCGGGCTTTGATGCGGTGCAGCAGCGACGGCCACTTCGCCGGGCTGCGGACCTCGAAGGGGAGGCCGTAGTGGTCGGCCTGCTGCCGGGCGAGGTCCAGGGTTCCGGGCCACTCCACCGCGTGCCCGCGGGGGGTGGTGCCCAGGTCGATGTGGTGCACCACGATGCGGTCGCGTACGCCGACTTCGTCGGCCAGCCGCACTGTCTCATCCAGTGCGGCTGCGCTGTCCTTGCCGCCGCTGTTGCTGATCACGATGCGGTCTGCTGCGGTCAGGTCGGGCACCGGGTCGGGGCCGTGTGCCTCGCGGATGCTGACGAGTTCGAGCTGGGCGGTCACCGCGGCACCCCCGCCGCGGCGGCCAGGTGCTGAGTGATGAGCCGGTCGGCTTCGCGTGGCGCGTCGGCCTTCAGCGGCGCGGTCCACTGGCCGAAGTAGCTGTCGGCCGGACCCCAGAGGTACCAGCCGGTGTCGGGGTAACCGTCCTGGGGATTCCTCTGGCGATGGGCCAGTTCCCACCAGCCGTCCCGCCAGCGCCACAGGCGGCGCGGTTCGGCATCGGGCAGCCAGCCCGCACGCTCGACCAGGTTCTGGAAGCGGGCGAGGTCGATGCGCATCAGGGCGTTCTCGCGGACGACGTCCGCCGCACGTGGCGCCGAGGAAGCGGCCCACTCGCTCATCTGGGGCAGCGTCATCTTGCCCAGGTGCCGGTTGAGTTCGGTGACGGCTTGGTCGCGCTGGCGGGCGACGCGGCGCAGGACGGTGGCGGCGCCGGGCGCGGCATGCTCTTCGAGCCACTGGGCGGTGGCCTCTATCTCGGTTCCCACAGGGTGGTTCATCTCGGTCCTTCGGACGGCCGCCGCCCCGGCACGGGCCGGGGCGGCGGCCTGCGGTACGGGGGCTACGGACGGGGCGTCTTGGGGGCCTTCTGGATGCAGTTGCCATCGGGCGGGAGGATGCCGCGGCCTGCGACGAGGTCCTGGAACCGCGCGCCGGGCCGGAACTTCACGACCCGGCGGGCGGCAACCTGCACCTTGGCCCCGTTCTGCGGGTTGTGTGCCGTACGGGCCGGGCGGTAGTGAGGCACGAGGGAACCGAATCCGGTGACCGAGACGGGATCGCCCGCGACGACGGCGCGCACCATCACGTCGAGGACGGTCTCCACGGCTTCGGTCGGCGTGAGGTGGCGGCCGGCCTTGTCGGCCACCGCCCGAATGAGCTGTGCCTTGTTCACTGGTTGCCTTTCACTTCGTAGTCGCTGATCGGTTGGGCTGGAGGCGGAGGGCCAGGCCGTCGGCGCGCCAGGCGGACGGCAAGGGGACCAGGCCCATGCCGTCGTCCTCCTCATGACAGGCGCTGCTGTCCGCATCGCAGAAGCGCACGTAGCTAGTAGAAACATGCTTCATAAATGTCTCCTATCTTGACCGTTGATCGTGCTGTGACGACAACCGTTTCTTCTTCGCGCGCCGGTTGGCCTGGGCGATCCGTGCGGCCTCCTTGCACAAGGAGCAGGCGGTTTCCCCACGCCGGTTGTGGGCGCGGGCGCCGGACTCGGTGCCGTGCGTGATGGGCTTGGCGCCTTCCTCGAGTTCCCTGGGGTGGGCGGTCTCGCAAGTGGCGCGGATCTCGCCGTTGAACCACAGACGTCCGCCGCAGATGCCGTCGAACTGGGAGGCGCGGGGCTTGACGAGGCTGATGCACTCGGCCCGGTACGGGCACACCCGGCAGACCTTGAGCAGGTCCTGCGTCCGCGGCGCCCTGAGCACCTCCTCGGAGGGGTCGTCGGGGGTGAAGCGCAGGTCCCCGGCGCACGGTGCCTCGCTGACCCACCCAGTGCCGCTCATCTGCTGCTCTCCGTGCGGGTTACGCGGTCGGCGGCAGCGGCATCAGGCGTACGAGGTCGCTGGTGGTGCTGCCGTAGGGGTGGCTGTAGCGGCCGTCAGCCGGCACAAGGTGGCGGTCGGCCAGGGCCGGTATCGCGAAGATCTGAGCGACCAGGCGGGTCAGGTTGTCGTCGCACTCGCGCGGCCAGCGGCTCCGGACGTGACTGTCCGTGCCGTCCTCGGCGACGCCTTCGATCACCTCGATGACGCGGCCTCCGCCGCTGCGTCCGTCCACGACGATGGCGATGGCCTGCGGATGGTGGCCGCGCACCAGCTCAGCGATGCGCACCGCCCGGTCGGGCGGGGGCAGCTCGACCAGCCAGAGGTTTCCGTCGCTTGCGCTGTCGCGCCGGACGGTGGCCCAGGCCGGAGAGTCGTACGGCTCCAGGGCGGTCTGGACGTCGACTTCTACCTCTGCGGCGAGCTCGGCGAGGGGGTGCTCCTCGTCGCTGGTCTCCCACAGCCACGGCAAGCCGCTGAGCGGGCTGGTCTGCTCGCCGAGCACGCCGAGCAGGTCCAGCTCCCGCGTCTTGCCGTAGTAGGCGACGCCGATGTACACGGCCTCGGGACACACCTGGCGGACCTTGGCGGTGATGTGGTCGAGCACTGCCAGGCAGTACGCCTTCTGGATACGGTGCCGCTCGGCGTCCAGCTCCTGGCGCCGTTGCGCAAGGACGGCCAGCTGAATGGATACGGCAGAGGTCATGACGGTGTTCTCCTTCTTCTTCAACGGGGTCAGGCAAGGACGGGCATGAGGCCTTCGCCGATCCAGCGGGCGACGTTCACGCTCACGGCGTTGCCGGCCAGCATGGTCTGGGCGGCCTTGGAGCCGACGGTCTTGAAGTCCTTGGTGAACCGCTGCGCCTCCAGTTGCTCGCGCGGGTCGAGCATGCGGAAGTAGCAGTCCTCGATGGCGGGCGCGGTGCGCACCAGGGCCGCCGAGTCCCGGGTGGACAGGGTGTGCAGCGGCCCGGCGGCGGTCCTCACCTTGCTGCCCTTGCGGTAGGGGATGACGAGGGTGTTGCGGGCCCGATCCCCGGCCGCCCCGTCGGGCACGACCAGGCCGTGATGGCGAGCTCCGGCCAGGGTGCTGAGCGGGTTGCCCACCGGGGCGGCGTCGCAGTTGTTGCGGAATTCCACGATGAACGGGGCCGGGTCGATGGTGACCAGGGCCTCGCTCTCGCGGGTCGTGCGGGTCCGCATGGGGACGTCGACCGGGGATGCGGTGTCGTTCCACGAGCCGCCGACCGGCACCAGCAGGCCTTCACCGAGCTTGGCCGTCCGTGTGGGCAGCGGCCTGGTGTGCGGGGTGAAGGCGCGGTCCGTGCCGTCCTTGCCATGGGTCACGGTGATGACGCTGGGCTGGTACGGGAACTTCTCCAGACCGGCCTCGATCCGCGCCATGGTGTTCGGCACCAGCGGCTTGGCACGGTCGCCGATGCGCTGGCCGATGTTGTCCCACCGGATGATGTCGGCAGCGGGGCGGACGTACGGCTCGACCAGCGCGTGCCCGCAGCGGGTGTTGGGGCACCGGTAGTCGTACTGCTGGCCGTACTTGCCGAACTTGACCTTCGGGTTGCGCCAGCTCTGACGGGCCTTGACGTCCTTCCCGCACTCGAAGCAGAACGCCAGCGGGCGCGGCGTGAGGTCGGGGCGCCGCACCCCTTCCAGGGTGAACACGACGTACACCCGGTCGCGCCACTGCGGCGCATACGGGTTGGTCTCCGAGCCGATGTGGGCGGAGGACACCGAGACGATCTGGACGCGGTAGCCGAGCTTCTTCATGGCGCGGATCCACTCGGGGAACAGGATCCAGTCGGTGATGAATTCGACCACGTTCTCCACGACGACGCAGGGGAACCGTTTCGCCTCGGCGGCGCGCAACACGCACCAGGCAGTCACCCGGGTCATCTCGAAGGCTTCCGGCGGCAGTTGTCGCCACTGTTCCTCTTCCTCGAAGAGGGCTTCCTGCGCGGGGTCGGGGCGTTTCCTCCCGCCGGCAGGGCTCAGCTCCCAGCAGATGACGCTGGCCCACAGCACCAGGGCCTTGGGCAGCCAGCGCATGGGGTAGTTCTGGATGTCGGCACACCGAGCAGCCGCGTTGGGGAAGTTGAGCTCGAAGGTGTCGATGGCGGTCTGCCAGTGGTTGATACCGAGGATCGGGTCGAACCCGGCTTCTTGCAGGCCGAGAGTGTCTCCGCCTGCCCCGCAGAGCAGATGGACGGATCGGGTCAAGGTCAGAGGTCTCCACGAAGCGGGGGCCGCCCGGCCCGGAGGAGCCGGGCGGCCTGCGGTCAGGACTGATCAGGAGCGCGCGACGCGCGGTGGTGGCGGCTGTCCTCGACGCCGAGGGCGATGAACACCGCGAGGCCGAGAAGGTTGGTGACCAGCAGCCAGATCACCGCTCTGCGCTCCTCCAGGGGCGCGGCGGGCGGCGCCGCTCAGTCATTGCTGCGTGTGACACGGACGGTGACGACGTAGCCGTCCCTCTCGAACACGGCGAGCGGGTAGCCCTCGCGTTCGGGCCGCTCCCAGATGCGCCGGTAGCCCTCGGCGGTTGTCAGGTGCTGGCACCACTCGAAGTAGCGGGCCACGGCCACGCCCGGCGTCTCACCCCCGCCGCTCTGGTTGTGGTTCAGGCCGTAAGGCGTGGAGTACGTGGCCGACGTGCTCAGCCGGGACGCGGCCTTGTGGACGTCCAGCGCATCGATGCGCGCGAACATCGGGACGAGGCTGGCGCCGTGGTGGCTCTGCGAGCCGCCCGGAGACGAGTCGTACAGAACCGTGTGCCGGTCGGGGTTCTCGCGGCTCTGGCGCAGGACGTGCCAGCCGGTCACGTCGGCGGGGTCCGTCGGCAGGCTCCCGTTGGAGCTGATCGCCAGCTCAGTGCCGTCGCCGAGGTCCGCGCGGATGAAGAACTCTCCCCCGCCCGTTTCGACATCGGTGACCCAGCCGAGGTAGCGCAGGGGCGTGATGACATGCCAGTAGCGGTGGAACAGCTTCAGCCACAGCGGGTCGGTCAGGCGGTTGTGGTCGGGCAGTGCCGCGACAGTGGTGTTCACGTTCGTGTTCTCCAAGAAGGGTATTGAGAGACAGACGCTAAAAGCGTCCGCATTTCAGATGTGTCACCTATCTATAGGTGTGCGTTCAGAACACAGCGGGCAGCTCACGGGAGCCGAGGATGCGCACCACCCACATCCGCCCTCCACGGGTGACGACGCAGCCGACGGGCCGGTCCTTGTGGCGCAGAACGAAGGCCGCACCCGGCTCCTCCCGACCAAGGGAGTCGGTCAGTTCGCGCAGGCCGGACGAGGCGCACTCGATCGAGCAGTACACCCCCTCCCCGAGGACCGGTGTGGCGCGAGGGCCGTGGACGACTTCGGCCACGACGACGTAGATGGAGGGTGAGGGGTCGAGAGTCACGGTGGTCACCGACAGTCTCCAAGAAGTTCGAGCCCGGATGGTTTCCGAGCGATTACTTATATCTTATTCGCATACGGTAGGGTGTCAATGAAGACGATCAAGCAACGCCCTTATCTGCTACGGGTGTTGGGGCGGCGCCGGTTCATGCGGGCAAGCTCCCGCACACGCTGACGGGCCATCTCCAGCGCCTGCGGGTCCGTCTCGGCCACACGCCGCTGCTGCTCGGCGAAGAACTCCCTCAGCCACTCCTGCTGCGCGACATGCTCGCGCGCAGCGGCTTCCTTGCGCGCCTGCTCACGGCCTGCGCGTGGGTTCGTGCCGCACCCTCGGCAGTTGCCGACCGGCACCGGGTGCTTAGGGCAGCCGGCCGGCGGCTCACCGGTCTCGGCGCCCGCGTCCGCCGCCGGGCCGTGCGTGGGGGTAGGGGGGTAAGGAAGGAGAGAGGAAGGAGAAGGAAAAGAAGGGGTTTCCCGCTGGAAACCCTCAGGGTTTCCCTCCGGCAACCCACTGGGTTTCCCTGTCGAAACCCTGAGGGTTCCCCTCTGGAAACCCTCAGGGTTGCCGCAGGGAAACCCAGTGGGTTTCCCTGCGGCAACCCTCTTCTGCCCCTCGCCGTGGCCCTCCTCACTGAGCCCTTCCTCCTCAGGCGCCCCGGCAGGAGCACCGCCTTCCTCCCGAGCGGCCACGTCCTGCTGGGTGCGGGCTGCCGCCGACGGCTTGCGCCGACGCGCCGTCCGGGCCAGCCGGGAGTTCGTCGGCGCGCGCCGCGCCGCACGGCGCCGCTCGCTCAGTTCCTCGGTCGAGGGGATCGGTGGCACGCCGTGCGGGAACACCCTGTACTCCGCGCGATGCCCGGCCCGGCCGACCTCAACGCGCTCGACCAGGCCGAGGCCGACCAGCTCGGTGACGACCGTGATGACGGCCTTCTCGCCCACGCCGGCCCAGGCCATCATCCGCTCAAGGCCCGGATGGGCCAGGCGGGTCTGGTCGTCGGCGGAGTCCGCGATCTTCATCAGGACAAGCTTCTGCGTCTTGTTGATCTCCTCCTTCGGCAAGTAGGCCGCCGCCAGCATCAGGTGGATACTCACCCGCACCTCTCTAGTTTCGGATTCAGCTTCGGCGCGCCCAGGCCGGGCGGAGCGGGGCACCGCCAGCAGGGCCTCGTCTTCCCGGCCTGGTGTGCTGATCAGGGCTTCTTGAGCGCAGCGACGTTGATGCTCACCGCGGTACGGCGCTCGTGATCCAGCCGCACGGGTACGGGGATGCCCGCCGCCTTCAGCTGGGCCTTCATCGCCGCCACGTCAGGAGCCATCGGCACGGGCAGCCCGGCCCGTTGGAAGATCGCGACCATGGCGTCGATGTCGTCGACCTTGGTCGGGTTGCCGCCGCTCCAGGTCAGTACGTTGTCGCCGTACACGCCGGGCTCGGAGCCGTCGAGCTGGGCGCGTAGCACCTTCAGCCGGTCCTTGAGCGGCTTCATCTGCTCGGAGACCTCCACGTACTCCGCCAGTGCCCGCTCCCGCTCGGCGTCGTCGTGGATGAGCATGCTCTGTGGGCGCTGACCGGCGATGGTCGGTCCCCAGCAGGCCGTCTTGAACGGGCAGTTGTCGCAGACGACCGACAGGCCCGGCCCGGGGAACGTGCGGGGCAGGTCCTCGGGCGTTTCGGCGGCGCGTACCTGCGCCACCCACCAACGTGCCCCGCGGGCCCGCTCGGCGTTGAAGGGCATCTCCTGGACGTGGTCGTCGCCGGAGTCGCGGTTGATGAACCGGAACCGGATGCGGCCGACCGGCAGCGGGCCGAGGCGGGCGAGCTGGCGCTGGCCGTCGATGTCGGCGAACCCTTCGGTGCGCAACAGGTCCGCGTACAGGAGGACTTGGCGGACTTCAGCGTCGCTGGCCCCGTACCGCAGGATGTTGTCCCACTGGTAGGTGCTCTTGGTCTTGATGTCCTCCACGGTGGTCTCCTCGGCGGGGAGACGGGGACGCAGGCGCTTGGGCAGTCGGGCGGCGGTTCGGCTGTCGAGCTGGACGGCGTCGATGTGGCCGCGGATGGTGTCGTCTTCGACGCGGCGCTCGATGATCCACCCGTACTCCTCGCGTGCCGCTTCGAGCATCCCGGCATGCAGGTAGGTGCCGAGGATGGCCTTGCGCTTCTCGCCGGTGTCGGTGGGCGTGCGGCCGTGCAGGAGGTATCCGGCGCGCCGTGCGCACACGGTGTCGCTCGCGCCGATCTTGGTTTGCAGAGAGCGGGGCCGGCGGGCGTCGGCCGCGTGCGCGGCGGGCCACAGGCTGACGGGCCGCTCAAGGGTCGTGATGGTCATAGGCGGTCCTCCAAGAAGGCGGGGTGCCGCCCTCGAAGCGGAAGGCGGCACCCCGAAAGAGAAAGGGGTCAGAGATCGTCCTGGGCGGCAGCGGCTCCGTGGCCTCCTGCCAGGTGCGGCCAGATCGCCTTGGCGAACGTGGTCAGCGCCTCTGCGGCCCGGCCGCTCACCTCCGAGTCGGCGATGGCCAGGCCCACTGCCGGAGCGGCGCCTTCCTCGTGGGGCTGGTCGACGGACACGAGGTAGTGGCAGCAGTGCCGGTCGATGGCGCTGACGAACCGCTGGCGGATGTGCCCGGGGATCTCGCTGGGCAGCGGTATCGAGCCACCGGCGGCGTGACGGCGAATGGCTTCGTCGGCCTGAGGGCTGGCGTCCTCAGCGATGGCGAGCCCTTCGTAACTCAGGGCTATGGCGGCGGTGTCGGCGGTGGCGGCTGTGCCGAGGAGGACAGCCGCGTCCGCCAGAGCGGTGAGGACCGTGTCCGGCGGGTACAGGGCCCACAGCTTGTCCGGCACCGGGAGCTGCTGGACCGTCAAGCCGCTGTCACTGTGCCGCTTGAGGACGAGCACCTCGATGGCCTTGTCGTCTCGGTCCGCCTGTGAGGACAGGTGCGCTCGGCAGGCTTCGATGATCTGGTTCTGTTCGTCGGCGGTGTTCAAGATCGTTTCTCCGTGCATCAGGACGATTCGGCGGCCGTGGCCTCAGCGCGCTTGCTGGTGGTGCGCTTGCGGCGCGCCTTGGGCGCCTCGCCAGCAGGTGTGTCCGTGTCGTCCGGCTCGGGCTTCTGCTGTGCCCGTCGCGACTGGGCCCGCTTCTTCGGCGGTGCCTTTTCGGCGCCCGCCTCGCCCGGCTCATCCGCCTGCTCGCCCTCTTCCAGGCCGGCTGCCGCCCGCAGACGTCGGGTGGCTTCCTCGGCCTCGCCCGCGACGACTTCGGCGTCGGCCTGCGCCATCTCCTCGTCCACGTACACGCCGGACAGGTCCTGCGGAGCCGCCATCCTCAGCGCCTGAGCCTCGGCGCACTTGCGCAGCATGTGGGACTCCATCTGCCGCCACATCTTGGCGAGGACGTACTTGCCCTGCTTGGCGTCCCAGTACTGCGGGGCGAACTCGCTCCACCGCGCGATGAAGGGGAAGCGGCTGGATCCCCGGAGCACGCTGACCTTGACAGCCGCCGGCGGGCCGGGCTTCAGCCACACCTCGTGGGCGTTGCCCTCGGCGTCGTAGTAGACGGTGTCCTCGTAGGAGATGCGCTCCCCAGTCCGCTCGGCCGCCCGGTGGGCGATCGTGCGGAAGCCGTCGATGCCGGTCTGGATGGTCCAGTTGACCGGGTTGTCCTCGCGGTCCTCGCCCCGGTTCTTGCGGCCGATCATGTAGATCTGCCGGGCGAACGGGTCGAGACCGGAGCGCACGCAGTAGTGGAAGAACACGGCCAGCTGGGCGCGCGGAGCCTGCTGAAGGCCGGGGCTGATCAGCGCCAGGGCGGCCACCTGCCGGGCGTCGAACTCCACTTGGTCAGCGCGCAGCACGATGGCGCTCTGGGTGACGAGGCGTTCGGGCAGCGTCTCCGTACCGGCCGGTGCCACAGCGGTCGGAGCGGTCTCGCCACCGTGCTGCTCGGTGGGCTGGTTCATGGGGTGTTGGTCTCCAAGAAGTCGGGGTCAGTCGGTCCGCAGAGCGCGGACTTCGAACACGTGCGCCCACTGCGGGTGGCGCTCGATGAGCAGCCGGACGTAGCGGGAGCGGAAGTTGTTGTTGAGGCGGAACTCGTCGCCTTCGGTGACTGTGGCGTAGCGCCAGCGCAGAACCTCGAAGAGCATCCCGATGCCGACGCGGGTCGCGCCGCGCTCGAGGTAGTCGGCGGTCAGACGTTCCAGCGCGCGCAGCACCCAGGGGTTGAGCCGGTGAAACGCCTCGAACTGCGCCTGGATCGTCGCCGCCTGCCTGTCGGGCTGCCGCACGGTGCGGATCACCAGGCCCGGAATCTCGTCCTGGACGCCCTGCACACCCACCCCCTGGTGATCTCGTATCAACAGTGTCACCTATCTTGAGGGGTGAGCGGCGGATGATCAACCCACTTACGGGGGGCGCGACTTCACGCCAGCACAGTCAGGCTGGGGTCACACCCTCGACCAGGTCCTCCATGCGAGCCTCCCGCTCCTCGTTGGCGCGGGAGAAGTCCGCGAGCATACGGACAGCGAGATTCGACTCCGGCCTCTCCAGCACGTAATGCGAGAGAGCGGACTCGACGAGCAGGACTTCCCTTGCCTCCAGGACGGCGACACCGTCACCGGCCGACGTGTGCACGAACTGCACGATTGCCTCCTTTGCGAATCTGGGAACCCCCCAACGGGGATAGTTATATCTTATTCGCAATTCGGCTCTATGTACAGTATTCCCGCAGGTCAGGCGCCCTTTCGTGCGTGCCGCCCGCGGGCTAGCACCTTCGATCCGGGACCGTCGTACGTGCCATTGCGCAGTGCGGCGACCACGTCCTGGTCGGCCTCCCACGGCAGGGCGCGGGCACTCGCACGCAGCACCGGTACCGCGTCGAGCACCGTGTCCAGCAGCCACAGCGGCGACCCCGACAGCAGCCAGTCTTCCTCCGCGAAGCTGCCCGAGGCGATCCGCGTCGCCAGAGTGCCCTGGGATGGAAGGTGGAACAGCTCGATGATCTCCTGCTGCCCGACGATCGGCGGAAGCTGGTCCCGGGAATCAGCTTCCCAGCCCTCGCCCTGCTCGGCCATGAGCTGTTCCTTGTAGCGCAGGTTCAGCACCTTTGGCCGGGGCGTCGTACGCCCGAAGCGGCAGGCGAATCCCAGCGGCCAGTAGCGCACTCCAGACACGACGATGGCCGTGGACGGGTCCAGCACTCCGCGGCTGGGTGAGAGCCACTGCGCCACCATCTGCGGCTCGACCCCGTACAGGGCAGCGAACTCCTGGTGCCCCACCAGGTACGGCTTGAGCCGATGCATGACCCGTCCTCCGCCCTCTCCTCGCACACGCCGACGCCGACGCCGACGCACGAGAGTAGCCGCACCGCACCGGCTGGCGTTCTGGCCGGTACTGCTATCGTGAACGGCGGTCTCCAAGAAGGACCAGTGGCCCCCGCTTCGGCGAGGGCCACCTTCTTTATACGTCCGGGGCTACGCGGGCTTCGCGGCCCGTTCGACCAGTTCCGGGCGCACCTTGTCCCGGTGGCGGCGGACCTGCCGGGTGAAGCGCAGAGCATGCACGCTCTTGCCCGTGATCTCCCGGAACCGGTTGGCCACCTCATCCGCCCGCAGCCTGCGCCGGTCCACAGTGAACAGCGGCCCGCTCTGCCGCGTCCCGATCAGCTCCTGTAGCTGGGCAGCCGCGGAATGGGTCACGAAAGATTCGCCTGCGTCAGGTAAGTGACGGAGTCGACCACGTCACCGACCACCTCACCCGAGGTGGACGTGGCCAGTTCAGCCGCGCGGGACTTGATTTCGTCCAGCGGCAGTCCCGCCTCGGGAAGTAGGTCCGCGCCACCGCACTGGTTGAGCGGTCCGGTAACAGGCAGGGACGCCCGGTTGCCTCCAGCGGTGCTGGGACCAGTGGACGCCGCGCCATGAGCGGCTGCGCCGTACTGGTTGGCGCAGCCCTGCCAAACGCCGGAGAAAGCAAACCGCCCAGCCCCCGGCCCACGCCGGAGTCGCAGCCGAACCGACCCCCAGCACGACTAGCGTGACAACTATGGTGCGAATGACGGCGTGATCTCTCATACCCCGCGCCAACGACTCCCCCGGCAGCCCGGTCACGGCGGACCCCTGACCGCACCGGGCCCGATCCCCTGCTCGGCCCTGCGGCTAATGACCGCACGCCCGGCCAACCCACACCCGATACCGCGGACGCGGGGGTGGCTGTGGTGAGCCCGGCGCCCACCGCTGCCGCCGTCGGTGACAGGGCCGTGATGGCCTGACGTGTTAGGTGCCTCAGCCGCGCACCATGTCGAGCACCGTCAGCGTCACGGCCGCGACTGTGGCCAGGACAGCGATGGCCGGCAGCGGCCACTTTCCCTTCTCCAGGGAAGCAACCCGCTCCTCCAGCTCCTCAACGGCCTTATCGGTTTGGTCGCTGCGCTGCACGAGCAGGGCGAGCTGCCCGTCGATCCGGGCCAGCCCGACTTCCAATGCACTCCGCAGCTCGGCCAAGGCCAGCGCGATTTCTCCCTCTGGCACGTGTCCCTCCTTGTGGCGATACCTACGTCAGTGCTTGGGGGTGACCGGGTCGTGCTTGCTCGGGAGCCAGGACGCCGTTCCCGCTCGTCCGAGCACCGTGCCGAGCGCGGACTTCAGTGCCGACAATGCCGCGGGTATCGAGGAGACGGCAGCGGCCTGCCACGCGGACAGCGACACCATGTCGGTGGTGCTTGAGGCCGTCATGAGGCCCAGAACCGACTGGAGATAGGTGGCGAGGGTGCGCTCCGCTATGTCGGCGAGAGCCTGTGGCATGGGGTCGTGCTCCTGCTCCGGCGCGGTGGGGTGGGGATCGGTCGCGGCTCCCTCGCGGGGGACGCGCAGTGCCTTCCAGGTCTCGGGTCCCGGAATGCCGTCGGCCGCGGCACCGTGGTAGGCGCGTTTGATCTGGTACGCGGCGTACGAGCGGCGGTGCGCCTCGTTCCAGACCGGGCCGGGCGGGGTGTCGTAGGAGTCGCAGCCCTCGGCGATCAGCCGCTTCGCCATGGCCTCGATCACGGGTGATGACCGACCATCGCGGAAAAAGTCCCTGCCGGGGTACGCCGCGTACTCCGAGACCGGCCTCGGCTTCGGCTTGGGCGCCGGTCTCGGCTTGGGCTTTGGCTCGCGCGGCGTCGTGTCGTCGTCCTTGAGGTGGCGCGCGACGCGGGCGCGGAAGTCGTCCATGTCGATCCCGCCCGGATCGGGCTTGCCCGGCTGCCACTCCTTGTGGCCGATGACGCTGTGCTCGTTCCAGCCGTGCGCACGGCACACGGCTGCCGCAGCACGGGCCATCGCGTCGAGCTGCGCGGACGGCCACGGCTGGCTGCCGGTGTTGATGCACTCGAAGCCGTAGAAGTGACGGTTGCCGTCCGTGTCGGCCTCGTTGTCGGGCGGCAGGGTCTTCTTCTCGGCGATGACCGCGAGCAGGACGTCTGTGTCGCCCATGCCGGCGTGGTTGGTCCGGCCGTAGCCGACCAGGTGGATCGTCCCGGACCTGTCGATGACGCCATGGCACAGGGGACCTGGAAGGTCGTGATAGCCGACGCGGCACAACTCCAACATCTCGGCCTCGGACGAGTAGGGGCCGGTGTGGTGGATCATGACCCCGTTGACGGGGCCCCAGTTGCCGTGGGTGTTGCGGTTGTGGGTACGCCAGTTGCCGTGCTCGACGACGCCGAGGCCCGCGTGCTTCAGCGCAGACAGGAACCTGTCGGCGCTCAATGGAGTCGCCACGCTCGCTTCGCTTTCTCCCCTGCGCCGGATGGCAGTCGGCCGAGCCCTACCGGTGGCGGGGCTGGTCCCTCGGGAGTTGGCTGCGAAGTGAGGGTGGAGGGTCACCCGGTTGTCATGGTACCGAGCGGCATCGATGCCTGTGGCGGCGCTCGCTAAAACCCTGTCCGTGAAGACCACGGCGGACGCCGGCCGACGGGCGGCAACGCCCAAGGGATTGTCAGTGGTGCCCGGTAGGGTCACCGCGACTTGCTGCGGTGACCGTTTGGTTGTGCAACGAAGGATGGGTCAAGGCATGTTGGACTGGGCGAAGGTAAGTCCACTCACAACATCGGGGCATCTCCGGATGCGGCCAGGAGACTTTCAGGAAAGGGATCGTCTCGTCGAGACCCATGTCGTCCACTTGATAAGGGGCATGCTCGCAGGTTCGCGGGCCGCGCATGTCGGCTTGAAGACCCGTAACGCTTGGAAGTGGTCTGGTCACGGATGGCGACCGGACGGTTTCTATTACTACCTTGGCGGATCAGGCCCCTGGGACAATGATCGCTTCGTGGCCGAGGCTGAACGGGGCAAGCCGATCCATCTCTTCGATATGGGTGGGCAGGTCTACCGATACATCGACGAATTCACGCTGGAGGACGTTTGTCCTCCAGTGACGCTTAGGCATCGCGACGGTAGGCCAATAGATGTTCCGGTGTTCAAGTTGCGTCCGACCGAGACCGTGGCGCACGTGCCCGGCCAGCTTGAGCGCCTCTGTGACCCTGAGGTAGTCACCCTGAAGCCAGTCGAGCGAAGCGACCTTCTGCTCAGCAGCGGTGCAGCACGTGAGCGGCTCCGTCCTGAGAATGAACTGGTTCTTCGGTTCTGTGAGTTCCTGGCGAGGCAAGGGCACGCCACCCAACGGATCCAGATCCGGCACACCGCTGACCATGCGCCGTTGTTCACCGATATCTGGGTGGACTCTGCGTTCCTTCTCATTGAAGCAAAGGTCCGACCGGAGCGTCAGGCGGTCAGGGACGCGATCAGCCAGATGACCGACTACACCCGCTTTCTGCCCAACCCACAGCGCGCCATCCTCCTATCCGGACGTCCTGGGGCCGATGTAATCGAGCTCGCGCACTCTGCAAGATGTGCCGTTATCTGGCCTGCGGGTCACGCCGGATGGCAGTCGAGCGTGGGATGGCTCGGCGGCCTCGGTGTCCGGCTATCGATGCCGTGACAGCCCAGGAAAACACGTACGAGGCAACCACTGCGTCCGCCGGTGAGACGGAGTCTATTCCGCATCGTCCCCATCAATTCGGCATGAGGCGCTGTCGAGGCTGAGCCAGGTGGCTCTGGCACTGCCGCCGTCCTGAACCCGCAAGGTCACTTGGCCCTCGGGGGCAATGTCAAGGTGAAGCTCACGGCGCGCCGCATCAGAGGCGACCGGGACGGTACGCGGCGTGGTGGGCCAGAAACCTTCCGGGAGAAGGGCAACGACTGCGTCGTCCATGGCTCGGCCGCCGGGCAGTCCGATCCGGCCGCTGAACTCCAGGGTGTCCCACGGGTTGGCCCGGATCTGCGGCGGCTGCGAAGAGTCGGGCACATTCGTGTCGCCGGTGAGCGGAAGGTCCCGCCACGGTGGGTACGGGGCGCGTCGGGCCCGTTCCAGGACGGTGACGCGCCGCTCCAGGCGGGCCAGTCGGCGCGCGAGCTCGGCGATCGTGTCCGGCATCTACAGCTCCTCCGTATCGTCGCCCTCTTCCGGCTTGATCGTGCGTTCCAGCTTCAGCGTCACGCGCTCCGGGGTCTCGCCCTCGCCGGGCCGCACGGTCCAGCCGAGGATGCGGTTCCATCCGTCATAGGCGGTGTGCGGCTCGTGCAGTCGGATACGGACGTCGTCCCCGACCCGCAGGGCCTCAATGGGGGCTGCGGGATGGTCAGTGATCTCCAGCTCGGTGAGCGTCGGCAGGACCTGCCGGGCCAACCGCTCGCGCCGGGCGCGCCGCCTGAGCTTGCTCTCGTCCTTCTCGCTGGTTTCGAGCTTGTGCTCCAGGCGCAGTCGGCCGTCGCGTGCCCCGTCGACCACGACCTTGCGTTTCTTACCCTCGCCTGCGCCGAGTCCGATGACCCACTGGGCGTAGGAGTCGGCGTCCTTGATGACCTGGGGCTCGCCGGTCACGTTGGCGCCGGTGGTGAAAGTCAGGTCCTCCCGGGGCCGGCCGAGCCGAGGGGCGCCCAGGACGATGCGGCGCTCGGCGCGGCGTCCACGCCAGGTGACGGTCTCGGTCCATTCCAGGCCGTCATCGATGTCCGCCATCTCGTCCACGATCTCCCCCAGATTGCGGGGGTCCGTCTTCGAGGTGGTGAACGGGTCCTTCGCCGTACCGGCCTTCGCCCTGGACTTCGTATCGTCCACGACGACGCCGAGATCGCCGTCCGGCTGCTCCTGCGCGTATGCCCAGACGTCGCGAATGACCTGGCAGGGATCGGCCTCGACGTAGGGGCCACGCCCGCCGAGGTTGCCGTGCAGGTCGAAGCGCCTGTGCAGATAGCTGGTGAACCCCGCTGCCTCGACGGGCAGTTTGGTGCCCTGCGGGGCTGCCCGCCACAGCAGCCCTCCCCACAGCAGATGGGAATTCCGCTCGACAAGGATCACCACGTCGCCAGCGTCGTCGAGCATGTCGCTCATCGCGGGGGCGAGCGTCGGGCTCAAGGTGGCGCTGAGCGACCCTGGACCGGACTTCTCCGGCCCGAACTCGACTTCCGTCAGCGGCAGGTTCCAGTGCAGGACCTCGCCGGTGGCGGCGCGGGCAAGGATGTAGCGGTAGTCGGGCATCACACCGGGCCTTCTGTGAACACAATCTCGGCGGTCACCGTGGTGCCCTTGGCCACCGTCAGGTCGCCGTCGCCGTACTTGTCGATCTGGTTGATCTGCACGGCCAGGTGCTGGCGGGTGCCCCGGTAGGCCGACGGCAGGGTGAAGGCGTCGGCGAGGATCACGCCGGCGCGGCGGATGCTGGTGCCGTCGTCGTCGAAGACGGTCGGCGGGGCGTTGTGCTCGCCGAGGCGGGTGCGCAGCTCGGCGTAGATGTTGCCGGCCTCGGCGCGCAGCCCGGAGAGGCTGACCACGATGGTGGCCTTCGTCGCCCACGCCGGGACATCCACGTCCCAGGCTGCCTCCTTGGGCCAGTTCGCCCACTGGCCGTGCTTGGCGGGCACCTTCTCGGTGTCCTTCGGGTGCACGGTCAGCAGGGTCCGCTCGGTGCGTGGATTGGCGATCCGCCGCAGGTCGGTGATCATGTCGGCGGTGACCGCAGCGGTGTTGCGGGGCAGGATGATGCGGGCGAGGGGGATGGCGGTCATCTCCCGCAGCGCGGTGGTGTCCTCGTCCACGCCCTGGATGAGCTGGAAATAGCCGATATCCTCCCGGCGGGGGTCGCGCTCGCCTTCGTATTCGGGGTCTTCGACGCGCAGGACGAGCAGGTCCGTGCGGGCGAACGGTCCGGTCGGCGGGACGTCGACCACCGCGTCGCCGATGTTGCTCTGCATGTAGGCCCCTTGCCACGGGCGTACGCCGTGGATCAGCGCCGAGCCGTCCCCGACCCGGACTCCGGGGCCGGGGGTTTCCAGGGGACGGACCTTGAGGTCACCGGCTTCGGCGATGCCCTGCCGACCGCGCGCCAGGTCGCGGATCATCAGGCGCATGGCGCGGGCGGAGTGGTCACCGCCGCGCACCATCATCGGGGGCTGGACAAGGGTCACTGGTGCTCCAATCACAACGCGGTGTACGCCGACCGCCACGAGATCTCGAGGCGCGCGGTGCCGGTGGGGTCCTCGCCGCTCCAGCCGATCTCGGAGCGGCCCCGCGGGATGGCGAACAGATCGAGGCGCGAGGGCGGGGTGAGGTCATTCGCGACGTTGACCTTGCCGTTGCGCAGGGCCCAGCAGGTGGTCGGCCGGGTCTCCATCTCCACCCACTCCCCGGGGCGCAGGGACAGGCGCAGTTCGAGGACGCGGCGGGTGACGGTGTTCCAGATGCGCGGGTTGGTGACCGGGCCGTGGATGCGGATGCTGGGCCAGGTCGACACGTTGCCGTGGTTGGTGATCCATCCCGGCCGGTCGTCGGGGTCCGCGCTGTCGCAGCCTCCGGGCGCGCACAGCGTCCGGTCCACCGTGCGGTCGCGGTCGTTGTTTCGGGCAGCCTGGTCGAGGCTCAACGTGAGCTGCGACAGCTCGTCGTCGTACCAGCGCGGGTCGAGACCGGCGAACTCGATGTCCAGGGGGATCCAGCCGTTGATCGCGTTGGCGGTGCTGGTTGCCTCCAAGCGGCGCAGCCTGCCGTACATACGGCGGGTCCGGTGTCCGGGCCAGCGTCCACGCAGCACATGTCGTCCCTCGGGCCTGGTTCGGGCAGCAGGGGTGTCGAGGGCAGACTCCAAGCGGGAGAGGAGGTCGGCGGCCTTGATCGGGTCGCCGGGCGTCTTGATGCCGGCCTCGAACCGCAGGGTGCGAGGCCCGTAGAAGTCCTGGCCCGGATAGGTGCCGTCCCCGGTTGGGTTGTCGGCGTCCTGAGGCCGGGTGGCAGGCGAGCCGAGTCCCTCGACGTTCCCGACCGGGATCGGGGTGCTGTGGCCCAGAACGACGCCGCCGATCTCGTACTGCCACGGGGCCAGCGCGATGGGCGGGGTCTGCGCTGCTGCTGTGTTCATCAAATCCTCCCGCCCCGTTGGGCGTTGCGCAGATTGCGCATCATTTCGTTGCCGATCCGCTCGGGTGTGGCGGAGCTGTCGGTGACGGTGACCGGCATGGTGCCGATCAGCGGCTGCTGCTCCCTCACGACGACGACCTGCACCCGCCCGCCCGCGCGGGCGTCGACCACCCGCGTGCGGGCGCGGTCGCTGCCGGTGCGGATGTCGAAGGCACGCACGACCCCGGACAGGACCTGGGCGTTGCTGGTCTGCTTGAAGGTGCTGGCCAGAATCGGGCTGTAGTCGCGGCTGCTGCGGCTTCGTACGCCGCCGTCGGCGAACCACTGGACCTCGCCGCCGAAGCGGCCGACGACCTCCTCCACCACGGCCTTGCTCCGATCGCGCTTCGACGGCGCGAGCGGCACGTAGGCTTCGCCCCCGGTCTCGGGCTCCGCCCAGATGCGCCAGCTCCCCGCCGGCGCGATCTGCGCCACGTGCTGCTCCCGGCGGCCGGGGCCAGTGACCCCACCATCGGCGAAGTAGTCGACGACCCCGCCGTCGGCCTGCTTGTTGGCCCGCCTGCGCAGGTTCTCCGCCTGCTGACGTACGGCATCGGCCGCTCCAGCACTTTGGTCGCGGAACGTCTCGAAGATGCTCACGTGGCGTGTGGTAACGGTCACCGACTTCCCGCGCAGTGCGTCGATGCGCCGCTGGATGGCGTCAGCCGCTTTGCGGGGGCCGCTGGTCGGCACGGTCACCCTGACGTTCTTCGACCCCGGGACCTTCTCGATCCGGAAGCCCAGCGCCTCCAGTTCCGTACGAGCCTGTGCCGTCGGGGCCCGAACGACGACGGACTTCGCTCCTGGGGTGGCCCGGATCTTGACCTGCACCGCTTCCAGGCTCTTGATGGCCGCAGCGGTTGGCGCGGACACGCGGACGTTCTTGCTGTTCGGGGTCTGGCCGAGCTTGTCGATCAGCCCGTCGAGGCTCCTGCGGGCAGCAGCGGTCGGCGCGGTGATCTTGATCTGACGGGTGCCCGGAACCGTCTTCACCGTGAAGCCGAGCTCGCGCAGCTTCTGCTGCGCGCCGTCGCTCAGCGAGTCGACCTTGATCGTCTTGGCGTTCGGCAGCCGGTGGAACTCAGCCTGGACCGCGATCAGATTCGCGAGCGTGCTGTCCATGCCCTTGGTCTGGAGCAGCAGCGACACCTTCGACGGCAGCAGACCGAGAGTGTCGGCGACGCCTTCGGCCTGGGCACGGGTCAGTCCGTAGCCGCGTGCGGCCTTGATCGCCTCGGTCCGTGCCCGGCTCATCTCGCCGCGGGCCTTGGCCAGCGCCGCCGGCAGCGCCTCGCCGTTGCGGATGGCCAGGTCGTACGTCGCCACGGAGGCGTCGGCCGCCGCATCGGACAGCGCGGTCAGCTGGGTGTAGAGCTGCTGCCCGTTCCTGGTGGTGGTGTTGAGCGTCCGGTCCTGGTTGACGAGCTGCCGACCGCCGAACCCCTGGTCGCGGTTGACGTTCCTGCTGCCCTCTTCCAGGTCGAGCACGGCGGAGTTGACCTTCGCCCGCGCCGCTTGCAGCGATATCTGGCCGCCGGAGAGCAGGTCGAGGGCGGTCTTGAGGGAGCGGGTGCGGGTGTCGGCGTCGGCGGTCTCGTCGGCCAAGCCGCCTACGGCGGCCTTGAGCCGGTCGTATGCGGAGGTGCCGTCCCCGGCGCCCTTGGTCGCCGCAGCCAGGTCCCGGGCGTTCTTGATCGACTCGGCCATCTCGCCCTTGACGCTGCCGAGGGCATCGGCGGCGTCCTTGTACTGCTGTCCGACGTCGGTGTAGTCGAGGACGCTGGCCTTGCCGCCCGCCAAGTCCCTGTACTCACGGTGGGCGTTCGCGGTGGCCATGAGCTGCCTCTGCAGCGCCTCCAGCGAGGTGCCCTGCCCGAGGTAGGCGTCCGTCAGGGTGGCGAGCGGCACGCCGGCCTGGTCCATGACCTTGGTGAGCTGGCCCTGGCTGGTCTTGGTGTCCAGCAAGATCTGGGCGGCCTGCTGGCGCACGTTGCTGTCGATCTGCCCGCCGGACTCGCGCAGGGCCGAGGTGAGCGAGGAGATGCGCTGCTGGTGCTCGGCCGTGGCCTGTGCCGCCCGCTGCTGGCGGGCGGCGAGCAGCCCCAGGCCGACAGAGACACCGGCCATGGCGATGCCGAACGGCCCGCCGAGTGCGTTGGTGATGCCGCCGAGGGCCGAGCGCAGGCCCGAACCGGCGGCGCGGCCGATGCCGTTCAGCGTGCCCATGAACGTCACTCCGGCGCCGTTCGCGCTGCGGAACGCCGCTGTCATGGAGCCGAGAAACCCGACGCGCGCCTGCACCGCGGCCCAGGCGGCTCCGTACCGCGACAGCGACATACCGGCGGAGGCTGCGAGCGCCTGCTGGACCCGCATCTGCTGGGCGAAGCTCTGGAAGCCGCTTCGGACAGGCCCGGAGACCGTGTTGGCGACGTTGGTCAAGGTCGGCTGGACGCGGCGGAACAGCAGCATGGCCAGGGCCGCGGACTGGATCGGCCCGGGCAGCGCGCCGAAGGCGCTGACGAGGCCGCCGACGATGTGCCCAATCGGAACGAGCACGAAGGACAGGCCCGAGACCGCGTCCATGGCCGCGTTGGCGACAGTGGCGATGATGTCGAGCGTGCCGGCCGCCGCACCACCTTCCTCGCCCAAGTCGGCGACGGCGGACACGACGGGCTCCGCGCCGTCGGCAGCGTTGCGCAGGACCTCGCCCAGGGTCTGGCCCGCATTGATCAGCAGATTCAGGCCGGTGGCCAGGGCGTCCTCGCCCAGCTCCTTGAGCGGGCCGACGAAAGCTTTCGCCTCGTCGATCAGGCCGCCAAGGCCCTCCTGGGTCTTGGCCTTGAGATCCGGGCCGTACAGGACGGCGAGGTTGCGGCCGTACTCCAGCGCCGTGGTCAGGTACGGCGTCGCCCCGGACATCCCGCGCGTCAGCAGGCGGGTGACCCACTCCAGTCCAGGGGCCATGCCCTCGTAGAGGGCGAGCCCGGTCTGCCGTGCCTGGGTGCGCAGCTGCACCATCGCACCGGCCAGGCCCTGCCCGCGCGACGCGGTGATGGACGCGGCGGCACCGGTCTGGCGTACGGCCAGCGACAGGTCGTCGAAGGACTCGGTGCCCTGGTGCGCGAGCGCAACGGCCCCGCTGAGCGCGGGCTTCCCGAACGCCCTCGTGACGCCTGCGGCGAAGTCCCTCTGAGACAGGTCGTGTTCGGCCTTGGCCAGGCCGTCGATCACAACGCGCAGCCCACGGAAGTGTCCCTGGGCGTCCCAGGCCTCGATCCCGAGGTCCTTGAGCGCGCGGCGCATCTGCGGGGTAGGCGCCGCGAGGTTCGCGAAGATGCCTCGCAGGCTCGTTCCCGCCGTCTGCCCCAGGATGCCCGCCTTGCCGAGCATGCCGACCGCAGCCGCCGTGTCCTGCAAGGAGATGCCAAGGGCGTTGGCGACCGGCCCGGCGTACCGCATCGAGTAGTAGATGTCGGTGATCGAGCCGGACGCCGAGTTCGCCGTGGCGGCCAGCGTGTCCGACGCCTGTGCCGCCTGATCAGCACCGAGGCCGTACTGGTCCATGATGTCGCCCAGGTACTTGGCCGACGTGGCGGCGTTGACGTCGGCCGCCGCCGCGAGCTGCAGCGAGGCGCGAACGGCGTCGATCGACTGATCGGCGCGGAAGCCCGCCTTGCTCAGCTCGACCATGCCCTCGGCCGCGTCGGCGGCCGTCGAGCCCGGCAGGCTCAGGTCGTTGCCGAGTTCCTGCGCGACGACGGCGGCGCGGTGCATCTGCGCGGCGGTGGCGTTGGTGACCGCGCGGAAGAGGTTCATCTGCCGCTGGTAACGGTTGCCCTCCTCGACCATCTCGCCCGCGCCGAGCAGCAGACTGCCGCCCGCGAGCATGTTGGTCGTGGAGATGCCCCCTCTGCCCGCGCCGGCCACGGCGCGCTGGAGGCGGGACATGGAGCGGGCCCCGTCATCCCCAGCTGCTCGAAGGCTGGCGCGGGCGGCCGAGGCGCGGGCGGTGATCCGGTTCAGCTCGCCGACGGCCGCGAGGGCGGAGCGGTTGAGCGCGGTGAACTGGCCAGCCAGGCGGGCCCCGTTCACGTCCAGGCGGGCAAGGGACCGGTTGGCGGCGTTGGTGCGGTCGGCGAGGGTCCGCATCTGGCCGGAGGCAGCGCGCGTTCCCGCGATCAGGTCGCGGACCTCGGCGCGCATCGCCACGGTCAGGGTGAACCCGGCCACCGCAGCGGGCCTCCTTACATCGTCGTGCGGGGTTGATCAGGGACGTTCGCGGTACTGCTCGCGCGGCAGGAGCTGGATCTTCACGCCGTAGCCGGAACGGTCGGTGGGGACGTGGTCGCGTTCCTGCTCGATCAGCTCGCAGCCGGGGCAGCGCAGCGTGTCGGTGACATAGGCGTGGGGGTCACCGCCGCGTTCGCGATCCCACTCCTCCAGCCGGGTGTGGCACTCGGGACACACCGACCGCTGCCACTCCGCCCAGGCCAGCGCCTTGGCCCTATCAAGCTCAGTCCACCGGCCGTTGCCACCGAGGAACTGCGAGTGCGGGATGCCGAACCGCTCGCACAGCTCCAGCTCGGCGCGCAGCTGCGCATCGCGGCTCAGTCTTTTCCCAGCTCCACCCGGCTTTCCTGCTGGACGGACCAGGCCGCGTCCCACAGGGCGTTGGCGTCCGGGGCCGACCAGGTATTCAGCAGCTCCTCGGCCTCCTCGCGGCTCATGCCGTCCACGGAGGCGGCCGAGACCAGCGCCGCGGGGAACGTGTCCGGGTTGAAGACCGCGCCTTCCTCGGTCTGCTGCTCGGTCGGCGGATGCTGGGTGATCAGCTCCTCCAGTACCGGGCGCGGCAGGGCCCGGAAGGTCAGGAACTCCGAGGCGGCGTCCAGCGCACTACGGGCGTCTTCGTACGTGGCCGCGGCATCCTCAGCCTGCTGGGCTGCCTGCTCGTCACCAGGGTTGGCCTCGGCGACGAACCGTGCGCGTCGGGCGGCCTGTTGGGTCTCCTCGAACCGCTGGCGAAGCTGGTCGTCGTCGCAGACGCGGAGCTTGTTCTGGGGCCGGGCGCGGCGGCGCAGGCGGTCCATCTTGGCCGCCCACGACCCCTCCGCCGACATGGCGGCGGAGGGGGACTGCTGACGCTTGGGCGGTGCAGAGTGCGACATGCTCAGTCCTCGGCGCCGTGCTCGCGGACCGTGGCAGCAGTCTTGGTGGTGCTCACCACCGTCACGTCCACCTGGTCACCGTCGCGGTCCTGGTCGTGGTGGCCGTGCTCGTGGTCGTCCTCGCAGTCCTCGACCGGCGTGGGCAGAGGGTGCGGAGGTACGGCCTCGGGCACCGGGGCGTCGAGCGAGGGCTCCTCGGTGATCGTGAAGGTGACCTGGAACTTGGCGGCCTCGTTGCCGGTCGAGTACGTGGCAGCGCGGGTGGCGACCTGCGCGGGGAAGACGTCGACCGAGCGGGAGCCGGGGATGTCGCCCTTGCGGAGGAAGACGACGTAGCCCTGGGCGCCCTTGGGCAGCTCCTGCTCGATGTCGTCGGAGAACCGGTCCTCGTAGAAGGTCAGGGAGCTGCTCTCGGCCTTGTCATTGCCCGGGATCGAGGAGTTGAAGGTACTCCCCATGTCCGGGGTCTCGATCGGCTCGTTCTCCAGCGCCCAGCCCTCGATGTCGCTGACGGCCTTGGTCAGGTCGAACCGGTTGGGCTCGGAGATCTCCGCGCGGGTCGGCCGCTTCGGATCCTTGACCTTCTTGAGCCAGTAGATCTTGGAGATGCCGCGCCGGAGGAATCGGGTCTGGGTAGACGGCTTGCTCGTGGTCGGCTTCGTCAGGGACACAGGTCCGCTCCCACTTCCGGGGCAGCGTCCCGTGCCGAGGCCCTGCCCCTTGACGTTCAAAGGGGGTTCGCCTGGCCTGGGGCCTAGCGTCCGCGCGGGCCTCCGCGGTGAGGATCGAAGAACGCGTCTTCAGGCAGAGGTCACGGTGATCGTGAACCGCTGCACGTAGGACACGATAACGCCTGCCGCCGACACCGACGGCTCTCCTCCGGCATCATGATCCAACTCCCGGTCAATGACACGGGCTTCAGGAACCCGCAGGTCGTGGGTCCACTGGTCGCCGCTCCGGCCGACGACGCCGGCGCGGACACGGTCGGCCAGCCACTGCACCTGATCCTCCCGTTCGCCGACCGACGTGACCTGATACGTCCAGACCGCATCCGCATGCCAGTCCCACAGGGGCGGCCCGCTGAACTCGCCGGGCAGTGAATCGAGGATGGTGTACGGCACTGCGGCGGGCTTCCACTCGCCGGACGTGCCTTGCACACGCGGCAGTTCACCAACCCCGCAGGGTCGGCCGGTTGCCTTCTCCACGAGCGCCGCCAGGGCCCGGGTCACGGGCAGGCGTGCCACGGTCACGGCAGCACACCTTCCGCGAGGGCCTGGATGAACGCGGGCTCGGTCTGTCGGAAGGCGAGCTCGACGTGCGGGAACGGCGGCTGCCGATAGTGGCGACCGAGCGCGTCGACGCCGACGAAGCCGTACTCCAACCGGCGCGCCTGCGGGGCATCGGTGAACACCTCGGCCGTGACCTGCCCGCCTCCGGTGCGCACCCGCACATCCCAAGAGGCACGGTACTGGCCGTTGATCACGTTCGGTCCCGGACGGCCGGATGCGTTGCGCTGAATACGGACCCGCAGCAGCATCGCGTGATGGCGGGTGATCGTGCGGGTGCGGGCACGGGCGGCAGGGCCCATCTGAGCCAGGGCTGCGGCCAGCGCGATCGGGTCGCGGAACGCGGTCGCGTCCGGGTGGGCATTCGGGTGCGGGTTCGCGAGTGCCATCAGTCGATCACCTGCACCCGGACGATGCGCACCACGCTGTAGGTGCCCACCGTCTCGTCCGACACGCGGAAGCGGCGGCCCACCAGCTGCGGGTCACGCGACCCGCCCGGCCGCACGGATCCAGCTACCCGGATCACGTCATCCGGCCGGAGTTCCGGGGCCTCGACCGGCAGTACAGCCTGGTAGTCCGTCGTGGGCGGCTTGACTGCCACGGCTCCGCTCAGCGGCCGAGTGATCGCCGGGCGGCCCAACGGAATTACGGCGCCGAGCCCCTCCCAGACCAAGACGTCGTCCGGCACCGGGGACACGAGCCGCCCGGTGGTTTCGTCCAGTACGTCGTCCGCGCGCCCCGCGCTGTCCCGCCACACTTCGAGCTTGTCGTCCAGGATGCGGCCGACGACTCGGCGTGCACCCTCCACGTCAAAGGCCACGAGCCCACTCCTGGAGCTGGGTGAGCATCGCCTCCGTCAGCGAACGCGGGCCCGTGCCAAGGTCGGGCCGGGCCAACGCAGCGCGTTCCAGCTCCCCGGCGTCGATCGCCTCCAGGAAGACCGCGGCCGGCGGGCCCGGGTCGGGGATGTCTGCCACACAGACACGGGCCAGGCCCTCAAAGACCGTCTCGGCGTAGTCCCCGGGGTAAAGGACGACCTGAGGCGACTCACCTTCGTGGTGACCGATCGCGTAGCCCTTGAAGGCTCCAGGGTCGACCCGCTGTCCGTTGAGCTCTATCGCAGCCTTGGGGCCGCGGGCCGTGATCCGTACGCTGTGCAGGTTCTCTTCGACGTGATCCATTCAGCCGACGCTAAGCGGCCCGTCGGACACACCCAGGCGGGCTGGCCCAGAAAATCAAACACGTGATTGGATCCGAGTGTGACCGCGATTCCCACCTGTCCTGTGCCATCGAAGCTTGATCGGCATCAAGTACTGACGGCCAGGAGCGGTGGAGGCCGGTCGTTGTCATACCTGGTCGTTCGCCAGGTGGTTGAGGACGGGCATGTCGTGGATGGTGATGTTGCGGTAGTGGGTGGTGATGATTTCCTTGTTTCTGAGCAGGCGGAGGCCACGAGCGAGGCTCTCTCGCGAGGCGCCGATGAGCGAGGCGAGTTCCTCCTGCGACAGGCGCAGGGAAATGGTCAATCCGTTCTCTGTGGGGTGGCCGTAGTCGGTGGCCAGCGTGGTCAATAGACGGGCCAGTCGTTGCACGAGCGATCCGGATGACAAGTCCAGTCTGATGCTGTCGGAAGCCCTGAGTTTTCCGATGACTTCACGCGTGAGAGCCCTCAGGGCTTCGGGGTGGCGGTCGAGGTAGTCCGCGAAAGACGGGCCGGGAAGGATGAGCGTGGTGCACGGCCCCAGCGTGGTCACGGTTGCCGACCTGGGTTGATGGTCGAGCATGCTAGTAGCGCCGACGGCACTTCCGGGTCTGGCGATGCGGAGCAGGATCTCGTGTCCGTCGGGTGTATAGGCGGTGACTTTTGCGACCCCGTTCATGAGAACGAAGACATGGTCGGACCGATCCCCCTGAACAAGGAGCCGCTCACCGGACTTGAAGCTACGCCGTCTCCCTTGTGCGATCAGTGCGTTATGCGCGTTCGGTGAGAGGCCCCCGAGGAAGGTCCCCGGGGGCCAGCCGTGTTGCTGAAGCGAACTCATCCAGGATCCGGATCAGTGCATCGCTTCGATGAGGCGCGGAAGTGCGGTCACGAGACCGGCCAAGGCCGCGAAGGCGACCGGGACGGCTGTCGGCATCTTGCGGCCCATTTTACGGACGATGTAGGCGCCCAGAATGAAGAGAGCCACTGTGACCAGCACAGCGCCTCCGATGAACCATTTGTAGTCATCGGGTGATTGCATGCAGAGGGTTCCTTCGATTGTTCGCCGATCCCGAAATTGCGTACACGTATGCGATGTTGGTGCCTTGGTAGGAGGCGTCGACACGTGAGCGCGGGAAAGAGCGTAGCGAGACGATCAAGGAACGTCGAGGGATTCACCGAAATAACTTCACCGAAACCAGTAGGAGGAATGCCCGGAAATGGGGCTTGTCCGGCATTTCGGCGATTTAAGGGAAGAAGCGGGGGCTGCCGGCTACCACCCCGGCAGTCCCGCCTCTGTAGCTGAGTCGGGATCGGCAGAACCCATACGCAGCCCGTATAGACTGCCGTTTTCTGTGCGGGCTGTCTGTGCCAGTTGACACAGACTCAATACTCAGTTCTGCGCTGCAGCGACGACTTGGCGCGATTGCTGCAGGGATTGCGGACGCTAGAACCCGCGGGCTGCAGCCTAGATCGTCGGAGGGCGTCGCGCTGACGTTGGCCACCGGCAACGGTGAATGAGGAGTGGCACGCGACCTACCGCCAGGTCGCCATATGCCCAGTAATGGAGCTGCCGCGACAGCTCATCCGTCTGTCGTCGGAAGTGCTGTTCCAATCGAACCGTGCGCGTTCTGCCGACCCGACACTGAACTGGGCATCGACCTGGCGTAGGGACCCCGGCCCCCGGGGTTGTCAGCCAGTGGGGCGGTCAGTGGGCTACAGCGAGCGCCAGCTCCCGCACGCCGGGCGTGCTGGGGTGCCTGGAGGACAGGTCGGAGACGATAGCCTGGATCGAGGGCCGATCGCGTACCTCTCCGGGGCTCACGCGCATCGCGGCGAGCAGTTCATGGGCAGTCTGCTCTGGTTTCCCCCACTGCCACCAGGCGCGAGCGAGGTCCGTGTGCATCCGGCTCTTGCGCTCGGCGGTGGGGAAGAGGTCGGCGCGCAAGCCTCGCCCGGCCTCAAGCGCCGCGCCGGCGTCTCCCAGGGCCCAGTGCACACCAACCGCGTACAGATCGACAGCGGCCGGGGAAATGCGGAACAGGCGACCTTCCGGTGGCACGGCGGGCAGCCGACGGGCCGCTCGCCGAGCCTCCTCGATCATGGCGAGAGCCTGACCGCGGTCGCCTGCGCGCGCCGCCGTATACGAGGTGGTGCAGAGCATTTGTGCGTATGCCGCGGCCTGTGCGTCAGTACGCAGTCCGGTGGTCTCCACCTCAGCGGCGGCACTGAGGATGAGGCGCTGCGCGGCGGGGGCCTGGTCCTGATGGCGGAGGACGATGGCGAGTTCACGCGCGGCCGCAGCGGCGGCCAGTGGAGAGCCGGAGAGGGACGCGTACGTCGTGGCGCGGTCAGCTGTGATGCGGGCGCGGTCATGCTGGCCGATCTTGACCAGGACCTGTGTGGCCAGGGTGTAGCAGGCGGAGAGACGCGCGTGATCGAGGTCCGAGCGGGATCGCGCGGCGTCATGGGCATCGCCAAGCAGGCCGGGTAGGTCGCGAAGCAGGGCCGCGTGCTGCCCGGCGTCGAACATGCGGCGGGCACGAGTGAGCCAGGCATCGGGCCGGACCGCCTTCCCGGAGGGGGCAGGGGTGCCAGCGAGTGCGTCATCGACGCCGAGAAGCAGGGAGGTAGGCACGGCCGTCCCTGCGGCGGCGAGCAGAGTACGGCGGCGCATCGGGTCCTCCTCGGCGTCACGCGAAGCGTCCGGCGCCACTCTAGTGGGGATGGCCACCGCGACGGTGGCGAAACCGCAGGCTGCCGCAAGAACGGATGACGGAAGCCCGACAGCGGCAGCTGCCGCCCGTAAGAGCGCAACGTCAGTGACCCGCTTGCTCGCTTCCAGTCGCGACACGGTCGAGGCGGAGCACCCGATCCGGGATCCCAAGTCCCCCTGTGTCCAACCGCGGTGGCGCCGGCCGAGGCGGATCAACGCGCCTGGCTCCCGGCGCTCGACCATGCCACGCGCTTCGGGGGAGGTCCACATTCCCAACTCGGTGGCGAGCATCAGCGCCCTCCCGCGCGGTTAGAACCCGGGGGCCCTCAACCGTACGGATGCGCTCTGCCCCCGTCGAGGGCGTGTGCAGGTTCTGCACATGAGGTGGGCAGGGTTGTGCAAGGTCACCCAGATGGGTAGGTGGCGGGAGAGGCCCCGCGCGGTGAGTGCGCGCGGGGCTTCGGCCATGCAGTAGATGGCGTCAGGCAACGGAGGCGATGAACGCCTTCCATGCCTCCGGCCGGACGGCAAGAGCCGGGCCGTTGGTCTGCTTGGAGTCGCACACGCCGACGGCCGCGGTCAGGTCGGCAACCATCAAGCAATTGCCGCCGTTGTTGCTGTAGGACGACTTGAACCAGGCGCCTTCGGGGGCGAGGTCCAGAGCGCGCTTGTTGAGGGCCATGTCTCAGATCTCTCGTGATAGTTGGTGCAGAAACTTCGGCGTTTCCCCGACGGGGAGCGAGTCATCCCGCAAGGCGTCGAACCTGCGGGCGAACCTCCAGACCTCAGTGTCCTTGTCGGTGAGGTTGGAAGCGCCATCGGCCATGTCCATCTGGACGACGGTCGGAACGGGATCTTCGAACTCCATCAGCGTGAAGTTGAAGTGCGCTCGGTAGGTGGGAGTGTTCATGGGCAGCACCTGGAGCGTCACGTTGTCCAGGGCGGCCAGATCGATGAGGCGTTCGATCTGCTTGAGCATGATCTCGCGACTGCCGACGATCCGGCGTAGGGCGGCTTCGTCGAGGATGGCGCGGATCTCCACGGGGTTCTCCCGGGTGAGGATCTCCTGGCGTTCCATTCGGAGCGCCACACCACGCTTCACGAACTCGGTGGTTTGTTCCTCCACGAGTTTGCCCGCCTCGAACAGCGCGCGGGCATAGTCTTCGGTCTGGAACAACCCGAAGACCACACCAGGCTCCCACGCCCTTATCGACTTGGCACCGTCCTCCAGTCCGATGTACATGGCCAGGCCCGAGGGCATCGTGCGCGCGTAGGTGGACCACCAGCCACGATTCAGACTGTCGCGGTGGATACCGACCAGGAACTCCACGTCCTCCTCGTCGGTGATTCCGTAGTGCTTCAGCAAGGCTTCGAGATCGGCAGCGCGGCGGAACGCGGATGTGCCCTTCTCTACCCGATACAGCTGCGACTCGGAGATGTCGGTACCGACGACCGCCTCCTTCGGAGACTTGAAGCCGGCCTTCTCGCGCAGGCGCTCCAGCTCCTTTCCGAGCTGCACGCGCCTGACCGTCGGTCCTGTAGGAGCCGCCACGTGCCCTCCTGTATCCAGTCCACTCGATTCTGCCCCGAGCCCAGGAAGCTCAGTCGAGAGTCCGCCGAACTGGGCTGATAGTTCGGCGGGGTGACGTGTGAGTCCAGCGGCTCGGGGGGTGAGTCCCGAGTCTGCCACCTCCAGTCTCCATTGCAAAGAACACAGCATCGACGCCTGCATATGCCAGATCAAGTGAAGTTTTCACTTCATCTTGCACTGCAACTCTCCCATGGGTCAGCCTTGTTGAGCCACGGAAGCGGCTCGTCCGACTGCGAGCCGCAACCCGAGGTCCGGGTGTCCCCTCCTGGTTCCGATAGGGGTGCCCGGTGAGCACCCCCCCCCCAGCGGTCCGCCACTGCGCCGAACCATCCCCCCCTCGACGGCGGCCCGCGCGCACTCCCGAGCAGACCGGACGGAGACAGCCTCCATGTCACCGAGTACGGCACAAAGTCGCCCTAATGCGGCGTGGATGGACAAGGACAACGAGCGGCAGTCGTGGGTACGAGACATCGCACTGCGCCCGCTGGCGAATCGCGGCCTGTACCTGAAGAAGAAGCGCGAGCAGAACAACATTGTCGCCCTGGAGACCCCCCTCAAGCGGAAGCGACGCATCATCGCCTACGCGCTCACCGAGACCGGCGGCCAGGTCGACCACGCGATGGCTTCCGTACGACGCCTCATCGAGGAGCACGACTACGACGTGGTCCACGAGCTGACCGACGTCCACGCCCCCTACGAGCCGCTCACCCGGCCCGGCTGGGCGGAGGCCCGGCGGCTCGTCAGCATGGGATTCGCTGACGGCATCGCGGTCCTGAACCGGGAAGCGGTCAGCGTCCACGACGACGAGTACGAGGAAGAGCTGCGCTGGCTCGGCGACCGCCCTGCGCTGCTGCTGCTCGTCATCCAGGAGACCGCCCCTTGAAGGGACTTGGGCCGCTGGCTCGATGAACGCCAGATCGGGTGGCGTCAGATCCTCACGCAGGTCCTGCTCGTCATATCCGTCTCCGCCGGACTCGTCTCCGCCCTGCTGTACGCCGACCGCTGAGAGCAGGCGCGCGCATCGAGCTGTTGCGCAAGGACTGGCGCAGCCTGACCACCTACCATCTGGACGAGCGCGGCAGCACCGCCGGCATCGTCCTGCGTGGCCCACGCCGCTGATTTCCCGCCCCTTGGCACTTACCGAGTTCCACGCCGACCAGGGGGCGGCCCAATACCCCCGTCCCCTGGCAAGCCGATCGGGAAGTGCGGCCAGGGGACGGGCCTGTACACGCATCTCAAGGCCAAGGCGTGCCGCGCCGCCGGGCCGTGACCGGCGCGGGCCCGTGTCTTCTCCCCCATTCAGGCGCCCGTCGCCCGCTGGAACTACACGCTCAGCACCTGAAAACGCGGGCCGACTTGTGCGGAAGCGACGGAACAGGCCCCTGAGCCGCCAGCTCGGGCCCGACATGATGATCGTGAGGGCAGTTGAAGTGACCCAGGCAGCACCACAGCCTCAAATGGCCCACAGTCGGCCGTTGGAAGGCCGAATGGAATTGGAGGAGCTAGCTGGCAGCCCGACCCAGTGGGCGTACGTCGCGGGCTGGAACGGCATCGAGATGTGGAAGGTGTCCGGCCCGCACGGTGAGTGGGCGCTGAAGGTCGGCCGGAACGACGGTGCGGTGGAGGTCGCCAGGGAGGCCGCCGTATGGGGCCGGATCGCCGGCATGGTCTCAGCGACGTCGTACGGCAAACGCGCCCAGCACGGCCGTGGCGTTGGCTCGGCCTGGCTGGCCACGCCGTGGCTGCGCGGCACGTCACTGTGGGACATCTTCTACCCGGTCAGAGAGCGCAGGGGCAACCATGCAGAGGCCCTGGCATCCGCCATCGAAGCGTGCATGGCCGTCGCCTCCATCCACCAGGCCCAGTGGGTCCACGGAGACCTCCAGCCGCACCACATCATCCTCACGCCCGGCGGCACGCGGCTCATCGACTGGTCCTGGGGCTGGTCAGCAGGCAGCGACCTTCCTGCCTCAAACACCTACAACGGCTGCTTCGTGCACCTGGCCGGCAACGAGCTGATCGCCCGCGCCCAGTCCGGGCAGCGGCCGGTACTCACGTCCCCACCTGACGAGACCTGGACCCTGGCGGCGTCGATCTGGTGGGCTGCAACAAACCAATGGCCCCGCGACTACCGGTCGTTGGGCATAGATCCGGCTGCTTTCACCCGGATCGAGCTGAGCAAGGTGATCCTGCGTCATCGCCCACCGCTCGGCCACATCGACCATTGGCCGCAGCTGGAGAAGGCGCTGAGGACGGTGCTCGAACCCCCCGCCGAAGCCCGGCCAGGCGCACTGGACCTGGCCCAATACCTGCGGGGAATCACCCCCTGACGGCCGCCCGAGGCCCCACCGTCTTCCCATCAAGCGCGTGTGCAGATCCTGCACAGCGAATGCACGCCACGGCAGCCGATCACCGCGGATACCCGGCTGCTGGTGCCCTAGTGCCAGCAACAGACACGCCCACCATCCCTTTGGCCGCTTCCCTGAGGAGGCACCCCATGGTTCCGCACGTTGTCCTCACCTGGGTCACCACCGCCCGCGGCGGAGCTGAGAACTCCGTTGTCGAGCTGGCCGGGAGCCTTGCCCGCCTGGTGCCCAGCGTCGACGTGGTGTGGTGGCGCCACGGCGGCCCGTCCGCCGGCCCCTGCGCCTCCGCCCGCCTCCACGAGGTCACCAGCTGGTCCGACTACGCCAGGACCTTGTCCCGTGTCTGCGCGGCGGCTGGCGACCGCCCGACGGTTGTGATCTCGAACCACCGCACCGCAGCTGCGGACGCAGTGATCACCCCCAACGCCCGCGTCATCCCCGTGGTCCGGCACGTCGTCAACCCCGACCAGGTAATGCGGGTGATCAACCCCTACGACGGTCACATGGTCGAGCGCACCATCGGCCGACTCTGGTGGGAGCTGCTGGCCGCCGTGCCCGTCTGGGTGGGCATCTCCCAGGCGTCGTCGGCCGCCCTGCGCAAGCATGCGCCCCAGGCCCGGTTCGTCACCACCATCCACAACGGCGTCACCATCCCGCCAACGGTCCCGGCCCACAACCGGCCCGCCACGGGCAGGCTCCTGGTGGCCTCCGTCGCCCGCACCGTGCCGTGGAAGCGGGTGGACCAGCTCGTACAGGCCGTGGCAGACCCGCGCCTGTCCACCTCCGTACGCCTCGACGTCTTCGGGGAACCAGGCTCCCAGCAGACCGAACTGGCCAACTTGGTCCGCGAACTCGCCGCACCCGTGCGCTTCATGGGATACACCGACGGCCTGCCCCAGCGGCTCGCCGAGTACGACCTGCTGGCCACTGCCGCCGTCCAGGAGGGCTTCGGACGTGCCGTCATCGACGCCGCGGGCGCCGCGGTGCCCTCCCTCGTGCCTGACGCCGGAGCCAGCCCCGAACTCGTCATCGACGGGCTGACCGGCATGGTCTACGACCCCGACGACCCCGGGGACCTCGTGGAGGCGCTCACCGAGGCGCTGCTCGACAGGCCGATGCTGATCCAGATGGGCAAGGCCGCCCGTGCCCTTGCCGAGGGCTGGTACACGCCGGGACGCTGCGCCGCCCAGTACCTGAAGCTCGTGCTGGGCCAGCGCCCCATCGACCGTCCGCTGGTGGCCGCGCAGTGAGCGGCGCCGGTCCCCTCTTGGGTGAGGTGCTGTGTCTGTCCGACGACCCCTTCTTGAAGGACCTGGGCGCGGGCGTCCTGGATGAGCAGCCCATCGCCTCCATCGGCGACATCTCCGGCGCCGCGTACGACCTGGTGCGCACCGCGCTCGGCGACCGGCCGCAGATCCACCCCGACGCCTACGTGTCCCCGCTGGCGAAGGTGGCTGACGACGTGGTGATCGGCCCGGGAGTGAGTGTGCACGAGTACTCGACGGTGCGCGGCCGGACGGTGCTCTCCTCCCATGTGCACGTCGGGTACGGATGCGAGGTCTCCCGGAGCCTCGTCGCAGAGCACAGCGTCCTCTCCCACCGGGCCACCGTGGGCTGCTGCGTCATCGGCCGGCACTGCTACTTCTCCGCGGACCTGCTCACCCCGTCCTGTCTGATCTCGAACGACGACATGCTCCATCCTGACAAGCCCATCCACTTTGCCCTGCCCGGCGGCGGGCGGATGAGCACCGGCCAGTCGAAGTGGTCGGCGCTGATCGGCGACCACGTCCGGGCCGGCTCCCGGGTCTCGATCGGCCCCGGCGCCGTGGTGGGCGCCCGCACGCTACTGGCCGCGAACGTCACTGTCGCCACCGCGTGGGTCCCTGCCGACACCCGTGTACACATATCCGAACACCAGTCCACTCTCCTGGGAGGCAGCCCGTGCTGATGTACGAGACCGAACGCAAGCACCTGGTCAGCGCCATCAATGACCTGCGTGAGTGGAAGCTGCTCGACCCGGCCGGCGGCGCCGTGTCCATGCGCCTGCACGACGGCAACATCCTCATGTCGTGCACCCGGCTGGCCTTCGACCGCTGGCAGGTCAGCCCGCGCGACTTCATCGTCCTCGACCCCGAGGGAGATATCGTCGAGCAGACCGGCGGGCTCGGCGCATCCGGCACTCCCTTACACCTGGACTTGTACCGGATGCTGCCCCGCGCCGGGGCCCTCGTGCACACCCACGCCCCCTATACCCTGGCCTTCGCCTCGCTCGGCGTGCCGGTCCCCAGCGTCACCAACCGCGCCGACACCTTCGGCGAGATCCCCTGCCTGCACGCCGACGACGCCGCGGTGAAGGCAGCCTTCCACGCCAACCCGGTGCCGCTCGATCTACCGAAGGGCACGGTGCAGCGGCCCGAGGTCGCCGCCGTCAACGTCCTGGAGTACCGGCCACAGCTGGAGAAGGTCATCGCGCCCCGCGCCAGCGAACTGGAACGGCACGGGCTCGCCTTCACCCTCTACCGGCACGGCGCGTTCACCGTCGGCCGACACCTGGAGGAAACAGTCGACCTGATGCTGCGTCTGGAGGAGACCGCGCGCACGGCGTTGCTCCAGGCGCAGCTGACCGGCGGAGTCGTCTATCCCAACCGCCTCTACGAGCCCGAGCGGCGGTCCTACGACCGTGCAACCATCGCCACACCAGTATCGTCGTATCTCACTGGACGGGATTAGACGTAGAGAAAATGGCGACAATCTCGTCCTAATCAGTCGAATCACGGGACGGGATACATCACTACATGAATATCGCCCACCATCAGGAGCGACCCATGGCAGCCGACCGCCACGTCTACCGCATCACCGGGGGCGTACCACTGCGCGGCACGGTGCAGGCGTCCGGTGCGAAGAACGCGGTCACCAAGCAGCTCGTCGCCACGCTCCTGACCGACGAACCGTGCGTGCTGCACGGCGTGCCCCGCATCCTGGAGGTCGACCTCGTCCTGGGCATGCTCGCCGAGCTGGGCACTGAGGTGGCCTGGCTCGACGAGCACACCGTGCGCGTGCACACGGCCCAGGTGACCAACACCCAGTTGTCCGCCATGTACTCCGGCGTCAACCGGATCCCGATCCTGATGATGGGCCCCCTGCTGCACCGGCGCGGCGAGACCGTCGTCCCCCTGCCAGGCGGCTGCACCATCGGCAAGCGGCCCATCGACTTCCACCTGAGCGGCCTGAGCCAGATGGGTGCCGACATCGTGGACAGCGCCCGGTCGGTCAAGGTCAGCGCCAGCAGGCTCACCGGCGCCCACGTCCACCTGGCCTTCCCGTCCGTCGGGGCCACGGAGAACCTGCTGCTGGCGGCCGTCCTCGCCAAGGGCACCACCGTGATCTCCAACGCGGCCGTCGAACCGGAGATCGTGGACCTGGTCCTCATGCTCCAGAAGATGGGCGCGCTCATCACGATCGACACCGACCGCACGATCGTGGTCAACGGCGTCACCGGACTGCGGGGCGTTGAGCACCGTACGGTCCCCGACCGGATCGAGATCGCCTCGTTCGCGGCGGCCGCCGTCGCCACCGACGGCCGGATCGAGGTAACCGGTGCCCGCCAGGACCACCTGATCACCTTCCTGAACGTCCTGCACCACATCGGCGGCGAGTTCACCGAGACCGAGACCGGCCTTGCGTTCTTCCGATCACGGCCGCTGACCGCCACCGACATCGAAACCGGCGTCCACCCCGGATTCATGACGGACTGGCAGCAGCCCATCACCGTCCTGCTCACCCAGGCCGCCGGTACCTCCGTCGTCCACGAAACCATCTACGAGGACCGCTTCGGCTACGCCGAGCAGCTCAGCCGCTCCATGGGCGCCGAGATCGAGCTGACCACCCGGTGCCTGGGCGCCACCGCGTGCCGCTGGCACAACCGGGACTTCCTGCACACCGCCAAGATCAGCGGCCCGGCCCCGCTCAAGGCGGCCGATCTGGTCATCCCCGACCTGCGGGCCGGCTTCGGCTATGTCCTCGCCGCGCTGGTCGCCGAAGGCACCAGCACCATCAGCGGCACCCGCTACCTCGAACGCGGCTACGAAGAGCCCATGGCCAAACTCACCGCCGTCGGCGCACGCATCACCACGAAGCCCGTCTGACCCCGGTGCCGCCCGCCACTGTCCGGCGGGCGGCACCGGCCCCATCAGAAAGGAACAGCCGGTGCGCACTCTCACGTTCCTCCCACCCACACAGCGGACCTGGGAGCCGGTGATCGACCAGCACGAAACCTGGCTCGGGGTCAACCCGGTCCAGGGGTGCAACAAGGCGTGCGGCTACTGCTACCTGGTCGACCGCGGCCAGACCCGCGTCAAACCGGTCGAACTGGCAACACCCAAGCGGACAGTCGACCTGCTCAAGGCGAGCCCGTACTACCACCCGCAGGCCGCCCTCGCCCTCTACACCTGCACTGACGCCCTCTCCACACCTCGCACCCGAGCCCACCTCATCGGCCTCCTCGGCGAACTCACCGCCCGAGACGTGCACAACCCGGTGTGCCTGATCACGAAGTGCGCCGTCACCCAGGACGTCATCGACGCCATCCTCGCCGCGCAGGCGGCCGGCACCCCTGTGATCGTCTACCTCAGCTACTCCGGCCTCGGCCCGGACATCGAACGCGGCATCGACCACCAGGCGCTGCGCGCCAACTTCCCCCGCCTCCACGAGCACGGCATTCCCGTCATCCACTACTGGCGCCCGCTGATGCCTGCGAACGCCGCCCCGGAGACGATCAACCATGTCCTGAACTGGGCCGCCCGCTACTCCGCCTGCTCCGTCGCCGTCGGCCTCAAGGTGAAGCCCGGGGCCAGGGATCAGATGACCGCGCTGTGGCCCGAACTCGGCGCCGACGAGCTGCCTCTCGAAGCCGCCGACGCCGTATGGCCGCGCCAGACCTGGGAGCTGCTGGCCTCGCTCCCGAGCCGTTACCCCGATCACCCCATCCTCCAGACCAACAGCTGTGCCCTGGCGTACGTCCTGCAGCGCGCCGACGCCCACCGCGTCCATGGCACGGCAGCCTGCGTCGCCAACCACTGCCCGGACACCCAACGGGGCCGGTGCGCCACCGCAATACCCACGCCTGTAACCACCGACGACATCCGCAGCCGCCTCGTCTGGCTCGGCGTACCCACCATCCGATCCGTCGACTGGGATGCCGAGCAGCGCACCGCCACCGTCGAAGGAGCCCTCGCCATCCGTGACCGCAACAACATCTCCCAGCAGCTCGGTATCGGCATCCGGGCCTCACGAGACGGGAACGACCGCTACTGGTCCGGACGACTCGAAGGCGGACAGCCACTCGTCGTCGACTCCTGACCGCCGATCTGAACTGGCAGATGAACAGGTTGAACGCATGCACGTGGCGATCGCGCGCACGCTCGTGCATCTCCGAGCGAAGCGCGGCTGGTCGGTGTACGACCTTGAGGAGCGCACAGGGGTCAGCCGCTCGACGCTGTCAAGAATCGAGCGAGCAGTCACCACCCCGAAGTTGGCCGTGTTGGTCAGGGTGTGCTTGGCCTACGGCTGCTCGGTAGCGCACCTTCTGACCGAAGCTGAGGCCGAGGTGCGGGGAACCGCCGCCGGCGGATCTGATACGTCGGGTTGACCTCGTCAGCCAGTGGCTGGGCGGTGTTGCTGCGTGACCTTCACTACCGGTAGCGGCGGGCGGGGGCCAGCCACGTCACCGCCATCACCGCATCCGCTGCCTCCTCCTCGTCTCCGGGCTCGTCCGGGGCGGGAGCCTGGCGGACCTGTTCGATCTGCCGCTCGATGCCGCGCAGGTTTTCCTGCAGGTCCATGGTCACCACGTTGTCGACGGTGACCTTCAGCGGGTCGGCGAGGAGCTTGGCACGTCGCTCGCCCAGTACCTCGAGCGCGACCGCGCGCACGGATTGCATGCGGAAGAAGCGGCATTCCAGGTCGGCCGGGTCAGTGTCCGGGCCGAGCTGCGCAAGCAGCCAGGACCGCTGGAACTCGTCCACCAGGTTCACATCCTCAAGGGGAGTCACGGCCCGGAGCCACTCGGGGGAAACTGGCTCCGGGCCGTACGGGCGAGCGTATTACGCGGAGGACGAGCGTGCTCGCCGCGACGGCGACTTCTTCATGCCGCCCCCGTCGGTCTCGCCCTGCCTGCGGTCGGGCCTGGCACCGGCTGCGGTGGGGTCCGGCTCGCCGACAACGACCTGCTCCGGCTCGGCGTCCTCGCATGGCGGCGTATCCCAGGCGTCCGGATGCGTCACCAGCGCCGCTATCTCCGGCGCCGGACTCTCGCCCGGCAGCAGGATCAGGTCTTCGTGGCTGGTCGGGTCCTTCACGTACACGGCGGCGATCAGTCGGCGCTCCGGCATCACAGCACCTTCGCGACGATGTGGGCGTCCGGGGTGTGCATCACCGGCATGCCGACCGCGGCGCCCTTGGTCCAGATCTGGACCGGGTCATCCTGAACCCCGCGGGTGATGATCAGGCCCGGCGCGTCCTCCCGGAGGATCTCCGGGTTCGAGCCGCGCGACAGCACCAGCGCCTCGGCCGTCACGCCGAGCATGGTCTGCGCCCACTTCTCCCGCTCCGGCGGCACGAGGATCCACAGATCCTCCGGCAGCACCTTGCGCGGCTTCCCGTCCACGCGGACCTGGGCCTTGTAGAACGTCACCGGCGGCAGGGAGTAGTTGCCCCGTACGACGTTGATCTGCTGCGGGGTCAGCGTCGCCGTCGGTGTCGTCGACGGGTTCACCGACCCGTAGTACGCGGCCCGGTAGGCGTTGTTCGCCGCGAGGAAGCTGAACGCCTTCCGGCTGGTGATCACCAGCTCCGGCTCCGGGGCGCCGATGTCGTCCAGGTGCTGAATCCAGCGCAGCTCATCGGTGATCAGGTCGGACTCCGGATCGGACCACGGGCGGGCCGCCACCGGCATGTTCTCGGCGGGAACGTTCCAGTCGACTTCCAGCGTCAGCCCATTCTCCTGCACCAGGGAGAACCGGCCATCGGCCAGGACGTCGCCGGCCGCCAGCTCCAGCCGGGACCGGATGGCCTCCACGTGCCGCTCGACGTCGTCGTACAGCAGCTCGATCAGCCGGTCCTGGTCCGAGCCTCGGGAGGCTTCGAGCAGGATCTGCTCCTGCTCCCCCACGACCAGCTTCTGGCCCAGCGCCGGCAGCGCGCCCTCACGGGAGGTCTGCCACGCCTCGCGGGTCGCGAACGGCACGCTGGCGTCGAACGCCCGGTACTTCGCCACGTTGACGTACCGGCCGGAGTCCTTCACCCGCCACTTGACTTCCGGCAGCACCATCGTCGGGAAGATGCTCTGCGTGAGCAGGAAGTCCTTCGGGCTGGGTATCGCTCGTGCGAACGTCGTCAGGTCAATGGCCTGGACGTCCTTGAGCAGGTCCTGAATCGTCACAGCTCAGGCCCCCGCTCACGCGAAGCGGATCTGCGCGGCACGCGGGTGCCACACAAGCTGCGACACGTCGATGCCGCCCGGGACGCACGACGCCTTCACCGCGCCGTGCCAAAGCAGCGCGGCCGGTACCCGTGTCTGGCCCGGAGCGAACGGCGCCTCGGCGAACACGAAGCCGCGCAGCACCTGGCGGCCGCAGGTGGCCTCCGGGTCGTACGGGCCGTACAGCTTCGACTCTGCGACCTTGCCCACCGGCACACCGGAGAAGACCCGGCCGTACGGCTCGCACCCGTCACCGCACTGGTAGTGGACGCCTTCGGTGAACAGGTTCAGGTCGAGGGTGATCGTGTCGGTCGAGTCGGTGCCGTGCAGCGAGGCCAGCCACTCACGGTTGGCGGTCAGGTGCTCCGACGTCGATACGGGCTGAATGGACATGCTGTGTCTCCATGGACGATGCGGTCAGCTTCCGCACACCGCCCACACAGGCGGTGCCGTCCACGAAGTCGAGGGGGCGTGGTCCCCACTGTGTGTGCCCCGGTTCAGCGGGCGTCGCTGAACCGGGGCACCAGAAGACCGCGGCGACGGGCCATCTCCAGCCCGGCTGCGCCCGGCTTCGGCGGTGGTGTCGTCCGCGTCGGGGCCCGCCCGGCTGGAGCTCCGGCCGGTGCCGCCGGCACCGGAGTGCGCGCCTCGCCGAACAGCTCCGGGCGCCGGGCGCGCAGGGCCTCTGCCGCTGCCTGGATCTGCGCCTCGTCCGCGTCATCTTCGGCGGCAAGCAGACGCTCCGCGTCCGTCAGGTCCTCACCCGACGCGCCCAGCGCCACCAGGGCCGCGCGGCGCAGCGCCGCCCGTTCCCGCTCTGCCGCCAGCTCCTCACGGCGAGCCGCCTCCAACTCCCTTTCAGCGGCAGCCCGTTCCCGGCGCTCAACTTCCGTCAGTGCCGCCCGCTCCGCCTCGCGCTGCGCAGTGACGAACTCCGTCAAAGCCTTCGGGGAGTCGAACCCCAGTGTGGACAACAGGCGCTTGATCGCGGCGCGTTCACCCTGAGCCTTCTCCCGCGTCAGCATCCGTCCCAGACGCTCCTGGGTAACCGTCACCTGCTGCTCCTGGCCGCCGTCATCCGCGTCGTCCAGGTGGTCGTTGGTCTCGTCCTCAGACGAGGCGCCGAGAATCGGGTAGATCGGCCGCCCGTCACCGCGGTAGCCGACAGGGTGACGAGCGGGCAGGGGCCGGACCATGCAACTCCTCCAGTGCGCGCCCCCGCGCTGTCGATCAGTTTAGCTACCGGCGCCGACATCGCCACCGACAACATGTCCCGCTCTCACGCCCCCCGGCCGCCGACAGGCTCAGGCATTCGGCCCACCTCCGCCGAACCTGGATCGTCCTCGGTCCCCATCGCCCCCTCCGGATCGGCGCGGCGCGCGGCAGCTTCCGCAAGCCGCACGGCGGCCTCCTCCTCGGCCTTCGCCCGGATACGCGCCACCTCCTGGGAGGCGTCGTCAATCGGATATCCCGCGTCCAGCAGCATCTGCACCGCCGTCTCCAGCGAGATCACACCCGCCCCATACGCGGTAACGACCTCCTCCAGCACCGCGCCCCGGTCCGTCGGCGTGTGCGGCGCCCACGCCAGCCGCGCCGAGAACGACTCCCCGGCCGCCCACCCTTCCGCGCGACCGGCCTGATACAGCCGCTGCACGAACTTCAGCAGCAGCCGGTACTTGTGCTCCCTGGCCAGCCGCATCGTCCCGATCAGCGCATCCAGCGGCGCGAGAGCCAACTGGAACGCGTATCCCGAGGGCACCTCCGCAGCGTCCAGCGTCCCCAGCCCCGCCGCGGTGATCCGTGAGTTCGCAGCGATCCGGTCCAGCAGGTGCTCCACCCGCGCCCGCAGTTCCGCCAACTGCGGCGAGGTGTCCAGCGCGTCCATGCGCCCCGACTCGCCGAGCTGCCACACCGCGCCGGCCTCCACCTTCAGCTTCTCCGGCCTGCCCGTCGCCCGGTCCACCGGCAGCCGTGCCCCCGCCAAACCGATGATCGGCGTGCCCGTCGTCGCCGAGGCCGCCGAGCTGTCCGAATCGGTCGCGGCCAGCTCGTCCAGGGCCTGGAGCACGCGAGCGAGACCGGACCGCCCCCAGTGCTCCCCGCCGTCCGGGATCGTGTTCGTGATGTGGATGACCGGAACGAAGTCGATCATCAAGTCCAGCCGGTTCAGCTCCGTGCCGTCTGCCCGTACCCGGAACGACGCCTTGTCCATGGGCAACCGGTCCAAGGTCTCCCCGCGCTTCAAGTCCTCCAGCAGCCACTCGGCGTCCGTCAGGTAGCACGTCACCTTCGACGCGCGGCCCGGCTCCCACGGGTAGGTCCGCACGACGCTGCCGTCCTCGGAAATCGGACCCAGCTCGTACGTCACCCGCCGCACCCTGGCCTTCAGCCCGGCGTCCTCATCCTCCGGCAGCTCCCACGCCAGATGCACCCGCGACGGGAAGTCCTCGTCCTGGTCGTCGTCCCACTGCGGGAAGAAAAACCCCGGATCGTAGACCCGCAGCGTCGGCCGCTGCTTCTCCGGGCTCCACGCCAGCACGTACACGCTGTCGCCCAGCAGCACGGCCGTACGCTCCGCCTGCTGAATCCGCAGAGTCAGCAGCTCCTTCTCAGCCCACTTCCGCAAACGCTCCTGAACAGCGGCGGCCTCCGTCGCGCCCGGCTCCGGCGACTCCTCATCAGCGTGCTCGGCACCCGCCACCGCGATCTGCTGATCCGACCCGAGCAGGTAGCCCAGCGCCGTATCGACCAGATTCGCCGCATCCCCCAGCTCACGCCGCTCCAGGGCAGCGTCGTCGCCCGCGGCCGCAGAAAGTTGCCCGGCCTGGTTGTTGTCGTAGGCCGCCAGCACCTTGTAGGCGGCCAGCCGCCGCAACTCATGCGGCGGCACCCAGGTCTTGGCCAACTCGGGAAACGCCTGACTCCCCGGACGGCCGGCATCAACCATCACAGATTTGTAGTTCAGCCACGACCAAGCGTCGATCAGGAATTGGCGCAGGCCCATCGGAAGCAGATCCTCCGTCGTCGGCCCCGCGCCGAAGGATCAGGGTAGTCATGAGCCATGCTGCGATGACGGGCCCACCGCACTCGGGTCAGAATCGCCGCGCGTCAGATAGCGAAGCAGCGGCGCTGTTGATCGCGTCGGCTGCCCCGTGGAGCTTCCTGGGTAGGTCGGCCAGGCGCGCTAGTTGAGGGAGGTTGTCCTGCAAGTGCCTGAGACCTTCGCTCGCCTTCAGCAGCGTGGGGGCGTTGTCCTGAAGATGCCCGAGCCTGTCACTGGCCTGGGACAGCATCCAGGCCGTATCTTCCGACACCCCAGGGCGGCGACCCCGTAGTTCCTCTACATCCGCCTTGAGGACCTTCACCAGCGACGCCCAATCGGGCATGGCCTCCGCGATCCTGGCCAGCAGTGGGGCCATCCGCTCGACGTACGCCTCCTGCGCCTCGTAGATCATCTCGGCCAGCCGTTCCTCCGTCAGCCCGTTCAACCCTGCCAAGGCAGCTTGCCCATCAGCCTCGCGGGAGGACTTCCAGCCTTCAAGGATCTCCACGGTGTACTTCTCACCACCCTTCCCATCGATCCGCTTGTGATGCACATTGCACAAAAGCAACAGGTTGGCGAAGCTGTTCCGCTTCTCCACACTCCACGACGCGGTAAACCGCTTCCCGTCCGGCTTGAGAGCACGGATGTGCGCGATGTCCAGGTTGAGCACTGGCTCCCCGTCGATCATGCGCACGGTCGGGACCCCACACCCCGGGGCATAGCAGCCACCTCGGGACAAGGTCATCAGCGCAGCAATGGCGGCGTTGCTGTACTTCCGGCGCAGTTCCTCGGCCATGGCCGTCCTCCTCGTCGAGCCGAAATCCCTACCTCGCACGGTAAGGGCCGCCACTGACAACTCACCCTCTCAGCAAGTAAGTTCTGGACCACTTGCGGTCACTACCGCCTGCCAGCCAGACGCTGATCATCCCCGCGCCGAGGGGGCGGCATCGTTGGGTCGAGAAACAGATCCCACAACGCCCACACTGCCGAGTCCAACAAGTCCGGCGAGTCCTCCGTCTCGCCCTGGCCGACGAACGTCGTCATCTGTTCCTCCAGCTCGGCGAACACCCGCGCAGAGCCCACGTGATGCACACGTGCCTGCTCGTACAGCTGCGCCGCCGGCGCCGCCCGCGCCCGCTTGCCCCGCGTGGCATGAACGATTCGCCAGTTCACGGTCGGATCCACCTGTTCCAGCAGCGCGGGCAGGTAGTCGCCCCCGTTGTTCGCCTCGATGACCACGCAGTCCGCGCGGTGCTCGTGGTACAGCTTCGCCGCGCGCTGCATCGCCTGGGTCGGCGTATACCGGTCCTGCTCGCAGTGCAGTAGATACCCGCGGGGCCGGTCGTCCCCGAACATCGTCTCCACCGGGTAGCCGCGTCCGGCCACGGTGAAGGCCGTCATGTCCGCGTTCTCGTGGCTCTTGGTCGCCGGGTCCACGGCGACGACCACCCGCTGCAAGTCCGGCAGGTGCTCGGGCCGGGGCCGGAAGCCCTCGACCTCCAGCATCCAGCCCTTCCACAGGGCGCCCTCCACGTCCTCCAGCAGCTCGCCCGACAGCTCCTGCCGTCCGAGGCGGGTACCGGCGTACTCCTCCTCCAGCTCCGCCCTGGCCGCGGGGCTGAGGTTGGCATCGTTCTCCCGCATGTGGCCGCGCGTGAGCACCACCCGGGGCGGCTCCCCGCCTTCCCGGTGCGCTTTCGCCTGCGCCTGGCCGCGCTCGACCAGCCGCTTCACGTGCGGCAGCGGCTTCGGCGTCGTGGAGATCACCACCTGCGGGGTGTCCGCCTCGCGCAGGCAGAACCACAGCATGTCGTACACCTCTTGCGCGGTGTGCCGCGACCAGGCCGCGTACTCGTCCAACCATGCCTTGTCGAAGGCCCAGCCGCGCAGGTTGTCCGGCGTCTCCGCGCCGAAGCCGCGGATCAGCGTGCCGTTCTTCAGCCGCAGCGTCGTCTCGCCCAGCGACGAGTTGTACTTCGCCACGTCCTCGGGCGGGATCACGGATAGCAGGCCGGACTTCGGGGAGTCGAAGCAGATGTCGCGCACCAGCGTGGCATTCTTAGCCACCACGGCGATCTGCAATCCGGGCGTCTTGGCCCACTCCCGCACGGTTTCTGCCGCAGTGCGGCTTTTGCCCCAGCCGCGGCCGGTGAGCAACATCCACACCGTCCACAGCCACCGTGGGGACCGCTGCGACGCGCGGGCGTGGTGGTGCAGCCATCCCTCGTGCGGCAGCCCGTCACAGTCCGGCACCTCGCACGCCCACCGGCGGGCCGACAACTCGTCGGCCCGCACCAACGCGGCGACCTCGGCCTTCAGCTGCTCTAGGCTCATCACCGACGGGTCGGCGAAGCCCTCGATCATGCGGCGCTTCGCCCGGCCCCGGCTCACTGCGCGTCCTCCGCCAGCCTGCGCTCCAGCTCCCGCCGCAGCTGATCCATCCGGGCTCGACGTTCCTCGTCCGTCAGGGCAGCAACGTCCGCCCCCTGGTCCTGGCCCTCCGTCGTCCCGATGGCCGCAGGAGCCTCGCCGACCGCCCGCCGCTCGATCTCCGCCGCGACCTGGATGTACCGCAGCAACTCGGACGGGGACAGCTCACGGGGGTCCAGGGCCTGGAGCCGCGCGACGGCCTTGCTCTGCACGGCCTGCGCCAACTTCGCGTGCCTGCGCGCGATCTCCCGCCGGGCCTGCGCCTGCTCCGCGAGGAACAACCGGTCCTGCTCACGGTCGTACGCCGTCGCCCGCATGACCCATGCGTACTGCCGCGACCACCGGCCAAGGAGCGCGCGAGATTTATGCAACTCGCGTGCCACTTTCGTGACACTCCGCGCCGGGCCCAGATCGCGGTATGTGGCGAACGCCTCGAATGCCTGAGGAGATTCGTGCCCCTGACGCTCCCAGGGATCCACGACGCCCCGGTCACCCACCGGTTGGCCTTCCTTCTCCCCTTGCGCCACCGCATCCAAGATCCAGGCCCTAAGAGTAGACACCAAAGGTGAGCGTCATTCGGCGCAGCCGTCCGCGGCCCTCCACCTTCGCCCCGCCGCCCAAGTAGACCGCGTCGAAGGCCGGAGCGATCATCCCGGCTTGCTGACGGCTGCGATGACGGCCGCGAGTCCCGAGACGATCGCGAGGAGGGCGAATAGGCCGGCATACCCGCCCAAGGATCCCGCAAGCGCAGCTCCAGCGAACGGCGAGACGGCACTCGCAGTAGTGACCGGAGCGGCGAGTAGGCCGGAGAGGCGGCCGTACGCCGCAGCTCCCCAGCGGTCGGTGACCGCGGTGGCCTGGAGAAGTGTGAGGTTACCGCGGACCGCGCCCGCCAGTATCGCGAGGACGACGAGTAGCGGGATCGGTCCGGGGACCGCCGCCAGGAGAGCGGTGGTCGCACCACCAACAGCTATCAGGACGACGGTGCGGGCCGTGACCGCAGTACGGCGGGCGAGGGTCGCGTAGAGCGTACGGCCGAGGGTCTGGCCCGCCCCACCGAGTCCGAGGGCCCATGCGGCTGTGGCGGGACTGGCGCCGCGTTCGGTCAGGAGGGGTACGAGGGCGATGACCACTGCGTACATCGCGAAGCCGTTGAGGGTGAGCGCGGCGGTGAGCATGAGGAAGGGACGACTGCGTGCAACTGATGTGCTGCCGTCGGCTCGTTGGACGGGATGCGGCGGGGCCGATGGCCAGGGCGCTCTGAGGGCCAGAGCGTGTGCGGGGATGGTGACAGCGGCGAGGACCGCGGCGAGGACGGCGTACGTGGCTCGCCAACTCAGGTGCTCGGAGAGCGTCGCCGTCAGTGGCGCGAAGGCGGTGGATGCGAGGCCGCCCGCAAGCGTGACGATGGTCAGGGCGCGGACGCGGTCCGGGCCCCACCAGCGGGTGACAGCAGCGAAGGCGGGCTGGTAGAAGGTGGCGGCCATGGCCACTCCCGCGAGCGCCCACGCGATGCTGAACATGGCCAGGTTGGGGGCGGACGCGAGGAGGAGAACGGCCGTCACGCCCAGCACGGAGCCGAGAGTCATGACGGCGCGCGGGCCGCGGCGGTCGAGGATGCGGCCGACGGGTATCCCGGTGACGGCGGATACCAGCAGGGCGCCAGAGAACGCGGCCGTGGTGGACGTGGTCGACCAGCCGGTGTCGGCGGTGGTCTGCGGGTTCAGTACGGGGAAGGCGTAGTAGACGATGCCCCAGCTGGTGATCTGGGTGGCGCACAGGGCGGGCAGAGCCGCGCGAGGCCGTGACCGGTCCCCCGTTCCGGTCATGGCCTCGCTGGTGTGGACGTTGGTCATCGGCGGATCAGCAGCAGCCGCCCGCAGCGACCGGTTCCTTCACGTCGGTGTCAGCCGGGCCGGCGCAGCACGTGCTGCCCTGCTGCTTGGCCAGGGAGTCGGCGTCGGCCTTCACGACGTACACCTCCCAGGGCTCCTGGCCCGGGCCCTGGACCCAGACCTTGTCCTGCACCGCGTAGCAACAGGTGGTGTCGTTCTCCACATCAGTAGCCAGGCCAACCTCGCCCAGGCGGGTGGTGGTGGCGTGAACGTCCTCGGTGCTCTCGACCTCGACGCCGAGGTGGTCCATGCGGGTGGCCTCACCCGCAGCGCCTTCGATCAGGACGAGCTTCAGCGGAGGCTCGGCGATGGCGAAGTTGGCGTAACCATCACGAAGTTTGGCGGGCTCGGTGCCGAACAGCTTCGTGTAGAAGGCCACGGACTCGGCGAGGTCGGGGACGCGGAGGGCGAGCTGTACTCGTGACATGGCGAAACTCCTTCCGTAGGTGTGGAGTTCAGCAGCCGCCGGAGGCGATGGCGGGGGCGCCGCTGCCGATCTGGAGGGTGGCTGGAGCCGCGCAGCAACCGCCACCGTCACCGCTCTGCGCGGCGTTGGGGTCGTCGAACAGGCCCGCGCCTCCGCACACGCCCGTCTCCGGGAGAGTCAACTCGACGCGCTCGGCGGCCTCCTGATCACCCGCGAGCGATGCCGCGATGGAGCGGACCTGCTCGTAGCCGGTCATGGCGAGGAACGTGGGCGCACGGCCGTAGCTCTTCATGCCGACCAGGTAGACGCCCTTCTCCGGGTGGGAGAGCTCGTTCACGCCGTGCGGGTAGACCGTGCCGCAGGAGTGGACGTTCGGGTCGATCAGCGGGGCCAGCTCCGTCGGGGCCTGGAGGCGCTCGTCGAGGCCGAGGCGAAGCTCGGAGAGGAAGGACAAGTCGGGACGGAAACCGGTCAGGACGATGACCTCGTCGACCGGGTCCAGACGGCGGCCGTCCTCAGCCACGAGGACGAGCCGGTCGCCGTCCCGTTCCACAGCCTGGGTACGGAATCCGGTGACGGCGCTCGCGTATCCGTCCTCTACCGCCGCCTTGGCACGCAGGCCCAGGGCACCGCGGGCCGGGAGCTCGTCGGCCTCGCCGCCTCCATATGTACTGGCGCCGATGCCCCGGCGCAGGATCCACACCGCGTGTGTGCCGTCCTCCTCCTTCGCCAGGTCGGCGAGGTAGGCGAGGGCCGTGAAAGCGGAGGCACCGGAGCCGACGACCGCAGTGCGCTTTCCTGCGTAACGGGCGCGTACGGCCGGGTCTTTGAGGTCCGGGACGCGGTAGGAGATGCGGTCGGCGGCCGGCTTCTCGCCGAGGGCGGGCAGGCCATTCGCGCCCAGCGGGCTCGGCACGGACCAGGTACCGGAGGCGTCGATGACGGCCCGGGCGGTGATCCGCTCCTCACCACCGTCCGCGGTCTGGATGTGCACGGTGAACGGCTGCTCGTCGCGGCCGGAGTCGACGATCCGGTCGCGCCCCGCACGCGCCACGCCGGTCACGGTTGCGCCGAAGCGGACCTTGTCACCGAGAGCATCGGCGAGCGGCTGAAGGTACTGCTCGGCCCAGTCGCCGCCGGTCGGGTAAAGGGCACCGTCCGGGCGGACCCAGCCAGTGGGAGCCAGCAGTTTCTCGGCGGCGGGGGCGGTGACCTCCGCCCAGGGGGAGAACAGCCGCACGTGGGCCCAGGCCCGCACGGCGGTGCCCGCGGCCGGACCGGCCTCCATCACCAGAGGCTCAATGCCGCGTTCGACGAGGCTGGCGGCAGCGGCCAGGCCGATCGGGCCGGCTCCGATGACCACGACAGGCAACTCGGTCGTGGGATCGTTCATGGCGACTCCTTTTACTTCGATGTCTGTCGATGGCTTGCGTCGCCAGCATGACACCTGCTTCGATAGGCGTCAACATAGACATTCGTCGAAATTGGGGTTCTGGTTCATGGAGTACATCGATGTCGCAGTGGTCGGGGGCGGGCAATCCGGGCTGGCCGCCGCGCACGTCCTGCGCCGGCAGGGCCTTACGCCGGTAGTACTGGAGGCGTCCGGGCAGGCGACCGGCTCGTGGCCCGACTACTACGACAGCCTCACGCTGTTCTCGCCCGCACGCTTCAGCGCCCTACCGGGCCTGTCGTTCGGCGGCGACGGCGACCGCTATCCGCACCGCGACGAGGTCGTCGACTACCTCACCCGCTACGCGGAGCGCCTGGACGCCGAGATCCGCACCCATACCCGCGTCGAGAGCGTGGAGCGTGACAGCACCGGCTTCACGCTGCGCACCGCTGACGGCCGCCGCCTGGGTGCGGCCGGGTTCGTCGCGGCGACCGGGGCCTTCGGCAACCCGCTGCTGCCCGACCTCCCCGGGCAGCACGACTTCACCGGCGAGTTGCTGCACGTCGCCGACTACCGCAGCCCCGCGCCGTACGCGGGCAAGCGGATCGTGGTGGTGGGCGGCGGCAACTCCGCTGTCCAAGTCGGCCACGAACTGGCGGACGTGGCCACGGTGACCCTGGCCACCCGCGCCCCGGTTCGCTTCCTTCCGCAGCTGCGCGACGGCAAGGACCTGCACCACTGGCTGACGGCCACCGGCTTCGACCACCTGCCGCCGGAATGGCTGATCCACTTCGTCGGCGGCACCCTCGTGCTCGACACCGGCCACTACAGGAGCGCCCTGGAGACCGGGCGTCTTCAGCGGCGGCCGATGTTCACCGCCCTTGACGGTGACGCGGTCGTGTGGGCCGACGGGACCCGGGAGCAGGTCGACGTGGTGCTGCTCGCCACTGGATACCGGCCGAACCTGGGCTACCTGGCCCAGCTCGGCGCCCTCGACGTGACTGGTGCGCCGCTGCACAGCGGCGGCATATCCGCCACCCACCCGGGGCTGGTCTACCTCGGCCTGGAGTTCCAGCGTTCCTTCGCCTCGAACACGCTGCGGGGCGTCGGGCGGGATGCGGAGTACGTGATCGACGCGCTGGCCGCGCACGTCCGCAAGGCCCCGGCCGCGGCCGGGCTCTGACGCGCGCCCGCCGGGGGACGGGGCGGTCTGCGAGTCGATTGAGCGGCGTCACCCGGCCCCTGCTGATTCGACGTGTGCCAACATAGATGCATGTCAAATGGGAAGGTGTTGCCGCTGCAGGAACCCGACACCGGACGGGATCTGGTTCCGTGCTGCCCGCCGCTGACCGAGCGCCCGTTCACCGCGGAGGAGGCCGAGACGGCTGCGCGGATGTTCAAGGCGCTCGGTGACCCGGTTCGGCTGCGGCTGTTCTCCGCAGTCGCCTCGCACAAGGGCGGCGAGGCGTGCGTGTGCGACATCTCCGACGTCGGCGTCTCCCAGCCGACCGTCTCCCACCACCTGAAGAAGCTCAAGGAGGCCGGTCTACTGGCCTCCGAGCGGCGCGGCACGTGGGTGTACTACCGGGTCGAGCCGTCGGTACTGGCGGCCATGGGTCAGCTGTTGAGCGTCCGGTAGTCCACCCGGTCGGGACCGCCCTGCCGCCCGGGTCATTTGCCGGCCGTCTGCACGGCAGGAGCGCATCATCTGACGTTCGCCTCAGCGTCACCAGCACAAGCGCCACATAGGTAACCATCTATGTCTTGGCGGGTGGGGCGCGAGCCAACGGGCGGACCACGGCAATGGCTTCGGCCTGCACCCGTACGTCTTCCGAAAGGGGCCACGGGTGCAACATCGGCGCAGGAAACGAGGCGCTCTTCTGCCGGCTGCCGCGGCTGTGGCCGTTGCGGTGGCAGCAGGCGGAGCAGTGGCCTGGGTGTGGGATAACGACGGCTCCGGGACCGCCCAATACAGGCCGCCGGGACCGCCGGCCGTGGCACGGGCCGACTGCGCCGAGAGGGGGCAGGTGCCCGGATCGGGGTCGACGGCTCAGCAGAACGCCATGGCGTACTGGATCAGGCAATACCAACGGGCGTGCTCTCCGGTACAGATCGCCTACAACCCTGTGGGCTCCGGTGCCGGGGTCGCCCAATTCATGCGCGGGGCCACCGCGTTCGGCGGCTCTGACAGCCCAGTCGAACCGAAGGAGGTTCAGCCGGCGGCTGGCGTGTGCCCAGGTGGCAGGGCCATCAACCTGCCGATGGTGGGCGGTGCCGTCGCGATCGGCTACAACCTGCCCGGTGTGGAGGATCTGGTGCTCGACGCGCCGACCGTGGCCAAGATCTTCGACTCCCAGATCACTACCTGGAACGACGCGGCGATACGGAAGCTGAACCCCGGCGCCGACCTGCCGTCCCTGCCCATCCGCGCCGTGCACCGGTCCGACGGCTCGGGGACCACCCAGAACCTCCAGGCATATCTCGCGGGCGCCGCTCCGGAGGTGTGGACGCATCCGGCGGAGAAGGCATGGCAGGGGCGAGGCGGAGATTCCGCCAACGGATCGAGCGCCGTCGCCTCGACGGTGAACTCCACCGCCGGTTCAATCGGTTACTTCGAGCTGTCCTTCGCGAACAAGCTCGGCATCAACACGGTGCGCATCGACACGGGCGCCTCCGAGCCGGTAGCCGCGACCACGGCGACCGCGTCAGCGGGCATCGCCGCCGCCGATGTGGTCGGCAAGGGCAAGGACATGACCCTGGAGTTCGACTACCGGACGTCCGCGAACGGCACGTACCCGATCGTCCTCGTCAGCTACGAGATCGTGTGCGACAAGGGCACACCGCCCGACATGCTGCCCGCCCTCAAATCCTTCCTCACCTACACCGCCAGCGACGACGGCCAGAAGCCGCTGTCCAAAATCCACTACGCGCCACTGCCGGAATCCGTCGCCGCCGAGGTACGTCAGGTCGTCAGAACCCTGCGCTGACGGCGCATGGATCAGCCACCTGCTTTGAGGAGCTGGGCGATTTCACGAGCCGCGTCACGGGCCGGGCGACCGACGCCGATGAGGGTGGCGGAGGCGGGACCGGTCCAGTCGCCGTAGCCGAGCAGGTGCAGGCGCGGTTCGGCCACAGCTCGCGTGCCCGCGGTGGCGATGTGGCCGCGAGGGCCGCGAAGGCCCAGGGGCGCCAGGTGGGAGAGGGCCGGACGGAAGCCGGTGCACCAGATGATCGCGTCGGCCGGTGCTCGTGTGCCGTCGGCCCAGACGACTCCGTCGCGTTCGAGGCGCACGAACATGGGCGACGCCTTGAGCAGCCCGGCGTCCCGGGTCTCCCGCACGGGCGGTACGGCGACGATGTCGCCCAGGGAGGCGACGCCTCCGGTGTCGGTGCGGCCCTCGTCGAGGGCGCGGCGGCGGGCGCTGGCCGCGTCGAACAGGGCCCGGCCGTCGATGTCGTCGGCGAGAAAGCGGGGCGGGCGCTGGGTGACCCAGGTCAGCTCGGTGTCGTAGGCCAGGTCGGCTGCGATCTGGGCGCCGGAGTTGCCGCCGCCGACCACGATGACGCGCTGTCCGGCGAGATCACGCGGATTGCGGAACTCGACGGTGTGCAGCTGCCGTCCTCGGAAGTCCGACCGGCCGGGGACGGCGGGCAGGAAGGGGCGCCACCAGGTGCCGGTGGCGCTGATCACCACTCGGGCCTGCCAGGTGCCCGAGTCCGTCTCCACGCGCAGGCGGTCGCCGTCCCGATGAACGCCCAAGACCCGTACGGGGCGACGCACGGGAAGCTCGTACCGACGCTCGTACTCGGTGAGGTAGCCGACCACGTGGCGTGCGTCCGGGTACGTCTCTCCCACCTGTACGGGCATGGGCCGCCCGGGCAGCGAGGAGTACGCGGCCGGGGAGAACAACTGCAGCGAGTCCCAGGCGTGTTTCCAGGCGCCGCCCGGCTCGGCCTGGGCGTCGAGGATGACGAAGTCCAGGCCGAGGCGGCGCAGGTGGTAGCCGGCGGCGAGCCCGGACTGGCCGCCGCCGACGATCACCACCTGCGTGTGCAGGGCGGCCGTCACGAGGTCCGCACCAGGCCGGTGCGGTCCAGGCAGTGCATCAGCTCTCCTGCGGTGCCGCCGTCAGCTGCCGACCGGCGGTGAACTTCCGCCGCCAGGCCAGGGAGACGTAGACCAGCGCGACCAGGACCGGCACCTCGATCAGCGGGCCGACCACACCGGACAGGGCCTGGCCGGAGGTGACGCCGAAGGTGGCGATGGCGACCGCGATGGCCAGCTCGAAGTTGTTGCCGGCCGCGGTGAAGGCGAGGGTCGCGGTGCGGTCGTAGGCGAGGCCGATGACCTTGCCGAGGGCGAAGGTGCCGAACCACATCACCGCGAAGTACACCAGCAGCGGCAGCGCGATCCGGGCGACGTCCAGCGGCTGCGAGGTGATCGTCTTCCCCTGCAGGGCGAAGAGGATGACGATCGTGAACAGCAGGCCGTACAGCGCCCAGGGACCGATCTTGGGAAGGAAGTTGGACTCGTACTTCTCGCGACCCAGCTTCTGCTCGCCGATGCGGCGGGTGAGGAACCCGGCAAGGAGGGGGATGCCGAGGAACACCACGACGTTGAGCGCGATCTGCCACACGGACACGTCCAGGCCCTGCCCGTCGCCGAGGTCGAGCCACTTGGGCAGCAGGTCGAGGTAGAGCCAGCCGAGCAGGCCGAACGCGATCACCTGGAAGACCGAGTTGAGGGCGACCAGGACAGCGGCAGCCTCACGGTCGCCGCAGGCCAGGTCGTTCCAGATGATGACCATGGCGATGCAGCGGGCGAGCCCGACGATGATCAGACCGGTGCGGTACTCGGGCAGGTCCGGCAGGAAGATCCAGGCCAGCGCGAACATCACGGCCGGTCCGACGATCCAGTTGATGACCAGCGACGAGACCATGAGCTTCTTGTCGCCGGTGACGGCGTCGAGCTTGTCGTAGCGGACCTTGGCCAGGACCGGGTACATCATGATCAGCAGGCCGAGGGCGATCGGCAGGGAGATGCCGCCGATCTCGACCTTCGCGAGGGCGTCGTTCAGGCCGGGGATGGCTCGTCCGAGGCCGAGGCCGAGGGCCATGGCGAGCAGGATCCATACGGCGAGGAAACGGTCGAGCGTCGACAGCTTCGCGACGACCGAGTAATCCTCGGCGGTGGTCGCGGACGCTTCGGTGGGGGTCACGGGCAGGCCCTCTTGTTGTCGGCGGCATTGCGAGCGGACTCGGCCAGATCGGCGAATTGGCCGGCGAGCTGGGCGATGACGTCCGGGCGCACCTTGTAGTACGTGTACCGGCCGCACGGCTCCGTCTCGACGACCCCGGCTTCCCGCAGCACCCTCAGGTGGTTGGAGAGGTTGGTCTGCCGCGCGCCGGTCTCCTCCACCAGGTGGGTGGTGCACAGCGTCTCTTTGGCGAGCAAGGTCACGATTTGAAGCCTGAGCGGGTCGGCCAGCACCCGGATCAGGTCAGTGTCGACTGACGTCATCATGGGCTGATACTCTCACATCAGTGGTAGCTGACACCACCGGGTGCTGAAGTCATTCGCGCCTGATGCCGTCGCGAGACAAGAGAGACCTCCTGATGTCCGACAAGCCCTCCGTGCTGTTCGTCTGTGTCCACAACGCCGGCCGTTCCCAGATGGCCGCCGCGTGGCTGACCCACCTGGCCGGGGACCGCGTCGAGGTCCGCTCCGCCGGCTCGAACCCGGGTGCCAACGTCAACCCGGCCGCCGTCGAGGCCATGCGCGAGGTCGGCATCGACATCTCCGCCGAGGTGCCGAAGATGCTCACCGTCGACGCCGTCAAGGAGTCCGACGTCTGCATCACCATGGGCTGCGGCGACACCTGCCCCGTCTTCCCCGGCAAGCGGTACCTGGACTGGCAGCTGGAGGACCCGGCCGGTCAGGGTGTCGAAGCCGTGCGGCCCATCCGTGACGAGATCAAGGTGCTGGTCGAGGGCCTGATCAAGGAGATCGCGCCGGAGCCGCAGGCATGAGCACACCCACGGACGTACGCGAGGTCATCGTCATCGGCTCCGGCCCCGCCGGATACACCGCCGCCCTCTACACCGCCCGCGCTTCGCTGAAGCCGCTGGTCTTCGAGGGCGCGGTCACGGCGGGCGGCGCGCTGGTGCAGACGACCGAGGTGGAGAACTTCCCCGGCTTCCGCGACGGCATCATGGGCCCGGACCTGATGGACAACATGCGCGCTCAGGCCGAGCGGTTCGGCGCCGAGCTCGTACCCGACGACATCATCTCGGTCGATCTCACCGGCGCCGTCAAGACCGTGACCGACAGCGCGGGCACCGTGCACCGGGCGAAGGCCGTGATCGTGGCGACCGGTTCACAGCACCGCAAGCTGGGCCTGCCGGGCGAGGACGCGCTCTCAGGCCGGGGTGTGTCGTACTGCGCGACCTGCGACGGTTTCTTCTTCCGCGAGCACGACATCGTGGTCGTCGGCGGCGGCGACACGGCGATGGAGGAGGCCACCTTCCTCTCCCGGTTCGCCAAGTCGGTGACGGTCGTCCACCGCCGGGACACCCTGCGCGCCTCCAAGGCCATGCAGGAGCGCGCCTTCGCCGACCCGAAGATCTCGTTCGCCTTCAACCGCGAGGTCGCAGAAATCCGCGAGGAGGGCGGCAAGCTCGCGGGCCTGACCCTACGTGACACCGTCACCGGCAAGACCTCCGAACTCCCGGCAACCGGACTGTTCGTCGCCATCGGCCACGACCCGCGCACTGAACTGGTCCAGAGGCAACTGGACCTGGACGACAACGGCTACCTCAAGGTCCAGTCCCCGAGCACGCGCACGAACCTCCCCGGCGTCTTCGGCGCCGGCGACGTGGTCGACCACACCTACCGTCAGGCCATCACCGCGGCCGGGTCCGGATGCGCGGCGGCGCTGGACGCCGAGCGATACCTGGCGGCCCTCGCCGACGTGCCCGCGATGGCCGAGGCCGTCGCCGTCGTCTGACGGCACCCGCCCCTTCCGTACGGAGGAGACCCCCCATGGCCCTCAAGAACGTCACCGACGACTCCTTCGAACAGGACGTCCTCAAGAGCGACAAGCCCGTCCTCGTCGACTTCTGGGCAGCGTGGTGCGGCCCGTGCCGCCAACTCGCCCCTTCCCTGGAGGCGATCGCGGCCGAGCACGGCGACGCCATCGAGATCGTCAAGCTGAACATCGACGAGAACCCGGCCACCGCCGCGCAGTACGGCGTGATGTCCATCCCGACGATGAACCTCTACAAGGGCGGCGAACTCGTCCAGACCATCGTCGGCGCCAAGCCGAAGGCCGCGCTGGAACGCGAGTTGGCCGAGCATCTCCACTGAGTGGGCGGGTGAAGCTGCGGCTACACCCGTTCGAGGGCCTGCGTCGCCAGGTCGCCGACCGTCGGGTCCAGGATCGCGCGCACCTTGTTCAGGCCGTCGTAGTTCACCGAGTACCAGGACCAGGTGCCGCGGCGTTCGCGGTTCAGGAGGCCCGCCTCGGTCATGATCTTCAGGTGGTGGCTGACGGTCGGCTGACGGAAGCCCAGGCAGTCGGCCAAGTCGCACACGCACGCCTCACCGGCCGGTGCGCGCTCGATGATGCGGAAGATCTGCAGCCGTGTGGGGTCGGCGATGGCCTTGAGCATGAGGGCCAGGCGCTCGGCCTCCTCGCGCTCGATGAGCAGGCACGCGAGGCCGGGGCTACAGGTCTCAGCCGTCGTCTCGCCCGCTTCCTCGGCGGCGCCCAATTCAGAGATAGCCATCTATTCACCATAGGTCGGGGCCGGCCGTCATCCCTGTGTTCGAAGACACACCGGAGCTGTTGTTCACCTACCGTTCACTTTGGCTCTCACCTATCCAAGAAATAGATAACTGCCTATCATTCGTGGTGAGAGCGGCGGCACAGGCCGCCGACCGAGGAGCCGCCCCATGGACGAGCAAAGTTCTCTCGGCCGCCACCGCCGAACAGCCCCAGCCCTGCGGGACATCGCGCCCGTGCTCGAACGCATCACGGCCCGCCTGGCCGCACGCCACGGCAGGGCCTTCTCGCAGGAGACGGTCGAGCGGTACGTGGAGGAGTGCTCCTGGCTGCTGTCGGCTGAGGCCCGCGTCGGTACCCACCTGCCGGTCCTGGTCGAGCGGTTCGCCGACCAGCGGCTGGGCGCCCTGGCCCGCGGCATGGGGCTGTCGCCGAAGGCGGTGCCCGAGGTGCTGTTCGTGTGCACCGAGAACGCGGGGCGTTCGCAGCTGGCCGCCGCGCTGATGCGGCACCGTGCCGGCGACGGGATCCGGGTGCTGACGGCCGGTTCCGATCCCGGCTTGTCGATCGCCCCGGTCGTGCTCAGGCTGCTCGCCGAGCAGGGTCTGGACCCGGACGAGGAGTTCCCCAAGCCGCTGACCACCGAGGTGGTCACCGCCGCCGACGTCATCGTCACGCTGGGCTGCGGCGACGCCTGTCCGGTACGGCCCGGGCGCCGCTATCTGGACTGGGATCTGCCGGACCTGAGCGGCCTGGACGTCGAGAGCGCGCGGGCCGTACGGGACGCCCTTGCCGCTCGTATCGACGTACTGGTCGGTGAACTCCTGCCGTCAAGGGTTCCTCCTGCGTGAATTGCCCACCAGGCAGAGGCCCGACGGATCGCCGAGCAAGCGATCCCCAAGGTGGCCGCGGCGAAGAGCGGCCCGGCGAACCTGATCGACCTCGCGATCGCACGGTTCGCTCTCAGATGTCGGTATCCGATGTCGCTCTGCGGCACCTGCCCGGTCGTCGCTGCGGCAGGCCCCGTTCGGTGCCGTCGCCAGAAGGTGCGGACCCTGTACGGGCGGCGGCGTGGCTGTACGGGCCGGCGGCGTGCCAGGTGGCGGTGGCGCCCGCGGCCAGGCCGGTGCCGAGCAGGGTTCCGGCGAGGGTGTCGGTGAGCCAGTGCACGCCGAGGAAGACTCGCGTGAAGCAGGCGGCGGCGACGCCGGCAACAGCGAGGACCGTACCGACGCGCACGAGGCCGGTGGGCAGTTGGGCAGCGCGTGCGACCCACAGCAGCAGCACGCAGGTGGCGGCCGCGGTCATGGCGTGGCCCGAGGGCATGGCGGCGAACTCGGCGGAGTCGACGGGCCGCTCCCACTCGGGCCGGTTGCGGCCGACGGCCCAGCGCAGCACTGTTCTCAGGGCCCATTCCGCGGCAGATGTGCAGGCCGTCCACAGTGCGATGAGCCGCTGGCGCCTGTGCCACAACCACACGACGGCCCCGGCGAGCAGCAGGCGCATGGTCCACGGATCCACGACCCAGTCGGTGACGATCCGGCTGGCGTGGGTGAGACCAGGGTGCTGCAGTGCCGCCGCGTGCAGTTGCACCGCCACCGCCTCATCCAGCCTCAGAACGGCCTTCACATCGGCGACGACCAGGGTGACGATCAGGGCCGCGCCCGCGGTGAGCACCAAGGCGGCTCTGCCGGCCGGATCGGCGATCCAGGCGGCCGCCGCCCCTCTGACCGCTTCTGGCCGCTCGCCGGGCCTGTCGGTGTCGGTCATCACGTTGCCTCCTCGGCGGATCGGGGTGCCTGGTCGTGTGCCCCGGAGGGGGATCGCTGACCAGCGCGCTGTGCGGAGAGTCGGAACGAAGGGTGGCGCACCGACGTAGACTCGGTGCCCGATATCGGTTTCGTCATTGCCGTGAGGGCGGGGAGGTGGGTAAGAGTGCGGGAGTTCCAGCGGGGCGCGGTGCGGCTGCACATCCTGCATCACGCGGCCGAGGAGGAGATCCACGGCGCGTGGATGACCGAGGAACTGGCCTCCCACGGTTACCAGATCAGCCCCGGCACCCTGTACCCCACGCTGCACCGGCTGGAGGCGGACGGGCTGCTGGTCTCCGAGCAGCGGGTGGTCGACGGCCGCACCCGGCGGGTCTACAAGGCGACCGAGGCCGGGAAGAAGGCCCTCGCGGAGGACCGCCAGGCGCTGAAGGAACTTGCCCGCGAGGTTCTCGGCGACGACGCCCCGTAGACGGACGACGAGTCAGCGGCCCGCTCCCCTCGTCGCGGCGGCTGGGATGGTGCTCGTCCTGGCGAGGCGCGCGTCGAGGGAGAGCGCGCCGGCGCCGGCCAGCAGCAGGAACAGACTGCCGCACAGTTGGGCCAGGTCGGTGCGGGACTCGTGAGCGAAGTCCCACCAGCCGGACTTGCCTTCGAACAGCGGGGCGTCGCCCCACAGGATCGGCAACTTGGTGATCAGTAGCGCGCCGAGCATGTTCACGATCATGGGAACGGTGGCGAGCCGGGTGAGCAGCCCGGCCAGGATCAGCGCACCGCAGGCGATCTCGAAGACCCCGTCCAAGGGCGCGAAGAAGCCGGGGACGGGGATGCCGGCCCTGTCGAACCGGCCGGTGCCCTGCGCGTCAGGGCGGAGGAACTTCAAGATGCCCTCGGAGAGGAAGACAGCCCCGACGTACAGGCGGATGAGGATCGTCACGGCCGGCGCCCGGGTGACGGTCAGCTTGGCCTGCCAGATGCCCAGTTGAGTCATGCGAATGCCCCTCTGCCTCGGCGGATACCTATCGGATCTCGATATCGTCCCGCGAGGCAGAGGGCCACCGCGGTTTTCGGCCCGCCCGGGGGCGCGTCGCCTCTACGAGCTGCGGGCGGCCACGGTGCGGCGCACCCCGTACGCGGCGACGCCGACGGCCAGGACGGCGCCGCCCCAGATCACGGAGGACACCGGCAGGGCGAAGGCCAGGACGAGGCAGCCCGCCAGCCCGACGGCGGGGACGACCCGGGCCGGTCGGCCCTCGTCCGGCGTGAGGGTCCAGGCGGAGGCGTTGGCGATGGCGTAGTACGCGAGCACACCGAAGGAGGAGAAGCCGATCACCCCGCGCAGATCGGCCGTCGCCGCCACGACGGCGACCACCGCACCCACGGCCAGTTCGGCGCGGTGGGGCACCTTGAACTTGGGGTGGACTGCCGCAAGGGCGTGCGGCAGGTGCCGGTCGCGGGCCATGGCCAGGGTGGTGCGGGAGACGCCGAGGATCAGTGCGAGCAGCGAGCCGAGCGCGGCCACCGCTGCGCCGACCCGCACGACCGGAGCCAGCCAGTCGGCGCCCGCCACACGTACGGCATCGGACAGCGGCGCGGCGGCCTCCGCCAGCCCCTTCGGGCCCAGCACCGTCAGCACGGAGATGGCGACGACGGCGTAGACGACCAGGGTGATGCCGAGGGCGATGGGAATGGCCCGGGGAATAGTGCGCTGCGGGTCACGGACCTCCTCGCCGAGGGTGGCGATGCGCGCATACCCGGCGAAGGCGAAGAACAGCAGCCCCGCCGCCTGGAGCACCCCGCCGAAGGTCGCGTCGTCGCCGACGTCGAGCCGGGCCGTGTCCGACGCCGAGGAGGTGAGGGCGGCGACCACGACGGCAGCGAGCACGGCCAGGACCACGGCCACGATCACCCGGGTCAGCAGCGCCGACTTCTGCACTCCCGCGTAGTTCACCACCGTCAGCGCCACCACCGCGGCGACCGCTACCCCGTGGGCCTGCCCCGGCCACACATACGAGCCGACCGTGAGCGCCATCGCCGCGCAGGAGGCCGTCTTGCCGACCACGAACCCCCAGCCCGCCAGGTAGCCCCAGAAGTCACCCAGCCGCTCGCGGCCGTAGACGTACGTGCCGCCCGACGCCGGGTACCGGGCCGCCAGCCGCGCGGAGGAGGTGGCGTTGCAGTACGCGACCACGGCGGCCAGCGCCAGGCCGATCAGCAGCCCGGAGCCGGCCGCGCGGGCCGCCGGAGCGAGCGCGGCGAAGATCCCCGCGCCGATCATCGACCCCAGGCCGATCACGACGGCATCCGGCACTCCCAGCCGCCGGTGGAGCTCGTCCGGCATACCGGAGGCGGTCGATGGCTTGCTCATGGCCCACTCCTTCGGCGGCACGGCCGCACATCTTACGAAAGCCGATATCGGCAGACGATACGGGACGGGCGCGGATCACTTCGACCGCCCCCCTTGCCAGACCGCGCGCGGCGTGACTTATCAGGTTCTGCGACACCACCACGCACAAGCAGGGGCGGGGCGCGGGCGGGAACGTGTTGGGCGGCGACCAGCGTCTCGCCGGGAGCCTGGGCATACAGGTCGTGAAGGTTTTCGACCTGGTGGCCGCACGGACCGGGCTCCGCCAGCACGAAGCCCTTGCGGCGGGCCGGGGCTGTACGCCGGTGACCACAGCCAGCGCCCCGGACGACCACAAGGCGCACCCGCTGGGCGCGACCCGGCCGCGGCTCGCGTCACCGGTGTAGACCGGCCGACGGGGCACCGCCAAGCAGCCCGTCGGCCGGAGTCTGTGGAGCCCGCTCTCATGTCTCCGCGTCGGTCAGGCACAGGGAGATCAGCGTTCGGGCCTCGGCCGGTGTGCGCGCCGTGATGATCTCCATCAGGGTTCCCGGGTCTGTGGTGAAGGTCTGCCACCGGGTGTGTCCGGCGGCCAAGTACCGGGCCCGGACCTTCGCGGAGAACCACCCCTTGCGGTGGAAGAGGGTGCCGACGCCGGGGATGTGGTGCCGCCCGTGCACGACGCCCCACCTCGGGTAGCGCCCCGCCCGCGACGGCAGGTCGATGTACGAGTCGTCCTCCGGTCCTCCGGCCACCGTCCTCAGGCCCCTATCCCCTGGGAGGCTGTGGGGACGACGACTGCGAGCCCGTCCCCTGTGCGCACGAGGAGCCGCACTCCAGCCGGTACCCCATGCCGCGGATCGCGTCGATGGTGCAGCAGCTCTCCCCCTCCTCCTTCAGCTTGTGGCGCACCCGGCGCACATGCACGGTGAGGGTGTTGCTCTCCGGGGCTTCCGTCCCCCACAGGGCCTGGGTCAGTTCACGGCGGGTGATGACCTTGTTGGGGCGCTCCATGAAGTAGCGCAGCAGCAGGAATTCACGGACCGGGAACTGGAGGGAACGGCCGCGGACATAGACGTGGAAGCCCGCCGGATCAAGCTCGATGTCACCGACCTTCAGGGGCACGGCCGAGCCGTCGCCCTCGTTCCAGCCGGACCGGAGAAGGGGAGTGATCTCCTCGATCCGGTAGGGGCGGGCGACGAAGGCGATCGCACCGGCCGCCACCGCCGCCGTCGCCTCCGCCGCCCCCTCGGCACCGGCTCCCACCAGGACCGGCACCGGATGGAGCCGGGCGATCAGCTCCGTGACCCGAGCAGCGTCCACGACGGGCAGAGGGGCGCCGAGCAGGACCGCGCGCGGTCGGCGGGCGCCGACCTGGAGCAGCACTTCCGCGCCGTCGTGGCAGACGAGGGTGCGGATGCCCACGCTCTCGAAGCGGGCCAGGGCCTGGCCGGCGAGTGCCTCGTCGGGCTCGGCCAGCAGCAGGTCGTGCAGCTGGCCTTCGTCTGGGCCACCGGGGCCGCTGGCCGCGGTCACCGGTGGCGGATGTGCCTCGGGTGTCACCCGTAGAACTCCTTCACGTGTGACGCGCAAAGGGGCGGACGTCGGACCGGTCATCGCTCAGCCGAAGCGGCCGGAGATGTAGTCCTCGGTGCGCTGGTCGGAGGGGTTGGAGAAGATCAGCTCGGTCTCGTCGTACTCGACGAGGCGGCCGTGGCGTACGCCCTTGTCGTCGACGTCGGCGGTGAAGAAGGCGGTGCGGTGCGAGACGCGCGCGGCCTGCTGCATGTTGTGCGTGACGATGACGATCGTGAACTCCTGGGCCAGGTGCTCCATGAGGTCCTCGATCTTCGCGGTGGCGATCGGGTCCAGGGCCGAGCAGGGCTCGTCCATGAGGATCACCTCCGGCTTGACCGCGATGGTGCGGGCGATGCACAGCCGCTGCTGCTGGCCGCCGGAGAGCGCCAGCGCCGAGGTCTTGAGCTTGTCCTTGACCTCGTCCCACAGCGCGGCGTGGGTGAGGGTCTCCTCGACGAGGTCGTCGAGGTTGCCCTTGAAGCCGCCCACCCGGGGGCCGTAGGCGATGTTGTCGTAGATCGACTTGGGGAACGGGTTCGGCTTCTGGAAGACCATGCCGATCCGGCGGCGCACCTCTATGGGGTCGACGTCGCGGCCGTACAGGTCCTCGTCGTGGTAGTGGATCTTTCCGGCCACGCGGGCGGTCGGGATGAGGTCGTTCATCCGGTTGAAGCAGCGCAGCACGGTGGACTTGCCGCAGCCGGACGGGCCGATCATCGCGGTGATCTGCCGCTGCCCGATGGTCATGTTGACGTCGCGGACGGCCTCGTGGTCACCGTAGAAGACGGACAGGCTGCCGACCTCGAAGACGGGGCTGGTCAGGGCCGGCGCCTCGCGGTAACTGACCTGCGGGGTCTTGGTGCCGCCGCGTGCGGCGTCGGAGGAAGAGGTCATGGCGGTCTCCTGCACAGCGGTCACTGGCGTCTTTCGGGTGCTGGGTGTCTCGGGCACGGCGGTCACCACCGGCGGCTGTAGCGGTTGCGGAGCCAGATCGCGGCGGCGTTCATCACGAGCAGGATCGCCAGCAGCAGGATGATCGCGGCGGCTGCCAGATGGTGGAACTCCTCGCGGGACTGGCTGATCCAGTTGTAGATCTGCACCGGGAGCACGGTGTACTCGCTCTGCAGACCCTCGGGGTTGAACATGACGAAGGTGACCGCGCCCAGCATGATCACCGGTGCCGCCTCACCGATCGCGCGGGACAGCGCGAGGATCGATCCGGTCGCGATGCCCGGCACGGCGGCGGGGAGCACCTGGCGCCAGATCGTCTGCCACTGGGTCGCGCCCAGCGCGAGCGACGCCTGCCGGATGGACCTTGGGACGGCCCTGATCGCTTCCCTCGACGAGATGATCACCACGGGCAGCACCAGCAGGGACAGCGTCAGCGAGGCGGTGAGGACCGTGGTGCCCAGCGCGAGCTGGCGGGCCAGCAGGCCGAGTCCGAGGATGCCGTAGATGATCGAGGGCACAGCGGCCAGGTTCTGGATGTTGACCTCGATCAGCCGGTTGTACCAGCGGTCCTGGTCCGCGTACTCCTCCAGATAGATCGCCGCCATGATGCCCGTCGGCAGGCAGAACAGCGCGGTGAAGGAGATGACCCAGATCGTGCCGAAGATCGCGGACTGGGCGCCCGCGTTCTCCGGACGGCGGATGGAGGGGAAGTTGTTCCACAACCGGGAGTCCAGGCGCGGCCACGCCTCGACGAGGACGTAGGTCAGCAGCGAGACCAGGAAGACGATGCCGATGGCCAGGCAGGCGAGCAGCAGCCAGCGGAACAAGCTCTCCCCCGGCCTAAACCGTGGTCCGGCCAGCGTTCCGCGGCCGGGAGCCGCCGGCTTCTCGATGACGGGGGCGGTCATTCGTACACCTCCCGGTACTTGCGGACCAGCCGGATGCTGATCAGGTTCATCACGAAGGTCGCCAGGAACAGCAGCGCGCCCACCGCGAAGATGGTGTTGTAGGAGATCGAGCCCACCGGGACGTCGCCGGAGGCGGCGCGTGCGATGAACGCGGTCATGGTCTCCATCTCGCCCAGCGGCCTGAGCGTGAACTCGGCGCTCACACCCGCCGCGATGAGCACGATCATGGTTTCGCCGACGGCCCGGGAGACACCGAGGACGCAGGCGGCGACGATGCCGGACAGGGCCGCGGGGACGACGACGCGGACCGAGGTCGTGCGCTTGCCGGAGCCGAGCGCGAAGGAGCCCTCGCGCAGCGCGTGCGGCACCGCGGACAGCGCGTCCTCGGTGAGCGAGGCGATGGTCGGCACGATCATCACGCCCATCACCAGGCCCGCCGCCAGGCCGTTGCGGACGTCGGGCGTCCAGCCGCTCGGCAGGATGTCCTTCAGCAGCGGCGTGATGAAGGCCAGCGCGAAGAAGCCGTAGACCACGGTGGGGATCCCGGCCAGGACCTCCAGGCTGGGCTTGAGCCACTTGCGCAGCCGCGGGTTGGCGTACTCGCTGAGGTAGATCGCCGCACCGAGCCCGACGGGCACGGCGATGAACAGGGCGATGCCGGTGATCACGACCGTGGCGGCCACCAGGGGCAGCACGCCGAAGTGCTTGTCGGCGAACAGCGGCGTCCACTCCGTGCCGGTGAAGAACTCGGACAGGCTGACCGTCCGGAAGAACTCCACGGCCGGGGGGATCAGCGAGACGACGATCCCCACGGTGGTGGCCACCGACACCAGGGCCGCGGTCAGCAGCAGCCCCTTGATCACGGCTTCGCCGTAACGCGGACGAGTCCGCCGCAGGGACCGGGAACCGGCCCCCGCAGCGGACTGGGTGCTGGAGCCGGTCACTTAGCGGCTTCCTTCAGCTTCGTCAGGGCCGCCTCGAGCTCCTTCTCCTGCTCCGCGTTGAGCGGAATGAACTTGGAGTCCTCGGCGATCTTCTTGTTGTTCTCCACGTAGAACTCGACGAAGTCGAGAACCTGCGGCTTCTTCAGGCCGGCGTCCGAGGGGTAGATGAACAGCTGCCGGCCCAGCGGCTTGTACGTGCCGTCCTGCACCGTCTCCACGCTCGGCGTGACACAGCCGTCGCCGCCGTCGATCTGGAGGACCTTGAGCTTGTCGGCGTTCTCCTCGTAGTAGGAGAAGCCGAAGTAGCCCATGCCGCCCTTGGTCCCGGACACGCCGGTCACGGTGACGTTGTCGTCCTCGCTGCCGCTGTAGTCCGTGCGGGAGGCACCCTCCTCACCGTTGATGGCCTCGGTGAAGTAGTCGAAGGTGCCCGAGTCGGTGCCCGCGCCGAAGAGCTTCAGCGGCTCGTTCGGGAACTTGGGGTCGACCTGGTTCCAGTTGTTCACCTTGGAACCGGGCTCCCAGATCTTCTTGAGCTGCTCGACGGTGAGGCACTCCGCCCAGTCGTTGTCCTTGCTGACCACGACGGAGAGACCGTCGTTGGCGATGGCGAGCTGCTCGTACTTGATGTTGTTCTCTTCGCAGGTCTTGATCTCCTCGTCCTTGATCGGACGGGAGGCGTCGGAGATGTCGGTCTCACCGACGCAGAACTTCTTGAAACCGCCACCGGTGCCGGACGTGGCGACCGTGACCCGGACCTTCGGCTGCTCCTCGGCGTAGAACTCCGAGGCGGCGCTGGTCAGCGGAGCCACGGTGCTGGAGCCGTCGACCTTCACCGTGCCCGACAGTTCATCACCACTGCCGCCCGACCCGGCGTCGCCGCCGCCGCACGCGCTCGCAGCCAGCATCACAGCAGCCGTCAGGGCCAGGGGAGCCTTGGCCCGGCGCAACGAAGTGGAAATGTTCACGACTCTCGACCCTCGCGTCTGCCGGGCGTGCCGGCGGTGGACGGGTGCGCTGCGCGCTCCGCTCTGACACCTTGGATCGAAGTCTGACTATATGAACACCGGATGTACGGGCGGCCCCTCCCGCATGAACTATAGCCACCCATCTATATAGATCGATCTTGCTTTAAGTGACGGTGGCGATTCCGGATGCCAGGGGGCCGGGATGGCGCGGCGGGGTCAGAGTTCGAACGGAGTTCACTGTTCAGCCGCTTCGGTGCGCCCGGACCGCGCCTAGCGTCATTCATCGACGTCCACCTATACACCGGTGGCATCGCGCTCGTCCCCGAAACGCATGGAGGAACCGTGCCCGACCTGCCCCTGCTGCCCGGCCACAACACCGCGCGGTCCGCTCTGACCTGCCGGTACCGGTGCGGCGACGCCTGCTCGCACGACGCGCCCAACCGCTCGCTCAACCCGTACTTCGGCGACATCGTGCAGCGGGCCCTCTCCCGCAGAGGCGTCCTCAAAGGCAGCGCCGCCGTGGTGGCACTGGCCGCCGGCGGCACCGCGCTCGTGGCCACTCCCGCGACCGCCGCACCGGCCACTGCCGGGGGCCGCCCGCCACGCGGCCTGGACTTCGAGCCGGTCGCCCCGAACACGGCAGACGCCGTGACGATCCCGGACGGCTACGCCCAGCAGGTCGTCATACGCTGGGGCGACCCCGTCCTCGCCGGGGCTCCCCGCTTCGACGCCCGCAAACAGAGCGCGCGGGCACAGGCACGGCAGTTCGGATACAACGCCGACTACATGGCGCTGCTGGACCTGCCCCGCCGCCGGGACCAGAAGCTGCTCGTGGTGAACCACGAGTACACCAGCGAACAGGTCATGTTCTACGGCTACGACCCGGCCAACCCCACCCGCGAACAGGTCGAGATCGCCTGGGCCGCCCACGGCCTGACCGTCCTCGTCGTACGCGAGGACCGCCGCTCGGGCCAGCTGTGGCCGGTCGTCGGCGACGTCCTCAACCGCCGCATCACCGCCACCACTCCCTTCACCCTCACCGGGCCGGCCGCGGGCAGCGATCTACTCAAGACCAGCGCCGACCCGACCGGCCGGACGGTACTGGGCACACTCAACAACTGCGGCGGCGGCACGACTCCGTGGGGCACGGTGCTGTCCGGCGAGGAGAACTTCAACCAGTACTTCGCAGGCGCGGCCGCCGTCACCGACCCGACCGCGAAGGCCCGCCTGGCCCGCTACGGCCTGCCCACCGGTGCCAGCGAGCGCAAGTGGGAGCGGTACGACGACCGCTTCGACATCGGCAAGGAACCGAACGAGCCCAACCGGCACGGCTGGGTCGTCGAGATCGACCCGCACGACCCGCACTCCACGCCGCGCAAGCGCACCGCCCTGGGCCGCTTCAAGCACGAGGCCGCCGAGCCCCGCATCACGGCCGACGGCCGCGTGGCCCTCTACATGGGCGACGACGAACGCTTCGACTACCTCTACAAGTACGTCTCCAAGCACGCGTACAAGAAGGGCCACGGCCGCGCCGCCCGCGAGCACAACATGCGTCTGCTCGACGAAGGCACGCTGTATGTCGCGAAGTTCACCGGCGACAGCCCGGCTTCCGAGATCGACGGCACAGGAAAGCTCCCTGGGGATGGGGAGTTCGACGGCGGCGGTGAGTGGATCCCGCTCGCCTCGGGCTCGGTGTCGCACGTGCCGGGGATGAGCGCAGAGGAGGTGTACGTCTTCACGCGCCTGGCCGCTGACAAGGTGGGCGCCACGAAGATGGACCGCCCCGAGGACGTCGAGCCCCACCCCTACACCGGCCGCGTCTACGTCGCCCTGACCAACAACAAGGACCGCGGCGCCACCGGCAAGGCCGGCCCCGACGAGGCCAACCCGCGCACCGGCAACAAGCACGGCCACATCCTGGAGCTGGAGGAGACCCGCTCCAACGCCGCCGCCCAGACCTTCCGCTGGAAGCTGATGCTGGTCTGCGGCGACCCCGAGGACCCCTCCACCTACTTCGCCGGCTTCGACAAGAACCAGGTCAGCCCGATCTCCTGCCCCGACAACGTCGCCTTCGACGAGTACGGCAACCTGTGGATCGCCACCGACGGTGCCGCCCTCGGCTTCAACGACGGCCTCTTCGCCGTCCCGGTCAAGGGACCCCAGCGCGGCCACGTGAAGCAGTTCCTGACCATGCCCAAGGGCGCTGAGTGCTGCGGCCCCATCATCACGAGGGACCGCATCCTCGTCGCTCCGCAGCACCCGGGCGAGACGGACGGCGCCACCGCCGAGAACCCCGGCTCCACCTGGCCCGACGGCCCGGGCAAACTCCCACGCCCGTCGGTCGTTGCAGTCTGGGCCGACTGATCACCAGCTGATCAGCCGCAGCAGGATGATCCACCCTCCGAGACCACCTCGGCCACCAGCCGCGGCACGGTCTCGGAGGCTGCCGCGCCCACGTCCCGCTTCGAGGCGCGCACAATGACGGAGTGCATTCCCTCGGTAACCTGGGCGTGAGCGTGACCTCGATCCCGGTGGCAGCGTCGAACCAACCTCGCACCGTCGTTGGACTCGCACCCGGGACGACGGATCACCCGAGCTCGGGGGGAACCACACCGTGGCGGCGGCGCGGGGACCACCGCATCCACCCCGTTGCGTGGTGCTCGTTGACAGGCCGCCCCCGGCTCGTCAGGGGGCACGCATCAAAAGCTTGATCGCTGAGAGCCGCTCCAAGCGGGATAGTCACCGTACTTCTCTGGCAGGTCTCGCCTGGTCTGTATGGGGACGGGCGTCAGGGGTGCAGGCATCTGACCATTGTGCGGACGGGTGGCGGCGCACATCGTAAAGATTCCGAGATCAACTGTGCGGTCGATGTTGTCGGGAGCGGCAACACCGTGTGTCGGGCGGATTCGCACCTCCAGGGTCTCATCCGGGAGGCGTTGCAGTTCCCATGCTCCGCTGCGCCAACCGACGTTCCACACCGCGTGCAGGGTGTTTCCGCGGGCGGGCAGCGTCCACAGCGGCCACATCAGCACATCCTGGCCGTCCAGGTGATGCCACAGGATCGGCCGCGTCGGGCGGATCGGTTGCACGGCACGGCTGGAGCGGGACTGGAAGGGGAACTCACCCACGGCAAGGGTCGCCAGCCAGGTGGCACCGGGGACAGCCATGCTGCCGGCCGGACCACGGACTTCCGGGTATGTGGAGTAAGAGGCGTGGGGGTCGAGCAGCCACCCGTCGGCGCCCTCCACCCGGCGCCAGCCGGTGAGAGCCTCGGTCAGCAGCCGTCGTGGCTCCTTCCTCACCTCCAGCATCGGGTAGTACCAGAAGCTGCCGATGGTCTGGCGGCCGCGGACAGCGATGTAGGGGGTCACCGCACAGTACCCGTCCGCGTCGGTCGCCTCGTCGGTCAAGGCTGCCTTCAACCAGGACAGGCCGCCCTTGTACCGATTCATGGTTCTCGCACGGAATTCGTCGGGCCGCATTCTCAGGGGGTCCGGACCGCCACTCCGGCGTCGCAGCGGGAAGTCGGTTTCGTAGGGAATGGCCCACCCCGGCTTGACCTTGTCCAGCCGCCGCAGCAGGGCGCTCACCAAGTCATCGATGCCTGAGTAGCGGGAGGCATCGCAGTGCACGATCGCCCAGTGAGACTCGGGCGACCAGCTCAGGTATGCCACCTCGCTGAGCTGGTTGATCAGTCCGATCGCCGCCAGGAACCCCAACGGCTCGTCGCCGACCAGCCCGGGCAACTCCACAGGGACATACTTCGTCATGTTGTTCCCCCTGAGGGCGCCCGCACGGTCCAGGCACACCACGCCATCGCATCCTCACTCCCCTACAGGCCAGCACAATAGGTGATCTCAGCAATACCCCGCGTCGGCGGGAGGATGTGGCTTGGCCGGGTAGCCGGTCTTGGCCTCTGGAGCACCTCCGCGTCGGACGGGAGGACCACGTAGGACAAGAGGGCGCAGCGGTGAAGGCCGGCACACGCCTGCGTCGGCCGGGAGGACATCGAGGGTGCCACAGCGGGGGGCTAGGCCGTTTCGTTCGGATCAGCCCGCCGTTGGTCCGGGCGTGCCGTTAACAGATGCGCAATGGGCGCGGATCGAGCCGCTACTCCCCGACCGGACGCCGAAGCGAGGCGGCCGGTGGCGTGACCACCGGGAGGTGATCGATGCGATCGCCTTCAAGTTCCAGACCGGAACGCAGTGGGTTCACCTGCCGGAGCAGTACGGCAACTGGAGGGGCGTCTACAACCGGTTGCGGATGTGGGCCGTCGACGGCACCTGGGAGCGGGTGTTCACCGCGCTGATGGCCCAGGCCGACGCGGACGAGGACCTCGACTGGGCCGTCTCGGTGGACTCCACGATCGTGCGCGCCCACCAGCACGCGGCCGGGGCCCGCAAAAAAGGGGGGGCCCCGGCCGGCGAACCGGCCGACCACGCCATCGGCCGGTCCCGCGGCGGGCTGACCACAAAGATCCACCTCGCAGCCGATGGCCGCTGCCGGCCTCTGGCCTTCCATCTCACCGCCGGACAGGCCGGTGACGCACCCGCCTTCGGCGAGGTGATGAGGCGTCTGCGCGTTCCCCGCCGGCGTGGACGGCCCCGCACCAGGCCGGACGTCGTCCTGGCCGACAAGGCGTATTCGTCACGCGCGATTCGCGGGCACCTGCGCAAGCGCGGCATCCGGGCAGTGATTCCCGTCCCGGCGGACCAGCGCGGCCACCGGCTGCGAAGGGGCAGCCGGGGCGGCAGACCACCGGCCTTCGACCGCGAGACCTACAAGCAGCGCAACACCGTCGAGCGGCGCATCAACCGCCTCAAGCAGTGGCGCGGCATCGCGACCCGCTACGAGAAGACCGCGACCATCTACATGGCCGGACTCCACGTCGCGGGCATCTTCCTGTGGTCTGCCCGATGATCCAATCGAAACCGACTAGACGTCGAGGCTCAAGGGAGCTCCTAGGGCCAGGACGATTTCGAGACGGAGTCGCGCGATTCGCCAGCCGTTCTCGGTTCGCCGGGCGACGGCGTGGTACTTGCCACCGGCGTCCTCGTGCGTCATCGGCTCCGAGACTTTCGGGAGGTGATACGCAACTTGGTAGGTGAGGATCGTTGCCTCATCCCCGTCGACCTCGATGTAGATCTGGCCCATGTGGTGAAACGTCGCCTCGTAGCGGGAGGGCAAATCGCGCTTGGGGCCGTCGGCGATAGCTTGTCGACCGCGGCGGACTTCCCTGCCGATCTCCATCACAGCGTCTTCGGTGAACAGTGCACCGTAGCCGTCGAAATCTCTTTCATCGAGCGTTCGCGGCACCGCCTGTATCAGCTTCCGCAGCTCCGATTCGTCCAGCAGTCGCTGCACCGTCGTAGTGTCCACGTCCTCGTTCCTTTCGTTGGTCAGGCTCACTGGTTGGCCTCTTCGAACTCGGTGTGTTTGCGCACTCGTGCCTGATCAGAGGTTCAGCAGGCGTTCCGCGTTGCCGTGTGCGATGCGTTTGCGGTCGGCACGGGAGAACGGCGCTGAGCGGAGGAACTCGACTGCCTCGGCGGTGGATTCGTAGGGGTAGTCGACGGCGAACAGCAGCCGGTCGGCGCCGATGGCGTGGACGGCTCCGAGGAGGGCCGCGTGGGAGAAGACGCCGCTGGTGGTCGCGTAGAGGTTGTGCCGCAGGTAGTGGGAGGGCAGTCGGCGTGGCCTGCCCTTGGGGTCGGCCTGGTGGGAGCGGCTGTCGAGCCGGGCCAGCTGGAAGGGCAGCAGTTCTCCCATGTGCCCCAGCGTCACCGAGGCCCCGGGGAACTCGTCGAACACTCCGCCGTAGATCAGGCGGAGTGCGTGTGCGCCGACCTGCGCCGTCCATCCCCAGGTCGGCCCGCTCAGCACGGGATGCCCCTGGAACACCCGCCACTGATCGGCAGGGACGAGCGCGGGATGGAGGTAGAGCGTCACGCCGAGCCGTTCAAGCTCGGCCCACACCGGCCGGAACCGCGGCTCGTCGAGGTAGTGGCCCTGGACGTGGTCGTTGTGCAGGACCCCCTTGAGACCCAGTACCTCCACGGCTCGGCGCAGCTCGGTCACGGCGGCCTGCGGGTCCTGCAGCGGCAGGACGGCGAAGCCGGCGAACCGTGTCGGGTGGGCGGCGACCACCTCGGCCAGGTGGTCGTTGACCCGGCGGGCCGTGGCCACGGCCTCGGAGGGGTCCTCGATGGCCTCCACGCCGGGTGAGGTGAGCGACAGGACCTGCATGTCCACCCCATGATCGTCCATGTCCGCCAGCCGCAACTCCGTGAAGTCCGCGAGCCGGCGCCCCCACTCCTGCCCCCAGCCGGGGGGCATAGGGGCCTCGCCCGGCCACGGGATCAGCTCCGGAACGGAGAACGCCTCTTCGACTGCGATCACCTTCATGCCGCGCCCCGGACGGCCGGCGGCGGTCCCGGCCGACGTGGAGGTGGCGGCCTGGGCGGCTGCGGGCGGGGCCGCGAGGGCTGCCGTGCCGGCGGTGGCGCCGGCCGCGGCGGCCAGCAGACGCCGCCGCGAGGTGCCCGCTGCGAGGGGGGATACAGACGGTCCTGTCGTCATCGTCCTGCCTTTCCATCGGTTTATGCGAATCGGGGACATGGGGCTGGGCTGGAATCGATCGAGCCCAGTATTAGGTAAACTAATCATAGGCTACCTAATGAATGATGGTCTCGGAAGCCCCGGTGATGTTGGGCACCAGGTCTGACCGGCTTACGATCGACAGACCGCGCCGAACCGACCGCCCCACTGGGAAAGCAGACCCATGTCCTCCTCCCCGTCTGAATCCGAGCCCCTCATCCGGCTGCTGTGGCGCGCACACAACTGGTTCCGAACCGCCCTGATCAACGCGCTTGAGGCCCAGGACGGCGAGGCGACCATCAGCGCAGCGCACGTGACCTTGCTGAGCCAGCTCCCGTCAGAGGGGGCAAGCATCGCCGAGCTGTCCCGGCGTCTGGGCGTCAGCGCCCCTACCGCGCACCAGTGGGTTCATGAACTCGCCGCCATGGGCTTTGCGACCGTGGAGAGCGATCCCCGGTCCGCGCGGTCCAAGCTCGTGCGCCTCTCGACAGCCGGTACCCGGCGCCGCGCGGAGTCGATGGAGATACTGGCCGGGCTCGAAGACGCGCTCGCCGGGCGCGTCGGTGCGGACATGGTCACCGCACTTCGGGCAGCCCTGGAGGAACCGTGGGGATCTCCGGAGTCGGCGGCTGCGGACGCCGACCTTGCCCCGCTGAAACGCCGTTGACTCCCGGGCACAGTGGCCGGTACCTCCCCGGGCAAGGACTCAGTGCCTGTGCGGGCGATGCGCTGGGTGACGCCGCGCTGCGGCATGATCCAAATGACAGGCCCTAGTGGTGCGGGACGATCACCACCGCGCGAGCAGAGGTGAACCGCGGACGGAGACGTCCGGTGATACCAGCAGGGGGTGCTCTCCGTGCGAGCGGGGGTGATCCCGTCGAGAGAAAGTCCAACCGCCTGACGACTGCCGTTCGCACGAACGGCGATCTACTGCACACGCAGCAGCTCCCATTTGGCAGCCACCGATGTCGTCAAGACTTTTCCGGATCAGGCGCTCCACTGGCTTCATCACCTGGGTTGCTCATAGCCAGGACCTCCAGCGCACGCCACGGCTCATCGGCCGGCACAGTGCCGTCCTGCACCATCCGGTCGATGGCCGCCCGTACGACGGCTGCGGTCTCCACTGGCACGTCCCGCACGCCGAACACCGTCTCCAGCGGGGCCGTGCCCTTGCGGTTCGGCTCACCCGTGGCGGCGTCGAACCAGCCCTCGGCCAGCTCACCCAGGTGCCGCTCGAACACAGTGAGGATCACGCCGAGCGCCGTCGCGCTGTTGCCGATCTTGTAGGCGGCCCGCGACGTCTCCAGCGCATCGAGAACCGGCTCGTACTGCTCCAGGCCCGCCACCCACCGCTGGTCCGCGGAGGCCGTGGCGCGTGCGGCGTCGAACGCGGCTTCGGCGCGCTCCAGCTCGTCGGGCAGGAACACCAACTGCACGGAGGCGAAGTCGAGGTTGGCCTCGCCGAGACTGGCGACGTCCACCTTTTCCAGCAGGTCGAGAGTCTTGTCGTCCAGGCCGGTGTACTGGCGCCACTCCACCGACTCCAGCTCGTCGTACAGCTCCTTGAGGATCGCTGGGTCGTCCTCGCCATCGATGGCGTTGTGTGAGAGCTGGATCGCGATCTGCCGCTGCCGTGGCAGCGGCTCGTCGATCTGCATCCACCAGATCGAGGACAGGCCGGCCTCGATGGCCGCGAGCGTGCGGTGGTTGCCGGACAGCACGATCAGCCGCCCGCTGTCGGTATCGTTCCAGACCAGCGGGGTCGAGGTCAGGTGCCCGTCGCGCTTGATGTTGGCGACGAGCTGCCGGAACCTCTCGTGCGGCATGAAGCGCGCGTTGACGTCCAGCAGGGTCAGCGTTCGCGGGTCGCCCTGCACCATCTTCGGCGCGGCGAGCTGGGTCGACTCCTCCATGGTCAGACTCCCGTCTGCGTCGGCGTGGCACGGGCGCCCCACCGCTTCGCCCACTTCTCCAGAGCCCCGGCGAGCGTGTGCCCGCCCATCGGCCCCTGGTACTGGAGCTGGAACTTCCAGCCGTCCCCGTTCGACGGGCTGCGTTTCACCATCCGCAGCAGCCCGCGGTACTTCATCGACACCGGGTTGTTGCTGAACGCCGTCGTGAGCACCGTGCGGATCCGGCGCGAGAGCGCCCGCTGGCACAACAGCTGTGCTTCCGCGCTGGTAGCCGCGAGCACGATCAGCTTCGACAGCCGCGGGTAGTCCGTCGGCGCGACCGCGAAGTCGGAGAGCAGGTATGCCTCGTCGGGCGTGTAGGTGCTCGGCGCCATGGCGAAGACGCCGAGGATCTTGCCGGTGCCGTCCCGGACTGCGACCGCGAGGTTCGCGGCGCCGGGCGCGATGCGCGGGTTGAGGTAGCGGGAGCGCAGCGCGTTGAACTGGCCCGGCTTGAGTATGGCGAGCTGCAACGGCCCGACCAGTTCGTCACCGGCCTGCAACCGTGGGGCCTTGACGGGCTCGATCGGCTGGCGGGGAGCGACGATCCGCGTCGGAGCAGCGGAGGCATAGACATAGAAGGGAGCGGCGCGCGGGGTGGCCTTGATCACGCCGCGCAAGTACGCGCGCAGCTCGGGCACGTCGTGATTCGAGGCGGTCAGCCAGTACGGCCGGTCGGTGATAGCGGCGAGGACGTCAACCACGTCGGCGTCGGACAGCGGCTCGTACTCGGGGGCGTCCCACGTGAAGTGGGTGTTCAGCGGCTCGTACAGCTTCTCGTACCCGCCGCCGTAAAAGGGAGGGAAGGAGCAAACGGGAGCCTCGCGTGGCACCTTCTGGAGCCAGGTGCGCACGTCTTCCACTTCGTACGAGGCCAGTTCGACGCGGGTTGTCGATAGCCGCTGGACGGTCTCGGCGTGCTTGGTCTTCCACTGGTCTCGGTAAGACCGTACGACCCGTTCGTGCCAGAGGCCTTCTCGGCCGACGCTGGCCAGGAACCTGGTGCCGAGCATCATCGTGGCGACGGTGCCGACTCCGTCGTCCAACGAGTCAGCAAGCCAGTGGAGCTGTTCCTTGCTCTCCTCCCGCAACTGGATGCCGATGCGCTGTTTGGTAAGCCACCGGCCGATAGCTGTGGTGTAAATGGACACGTCCGAGGAGTGGAGAGCGAAGCCCATTCCACCCAGGGACCTTTCGATGGTGAAGTTCCCGCAGCACGGAATGTAGACACACCCTCGCGGCCAACTTCCCGCTGTTTCACGCACGATGGCGCGCATCGGGCTCGGAATGGTGCCCTGGAACAACTCTCTCCTCCCGGATGCGCGTTTGCGAGGAACGACCAGCGCCCGGCCCGTCGAGTGCCGGACCGGGCGCTGAAGAGGAACTTAACACAAGGATCGTAGTAACAATTTCAAGTAGGTCACCTATCTCACCCCAACTCGTCGCCCCCGACCGGCCAGAGGCTACCGGGCGCCTTCAAGCGAGAGGTGGACCGTCCGAACCATCTTCCATGTATAGGCGGCGGCCTCACGTCGCATCTCGACTAGGTCGAGGCGATCGATCAGCAGTGGCACAGGAGGCAGAGAACGGAGGGGCTTGACCACGGCCTGAACGGGGCGTGCTGGAATCCTCGTGCGGCAGTAGCCGATTCCGATATGGGGCCTGAGCCTGCTGCTGCTCTTCATGGGGGGAAGGCCACAGGCGAAGGAGGCCGCGACGAGTCGCTGATGGAGGGAGATGATGGGGGTCCATGGAGCGACGCTGTAACGGAGGGCACCGCGAGATCCTGTAAGGGGCAGGGCGGAAAGCTCGAAAGCGGGCGGCGCCTCGGCTTGTACGGCTTCAACCAGGTCGTGGAGCTGACGCTCGTCGACGTCATGGGCAAGGGCGATACGGCCCATCGTGAGGTGGAAGCCCTGCCGATCGATCAGATCGAATGCCTGTAGGTGGCGTACTGCGTCCTGGCACCGAAGAGCGTGAGCGACGAACGCGGGATCATCGGGAACGGTGAGCAGCCAGTAGTAGGCGCGTGTGTCGGCTGTCCAGCCCGGGCGCCGCCAGTGGTCTTGCATCTCTGTGAGTGCGTCGAAGGCCTGCCAATCGTGTGTGGCGATGGCGACAGGGTCATTCAGGTCCGGGGGTGGGCTGGAGGGGAACGCGTCCGGGTGCGTGATCAGTGGAGCCATCCCGCGGCGACGTCCTTCCCGTGACGTGTGCTGACGCTGGCATCGTGACAGAGTCGGCCAGCTGGCGTACACGGGGGGTGGCGGCCCACGCCCGCAGGGCCTCGCCGTACTCACGTACGGCCGCGACCTCCTTCCAGTTCGTTGCGCTGCGTCGGAGATCATGGGCTCGTTGGACGACCGACAGGATCAGGGGACCGTCCGCCGCGTCTTCGAGGACCTGCCGGCCGAGAAGCATGGCGTGTTCGACATCAGGGCGTTGACCCAAGACCAGTGCGGTGGCGACATCGAGCCGAACCAGGGAGCGCGTCCAGTCCGAGTCTGATTCGGCGACGTGTTCGCTGATCTCATCCTCGTAGCGCAGGACCTCGGCGGTGTCGCCGAGGGCGACGTAGCCGGTGATGGCGTTGGCCAGAGTACGGGTAACGCCGTAGGGCTCCAGCGAGATGCAGGGAGTCAGAGCGGCGGTGACGCCGTGGCGGGCGGTGAGACCTTCCGCAGCCTCGATGGCGCGGATGGTGCCGGTGTGATCGCCCTGACGGGCGAGCGCGCGTGCGAGTCCGTTGACGTGGAGGCGAATGGCCTGAGGGTGTTCCGGAGAGAGTGCGATCCCCGTCCTGGCCCATGTAGCTGCGTGAGCGAAATCGCCCTGGTAATAGGACGACAGTGAGCGCGTGCCGTGGACCCACATGATCGTCTCTAGGTCGCCGATGTCCTGGGCCATGGTGACGGCTTCGGTGCAGTAAGACGCAGCGACGTCGTGGCGTCCGGCATTGACTGCCATGTAGCCCAGGACGGCCGAGATGCGTGCCGCGACCCGGAACAGCTCGGTGCGGTGGGAGGGCGGCTGTTGGCCCTGAAGCAGCCTGTGCAGGTGAGAACGGAGCTTGCGCGTCTTGCTGGCGAGCCGGGACGAGCCCGTGGGCCCGTCGGACTCGTAGACATCGACGATGCGCAGCAAAGCGTCTTCAGCTGCCTGAATCGCCATCGGCGCCGTATTCGATGCCAGCATGTCGTCCACGGCGGTGGCGATGTCCACCGGGTCGTCCCAGTCAGGCTCGACCGGCGTGACAGGGATGGCTGGTGCGCCCGGTACGCGGATGGGTGACAAGGCGGCCGGGACGCCCAAGCCCTCCACCACCTTGATGATCTTGTCGATGCGCGTCAGGGGACGGCCGGCTTCGAGCTTGGAGACTTCGCCCTGAGACAGACCGGTGCGCGAGGCGATGTCTCCTTGGGACAGGCCGGCGATCTCTCGGATGAGCTTGATGGCCGTGACGAAGTCATAGGAAGAGAAGGCCTGTTGTACTGCGGGGTGGTCCCAGACCTGTGAAGGCAGCCATCCCGTCTGCTGGCACGTCACGCACAGAGGGCCGGGGTTGTAGCGGCTGAGTGGAGCGCCGCACCACCTGTTGCTGCATCGGCCATTCGTCTTCACGTTGCCCCCGAACTCGCCTTTCAGACAGGGCCCTTCAGCCTATTCACTTTGGAATATTCCTGCGGGAATGGGTTCCCCGTGAGGATCGTGCCACTCTCCTTTTCGGCCGCTGCCCAAGCGGTTTCATGAGAGGAGGTGTCCCGATTTGTTCACTCACGCATGGACGGATGACGAACTGGTCGATGTCCTCGCTGACCGGTACGGGCTGCGGGTCATCTCCGCGTCACGGGTCGATCACCCGGAGCCAAGGGCCATGAGCTGGCGCGTCAAGCACGAGGCTGGAGGCCCAGTGCAGGTCACGCAGCACCTGGACCGGAAGCGCCTGGCGTCGGCATCGATCGCGCTGGACATGGCTGAATACTGCCGTGCCGCATCCCTCGCGGTCCCCAGGGGCTGGGCCGACTCCTCTACCTGCACGACACCCATTTCGCCCCAGAGATCGACCAAACAGTCACGGAGCGTGTCCGACATGCTCAACCGACTGCCCCCGTAGCCGGTGACCGGGACAGGTGCGCACGTCGTTACCCCGTGGCGGGTGGCTTGTCCCGGTGACCTCTCCCTCTTACCCACGCCAAGTCACGCGGCCGGCGCACCTGTTAGGTCGCCCGCCCCCGAGGTTGCTGATGTCTGTTACTTCACCTGCTGGACGCTCTGCAGGCCGACGACGTGGAAGGCCGTCAGGGCGCGGGCTGAACACTGCCAGGGGTATACGCGCGCGGCTGCGGCTACTCGCCGTCGTCCCAGCGGCTGCTGTGCTGGTGTGGTTGGCCTTGGCCGAGCATGTCCTGCGTGCCGGACTGCTGAGGTCCGGCATGAGTTGGCTCCCGTGGACCGGAGCGGCCCTTGGATGCCTGCTTGTGGCGAGCGCCGCGTGGGGGTGGGCTGATGCGACCGCGGGCACGGTCCATGAGCAGCGGGTGGCCAACAGCAACGCCGTGGAGCAGTGGATCACGCGTCTGCTCTCGGTCCTGGCTGATGGTCTCAAGTGCACCCAGCAGACGATGGATCAAGTACAACGTGGCGAGCGGCCGCAGCTGCGCGAACTGCCCCTGAAGCCTGATGAGCGCAACCGATTCGCCGTTTTGGAGTACGAGCTGCACAGGTTCGTACGCGAGGCTCAGCTATTGATCAGCGGTGCTTCCGCTCAGCAGGAGAAGCGGGCGCACCTCACGCTCGGGCGCCGGATGCTGATGCTGCTCAACCAGATGCTGAGGGCCTTCGACGAGCTGGAGCGTGAGATCGAGGACCCTGTTGTCCTGCGTCCGCTGTGGCATCTGGATCACATGGCGACTCGGGCCCGTCGCTTCGCCGAGAGCATCGCCGTAGTGGGAGGCGCCGTGCCTCGGCGCTCCGACAAGCCGACATCGCTGTCCGATGTGATCAACCATGCGATTGCCGAGGTCGAGCAGTATGCGCGCGTGAAGCTTGCGTCACCCGTCGAGGGGACTATCAGGGGCAGGGCGGCAGCCGGCCTCATTCATTCGCTGGCCGAGCTGATCGACAACGCGACTAACTTCTCCGCTCCCGACACTCAGGTCGCGGTCCGAGTCGTGAAACTGCCGGCCGGGATCGCCATCGAGATCGACGATCACGGAGAGCAGATACCGGACGAATTCCGGGATCAGTTGAACGGTCTGTTGGCCGATGTGTCCCGTCCCACCGTCGGCGAGTTCGTGCGCGATGGACGTATCGGGATGTGGGTGGTCGCCACCCACGCCCGGCGGATCGGCTTCCAGGTGAGGCTCCAGACCAACATCTATCTGGGCAACCAAGCGGTTGTCGTCATTCCGTTCGCTCTGTTTCACAGCAGCACGACCGACAACGGACAGGACGAGCAACCTGCGCCCGCACCGGTACGCCGAGATCTGGAAACGCCTCGGCCGCCCCTGACTGGTGGACGCATCCGTCCGGGCAGCGACACACGTCTTCCGGACGGTCCGCGACCCGCAGGTGCCGCACTGCCGACTTCGGCAGCCGACGCTGAGCGGTTGCCGCCGCTGCCCCAGCGCAGGACGGGCGCGACGCAGGCATTTCAACCCGGCCGGACAAGCTCAACCAGTTCCGGCAGCGAGAGCCCGCAGCCGCTGACGGTCCGGGACACCTCACGCTCCTACCTGGCAGAAGGACTGCGGCGTAGGCCCAGTCGAGCCGTGCCCACCAACGCGCCTGATAGCAGGCTGATGGCACAGATCGCTGCCGGACGCCGTCGCGCAGCCCAGCAGGGCGCTTCCGGCAGCCACCCCTCCCCCAAACCTTCCGAATCTCCCCACGCCTTGGAGGCATCTCATGAAGCCCGAAACCCCGACGAATGACCTGACTTGGCTGCTGAAGGACTTCGTCGAGCGGGCGTCCGGCGCCCAGAGCGCGCTGGTGACGTCCCGAGACGGATTGAAGGTGGGCTACTACAGCAGTCTCGATGGAGCCGAGCCGGACACGCTGAGCGCCATCGCCAGCGGGATGCACTCGCTGGCGATCGGTGCCACCGTCGAACTCCAGGTTGCCGGCGGTGTCCGGCAGGTCACCGTGGAACTCGACGAGGGCTACCTGTTCGTCATGGCGGCTGGCGATGGTGCGCTGCTGACCGTCCTGGCCGACGGTGCCACGGACATTGAGCAGATCTCGTATGAGACGGAACTGCTCATCAAGCGCATGCCCGGATCCCTGTCCGTCGCGCTCCGGGACCAGGCTGCGGCTGCCGGCGAGTCGGTCCTGTGAAGTGCCGGGCGACGACATGGTCTGGCTCGACGATGACCTGGGCGCGGTGCGGCCGTATGCACTGGTCCACGGACGCGTCAGCCCTACTCACCCCGAACTTGACCGTGCGTCCCTGGTTCAGGCGAGCAGCGAGCCGCCCGCCACCGCTCTGCAGACCCACTATGCGCAGGTGTTCGACCTGTGTCGCTTCGGGCCACGCTCAGTCGCCGAGATCGCGGCCACACTCGGGAAGCCGATGCAGGTCGTCAAGATCTGGCTGTCCGATCTCCTCGACGACCGCTATCTGACGGTGCCGATGCCGGTCGGCTTCGAGACGGCCGTTACCGATCCACGAGTACTGGAGGACGTCCTTGCCGGACTACACAAGCTCTGACTTGACGATCCCGGCCAAGGTCGTGGTCTCTGGCGGCTTCGGCGCAGGCAAGACAACCCTGGTCGGCGCGGTCAGCGAGATCAAGCCGCTTAAGACTGAGGAGACTCTCACCGTCGCCGGGATCGGCACGGACAGCCTCGTCGGCATTGAGCGGAAGACGCAGACCACGGTGGCCATGGACTTCGGCCGCATCACCATTCCGCTCAGTTCCCGGACGGTGAGGGAGCTGCGGTACGGGGGAAGGGCCCATGTCCAGCTGATGCTGTTCGGTACTCCCGGCCAGGACCGCTTCTGGTTCATGTGGGACGACCTGGTCGAGGGAGCCATCGGCGCGGTCGTCCTCACCGACACCCGTCGGCTCGCGGACTGCTTCGCGGCCGTGGAGTACTTCGAACGCCGCCGAACGCCATTCCTCGTGGCGATCAACCGCTTCGACGGAGCCCACCTCTACACCGAAGACGAAGTCCGCGCGGCCCTCCAGCTCGACCCGCAGATCCCAGTCGTCTCATGCGACGCGCGTCAGAAGGCGTCCGTGCGACAGGTGCTGATCTCGCTGATCGAGCACGTTCGCGAGCGCACCCGAAACTCGCCCACTCGACCGCCCCTCACTGATGTTTGCCTCGGAGAAACGCCCAATGCCCACCTTTGACAACGATTCCGGCCGCCACGACCTGGTCCCGGCCGACCGTGAACTCCACACGCGTATGGGCTTGCTGCCGGTCCTGAACCTGGTCGATGACCAACCGGTTGCCCAGCTCGACGCACTCGCCTCGGCGCTGGCGGCCGAAGCGGCCGACCTGGTGAGGAACCCGGCCGGGTTCCACAGCATGGTCAACATCATGAAGAACGGCTACCAGTACTTCGCCGGAATGTACGTCCCCGTCGGCCGAGGCGGCGGCGAAAGCCAGGCCGCCGCCACCGAGATCCCGCCCGTTCAGCGGTTCATGCCCCGCAACGAGGGGTGGTGCGTCCACACCCTGGACCGCCGTAAAGTGCTGCCTTTGGAAGACATTTACGACTATCCCCGATGGTCGGGCAACGGCGCCGTTGCCAAGCTCGGTGCTCGCACCTACCTCGGCGGCCCCCTGATCCATCAGTCGACGGATACGGGAATCGGAACCATCTGTCTGGTCGGAGACCGGGTGACCGCCTGGGGGCGTTCCGGCGTCAGCCTCCTCAAGCACTACCAGCAGCAGACCCTGACTCTGATCGACGAGCTCTCTGCCCAAGCGCCGCACCCGCTCACCGCGCCGCGCTGACCGCACACCACGGCAAGGCAGTAGGGCCGTTGGCCCGAGGAAAGGGAAATCCAGGATGTCTTCACTCGACGTGTATCTGAGCGAAGCCCATCGCAGCCTGCGCAAGCAAGGCCGGGAGGTCGCCCGCGAAGAGGTCGCACCCCGCATCGCAGACATGGAAGCCGCCGGAACGCACACCGACCACGGCATCGCACGCATCGTGGGCGAGCGGGGCTGGTTCGGCGTATTCATCGGCACCGAGCACGGGGGCCTGCACGCCGGGCACGTCGCCAAGACCATCCTGCTCGATGAGCTCTCCTACGTCAGCGGAGCCGCAGGTGCGATTCTGCAGGCCCCACTTATCCCCACCCTCGCCCTCCTGTACCGAGGCAGCGTCGAGCAGAAGCAGCGATGGCTGCCCCAGATCGCCGCCGGAACGCTGTACATGGCGATCGCGGTCACCGAACCGGAACACGGCAGTCATGTCCTCGGCATGACGAGTACAGCGCGCCGCAGTGGCAAGTACTGGATCATCAACGCCGACAAATGCTGGGTGGGTGCCTCGGGTATCGCCCACCTCCACGTGGTCATCGTCCGCACAGGCAAGCGCGGCGACCCGCGGGGCTTGTCGGCCTTCCTCGTCGAAGCCGACCGGGACGGCCTCGAAGTCACCCAGCCACCGCTGGTAGGTCTGCACGGGTTCACCGCCGGCAATGTGCGGCTGCGCAACGTCCGTGTACCCGCGAGCGCGTTGCTAGGCGAGGTGGGGGACGGCCTTGACATCGCCTACACCGCCTCCACCGTCTGTGGCCGCCCCAACCTCGCGGCAGTCGCGCTCGGGCTGCATCGCCGCGTGCTGGATGTGACCACCGACTTCCTCGCCGGTCGCCCGCGATACGACGGTGTCCTGGCGGACCTGCCGGTCGTCGGCCAGCACCTCGCCGAAATGAAGTCCCGTCTGATGACAGCCGAAGGCGCTGTCTACTACGCGGCGCACCTGCTGGATCAGGGCGTTTCGTGCGACGCAGAACTGGTCAACAGCAAGCTCGTCAACAGCCGTGCGGCCAAGGCTTCTGTCCAGGAAGGCAAGGACACCCATGGCGGATACAGCGGCCGGGCCGACTACGAGATTTCCCGTCTCTCCCGCGACATCGACCTCGTCTCAGCCCCCGCCGGACCGGACGACATCCAACTCCTTCGGCTCAGCGAGGTGGCCCGGGGCACCGACCGTGTCCAGTGGTCCGCACGCTACCTCGCGCAAACCGCCTCCCAGACGCCCCCTGTCTGATCCCCCGCTTCCCGCCCCCTGCTGGACCGACATGGAGCACCTTCATGGCGAGCACCTCCCTCCACGCCGTACTGGGAGTCGGCCGACGGCCTGAGGGAGCTGATCGGCACGCGGAATTTCGGCGGCGGCGCTTCAGACGACCGGACCCCCATACCAACTACGTCATGTCTGAGCAGCACTCCGTCCACGAATTGAGAAGGGACATGCAGACACCTATCCCGGCGGAGATAGCCACATGGGCCAGAGGCCGTGTGGGGAATCACCTATCCTGGGCGCTGCCCAACGACCTCTCCGGTGCCCGCTCCTGGCGCATGTCCTCATCGGAAGGGATCATCGAGCTTCGCGTTCTGCGGACCCATGGCGACTTCCAGCGAGAGGTGTACGCGCACCGGAACGCCATCCCTCACCTCGGCGCCGGACGCGCACCGCGTCTGCTCGGCTTCGAACCCAGGTTGCGGGCGCTGCTGACGTTGGAGCCACGCGGCGAGCGGGTGGACGACGCTCCGGAAAGGGGCCTGCACTTGATGGCACCTGTCCATGAACAGGCCGGACAGCTGCTGCGCAGCCTGCACGACAGCGCGGTCCGAGTCGGCGACAGGCATGCCCAAGCCGTCCGGAACACCGTGCTCTACATCGATTACGTCGACCGCCTGCTGGATCAAATCGATTCCTCGATACTCGACGGGCAGCGCACGGTCATCCGCCGCCGCCTGGACGTCGTGCGCGAGCGTGCCCCTCAGTTACCCAGTGCCTTCTGCCATGGCTCGTTCGGCTCCTCATGCTGGCGATGGCAGCGGGCACAGCGGACCCTGGTCCTCACCGGTTTCAGACGCTCCCAAATGATGGCCGCTTCCCTGGACTTCGCCCGGCCGTCGCTGCTCTGGGCCGACCGTCCTCAGCTCCGGGCCGCCTTCACCAGGGGATACGGCCGACCCTTCAACCAGCTGGAACAGCGCCTGCTGAACGACTTCGCCGTCGTCGCGACCGTAGAGGATCTACGGAACGCGATCCGGCTACAGGACTCCGAAGCACACGCGTATGTCGCCGTGGCCCTCCGCGCCGCCATGAACCGGCTGCAAATCCCGGACATTGCCCTGCCCACACGTCTGGTCGGCACGGAGGCGCCACCCAGATAACGGTCATGCCATTTCCAGACCCACGAACCTCGCCGGGTCCGCCCAGCGCAGGCGACAACCATTGAAAACGTTCTCACGGCGCCGATCGGAGTCTGACCATGACCACGCAACCGCAGCGGCCCGACCTTGCCCGCGAACTGCTCAGCCGGGCCCAGAGAGCAACGACGCACCGCTCCAAGCTGCTCCGCGGACTGCTGAGCCGGTCCGAGATCGACATGGGATGTCATATCGACCACGCCGATGCCCAGGTGCTCCGGCGGATCGTTGCTGAACACGGATGGCCTGGCAGGAGCCTGGTCGGTGAGGAAGGCGCGGAGGCAGCGTGGCAGCTCGCCTTGCACGCCGATCACCTTCCGGACTTCCAGCGGGCGGCGCTGCGCATGTTGGCCAATGCCGTTGAACGGGGTGAGGCCCCGATCCGGCAGTGGGCGCACCTTCGTGACCGGTGCGCCATCAACGCGGGACAGCCCCAGATCTACGGCACACAGCATCGCCGCGGGCTGCCCGGCGTAGAGATGTTGCCGACCCAGGACCCGGAGAACCTGGATGCACGGCGCGCCAGTGTCGGCCTGCCCCCGCACGCCGCTGTTCATGAAGCCCTGCGGCAGCGCCACCACCGTGAACCGAAAACCGAGCAGTCCGGTCGCGACGGCGAGCCGACGCGAGCTGCTCTGCTCAGGAGCGCGGCATGACGATGACCATCACCAGTCCCGCCAGCACCACGTGGAATGCCTGGACAGCGGAAAGCCGCAGCTATCACATGCTCACCGTTGTGGAGCTGGAGCACTTCGTCCGGCAATTCCCCGTACGGCGCGGTCACGTAGCCGTGGACGCCGGCTGCGGCAGTGGCGTGTTCTCCCGTCAGCTCTTCCGCTTCGGCTATGACGTCACCGGACTCGACTACTCCGCCCCCGCCCTGATCGCCGCCCGCCGAACGCCGTTGCCCGGCGTCCGCTACTTGCGTCACGACCTCAACCGGGGCGACCCACCTGGTCTGCCGTCACATGGCATCGATCGCGTGGCCTGTCGCCTGGTCCTGCCCTGCCTTCGTGACCCGGCCGCCTCGATGCGACGCGTCCGCGACCTCTGGCTCAGTCCCGGAGGCCAGATGTACGCCGTGGTTCCCGTCGTTGATGAGCATGCCGAGCAACCCGGAGGAACGACCGAGCGGGAGATCGACGCCCTCAGCTCCGGGTGGGCGCAGACCGTGCGCTACGACCTGCGCGGTCCGCTCGCCTGCCTGGCCCTCCGTACCACGGCGACGTAGACCCCGCTTGGGCTTCCGGCCGACGCCACTCCCGGGAGCCTAAGCGCACAAACTCCCGGCGCGAACAGCGGAACAACATCTCGCACCGGGCCACGCAAGTATCAGGAAATTACGCACAAAGGGAGAATCAGGTGACGGTGCTCGCCTCCGGAACGCTGGTGGAGCAACAGGCGGAACTCATGCGGCAGCTGAATGACGTGCTGAAGCAGCATGAAATCGGACGTGACTTCCGGATCATGTTCGCCCCGCCGCAACTGGACGTCGCCGAGGATGAAGTCCTCGTCCAAGTGGTGAACCCCGAAAAGCGCATGGTGGAAATCCACCCGCGCCGCCTGACGGAGCTCCACCTTGGAGACACGATCCACGCGACACAGGTCATCGACCCCTCTGACGAGGCGTTCGGAAACTACTCAACAAGCCAGCGCGCCACGACCTACCTCAAGACAACAAGGCCGGACGGCTCCAAGGGCCACCTGATGGTGCCTTGAATCAGCCCACCATGGACGCTCGTACGCATCAAACAATGGCATCCAGCTTCCTCGCAGGTCTGGGGCCGGCAATCTGGCCCAGACTCGCATCGGAACGACCAGTGCACGTCCCGCGGGTATTCGAGCCGACTTGGATCAGCGACCTCCACCTACCCCTGGGCGCGGGAAAGGCGGCCAATCAGACGGTTGCGCTGGCCGACGACACGGCCTTCCACCGTGAATCCCACGAAGACGCAGTCACTCGCGCCTACCAGGACCGACCGCGGACACGCATCTACGAAAGCCTGAACGTCCGCAGCGATGGCTGGTTCAGTCTGGTGGCGCTACGCCTGGCGGGAATGCTGCGCCGCCAAGTGGTCTGCGCCGCGTACGAATCCCAGGCCGCCGACCGCAACCTCGGTGCGCATGATGACGAATGGCTCGGCGTTATCGCTCAAATGCGAGGCGTCAAACGCTGGTTGATGTGGCCAGAGTCGAACGGCGTACCGGTCGAGACTGTCACCCGGGTTGGAGACGTACTGATCCTGCCACGAGGCGTGAAGCACGAAGTGAGCACTCCCGACCCTCCGGGCTATTCGGTGCATCTGCTGTTTGCCGTCACCGACAAGCCAATCGAAATGCAGCGAGAAGAGAGCCACGGAGCAGCAAGACCATGACGGAATGACCTGCGCGGCGCTCTCACCTGCCTCGCGCTTCGCTCGGTGGCCCAGAGGTACCAGCCCGGGCCATCGAGCGGCAGGGCGGCACCTGCGGTCGGCGCCGAGACGCCGATGACGCGGTCTCGGTCATCTCTGATTGGGCCCGAGCCCTCGGCGCGCGCAGCCGAGAAGGACGGAGGCCCTGCCTACCCAGCCGGCACCCCTGATGACCAGATTCCCGGCGATCGGATCATCGACAAGAAGTACAGCCGGATCTCGATCTCCTGGTCGGCCGCCTAGTACGCGGTGCCGGACCAGGACGTCATGCACCAACCCATCCACGCAATGGTGAGGCAACCGATGCCCCCTTCGCCAACCAGCTCGCGGCGCCTGACCGCAACCGAGCGACGTACGGAGACACCGCTCACCTCATCCCGTGGATCGTCCTCGACCCCGCAGCGATCACAACTGAAGGGGCAGCCGGTGAGAAGGTTCCTGAGCCCAGAGCGCCTGTGGGCTCTGCTTGATGCGCCGCAGGAGGACCGGATCTTGCCGCATGTGCTGTGGCTTCCGGACCAGGAGGTCCGGGTGCTCAACTACTTCGCTCGCGTGCGCGAGATCCTGAACCGCTACCCGGAGCTGATCACGCCGGTCGCCACCCCCGCCCTTCAGCACGAACTGTCCGGTCTGGCACCGACAAGACCGGCCTCGTCATCCTTCCCCGCTCCCAGGGCGGCTTCCGCCTCTGCACCGAGTCCGACGTCGCCCGCCTGATGGTCATCCGCCACATGAAGCCCCTCGGCTTCACTCTGGATCAGATGCGCGACCTGCCGGACGCCACCGACCGCCTTGACGGTGATCAGCTCACGCCGGAGGAGCGGGACGCCCTGATGGACCGTGTCTGCGGATACGAGCAGGAGGCCACCGAGCAGGTGGCCAAGCTGCGCGTTCAGCTGGCGCGGGCCGAGGAGTTCGCGCGGACACTGCGCGAGCGGGTGGAGCGGAGCCAGGGGGCCATCCTCCCGTAGGGCGAGCTGCCTCCTCAGCCCATCCCGTTCGTCTCGGAGAATCCGCTCGCAGTCAGGGCACGGCGCAGGTCCGCGACGGCAGGGGCACCGTCCATAGTGCCGTCGAGGTGGCGGTAGATCCGGCAGGACAGGCTCGGCTCAGCGCCCTCGTTGGCGAACGGGTCGATGCCGTCCAGCAGGAGGGTGGGTGAACCTGTCATGCCCTGCCGGGTGGCCTCGTCCGCGTCGTTGACCTCGATCCATTCCACCGGGACGGTCCGGCCTTCGAGGGCGTCGGCGATCCGTTCGCGGATGAGCGGGGCGTTCGGGCAGTTGGGCACGGTCAGCACAGTGATACGCGTCGTCGTCCCCGGCTGGTTCATGGCGGACCCCTTCCAGATCTGGCGCTGTGCCTTTATCTGGACGGTAGACCTTCCAGTGCGCTGGAAGGTCAAGGGCTAGCCTGGAGGCATGCGCATCGGTGACCTCGCCGCCGTCAGCGGGGTGACGGCGAAGACCCTCCGCTTCTACGAGCAGGCCGGGCTGCTGCCCGCGCCTCCGCGTACGGCGGGCGGCTATCGCGACTATCCGGAGCAGACCGTGCAGCGGCTTGCGTTCATCCGCGACGCCCAGGGAGCGGGGCTGAGCCTGGCCGAGATCCGCTCCGTGCTCGCTCTGCGCGATGCCGGCGCGTCGCCCTGCGCACACGTCACCGCACTCGTCGACCGCCACCTTGAGGACATTGACCGGCGCCTGGCCGAGTTCCAGGCCACGAAGGCGGTCCTCCAAGGGCTGGCGGAGCGGGCCGCCGTGACCGATCCGGCCGACTGCACCGATGCCGAGGTGTGCCGCATCCTCGCAGGAGCGAACAGTTCTCGTGGACGGTGAGCGCCATCACTGAAGGGGCCGGTCGGGCCCACCTAGCGTGAAGGTCACGGGGCATACCGTCCCCGTTCACGGTGAGGAGTAGGGCCATGCTGCGTGCAGTGTGGAACGGCACGGTGATCGCGGAGGCGCCGCGCACGGTGATCGTCGAGGGCAATCACTACTTCCCGCCCGAGTCGCTGCACCGGGAGTACTTCACGCCGAGCAGGACCCGGTCGCTGTGCTTCTGGAAAGGGATGGCGCGGTACTACAGCCTTGAGGTCGACGGGCTGACGAATCCGGATGCTGCCTGGTACTACCCCAAGCCCAGCCCACTGGCCCGGAAGATCAAGGACCATGTGGCGTTCTGGCAGGGCGTACGCGTGGAGGGCACACCGGAGCCGCCGGACCAGCCCGCCGCCGACAAGAAGTAGCACGGGCGGTTCAGCGGCGGGTGAGGTGGCGCAGCGCGACGACGGTCTGGAGGGCGGCGGCCGGCCGCAGGAGGACGGGGCGTGGCCGCTCGGGCATGGTGCCGCGGTACAGGGCGAGGCCGGTGACGGCGACGACGGGAAGCGTCCAGGCGGCGACCGCAGCGGCCCGTACGGTGCGGCTGGGTTCGTGGCGCAGGGTGAGCCACATCCAGTAGGCGGCGTCGGCGAAGGTGTCGGCGTACTCGCCGAAGGGGGAGGTCGTGCCCTGATGGCGGGCGAGGCGTCCGTCGGCGAGATCGAGGCCGATCGCCAGCACCCCGGAGAAGCGGCCGGCTCCGCCGGGCAGGGCCGGGAGATTGGCGCGCAGCAGCGTCAACGCGTCCGCGGGGGTCAGGCGGTTACGGTGCTCCAGCATCCCTAGGTGCAGTACGGCGAGCGTCCAGCCGACGGTCACCCAGCGCCGCCCAGGCCGCTTGTCGGCGGCCAGCGCGTACAGGGCGCCGTGCAGGACGGTGACCTCGGCCAGCGCCCTCGGCCGTCGGGCGGCCTGACGCAGTGACCGGCGGGCAGCGTGCCCGAGGAAGCGCACGACGGCAGCCGGGGCGAAGTGCCCCGCACGCAGTTCGGCCAGCAGCATGTTCGTGGCGGCGCGGCTGTCGGCCAGATCGGATACGGACTCCACGCTCCTCCAAGCTCCACAGGGCGATGGTGCTGAGCGTAGAGGCCGACACGGCCGGCTGAAGGTGAGCGCGCTCACTGATCGGCGGCAGTACCCGGCCTAGCGTCGGTCAGAAGACGGGATGGAAGCGCGTGGGAGGTCGGGGCGATGGTGTGGATCGGCGCGGCGGTGGCAACGGCGGTGGCGGGCGTGGGAGCGGCGGCCGGGTATTTGGGGCTGGTGACCGGGGCACTTCCCGTGGATGTGGGGGTCGGGCGGCGCAGCCGACCACTGGGGTCTCAGACGGTCGACGTCGCGGCCCCACGGGAGCTGGTGTTCGATGTCATCGCCCAGCCGTATCTGGGGCGGGCCACGCGGGCGATGCGGGAGAAGGTGCTGGTGCTGGAGCGGGGTTCGGACATGGTGCTCGCCGCGCACCGCACCCCGGTCGCGGGCGGACGGCTGACGGCGACGACGGTGGAGACGGTGCGGTTCACCCACCCGGAGCGGGTCGATTTCCGCCTGGTGCGTGGACCGGTGCCCGCCGTCACCGAGTCGTTCACGCTCACCGAAGACGGGCCCGGTACGCGACTGGTGTACGCGGGTGAGCTCGCCACCGACCTGTGGCGAGCGGGGCAGTGGTGGGGTGGCCTGGTCGCCCCACGGTGGGAGGCGACCGTCGCCGCGTCCCTGGCAGCAGTCCGGCAGGAGGCCGAGCGGCGCGCGGCCTTGCCGTGAGCGGGTCGCCGTGCTGGTGCGCCACGGGGTTCTGGTCAGTCATGGCCGAGGTTACTGAGGGCGTCCTCCACGGCGCGGTGGAAGGTGGGGTAGGCGAACATCATGTGGCGGAGCCGCTGGACAGGGATCGCGTTCTGGATGGCGATGGCCAGCCCGTAGAGGACTTCACCGCCCGCCGGGCCGACGGAGGTGGCCCCGACCAGGACGCCGCGGTCGGTGTCCTCGACGAGTTTGATCAGGCCGTTGTTACCGGCCTTGTGGATCCATCCGCGTGCTGAGGACGGCATCCGCGCGGTGCCCGTCCGTACTCGAAGGCCCTCCTCGCGGGCGGCCTGTTCGCTCAGGCCCACGGAGCCGACCTCGGGGTCGGTGAAGGTGACGCGTGGCAGCGCCCGGTAGTCGGCGTCCGGTCCGGGCGTGCCGAGGATGCTGCGGACGGCGATCTCGGCCTGGTACATCGCCACATGGGTGAACAGGCCACGGCCGGTGACGTCACCGACGCCCCAAACCCCCTCGGTGGCTCGCATGTGTCCGTCGACGGCCAGGGCACGTGCGTCGGGATCGAGGCCGACGGTCTTCAGGCCGAGTCCGGCCAGCTGGGGCCGGCGTCCGGTGGCCACCAGCAGCCGCTGCGCGGTGATCTCCTCCCCGCCTTCCAAGGTGAGCGCGAAGGTGTCGTTCGCGTGGCGCACTCCGGTGGCGCGCGCTCCGGTACGTACGGTGATGCCTTCCTCTTCGAGTACATCGGCCAGCAGTGCTCCGGCTTCGGGTTCTTCCGCCGACAGCAGCTGCCCCAGCGCCTCCACGACGGTCACCGCGGTGCCGAAGCGGGCGAACGCCTGCGCCAGTTCCAGGCCGACGGCGCCGCCTCCGAGCACGAGCAGTGATGCCGGGGGCTCTTTGACCGAGACCGCTTGCCGGTTCGTCCAGTACGGCACGTCATCCAGGCCGGGGACGGGTGGGATCTGCGGGTGGCTGCCGGTGGCCAGCACCACCGCGCGCCGGGCGGCGAACGCCTGGCCGTCAGCCTCTACACGGCCGGGGCCGGCCAGGCGGGCACGGCCGCGGACGAAGTGCCCGCCCTTGCGGGCGAACCGGTCGACGGCCACCTGGTCGTTCCAGTCGTCGGTGGCCTCGTCGCGGATCCGGGCGGCGACCGGAGCGAAGTCGGCAATCACCTGGGACTCTCCGGCCATGCCGGGCACCCGCCCCGCCTCGGCGAGGAGATTGCCGGCGCGGATCATCATCTTGCTCGGGATGCACGCCCAGTACGGGCACTCCCCGCCGACCAGTTCCGCTTCCACCCCGACCACGTCCAGCCCTTCTTCGGCCAGCCGCTCGGCGGCATGTTCACCGCCGGCCCCCATGCCGATCACCACGACATCGACTTCCTGTACCCGAGCCATGAGGGGCCTCCTTGATCAACTGTGCTTGAGGGTCCTGGTCATTGCGTATCCGGGACGGCAGGGGGTGTCTGTGCCGCCGCGTCGCCGGTGTCACCCGCGTGGCGGGTGCGTCGTCCGGATCGGTCAGTCCGCGAGGTGCCCCACGTCAACGTGCCGGCCAGCATGAGCAGGGCGAGCGGGTAGAAGACCGGGCGCAGTGGGATCAGGACCGGCAGGAGTGCGGCGGCGGTACTCGCTCCCAGGACGAGCAGGAACGTGGGCACGCAGCAGGCGAGGCCGAGCAGGAACGCCGGAAGCACGCCCAGCAGCCGGGCGTAGCGGGTGCGCCTACAGGAGGCCACCTGCTGGGCGGCATGGGCGGCCACGGCGATGTTGCAGCCGACCAGTGCCGCCACGACGGCGCCGAGCAGCAGGTTGACCGGACTCAGGAGAACCGCGACATGGCTGGTGGGGTGCCAGGCGAGGACCGGCTCGAAGAGATACGGCGCGCGGACCTCCAGCAGCTGCCCGGGAGCGGCCTGGACCGCGGGTGCGCCGGTGAACCGGCCGGAGGCAGAAACGGCGAGGTCTCCGATGGAGAGCAGGTACACCAGCAGGGTGAGGCTCGCGGCGATCAGCGCGGCCCTGCGGTGGCGGCGTACGGCGAGGGCGGCACGCACCCGCCGCGGCGCGGCCTTGAGCGCGACGGCGGCGGCGTCCCAGGCGTCGCCGGCCCTGGCGACTGCGGTCAGGGGGCTGCTCATGTCCGCACCTGTGCGTTGGGGTAGAACGCGTACCAGGCGAACCACATGGCGTCGAGGAAGTCCGCCGGCTCCCACCGTTCACCGACCTGCTGAACGACGCGGGCGGTGCCGAGTCGGTCGTCCCAGCGGGCCTCCACCCGCGTGCCACCCACCTCCGCTCGCACGATCCGGTGCGTGCGCACCAGGTCCTTGCGGATGGCCAGCCGCTCCTTGCCGACCCGCACGCCGATCACGACGTCCTTGTCGGCGAAGCGGTCGCTGGAGGCGAGCACGGGGAAAATCGGACTGCCCTCGGCGTAGTAGCCGCCGCAGTCCGGATAGGACTCGTAGGAGCCGTACGGGTCGCTGCCGTACGAGCGCAGCGCCCCCGTGTCGGTGGACAGCACCGCCGTGTCGGGATGCGCGGCGCGCCACTGCTTCCACGTCGTCCACACCAAAGGGACGGTGTCCAGCCGGGTGCCCTTGAGCGGGCCGCTCACCGCCTGACCGAGCAACTGCGGCCACTGCGAGCCGGTCTGCCGGTCGTACATCAGCAGGTTGGAGTTGACGAGCTTGCCGGTGGTGCCGAACGTCAGGTCCTGGACGCCGGGCGGGGCGGAGAAGCCGATGACCGTCCCGGTCAGCGGGCAGTAGGTGACCGCGAGCGGTTCGCCGCCGACGGTGTCGTTGACGATCTCGTGCCACACCAGCACCAGCTGCGGGTACGCCCTCACCTCACCGCGGTACTCCAGACCGAAGATCGGATCGTCCTCGTCGAGGAAGCCGGCCTTGTTCGCCATGACGAACCGGGGCTTGTCGACGGAGGGAATGCCATCCTTGTCCGGCCCGCCGGACACAGCCGATTCAGCGAGCGCCTCCAACGACGGATCCTGGCCCGCCTGCACCGCCGTCACTGACCCCGACGGCCGCTCCGAGAGGGTCTGCCAGCCGATCACACCCCCGCCGCCCACGAGCAGAACGACGACGCCCCCGATCACTCCCGCGCCCTTGAGCACCTGCCGCCGTGGCGGGCGGGGGGACAGTTGACCGTTCACCTGGCACCTCCCGAAACCGCTGGGACACCAGCTCGCACAGCGGGCGAACACCGCTTCGCACCTTCGATCGTGCCCCGGGGCGAGGTGACGGTTCGGTGAGCGCGCTTACAGTTCTCGCCCTCCGTGGCGGCCTACGGTCGGATCATGGTGCTCAGGATCGTGCTCGGGACGCTGTACACGGCGATGGCCATCGGTCAGCTCGCCTCCTTCGAGCACATGCCGCGGATTCTGTCCGCGTACGGGCTGGTGACCGGTCCCGCGGCGAACGTGCTGGCCGCAGCTCTCATCGTGAGCGAGCTGGTGTGCGGGATCTGGTTCCTGGCCCGCCCCCGGTCGAAGGCCATGGCCCCGGTGTGGGCGTACACGGGCGTGTCGGCGATGTGGACGGTGCTGGCCGCGCAGGCGTACGCCCGCGGCGTGACGGCGGCCAACTGCGGCTGCTTCGGCATCTACCTCACGCAGCGACTGAGCTGGTTCGTGCTGCTCCAGGACGCACTGACCTTGCTGTACGCCGCCGTGCTGATCCACTCCGCCCGCCGGGTGCCCGCCCCGTCACACGGTGACCGGGAGGAGGCGAGCCGCAGTGTCCGAATCCCGTGAACATTCCGGGCTCGGCGCCCTGGCGGCGGCCGTGGGTGCCGCACTGTTGATGGTGGTGTGCTGTGCCGGCCCGCTGCTCGTGGCCGGCGGGGCACTTGGCGCCGTCGGCGGGGCCCTGGCCAATGGGTGGCTGGTCACCGTGGGCGCGGTGGTGCTGCTCGCTGGCGCTGGCCACGCCCTGCGCTGCCGGGCCCGACGCCGCCGCGGCGCCGGACCGGACGACTGCTGCCCGACCGTCCCAGCACAGCCACAGCCACACGAAGAAGCCGACCCCAGCAGCGACGTCCGCTGAACGGCGATTCCAAGAAAGAGGAGTTCTTCGATGACCCAGGCGCCAGCACCGAAGCACAAGGTGGACCGCGACGAGGTGTTCGTGGAGTTCACCAAGTCAATCTGCCCTCTGTGCAAGACGCCCGTTGACGCGCAGGTCAACATCCGCGCGGACAAGGTGTATCTGCGGAAACGCTGCGCGGAGCACGGCGAGTTCGAGGCGCTGGTGTACGGGGATGCCGAGGAGTACCTGTCCTCGGCCCGCTTCAACAAGCCCGGGACGATCCCCCTCACCTTCCAGACCGAGGTGAAGGACGGCTGCCCGTCGGACTGCGGGCTGTGCCCGGAGCACAAGCAGCACGCCTGCCTGGGGATCATCGAGGTCAACACCGGCTGCAACCTGGACTGCCCGATCTGCTTCGCCGACTCCGGCCACCAGAGCGACGGCTACTCCATCACCCACGAGCAGTGCGCGACCATGCTGGACGCCTTCGTCGCCTCCGAGGGGGAGGCGGAGGTGGTCATGTACTCCGGCGGCGAGCCCACCATCCACAAGCACATCCTCGACTTCATCGACCTGGCCCAGGCTCGCCCGATCAGAAACGTCAACCTCAACACCAACGGCATCCGCCTGGCCACCGACAAAAACTTCGTCGCCGAACTCGGCAAACGCAACCAGATCCCGGGCCGCTCAGTGAACGTCTACCTCCAGTTCGACGGCTTCGACGAGCGCACCCACCTGGAGATCCGCGGCCGTGACCTGCGCACGTTCAAACAGCGGGCGCTGGACAACTGCGCCGAGGCCGGGCTCACCGTCACCCTCGTCGCCGCCGTCGAGCAGGGCCTGAACGAACACGAACTCGGCGCGATCATCGAGTACGGCATCGACCACCCCGCCGTAAGGTCCGTGGCGTTCCAGCCGGTCACCCACTCCGGCCGGCATGTGGAGTTCGACCCACTGAACCGGCTCACCAACCCCGACGTCATCCGGCTGATCAACGAGCAGCGGCCCGGCTGGTTCCAGAAAGGCGACTTCTTCCCCGTACCGTGCTGCTTCCCGACCTGCCGCTCCATTACCTACCTGCTGGTGGACGGCGAGCCGGGCAACCACACCGTGGTGCCGATCCCGCGGCTGCTGAACGTCGAGGACTACCTCGACTACGTCACCAACCGCGTCATGCCCGACGACGGCATCCGCGAGGCGCTCGAAAAGCTCTGGTCCGCCTCCGCGTTCATGGGTACCGCCACGACCGAGGAGAAGCTCCGTGCGACCGCGGAGGCCCTGGACTGCGCTGACGCGTGTGGCATCGACCTGCCCGAGACGGTCAAGCATCTGAACGACAAGGCGTTCATGATCGTCGTGCAGGACTTCCAGGACCCCTACACCCTCAACGTCAAGCAGCTGATGAAGTGCTGCGTCGAGGAGATCACCCCCGACGGGCGGCTCATCCCGTTCTGTGCGTACAACTCCGTCGGCTACCGCGAACAGGTCCGCGCCGAGATGTCCGGCGTCCCCGTCGCACCGGTCGCCCCGAACGCGCTGCCCCTCGCGGGCCGGCTGACGACGACCCCGTACGGCTCGAAGACCACCCGTACCGGCAGCGAGGAGCGTCGGCCGTGACCAATGAGGAGATCAAGTCCTGCTGCGCGGACGCCTACTCCAGGGACATCGTCGCCCTGCTGCTCGGGGACTCCTACCACCCCGGCGGCACCGCCCTGACCCGGCGCCTCGCCGACCGTCTCGCGCTCGACCCCGTCAAACGGGTCCTGGACGTGGCCTCGGGCCGCGGCACCACCGCTCTCCTGCTCGCCGACGTCTACGGGGTTCGGGCGGACGGCGTCGACTACGCGCCGGCCAACACCGCGCTCGCCCAGGGCGCCGCCGAGGCCGCCGGGCTGGCCGACCGGGCCGTCTTCACCACTGGCGACGCCGAGCACCTGCCCTACGACGACGGGGTATTCGACGCCGTGGTGTGCGAGTGCGCGCTGTGCACCTTCCCCAACAAGGAACGTGCGGCAGCCGAGTTCGCCCGCGTCCTGAAACCCGGCGGACGCCTCGGCATCACCGACGTCACCGCCGACATCGACCGCCTTCCGCCCGAGCTGCGCGGACTGACCGCCCGCATCGCCTGCATCGCCGACGCCCGCCCCTTGGACGAATACGCCGAGATCCTGGCCGCGGCCGGGCTTCGCATCGTCACCACGGAGCGGCACGACGAGGCGATGCTCCGCATGATCGACCAGATCCAGGCCCGGATGAGCCTGCTGCGCATCACCGCCCCGGCCCGCCTGGCCGACGCTGGCGTGGATCTGGGCGCGGCTCCGGCCGTATTGGACGCGGCCCGCGACGCCGTCACCGACGGCGTGCTCGGCTATGCCTTGCTTACCGCAGTGAAGTCACCTGGACGGCCCACCGGTCTACCGCCGGGTACGTAAGCGCCCTCACATACCTGCATGTGCCCTGCGTCCTAGCGTCGGCGACGAGAGGGGAAAGAACCCACAACAGGGAGGACGATCACCATGGCCACCACCGTGCAGGCATCCCCCAAGACCGCCGCGATCCCGGTCCATGCGCTGTGGGGTGCCGCGGCCGGGCTGGTCGGCGGAGTCGGGATGGGCATCTGGATGTCGGTGTCCCGTCCGATGATGGACACCGCCATGATCACCATGGTCGCCGGTCTCCTCGGCTCCACCAACGCCTTCGCCGGATGGCTGATCCACCTGGCCATCGCCACCTTCGCCGGCATCACGTTCGGCGTGGTGCTGGGGCAGTTCGCCGAGCGCATCGCCCCCGCCGTCGTCCTCGGCCTCGCCTACGGCGCGGTGTGGTGGACCGTCGGCGCACTGTGGATCATGCCCGCCAACATGGGCATGCCCATCTTCGAGTGGAACGACGTCACCGCCTCGAGCCTCGGCGCCCACCTCGTCTTCGGCCTGCTCGCCGGAGCGGCGTTCGCGTGCATCGCCCAGGCGATGGGCAAGCACACCGGCCCGGCTCGATGAACCGCGAGGCTCCCCCGTCAACACCCGACCCCACCGCCCCACCACCGGGCGCGGCACCGCGCCACATAGCCATCGACGGCGGTGCGGTGCCCTACTGTCTGGCCAGCGGCGCCGAGGCGCTGGCCAGCCCGGCGTGGGGCGCCGCGCCCCCGCCATGGGCCCCGGGACGACGCGAGGAGACGCACACCATGAACCACGCCGCATCGGACGACGACGCCGAGCGGACCTGGTGCCTGGCCGAGGTCGACATCTTCTGCGACCTGTCCGAGCAGGAGATGGAAGCCATCGCCGCCGCGGCGCCGATGAAGACCTACCACGCGGGCGAGATCCTCTACTCGCCCACTCAGCCCTCCGAGGTGCTGTTCATCCTCAAGAAGGGCCGGGTCCGCGTCTTCCGGGTTTCCGCCGACGGACGTGCGCTGACCACCGCGATCATCTCACCGGGCACCATCTTCGGCGAGATGGTCCTGCTCGGACAGCACATGTACGACAACTACGCCGAAGCCCTCGACGACACCGTCGTGTGCGTAATGAGCCGCGCAGACGTACACAAGTTCCTGCTGTCGGACGCCCGGATCGCCGCCCGGATCACCGCGATCCTCGGCCGCCGCCTGGCCGACCTCGAACAGCGACTGTCCGACAGCGTGTTCAAAACCGTCGCCCAGCGCATCGCCACCACGCTCACCACCCTGACCACCGCCCAGCCCCCCGCCGGCCCGCTGCGGCCGGTCGGACGCCATCCCCAGATCGCCCTCACCCACGAACAGCTCGCCGCCCTCGCCGGCACCTCCCGCGAGACCTGCACCAAAGTGCTGCGCGACTACGCCGACCACGGCCTGCTCCGCCTGGCCCGCGGGCGCATCACCGTTCTCGACCCCGAACGGCTCAAGGACGCCGCGGGCTGACGTCACCAAACCGTAAGGGCCTGGCTTGCTGCCCACCCGAGCCGCCACAACTACCTTCGCCACCAAGACCGACCTATAGGAGCCTCCTTGCGCGCCCGCACCCTTCTCCCGGCCATCCTGGCCGCCGCCCTCCTCACGCTCACCGGATGCGGCTCCAGCGAAGGCGCCGCCTCCGCCAGTGACACGGGTGCATCAGCGACGGAGGCGTCACCCCCCGCTCAGCCGCCCGCCGCCTCGAACGGGAGCGGGGCGGACGGGGCGAAGGTGCCCGAGGCGCTGAACTTCACCGCGACCACGGTGGACGGCAAACCGTTCGACGCGAAAACGCTCGCGGGCAAGCCCACCGTGCTGTGGTTCTGGGCACCGTGGTGCCCCACGTGCAAGGGCCAAGCCGCCGAGACCGCCAAGGTCGCCACCGACAACGCGGGCAAGGTGAACGTCGTCGGTGTCGCCGGCCTCGACAAGAACGCCGCTATGCACGACTTCGTCGCAGACACGGACACCGGCTCCTTCCCTCACCTGTCCGACGAGAAGGGCGAGGTGTGGAAGCGGTTCGAGATCACCCAGCAGAGCCACTACGTGATCCTCGACAAGACCGGAGAGACCGTCTACGAAGGCGTCCTGCCCGGCGGCAAAGGGCTGGCCGACAAGGTCGCCGGGCTCACCGGCTGAACCCGCCATGGCCGATCTTCCCCTCGCCCTCGCGCTCGGCGCCGGGATGCTCGCCGCCGTCAACCCCTGCGGCTTCGCCCTGCTCCCCGCCTACCTGTCCCTGCTCGTCCTCGGCGACGACACCCCCAGCCGCACCGTCGCCGTCGGCCGCGCGCTGACGGCCACCGCCGCCATGACCGCCGGATTCGCCGCCCTCTTCGCCGTCTTCGGACTCGCTGTCCAGCCCGTCGCCGGGCAAGTGCAGCAGCACCTGCCCTGGTTCACCATCGCGTTCGGGCTGCTCATGGCCGCCGCCGGAGCCTGGCTCCTGACGGGCCGCCAACTGCCCAGGCTGGCTCCGAAACTCCGGCGCGCACCGAAAGTGACCCGCTCCCTGCCCTCGATGGCGCTGTTCGGCGCGGCGTACGCCACCGCCTCCCTCGGCTGCACCATCGCCCCGTTCCTCGCCATCGTCGTCTCCGCCTTCCGCAGCGGCTCCATCGGCGAGGGCATCGCCCTGTTCGCCGCCTACGCCGCCGGAATGGGGCTGATCGTCGGAGCGTCTTCCCTGACCGTCGCGCTCACCCGTGCCACCGCCGTGACCCGCCTACGCCGCCTCGGTGGGATCGTCCCGCGCCTCGGCGGCGGCCTGCTCCTCCTCGCCGGCACCTACGTCGCCTACTACGGCTGGTACGAGATCCGCGCCCAGAACGCCCCAGCCACGGCGGACCCAGTCATCGATACCGCGGGCAGCGTCCAGCGCGCCGTTGCCGACGCCCTGGACGCTGCCGGCCCGGTCGTGATCGCCGTTGTCTTCACAGTCCTGCTCCTCGCGGCCTTGCTGATCCGCCAGCACAGGCGCACCCGCCGGAAGCCCCGCACCGGCCTCGAATCATCGTCCGCAGCCAAACGGCCGGCCTGAACCGGAGCAGGACGGGCGGGCTCGGCTGAAGCAGCTGACCACCGGGCGGGGCCTGGCCTACGCCTCCCCGTACGGTCACGCCTGTCTGCTGGGTGGGGCGCTGCGGCAGGGAGCGCGTGAGCGTGTCGCCAGCCTGCCGGAGAGTGATCCAGATGCCGCCGCACCGCACACGGGTCGCCGCTGGGCCCGGCCCTGGCCGAGACCGGCGTGAGGTTCTTCGCCGCCGCCAGCGTGGTCGCCGCACTAGGGGCCGCGTTCACCGGCGCCGCGCTCGCCCGAGCGATCTGGGCCTGAACATCAGCCCGAACGCGAACCAGCCACATCGGCTTTCCACGGCGCGATCATCCAGACCAGCACCGAGTCCTGTAGCCCGGCCCGCACGAAGCCCAGGCCCAGCAGGCCGTCACCAGCTGAACCGTTCGCAGCCGCGCGTCAAGCTGTCTGATGTGCGACGGCCCGTGGCCTGCTGCCGGGCCGGAGAAGGCCAAGGGACGCCTGCTATGGCCCCGGCCCAAGTCACTGCGGAGTGAACCGGCGACGTCAACGTGCTGATCAGCCCGGTCAGCCGGCCAGGTCTCCGATCGCGTCGTCGGCCAACATCACCGCCGCCACCACGCGCTTGCCCACCGGCTCGCGGTGCACCTCAAAGTGCGGGCAGATGGCCATGACGATCTCCAGCCCGTGCTGACCCACCCGGCTCGGATCGGCGGCATGGACCACGGGCATCCTGGGCTCGGTGTCCCATACGCTCACCTGAACCGCGCCCCCGTGGAGCTCCAACGTCAGCAGCATCGGGCCTGGGGCGAACTTGCGGGCGTTGGTCACAAGCTCGCTCACCACCAGCTGCACCATGCCCATCGCACGGCCGGACACTGGCACCCCGTGCTCGGCCTGCAGATCCTCGAGGAACACCCGGGCCAGCTTACGAGCCTCGCCGATCTCCTCGCAGCCCTCGAACGCAGCGGACTCCGATTTCACCCCGCTGCCCAGCGGCGTTGCCCATTCCCCGCCCTCGGTCGCCTGGCCCATGCAACTCGCCTCGCATCCGGTACTCACGCCTAGAGCCGAATACCCTCAGATGCCGACGCCAGACGGGCCAAACCGGGCAACACGATCCGATCAGCCCGCACTGCCCAGGCGGCCCACTGCTCCCTTCGGAACCGCAGGCTCCCAGTTCCGCTGTGTGGTCTGCCATGGTCACCGCGGCCCCGCCGTCTTCTTCCGTATTTCAGTACGCAGTCTTCATCTTGATTCCCAAGGGGAGGAAATCGCGTGCCGAACGACGCACGAGTGACGCGCCGCCACAGCCTGAGGACCGCAGCGGGGGCCGCCGCCATCGCCGTACCGCTGCTCACCACGGCGGGGTCCACCGCGCCCGCGGCGGCCGGCGAGTATGCGGGCGCGCTGAACGTGATGACGTACAACCTGCGCTTCGCGCGCGAGCGTTCCGCGGAGCTGATCAGCGAGACGATCGCCCGTTTCGACAGCTCGCTACTGGTCGTGGTGACCGGCGACTTCAATGCCGCGGCTCATGACAACCCGGTCTACGACGCGATGCTGGGCGCCGGGCGGCAGGCGCATCGACTGGATCCTCACCACCCCCGCGGTGACCACGTACTGGGCGGCGATCAACCCGTTGTCGATGGACGGCCAGCTCCCGAGCGACCACTTGCCGGTGCAAGCCTCGCTGGCCCTGGGAGTGCATCGCCGAGTCGGCTCATCGTCGTATCGGTCACGCACGGGCGGGCCGGAACCTGGGCCGACACCTCCCGACCTCTGGCGGCGTGGACAGGGCCGCGGGTCGGGGAGTCTTCTGGAGACAAGCCCGCGATGAGCAGCTCCAGACCGGCGTAAACCGTCTGGCGCCATATGACTCGCCGAGCTAACACACTCCCGTCTGCCGCCGACTGGGCCGCCGGGGGGGCGTTCCATTCCCTCCGGACCGGCTACATACACCGTGGCAGGACCTCGGTTAAGGTGGCCCGCTGGATCTTGGCTGGTTGCTGGTGGATCCTTTACGGAACGTTGACGGACAGGAAGGCCGGGGTGTGGCAGGGCGCGCGGTGCGGATGTGGCAGTCGCTGTTGGCGGCGCATCCGGCTCGCACGGTGGTGATGGGCTTCGCTGCCGTGATCCTGCTGGGGACGGTACTGCTGATGCTGCCCGTCGCCGCAGAGGACGGCCGGAGTGCCGATGCGGTGACGGCGCTGTTCACGGCCACGTCCGCGGTGTGCGTGACGGGTCTGGTCGTGGTGGACACCGGCACGTACTGGAGCGGCTTCGGCGAGGGCGTGATCCTCGTGCTGTTCCAGATCGGCGGCTTCGGCATCATGACGATGGCCTCACTCTTGGGTCTGCTGATCTCCGGCAAACTGCGGCTGCGGATGCAGCTGACCGCGCAGGCGGAGACCAAGAGCCTGGACATCGGGGACGTGCGGCGGGTGCTGCTCGGGGTCGCCGGATGCACGCTCGCGGTGGAACTCGCGGTGGGCGCGATGCTGGCGCTGCGGCTGCGCTTCGGCTACGGCGAGTCCATCTGGGACGCCACATATCTGGGGGTCTTCCATGCCGTGTCGGCGTTCAACAACGCCGGGTTCGGGCTGCACGCCGACAGCCTCACCAGGTACGCGCAGGATCCGTGGGTGACGCTGCCCGTCGCCGTGGCCGTGATTCTTGGTGGAATCGGTTTTCCGGTGCTGCTGGAGTTGCTGCGGCACCGCAATCGGGCCCGCGCCACGGGTCGGCGTGGCTGGTCGTTGCACTTCCGGCTGACGGTGGTCACTACGGCCGTGCTGCTGTTCACCGGGACGCTGCTGACATGTGTGCTGGAGTGGGCGAACAGCGACACGCTGGGCTCGTTCGACTGGCCCAAGAAGATCCTGGCGGGGTTCTTCCATTCGGCGATGTCGCGTACCGCGGGGTTCAACAGTGTCGATGTCGGGGCGATGACGGATGCGACGCTGTTGCTGACCTGCATGCTGATGTTTATCGGCGGCGGCAGCGCGGGTACTGCGGGTGGCATCAAGGTCAGCACCTTCGCGGTGCTGGGTGCGGCGATGTTGGCCGAGGTCCGTGGGGAGCCCACGTCCTCGGCGATGGGCCGCAGGCTCGCGCCGCATGTGCTGCGGCAGGCGCTGACCGTGGCGCTGGCCGGCGTGGGCTTTGTGATGTCGGCGACCCTGGCGCTGCTCGCCGTGGTCGACAAGCCCTTCGAGGAGGTGCTGTTCGAGGCGGTGTCGGCCTTCGGGACGGTGGGGCTGTCCACCGGCATCACCGCCGACCTGCCGACCGTCGGCCAGCTGATCGTCATTGTGCTCATGTTCGTCGGCCGGCTCGGCCCGGTCACCCTGGTCTCGGCGCTTGCCCTGCGTGAGCGCAAGCGTCGCTACGAGCTACCCGAGGAGCGACCCGTCATTGGCTAGTTTTCTGCACTCACTGCGCCGTCGCCGCCGTAAGCGCCGTGCTGGGCACACTGCCATTTCCGGTCACGGTGAGCAGCGCGTGGCCGTGATCGGTCTCGGCCGCTTCGGCAGCTCGCTGGCCCATGAGCTGATGCGGCGCGGCTGGGACGTTCTCGGTGTCGACACCGACCCGCATCTGGTCCAGCGGTTGAGCGACGATCTCACGCACACGGCGGTCGCCGACTGCACCGACCCCGAAACTCTGCGCCAGCTCGGCGTGCACGAGTTCACCAGCGCCGTGGTCGGCATCGGTACCGACATCGAGGCCAGCATCCTCATCGCCTCCAACCTGCTGGAGGCGGAAGTCCCCAACATATGGGCCAAGGCCATCAGCCGCCAGCACGGCAAGATCCTCGAACGCCTGGGCGTGCATCACGTCGTCCTGCCCGAGCACGACATGGGCGAGCGCGTCGCCCACCTGGTGACCGGCCGCATGCTGGACTTCATCGAGTTCGACAACGACTACGCCCTGGTGAAGACCGTCGCCCCGGCTGTGGCCACCGGCATGCCGCTCGGCGAGAGCCAGGTGCGCAGGCGCTACGGGGTGACGGTCGTCGGGATCAAGCGGCCGGGCGAGGGCTTCACCTATGCCACCGCCGAGACGGTCCTGACGAAGGGGGACGTCATCGTCGTCACCGGCAAGATCCACGATGTGGAGTCCTTCGCCGAACTGAGCTGAGCCCACAGCGAGCGGTCCTGCCGCTTCTTCATGTTCTGTGCCGCGGACGGCGGGTCGGCCCAGGGTGCTCGTTGCCCATACGGAATCCGTTAAGAAGGCCGGTCACGACGGGCGGAACTGCCCTGGACACGGTGTCATGGGAGGGAGTAGGGCAAAGGGTACGGGGAGGGATGTGCTCATGGCGGAGTGGCGGCCGTTGCGGATTGCGGCCAGGCCGATTCCTGAGCCTGTCCCCACGCCCTTTGTGTGGGCGGGGGCCTTTGCCGGGGCATTGCTGACGGTGGGTGTTCTCAGCGCGGTGAACGGGTTCGCCGATGCGCTGCACGCCTTGCTTGTGCTGTGTGCCCTGGCGGCGCTGCTGGGTGTGTGCGCCCGCTTTGCCGCGGCGCCGGGCACCGGCGCGGTGTGCTGGCTTTTCCTCAACGGCTTCGCGGTGCCCCCGCACGGGGAGCTCACATGGCAGGGTTATCCGGATGTGGGGCGGCTCGTCTTCCTGACTGCTGCGGCACTGCTCGGTACGGTGACCGCTCGCCTCGTCAGCGCCCGGGGGGCATACCGGCGGATCACCCCGGGCGGCGACCGGGACGCGCGCTCCTGAGTGGCGGCCTCGGCAATGGTCGTTACGAGGTGATGTGGGCGGGCAGGTCGGGCGGTACGGGCGGGTGGTCGGTAGCGGTCTTGAGGGTGAGGACCATGGTCATGCCGCCGCCGGGGGTGTCTTCGGCGGTGAGGGTGCCGCCCATGGCCTCGGCGAAGCCCCGGGCGACCGCGAGGCCGAGCCCGACTCCGGCGCCGCGGGGGGCGTCCCCGTACCGCTGGAACGGCTCGAAGATCCGCTCCTTGGCTTCGTCGGGCACACCGGGGCCGCGGTCGACGACCCGCAGCTCGACCCGGTCGCCGAGCGTGCTGGCGGAGATCAGCACGACTTCGTTCTCCGGGCCGTACTTCACGGCGTTCTCCACGATGTTGGCGACGGTCCGCTCCAGCAGCCCGGGGTCGGCCGCGACCATCGGCAGGGTTTCGGGGACGTCCAGTTCGACGGAGCCTTCGGGAACGCCGCCGAGCGCCATGGGCACCACTTCGTCCAGGTCTATGTCGCGGATCAGCGGGGTGACGGTGCCGGTCTGCAGCCGGGACATGTCCAGCAGGTTGCCCACGAGGTGGTCGAGCCGGTCGGTGCCTTCTTCGATGCTCGCCAGCAGTTCCGCCTGGTCTTCTGCGGACCATTGGACGTCGTCGGAGCGCAAGGACGTGACCGCAGCCTTGATGGTGGCCAGCGGGGTCCGCAGGTCATGGCTGACGGCGGCGAGCAGCGCGGTGCGGATGCGGTTGCCCTCGGCGAGCTCGCGTGCCTGTCCGGCTTCCTGCTTCAGCCGCTGGCGGTCCAGGACTGCGGCGGCCTGGGCGGCGAAGGCGGCCAGCACCCGGCGGTCCTCGGCGGGCAGCACTCGACCGGACAGGGCGAGGACCAGGTTGTCACCGACGGGCATGTCGACGTCGGCGTCCGCCGGGCGCTCGATGGGACGGGCGGTCCCGGCGCTGCCCGCGCAGGTCCACGGCTCGACCTCGCTCTTCCGCTCCAGCAGTGCCGCCGACTCCATGCCGAAGGTCTCCCGCACCCGTTCCAGCAGCGCCTGAAGACTGTCCTCACCGCGCAGCACACTGCCCGCCAGGAACGACAGGGTCTCGGCCTCGGCGCGCAGCCGGGCAGCCTGGTGGGTGCGGCGGGCAGCCAGGTCCACGACCGAGGCGACCGACACCCCGACCGCGAAGAAAACGATGATCGCCAGGAGATTCGCCGGATCCGCAATGATCCACGTGTGGGTGGGCGGGGTGAAGAAGTAGTTCAGCAGCAGCGAGCCGACCGTGGCCGCCGCCAGGGCGGGCAGCAGTCCGCCGAGCAGTGCGGCAGCCACAGTCAGGGTCAGGAACAGCAGCACTTCGTTGGCGAAGCCGGGTCCCGCATCGGCGGGCCGGGTGTTGACCGAGGTGAGCAGCACAGTGAGCAGCACCGGGCCGACCACGCCGACGAGCCATCCGGCGATGATGCGGGTGCGGCCGAGCCGGCCGCCACGGGCCACCGGCAGCCCGCGGCCCTTGGCTGCCTCCTCGTGGGTGACGATGTGGACGTCGAGATCCGGTCCGGACTCACGGGCCACCGTGGCGCTCACACCGGGCCCGAAGGCGTACTGCCAGGCGCGTCGGCGGCTGACGCCGAGCACGATCTGGGTGGCGTTGACGCTGCGGGCGAAGTCCAGCAGCGCCTGGGGGATGTCATCGCCGACGACATGATGGAACGTGCCGCCCAGATCCTCCACCAGCGTCCGCTGCATCGCCAGCTCCTTGGGCGAGGCCGAGGTGAGCCCATCGCTGCGGGAGATGTAGACGGCCAGCACCTCGCCGCCCGCCCCCTTCTCCGCCAGCCGGGCCGCGCGCCGGATCAGGGTCCGTCCCTCTGGCCCGCCGGTCAGCCCGACCACGATCCGCTCGCGGGCCTGCCAGGTGGAGCGGATGTCGTGCTCCCCGCGGTACTGCTGCAGGTACTCGTCGACCCGGTCCGCGGTCCACAGCAGCGCCAGCTCCCGCAGCGCGGTCAGATTGCCCGGCCGGAAGTAGTTCGAGAGCGCCGCGTCGACCTTGTCGGGCTTGTAGATGTTGCCGTGCGCCATGCGGCGGCGCAGGGCCTGCGGTGACATGTCGACCAGCTCTATCTGGTCGGCGCGGCGGACGACTTCGTCCGGTACGGTCTCCCGCTGCCGTACGCCCGTTATCGACTCGACGACGTCGCCGAGCGACTCCAGGTGCTGGATGTTGACGGTGGTGATGACGTCGATCCCGGCGTCCAGCAGTTCCTCGACGTCCTGCCACCGTTTCGGATTCCGTGAGCCGGGCACATTGGTGTGGGCGAGTTCGTCCACCAGGACGACGGCCGGCCGGCGCTTGAGGACGGCGTCCACATCCATCTCGGTGAACACCGTGTCCCGGTACTCCAGCTCCCGGCGCGGGATGTGCTCCAGGCCGTGCAGCATCACCTCGGTGCGCGGCCGGTCGTGGTGCTCCACGAAGGCCACCACACAGTCGGTGCCGCGCTCCACGCGGCGGTGCGCCTCCGACAGCATCGCGTAGGTCTTGCCGACGCCCGGCGCCGCACCGAGGTAGATCCGAAGCTTGCCGCGTGCCATGGTGCAGTGGTTCCGATCTTTCTGCGCTTCGCCGGGCTGGTACGGGCAGGAGGGTTACTTCTCGAAGCGGTATCCCATGCCCGGCTCGGTGATGAGATGTCGTGGATGGGTGGGGTCTGTCTCCAGTTTGCGCCGCAGCTGCGCCATGTAGACCCGCAGGTAGTTCGTGTGCGTCTCGTACGAGGGGCCCCACACCTCCTGAAGCAGCTGCTTCTGGCTGACCAGCCGCCCCGGGTGGCGGATCAGCACCTCCAGCAGCTGCCACTCCGTCGGAGTCAGGCGGATATCTGTATCGCCGCGGTGGACCTTCTTCGCGAGCAGGTCGATGGTGAAATCGTCCGTGGCGACGGTCACCGGTTCACCTACCCCCGCCTCCTCGGTGCGGCGGACGGCGGCACGCAGCCGGGCCATCAGCTCATCCATGCTGAACGGCTTGGTCACGTAGTCGTCGGCGCCGGCGTCGAGGGCCTGGACCTTCTCCATCGAGGTATGGCGGGCGGAGACCACCAGGATGGGCGCCCGGGCCCAGCCGCGCAGGGCTCGGATGACGTCGATGCCGTCCATGTCCGGCAGGCCGAGGTCGAGCAGCACCACGTCCGGCGGTGCGGCGGCGGCCAGCCGGAGGGCCGTGGCGCCATCCAAGGCGGTGTCCACCTCGTACTTCCGCGCCTTCAGATTGAGCGCCAGGGCCCGGATGATCTGGGGATTGTCCTCGACCACGAGTACCCGGGTCATCGCAATGCCTCCGTCCTGACCGCGGCGGTCGTCCGTCCGTAATGCCGGCGGCTTGCCAGGCATGACAGGGTGCCTTTCGGGGGTGGATACGAAAGGCGGCGGGAGCCGGTGGCGCTGGTGGATCCCTCGCTTCGCCGGCTCCCGCCTGCCGCATCGGTGTAATCAGTTCCTGCTCAGAAGCGCCCGCACCGCGAGGTTGAGTTCCAGGACGTTGACGCGCGGCTCGCCCAGGAAGCCGGCTGTGCGGCCCTGGGTGTGGTCCTTCACCAGCCTCTCCACCTGATCGACGGACAGCCCGTTCGCCGCGGCGACCCGCTTGACCTGGATCTGGGCGTACTCCGGCGAGATGTCGGGGTCGATGGCGGAGGCGGAGCCGGTGACCGCGTCGGCGGGCACCTTGGACTCGGGGACGCCGTTGAAGTCGGCGACCTGCTTCTTCGCCACCGTAACCGCCTTGACCAGGCGCGGGTCACTGGCGCCGAGCTGGCTTGAGCCCGTGGCCAGCGGGTCGTAGCCGCTGTGGGAGGGGCGGCCCTGGAACCACATGGGGCCGGGATCGTCGGTGCCCTTGATGTTCCAGCTCTGCCCGATCAACTTCGATCCGACCTCTCGTCCGTCGGCATCGACCATCGACCCGTTGGCCTTGCCAGGGAAGGCGGCCTGGGCGATGCCGGTGACCAGGAGCGGATAGGCGATGCCCGTCACCAGAGTCAGGACGAGCAGGGCCCGAAGTCCTGCCCAGAGCAGACGTGCGGTGTTGGCCACGGAGTTGTTCATGGTCGTCGTCACCCGATCCCGGGGATGAGAGAGATGAGCAGGTCGATGAGTTTGATGCCGAGGAACGGGGCGACGAGCCCGCCGAGCCCGTAGATGCCGAGGTTGCGCCGCAGCATCCGGTCGGCGCTCATCGGCCGGTAGCGCACACCCTTCAGGGCGAGCGGGACGAGGGCGATGATGATCAGCGCGTTGAAGATGACCGCGGAAAGGATCGCCGACTCGGGCGAGGCCAGGCCCATGACGTTGAGCTTGTCCAGGCTCGGGTAGGCGACGGCGAACATCGCGGGGATGATCGCGAAGTACTTCGCGACGTCGTTGGCGATGGAGAACGTCGTGAGTGCGCCCCGGGTGATGAGGAGTTGCTTGCCGATCTCGACGATCTCGATGAGCTTGGTCGGGTTGGAGTCGAGGTCGACCATGTTGCCGGCCTCCTTGGCGGCCGACGTCCCCGTGTTCATGGCCACGCCGACATCCGCCTGCGCGAGTGCGGGCGCGTCGTTGGTGCCGTCGCCGGTCATCGCGACGAGCTTGCCGCCCGCCTGCTCCCGCTTTATCAGCGCCATCTTGTCCTCGGGCGTGGCTTCGGCGAGGAAGTCGTCGACACCGGCCTCGTCGGCGATGGCCTTCGCGGTCAGCGGGTTGTCGCCGGTGATCATGACGGTTTTGATGCCCATGCGGCGCAGCTCCTCGAACCGCTCCCGCATGCCCTCCTTGACCACGTCCTTGAGGTGGATCACCCCGAGCACGCGGGCCCCGTCACCGTCCTCGACGGCGACGAGCAGCGGGGTGCCGCCGACCTCCGAGATCTCGTTCGCGATGGCGTCGGCGTCTTCGGCGGCGGTGCCGCCGCGCTCTCGCACCCACGCGAGGACGGAGGCGGTCGCGCCCTTGCGGACTTTGCGGCCGGCCCCGTTCTCGACGAGGTCGACGCCGCTCATCCTGGTCTGTGCGGTGAACGGCACCCATTCGGCGTGCGCCAGCTCGCCCTGGTGCCGCTCGCGCAGCCCGTACTTCTGCTTCGCCAGGACGACGACGGAGCGGCCCTCCGGCGTCTCGTCGGCCAGCGAGGACAGCTGGGCGGCGTCCGCGAGCTCGGCTGCGGTCGTCCCCTGCACCGGCACGAAGTCGGCGGCCTGCCGGTTGCCCATGGTGATGGTGCCGGTCTTGTCGAGCAGCAGCGTCGAGACGTCACCGGCGGCCTCGACGGCCCGGCCGGACATGGCGAGGACGTTGCGCTGCACCAGCCGGTCCATGCCCGCGATGCCGATGGCGGACAGCAGTGCGCCGATCGTCGTCGGGATCAGGCACACCAGCAGCGCGGTCAGCACCATCATCGACTGCTCGGCACCGGCGTAGATCGCGAACGGCTGCAGGGTGACCACGGCGAGCAGGAAGACGATCGTCAGCGAGGCGAGGAGGATGTTCAGCGCGATCTCGTTGGGGGTCTTCTGCCGGGCGGCGCCCTCGACGAGATTGATCATGCGGTCGATGAAGGTCTCGCCGGGCTTTGTCGTGATCTTGACGACGATCCGGTCCGACAGCACCTTCGTACCGCCGGTGACGGCGCTGCGGTCGCCGCCCGACTCGCGGATGACCGGGGCCGACTCACCGGTGATCGCCGACTCGTCGACGGAGGCCACGCCCTCGACGACGTCACCGTCGCCGGGGATGATGTCACCCGCCTCGCAGACCACGAGGTCGCCGACGCGCAACTCGGTGCCGGGCACCCGCTCCTCGGTCCCGTCCTTCGTGAGCCGCCGTGCCACGGTGTCGGTCTTGGCCTTGCGCAGGGTGTCGGCCTGCGCCTTGCCGCGTCCCTCGGCGACCGCCTCCGCCAGGTTGGCGAAGATCACCGTCAGCCACAGCCAGATGGTGATCGCCCAGCCGAACCAGTCGCCGGGGTCGGTGAAGGCCAGCCCTGTGGTGAGCACCGAGCCGATCTCCACCACGAACATCACCGGGGACTTGGCCATCACCCTCGGGTCGAGCTTGCGGAAGGCGTCCGGCAGGGACGTCCACAGCTGCTTCGGGTCGAACAGGCCCCCGCCGATCCGCCCGCTCGGCTTGTGCCCGGTGGGCGCGTCCTGGTGGGGAGCGAGGGTGGGGGCGGTGGTCGGAGTGGACATGGCGTCCTGCTTCTTAGCGTCCAGTTCGTGCTTGCCGGTGTCGGTGGTCATGTCGCCAGCCCTTCCGCGAGCGGGCCCAGGGCCAGGGCCGGGAAGAACGTCAGACCGGTGACGATCAGAATCGCGCCCACCAGCAGACCGGTGAACAGCGGCTTCTCGGTGCGCAGGGTGCCCGCCGTGGCCGGGACCGGCTTCTGCTCAGCGAGCGAGCCCGCCAGCGCCAGCACCAACACCATCGGCAGGAACCGGCCGAGCAGCATGCACAGCCCCAGCGCGGTGTTGTGATACGGCGTGTTCGCGGCGAAGCCCGCGAAGGCGGAACCGTTGTTGTTGGACGCCGAGGTATACGCGTACAGCACCTCGGAGAAGCCATGGGCCCCGACGTTGGTCATCGACGACTCGCCCTTGCCCAGCGCCATCGCCAGCGCCGTGCCGATAAGGACCAGCGCGGGCGTGACCAGGATGTAGAGCGCCGAGAGCTTGATCTCCCGGGTGCCGATCTTCTTGCCCAGGTACTCGGGCGTACGGCCGACCATCAGGCCCGCGAGGAAGACCGCGATGACCGCCATGATCAGCATGCCGTACAGGCCGGAGCCCACCCCGCCGGGCGCGATCTCGCCCAGCATCATGCCCAGCAGCAGCACCCCGCCCGACAGCCCCTGGAAGGAGTCATGGAAGGAGTTCACCGACCCGGTCGACGTCATCGTCGTCGACACCGCGAACAGCGAGGAGGGGCCCTCGCCGAACCGCTGCTCCTTGCCCTCCATGGAGCCGCCCGCGATCTGCGAGGCGGTGCCCGGGTGGGCGTACTCGACCATGGTCACCGCGATCACACCGGCGAGCCAGATGACCGCCATGGCCGCGAGAATCGCGTATCCCTGCTTCACCGAGCCGACCATCTTGCCGAAGGTCCGCGGCAGCGAGAACGGGATCACCAGCAGCAGGAAGATCTCCAGCAGGTTCGTGAATCCGTTGGGGTTCTCGAAGGGATGGGCGGAGTTGGCGTTGAAATAGCCGCCACCGTTCGTCCCCAGGTCCTTGATGGCCTCCTGGGAGGCGACCGCACCGGGGCTGATCGCCTGCTTGTCCCCGGTCAAGGTGGTGATCGTGTGGATGTCTGAGAAGTTCTGGATCGCGCCGGCCGCCACCAGCAGGATCGCGGCGACGACCGAGATGGGCAGCAGGATCCGTACGATCCCGCGCACCAGGTCCGCCCAGAAGTTCCCCAGGTCGCCTGTGCGGGACCGGGCGAAGCCTCGCACCAGCGCGATCGCGACGGCGATACCGACGGCCGCGGAGACGAAGTTCTGCACCGCCAGCCCGGCGGTCTGGGTGACGTGGCTCATCGCCGACTCACCCGAGTACGACTGCCAGTTGGTGTTGGACACGAACGAGGCGGCCGTGTTGAACGCCTGGTCCGGGGTGATCGCCTTGAAGCCGAGTGACAGCGGCAGTTTGTCCTGCACCCGCTGCAGCAGATACAGGAACAGGACACCGACGACCGAGAAGGCGAGCACCGCCCGCAGATACGCCGGCCAGCGCATCTCGACGTCGGGATTGGCACCGACCGAGCGGTAGATCCACCGCTCGGCCTTGAGGTGCTTCTTGGAGCTGTATACGGCGGCCATGTAGTCGCCGAACGGGCGGTGCACCAGCGCGAGCGCGCCGATCAGCGCGGTCACCAGGAGCACGTCAGCAAGAACGGGGCTCATCGGCGGTGCTCAGAACCTCTCCGGGAAGACCAGCGCGATGACCAGATAGCCCAGCAGGGCCACGGCCACGACCAGCCCGACGATGTTCTCGGCGGTCACAGCCGACCCACCCCCCGGGCGATGAGAGCCACCAGCGCGAACACCGCGACGGTGGCGAGTACGAAGGCCACATCGGCCATCGCGAGCTCCTAGACGAGATTCGGAAATCAGCGGACCTGTAGAGGAAACCCCGCCGCAACACCGATTCACCCGTCGTTGACACCGTCCTGACGCCCCCAGCGCCCTTCTTGACGCGTCCCTAACGCGGTTGCGCCCGACCCTGCCGAAACAGTTCCTAGAGTGTCTCCCGATGACGGGTCTGCGACCGCCGCCGTAGGCGGCTGATGCCGTCATTGAGCCCTTCGACGCTGAGGGAGGCGGCGGAATGACCGGTCCTGAAGACCCGTACCGCAGCATCCGGCGCATCGAATACACCCTGCTTCTGATCGTTGTGGGCCTGGGAGCCGTCGGGGTGGTCACCGAGACGGTGTGGCTGCTCTGGATCGCGGCATGGTTCCTGATCGTCGCCGGCCTGATGGAGATGTTCTTCCGGCCTTGACAGAGCGGTCGGCGGTTGTCCGCCTTCGGCCACGTACCTCGATCGGGCGCCGGCGCCGACGTGGTCGCCCTGGGCATCGACGAACGGGCCCGCTAGCCCATCACCTTCCGGCAGTCACCACGGGCTGATCGTCATACTGGCCACCGTGGGGGTGAACGTGCTGACCTGCGGCTGCGCCACTTCGCACGCGGCGGTGGCGCCGCAACCCTCTGCAGCACTGCAGCGACATCGTCGAAGCCTGGCTCCTATGCGCGTGGGTGTGACGGGCGCACTCGCTGCGCTGGGAACCGGCGGTGCTGTATGGGGTTGCGGCTGACACGCAGGGGCACCGACTAGCTGGTGCACGGCGTCAGGAATACATCAAAGCGGCGCAGCGGATGTGGCCGAGCAGGGGCGGCAGCGGGATTCTTGCCCTGTCGACCACCGTGCCGCGTCGACCCCCGTACGGGCGGCATTCTGGGCAAGGGGCCGCTGACCGCTACCACGAGGTGGTGGACCATGCCGAATGTGCTGCGTGACCGGATCGCCCTGACGTCGGCCCTGCTCGCCCCGCTCTTGGTGGCGCTCGCCCTGGTACCGATCCGTCCCCACGTGTCGTCCGCGAACCTGGCGCTCATCCTGGTCGTGGTCGTTGTGGCGGTCGCCGCCCTGGGCAGCCGCACCGCCGGGGCGGTGGCCGCGCTGTCGGCGGCGGCATGGTTCGACTTCTTCCTCACCCGTCCCTACCAGCACTTCACCATCTCCGACGGCGACGACATCGTCACCACGCTCCTGCTGCTCGCGGTGGGCGTAGCGGTCTCCCAACTGGCCGCGCACGCCCGCACGTTGAAGCTGGTCACCATCACTGGTGCGGCACACCTGGCACGCATCCACGAAACCGCCCGTCTGGTCCAGGCCGGAGCCTCGCCTTACGCCGTCGTGGATCAGGTGCGGCAGCAGCTCATCGAGATCCTGGGTCTGCGCGGCTGCCGCTTCGAGCACGGGACCTTGCTCGGCCGACATCCCCGCCTGGAACAGGACGGCTCGCTGGCCGCCGGCCGGGCCCACTGGAACCTGGACAGGGGCGGCTGGCCCGGCGAGGAGATCGAACTGCGTGCCTCGGTAGGCGGCCGATACCTCGGCCGGTTCATGCTGCTGCCCGAGCCCGGCGCCGCAGTGCCGCCCGTGCAGACCCGTCTGGTCGCCATCAGCCTGGCCGACCACGTCGGTGCGGCGCTGGACACAGCGGGTCCGGTGCTCGACCGCTGACCCGGCGGGTCAGGCGCTCGGCACGGTGCGCCATGGTGCGAGGGCCATGTCCTGGCTGGGCCAGGGCACTCGCTCGACTCGGCGTTGACCAGTGACCGCGCTGAAGGGACTGTGGCGTTGTACACACTGGCGAGTTCTGGGAGCGCCCGAATGCGACACGGAGGGTCTCCTGCGAACGCGAAACGCACCACTCGCCCGTCGGCCCCGAAAGCGACACGACCTGCGTGGGACACGACGTGTGGTATGGACGCACGGCTGCGCCACCCGGCGCACGGCATCATCCGGTGATGCGGCACACCTCCTCTCGGAGGTCGCGGGCAGCACCCAGCATGCGCGCTCCATACATCCAACTGCCTGCGGTTTCCCGCGCGATGGAGCGCATGGGCCGGAATGGCGTCTGGATCATCTCTCGCCTCCTGCACGAACGACAACGCCCGGCCTCGGCGAGTGCCGGGGCCGGGCGCTGAGCTGGAACCTTACACAAGGAGCAGGCATACCCTATGAATCATGACATCTACCTTTGGGTGCGATTCCGACACTCAGATCAAGGTGCCCTGCTGATTCATTGGGGACAGCTCACGCACATCGTCCCCCGTGACGTTCTTCCACCAGGCGGCGAACACGCGGCGGTGGCACCACAGGCCAGGCTTGGCCAGATCCTCGAAGCAGAGCAGAACCAGGCGGTGATCACCCTCGGCCTGCGCGATCTGCCGAAGCCGCGCGGCGATCCGCTCGGGGCCGAGCTGGTCGAGGTCGGCCCGGTAGGCCGCATTGAACTCAGGCTCGGGCGCATAGAGGTAGTCACGACGCGGCGCGAGCTCCCGCACCGAGTGGGTGAGGGAGTAGGGGAGCTTGAAGCGAACACCGCCCAGGGTGATGCGAACTGGGACCCCTTGCGGGGACTGGAACGCCTGGAATCGGTTGGTGAACAGGGTGAGCACGCTTGCTTCCTTCCTTACTGCTGATCACCCCGGCCACAGGCATGCCGCCGACGGCCAGGGCGTTGCCGGCGCCCGCTCGCCTCTGGGAGCGGGCCCGAACGACACCGGGTCCGCAGGGAGGACGCTCCCTGCGGACCCGGGCCGATCCTCTTACTCGTCCGAGAAGACGAAGGAGGTCGGGGCTGCCAGTTGAATGACGATATCGAATTCCACTGGCCCGCCTGCACAGTTGGCCGTGAGGCGGAGGACCCTGTTGGTCTCATTGGAGAACTGGGAGGCCGTGGTCTCTTCCACTTCGGCGATCATTTCCGAAGCCGGGCCGGGAACAAGCTCACGCGACTCCGCCAGGAGGAAGGAGAGGTGATCCGCAAGCTCCCGGATCGCAGGGGAGGCCGACTTACTCCCCCAGTCCACACACTCCGACCTGACCTGCCAGATGCTAACAGAGTCCAGTTTCACATCGTTCATCATTCCCCAATCCCCAACCTCAAAGAGAATTTCCCTTTCCGTGCTTATATTTTATGACATACACAGCTCCATTAACATGGAAAGCGAAAGGGAATTCAAATTGAAGTGGGCGCCGCCGGACTCCCGGCCGCGCCCACTCTGCAACACCTGGAGAGAGGTGGGGCGCGGCCGCCGCCGCGCCCCACCTGCTCTACTTCGCCGCCGCTTCGGCCTTCTTGGCGGCCGTCCGGCGCACCGGGGCCTTGGCGCCCGTGGCGGTGCGCGCCGCAGGCTTCGGAGCGGGCTTGGCCGCCGCCTTCTTCGCCGGGGGCTGCTGCTTGGCCGCCGCCTTCACCTCCGGCTTCTCGACCGCCTTCGGCTCGACCGGCTTCTCGGCTTCCACCTCGGCCTTCGCAGCCGCCGCCTCCTGCTGGACCTCGACCGCCGCCTTGTTGAACTCCTCGGCCATCGCCCGCTGCACGCCCTGGGCCTTGCTCAGCAGGTTCCGCACCATCTGGATCTTGGCGTACAGGCGGCCGACAACCCGCAGGTGACGGGCGAGGTCGTCACCGAGGATGACGGCCAGGTCCTCCGGCTTCTTCTCGGCCAGCTCCTCCAGCAGCGGGATCAGGACTTCCTCCGCCTTGCCCAGGCCGTCCTTCGCCTTGGCCTTGGCCGCCTTGCGCTTCTGGGTCTCCTCCTCGGTGGGCGACTCCTCGCCGGTCAAGGAGGTCTGCTTCTCCATCAGCTTGAGCCCGTTGGCGAAGTGCTGCGCCTCCGCCTCGGAGTCGAAGTCGCCGCGCACGTACCGCATGGCCGCGACCATCTGGTTGGCGGGGTTGAGCTGGGCGATGTGCCAGGCCAGGTTGTTCTTGATCTGGCCCTTGTCGACCATCTCGGCGACCTCCGGGCGCAGGGTGAGCAGGCCGAGGCGCCAGGTGATGTGGGTCTCGGTCTTGCCGAACTGCTTGGCGATCTTGGCCGGGGACCAGCCGGCCGCCTTGAGGTCGGCGTACGCACCGGCCTCTTCCATGATGGTCATGTCGGCGCGACCGACGTTCTCGGCGATGCCCTTGACGTACGCGTCTTCTTCGTCCGTGTTCTTGATGATCATGGCCGGGATCACGTCCATGCCGAGCGCCTTGCAGGAGATCCAGCGGCGCTCGCCCGCGATCAGCATGTAGGGCGCCTCGCCCCCCTCGACCGGGCGGACGACGATCGGCTGAAGAAGGCCGTTCTCCTTGATGCTTCCCTTCAGTTCTTCGAGCTTCACCTTGTCGAAGAACTTGCGGGGCTGCTCCGGGTTCCGGGCGATCTCCGAGAGCTTGAGGTTAGCAAACATTTCCCGCGCCTTCCTTAATTCTTGGGAAAACTTCACTTTCGCTTTCCCGTTGATTTCTTACACTTATATCTTAATCGCATGCACCTCTAAAGCAAGTGGGAATTCCTTTTAATTTCCGGAATTCAATTCCGGGTGTTGCGGCTCAAATCCCCAGAGAGGGGGAGGTGTCAGGCCCGCCGGGGCGACCTCGACCTCGTGCCGCGCGCTGGAAATGAGGCGAGCCCGCCACGACCTCACGGCCATGGCGGGCTCCGCTCTCATCACGCACCCCATCGACCGCACCGACACGGCCGACTCCTCGCGGGCGGGGCGCGGGGGGTCGGCCGCCCGCGAGGAGTAGGGAAGGGCGTCGCTCACGCGACGCCACCCAGGCGGGATCCTGCGGCTGCTGCACCCGCCCGGCGCCTTAGAACATACATCACTTCATCAAAAGAGTCACCTATCTCAATGCCCATGACGATGCGGTGCGGTGCGGTGCGGTGCGGTGCGGTGCGGTGCGGTCTGGCAGTCTCACCCGTTCTCGCCTTCCCTGCGACCTGACCCCTGGCCCTCGGCGCGAATGAGACCCAAGGACTCCACAACCTTGCGCGCCTCTTTGCGGGCCGCCGACCGGTCGGTGCCGAGCAGCACCCGCGGGGGCAGCTTCGCCAACTCCTTGATCCGCCGCTCGTCAACCTCGCACATGCGATTCCTCCCGTGAACGGCGTGCGCGCCGCCATCGCCCGCCAGATGCACCCTCTCCCGGCACGTCGGCCCTGGAGGGCGGACGCGGAGTGCAGCGGCGCCCCGCTCGCCGGCCTGCACCCATCGGGAAACTGTCCGACAAACCTTATAACCCGTCCGAGCTGCTAGGTATTGTGGAAGACGCAGCTCCTACTGGGTAGTTACCATGCCGGGAGCATATGTCAGGACAAGGATGGGGGAGATGGCAGATACTGCGGATGCGCCCGAACCCATGGGTCTGGGCGCGAAGTTGCTCACCTTGCTGCGCCTGCGCCGTGACCCGGACGGGTTCACCCCCAGCGCCCGGGACATTGCAGAGGCAACGTCAACACCCGGACAGCGCAAACCCGGCCTCTCTCATGGCCAGGTCAACAGCCTGCTCAACGGCTCCAGCAGCAACCCCCGGACGTCCACCGTCACCGCACTCGCTCAGGCACTCGACGTCCCCGCTGCCTTCCTGCTTCCCGGGCCGGAATGGGATGACCTCACCGCGCTCACCGTGTACCGGGACCGTCCCGAGGTGCGCGAGGCGCTGCGATTAATGCAGGGCCTCGATGTGCAGGACATTGCTGCAATCGTTTCGATGCTCAGGAAGATGCGCTTGGACGCGGGTCTCCCCGAAGACGTGCCAGCGATCCCCCCTCCTCCTCCTGGCGTCGACCAACCCCGTGAAGGCCGTCCGCGTCGCCGACTGAGCCTGAGAGAAGCCGCTGAGAGGGCAGCGGCCGACCTGGAAGGACGCTGAACTCCCTTGGACACCCCCCTCTTCAGCGCGAGTGCCCTGCTCATCGCGCTCGCCACAGCCGCCTACCTCGCCTACGCTCCCCAGCCCCGGCGCCAGGAGCCCTTCCACATGGCCCGCCGCGCCCGCGTAGTGCTGTTCACGAGCGCCTTCACCTGTGCGTTCTTGCTGGTTCCCCCCGTTGCCACGGCTGTGGACGAACTGACCCGGCAAGACGGAATGGGCACCTTCTTCTTCAACCTTGCGAGCGGCCTGACCGTGCTCAGCATGCACCTCGTGACGGTGTACTGGACGTACCCAACCGCCCGTATCCGCAGAGCCATTGTGAGCTGCATCTGCTTCTTCGGCTGTGTCATGGCCGTGCAGGTCTGGGAGTTCCGCTCCGTCCAAGCCTCATCGGCAGAACTCTTCTCCGCATCCGTGAGCAGTAGAACGGAGGCCGCCTTCGTTCTGACGCACCTTGGCTTCCTGGACGTCATGGCCGTCGCGGTCAGCCTCCAGTACGCCCTGCTGGCCCGCGCCACCTGGCCACGCTGGCGCGTTGCCGCTGCCGGTCTCGCAGTCACCACCCTCGGAGCCCTGCTCGGCCTGGTCTACTCCCTCGCCCGCACCGGAGCCGTCATCGCCCACCTCGTGGGGCAGTCCTGGCCCGCCGCCGTAGAGACACGCGTTGTGCCCATCACGGGTGCCCTGGCGGCACTTTTTGTCACCGCAGGGCTCACACTGCCCACGATCGCGCAGCGGATCCTCCTGCCGCACGACCAGCCAGTAACGGGCCGGGCCGTCAGGGACAGCACCGTCAGGCGGATTGCGCTTCCGTAGAAGACGCCGTGTCCCACGAGCGCCACTTCAAGGCCACCCGGTCCGCGTCCACGGTACGCGAGCCCCTGGACGCGGCCGGGTACACGGCGATCTGCTCCAGGAGGAGGACGAGGAGACCCCTCTTCGCGACCATCGGAGCGTGCTTCCACCACCGGACCAGATCGGGGACGTCGCCCACGGGGACGTGCTTGACCTGCTCCAGGAAGCGGGCCTGCGTGGACTTCTCCCGGATCAGCTCGGCCAGTTTCTTGTCGGCCGCCTTGAACGCCTTGAGTGACAGGTCCTGGACCGTGCCGTAGCTCTCGCCGAGTTCCTTCTGCCTGCGGCGGGCGTCGGCAGCCTCCTTGCGCAGCTTCTCGGCCTCGGCAAGCAGTTCCTCCCGCACCTCGCCGATCAGCGCAGCCACCTCCGGCTTGGCCAGCTCCGCCAGGACGTGTTCGGCGACGTACGCCTCAAGCAAGTCGGCGTTGATGCGGACCTTGCCACACCCCCCGGGGTGCTGGGCTGTGCTCGGCATGCAGCGGTGGCCGCGGCTGCCCGAGTTCGACGGCGAAGCCCCCAGAGTGCACCCGCACAGGCCGCAGACACCCAGCGGACCGGTGACCAAGTACTCACGAGCGGGTTCCCGCTGGGTGTCAGCGTCGCTGGAAGAGCGCATGGCACGGATGGCCAAGAAGTCTTCAACAGGGATGAGCCGCGGGCCGCCGGAGTCCACCAGGTTCCCGTTCTCGTCCTCCATCAGGCCGGCAATCGCCGGGTGGTACAGGACGTTTGCGAGAGTGGCCGGCCTGAACAGGTTGCCCTGCGTCGTGCGGTAGCCCTCGGCGTTGATCCAGTCGCACATGGCCTCGAAGCTCTGCTTCAACAGGCGCCGGGAGGCAGCTCCCCTGATCCCTTCCGCCTCGCTCTCGCGCACACGCCGAAAGGCCATGTCCTCGAACCCGAACAGCCGCGGCATCTCCTGGACTCCTCGCCCTCACAACCGACCCCCTGACATGGGCCACTCTAGTGGCAGATAGGTCACCCTTTTGCAAATTCATCACGCTTCTTGCGCGTATGAACCAGCTACCCCGCACATCACGCATGCCCGGACGCCAGACCCTCGACCCCCAGAACCTTCCACAGCTCCGCCGTCGGCACGCGAGTCGTCCCACCCAACACAAGCGTCCGAACCGGGAAGGCCCCACTCCGGATCAACTCATACGCCTTATCACGGCCAATACCCAAAGCACGGCCGGCGGTCGTCACGTTGACGGTGGCCGGAAGCGACAGCAGCTCCTCAAGCCCCATCACTCCGACCGATGCCTGGCCGCCGGCTTCCTGAGCAGTCATCTCGTTGGTCGCAATCTCCCCCGCGCCAACTCGTCAGCAACTTTACAACGCTGTCCGACACCCCCAGCAAGATCAAGAGAGATCACGCCAGACACGTACGGACACGTACGCACGACCGGGCTGGCTACGGGCCAGCCAACGGCAGGGGGTTGGATGTACTCGCCGAACTTCTACCGGCGATGCCAGTGCAAGGGGCCGCTCACCGACAAGAACGGCAACCCCATACTGAACGCCGACGGCACGCCGAAGATCGGGGACATCGGGCTGACGTGCCCGAAGCTCGGACGGAAGGGCCACGGTACGTGGTACTTCTCCCTGGAGCTCGAACGCGGCGAGAACGGCAAGCGGCGCCGCCCCAAGCGCGGCGGCTTCCCCACCAGGGAGAAGGCCGAGGCGGCGGCCGAGCAGTTCTACAAAGAGGTGGTCGGCGGCGCCGACGTCCTGTCGACCGAGACCATGGCCGAGTATCTGCGGCGCTGGATCGACGCGAAGAAGAAGCTGGCCCGCACCACCCGGCACGGCTACCAGGAGCACATCGACAACTATCTGGTGCCGCACCTCGGCCACATCAAGCGCCGAGACCTCCGCGTCCGCCACCTCGACGCCATGTACAACGCCATCGAGCGCGAGAACGCTGAGCGGATACTCCACCGCCTACGGGTCGAGGAACTGACCAAGGCCCGCGATGCCGCCCACCAGTGCTGGGTCCGCGCCGCAGGGAAGAAGGAGGAACGCCGCCGTACCCGGCGGGCATACCTCGACGCCAACGCCGCCCTGCGAGAGGGCCGAAGGGGCCTGCGGAAGGTCACGTCCGCCGCGACCATGCACCGCATCAACGACACCCTCAGCTCCGCCATCACCTGGGGGATGAAGCGCGAGGATGCGTTCAGCAGGAACTGGGCCCGGCTGGTCGAACTGCCGGCGGTCACGCGTCCCAAGCCACTGGTGTGGACGCCCGAACGCGTCGAGCACTGGAAGCGAACCGGCGAGAAGCCGGGCCCCGTCATGATCTGGACGCCCGAGCAGACCGGCGCCTTCCTGGACTTCGTCCGGGACGACTGGTTGTACGACCTGTGGCACTCCTTCATCTTCCTCGGTCCTCGCCGGGGCGAGATGTGCGCGCTCCCGGTGCACGAGGTCAACCTGGCCGGTCTCTGGCTACGCATCTCGGCCCAGATCGTAGAGGTGGCCTACCGGCTGTACGGCGAAGCACCCAAGGCCGACAGCGTCCGCACTCTGAACCTGAGCGAGGAGTCGGCCGAAGTCCTGGCGCAGGGACGAGCCCGGCGGGCGAAGGCGCGCGAAGAGTGGTCCGCCGCAGGCGCTTGGGTCGAGTCGGACCGCTTCTTCACCCACGAGAACGGCGAACCTCTCCACCCCGACTGGGTGAGTCGGCGCTTCAAGCGCCTGGTGGAGCTGTCCGGCCTACCCCCGGTCCGGCTTCATGATCTCCGGCACATCTCGGCCAGTCTCTCGCTGCTCCAGGGCAACGACATCAAGGTGGTCCAGGAGCGGCTTGGGCACAGCTCGCGCCAGATCACCTCGGACACCTACACCAGCGTCATGCCCCAGCTCGCACGACGCGAGGCCGAGTCCATGACGTCCGTGATCCCGCGCAGCGTCTCCTACGACGTGCTCCGGCCGCTCGCTCTGCCTCAGAAGCTCTTCAGCAACGGGATGGCCGTTGTCTACGCCGAGGCCGCCCGGAGCCGCGACGACATCTGGACCGTCAGTGTGAAGGCACGGCACGACGGCCGCTCACTCGGCAGGATCAAGACGGCCGCCGCCAGCCAGGAGAACGCGACCCTGGCCGTGATCCAGTGGGTACGCGACTACTGCAAGGAGGCCGGTCTAAGGATCTTGTCGGCGGACAAGATCACGGCGCATCTGCCGGAGCTCGGGCGGCGCCGACACCTTGCCCGCTTCGTCATCGACGGCGAGACCGAGATGGGCCTCGAAAGCCTGGCCCGCGTCCTACTGGAAGCCAGCGAGCAGGACCAGGAGCCGTCCGATGAGGCGGCCTAGGCACCTGAGGGATCCGAGTGGCGCCCTCCGGGTCCCTGTAGGGTCCCTGGATCTTGATCTGGGTGGGTGAACGGTGGTCGCCGCCTCGGTGTGGCGCCCACCGTTCTCGCGTTTCCGCAGGTCACATCGTTTCTGCGTGACCACTGGGTGGTGGGGCGGGTGGGACTCGAACCCACGGCCGACGGATTATGAGTCCGCTGCTCTAACCGGCTGAGCTACCGCCCCATAGCGGCGTGTCGCGTACATGTGTGCGCGCCGTCTGCCGCAGCATAGCCGCTCATACGATCTCCTGCTTCGGATGGTCGGCTCGGCCACGGCGTTCGTGACCTTGATGACTCCGCCACGGGCCGGACGGTTCCACCGGACATGAAAAAGGACCCCTGAGGGGTCCTCGTTCACCATGCTCCCCCGACTGGACTCGAACCAGTAACCTGCCGGTTAACAGCCGGCTGCTCTGCCAATTGAGCTACGGAGGACCGAGCTCCCCGGACTGGACTCGAACCAGTAACCTGCCGGTTAACAGCCGGCTGCTCTGCCAATTGAGCTACCGAGGAAGGTCTCGTTGCATCGAACGTACCTACCTGGGTATTCGCCAGGGGGCGCGCGCTCGCTGCGACACATACATTAGCGCAAGCAGGGGGGTGCTCCGCCAATCGGTACTCCCCGGCGCCGACGCCCCACCGGAGACCTACGCAAGGAAAGGGTGGCCGCCATGCGTTACCGGCTCACGTTCGTCGCCGGAGTCGTCCTGGGTTACGTGCTGGGCACGAGGGCCGGACGCGAGCGCTACGAGCAGCTGAAGAAGTCGGCCCGGCAGTTCGCACAGAACCCGGCCGTCCGCAACACCGCGGAGTCCGCGGCCCACCAGGGCCGTGAGATCGCGGGCAAGGCCTACCACGTGGTCAGCGACAAGGTCGGCGACCGCGTCCCGGACTCGGTCGCCGAGCGCGTCCGCCACCTCAGGGAGCGCGCCACCCACAACGGCGGCGCGGACGACTGGGGTACGAGCAATACGTAACAGTTCCTTCCCAGGCGCCGAGCACACCCAGGTCCCCCAGGGACGCGGGGAACTGCGCGACCAGCCACGAAGCACCCGCACCCAGAACCCGGCGGCCCACCCCCACGGCGCCCACGGCTCAAGCCGGCGCGGCGGTACGGCAGAATTTTGGCCATGGGGATAGTCGCCGGGTTGGACAGTTCACCCGATTTCACTCGTATCGTCGTCTGTGACACGGACACCGGAGCCGTGCTCAGGCAGGGATATGCACCGCATCCGGTGGAGAGCCCCGAGGGCGGCGGCCGGCCGTCCGACGTCGACCCGCAGGCCTGGCTGCTGTCCCTGGGCGAGGCCGCGGGCGGCGGGCTGCTGGAGGGCGTGCAGGCGATCGGCGTCTCGGCGCAGCAGAACGCCGTCGTGCCGCTGGACGCGCAGGGGAACACCGTGCGGCCGGCGATGGTCGGCGGGGACAAGCGGACGCAGGTCGCGGCGGCCGATCTGGTCGACGCGCTCGGCGGGCGCGAGGCGTGGGCGCAGGCCGTGGGGTGTGTGCCGCAGGCCGCGCAGCCGGTGACGAAGCTGCGCTGGCTGGCGCGGACCGAGCCGGAGAACGCGCAGCGCACCGCGATCCTGCTGCAGGCGCACGACTGGCTGGTGTGGCAGCTGCTGGGCCGGCCGGTCCGCAGGACCACCGACCGGGGCGGAGCGTCCGGCACCGGGTACTGGTCGGCGGCGACCGGCGCCTACCGGCCCGACCTGGTCGAGCTGGCGCTCGGCCACCAGGTGATGCTGCCGGAGGTGATCGGCCCGGCGGACGCCGCCGGTACGACGCCGGAGGGGCTGCTGATCTCCGTGGGGACCGGCGAGACCATGGCGGCGGCGTTCGGGCTGGGCATCGGCCTCGGGGACGCGGTCGTCTCGCTGGGCGCGTCCGGGTCGGTGATGGCCGTGCACCCCGAGGCGCTGGTCGACGGCTCCGGGATGATCACCGCGCTCGCCGACGCGACCGGCATGCACCTGCCCGTCGTCACCACGCTGAACGCCGTACGGACCCTGCGCGGGGCCGCCGAGCTGCTGGGGCTGCCCGATCTGGAGAGCCTGTCCGACCTGGCGATGAAGTCGACGCCGGGGGCGCACGGGCTGGTGCTGCTGCCCTATCTGGAGGGTGAGCGGACGCCGAACCTGCCGCATGTCGCCGGGACCCTGGCGGGGCTCCGGCGGGAGTCGATGAAGCCGGAGCATCTGGCCCGGGCGGCGTTCGAGGGCATGCTGTGCGGGCTCGCGGACGCGCTGGACGTGCTGCGCGGCCGGGGCGTGGAGGTGCGGCGGGTCTTCCTGCTCGGACCGGCCGCCGAGCTGCCCGCCGTGCAGGCCGCGGCGCCCTCGCTGTTCGGGACGCAGGTCGTGGTGCCGCAGCCCGCGGACTACGCGGCGATCGGCGCCGCCCGGCAGGCGGCCTGGGCGCTCGGGGCGTCGCAGGGCACGCTCGACGCGCGGACCCCGCCGGCCTGGCAGGGCGCGGTCGCGCAGGTGCTGGAGCCCGGGGAGGAGCTGGCGGTGGGGCAGGCCGTGCGGCAGCAGTTCGTGTCGGTGCGGGAGCAGACCCATCCCGGGGCTTTCTGAGGGCTTGACCGCCTGTTGGGTTAATTCGGTTGAGGTAACGCCGGTGGAGTGTTCGACGATAGGGGCCAAGGGCAACCAACCGCCCCCTCGCCCACTCCGAGAGAAGCAGCGTGCTCATACGACTTCTGCGACGTTATCTCAGGCCCTACAAGAGACCCATCGCCCTGCTGGTGCTGCTGCAGTTCCTGCAGACCTGCGCCACGCTCTACCTGCCCACGCTGAACGCGGACATCATCGACCAGGGTGTCGTCAACGGCGACACCGGCTACATCATGGGCTACGGCGGCCTGATGATCGGCATCTCGCTGGTGCAGGTCGTGTGCAACATCGGGGCCGTGTACTACGGCGCGCGGACGGCGTCGGCGCTCGGGCGGGATGTGCGCGGTGCCGTGTTCGACCGGGTGCAGTCGTTCTCCGCGCGTGAGGTCGGACACTTCGGGGCGCCGTCGCTGATCACGCGGACGACGAACGACGTCCAGCAGGTGCAGATGCTGGCCCTGATGACGTTCACGCTGCTGGTGTCGGCGCCGATCATGTGCGTGGGCGGCATCGTGCTGGCGCTCGGTCTCGACGTGCCGCTGTCCGGGGTGCTGGTGGCGGTCGTGCCGGTGCTGGGGATCTGCGTGACGCTGATCGTGCGGCGGCTGCGGCCGCTGTTCCGCTCCATGCAGGAGCGGCTGGACGCGGTGAACCGGGTGCTGCGCGAGCAGATCACCGGCAACCGGGTGATCCGGGCCTTCGTCCGGGACGAGTACGAGCAGCAGCGCTTCCGGAAGGCCAACACCGACCTCACCGACTTCGCGCTGGGCACCGGCAATCTGCTCGCGCTGATGTTCCCGATCGTGATGACGGTGGTGAACCTGTCGTCGATCGCCGTGGTGTGGTTCGGCGCGCACCGCATCGACAGCGGCGGGATGCAGATCGGTGACCTGACGGCGTTCCTCGCCTATCTGATGCAGATCGTCATGTCCGTGATGATGGCCACCTTCATGTTCATGATGGTGCCGCGTGCGGAGGTGTGTGCCGAGCGCATCCAGGAGGTGCTGGACACCTCCTCCAGCGTCGTGCCGCCGTCGGCGCCGGTGCGGGAGCTGCGCCGGCACGGGCATCTGGAGATCCGGGGGGCGGGCTTCCGCTATCCGGGTGCCGAGGAGCCGGTGCTGCGGGCCGTGGACCTGGTGGCCCGGCCGGGTGAGACGACCGCCGTGATCGGCTCGACCGGCAGCGGCAAATCCACGCTGCTCGGGCTGGTCCCGCGGCTGTTCGACGCGACCGAGGGGCAGGTGCTCGTCGACGGGGTCGAGGTGGCGGAGATCGACCCGCAGCTGCTCGCGAAGACGGTCGGGCTGGTGCCGCAGAAGCCGTACCTGTTCGCGGGGACGGTGGCGACCAACCTGCGCTACGGCAATCCCGACGCCACCGACGAGGAGCTGTGGCACGCGCTGGAGGTGGCGCAGGCCAAGGAGTTCGTCCAGGGACTGGAGGGCGGGCTGGACGCGCCCATCGCGCAGGGCGGGACGAACGTCTCCGGCGGGCAGCGGCAGCGGCTCGCGATCGCCCGGACGCTGGTGCAGCGGCCCGAGATCTACCTCTTCGACGACTCCTTCTCCGCGCTCGACTACGCCACGGACGCCGCGCTGCGGGCCGCCCTCACGCGGGAGACCGCCGAGGCGACCGTGGTGATCGTCGCCCAGCGGGTGGCGACCATCCGGGACGCCGACCGGATCGTCGTCCTCGACGAGGGCCGGGTCGTCGGCACCGGCCGGCACCACGAGCTGATGGCGGACAACGAGACCTACCGGGAGATCGTGCTCTCCCAGCTCACGGAAGCGGAGGCTGCCTGATGGCGGGGCCCATGGGGCGGATGATGGCCGGGGGCGGTCCCGACCAGCGCTCGCTGGACTTCAAGGGGTCGGGCAAACGGCTCGTCGCGCAGTTCCGGCCGGAGCGCGTGACCATCTACGCGCTGCTGCTGTGCGTGGTGCTCAGCGTCGGTCTCAACGTCGTCGGGCCGAAGATCCTCGGCAAGGCGACCGACCTGGTCTTCGCCGGGATCGTCGGGCGGGGCATGCCCGAGGGGGCGAGCAAGGAGCAGGTCCTGGAGCAGATGCGGCAGCGCGGGGACGGTGAGGTCGCCGACATGCTCCGCAGCACCGACTTCACCCCGGGTGAGGGCATCGACTTCACGGCCGTCGGGCATGTGCTGCTGCTCGCGCTGGGCGTGTTCACGGTGGCCGGGCTGCTGATGGCGGTGGCGACGCGGCTGGTGAACCGGGCCGTGAACCGCACCATGTTCCGGATGCGGGAGGACGTGCAGACGAAGCTGTCGCGGCTGCCGCTGTCCTACTTCGACAAGCGGCAGCGCGGTGAGGTGCTGTCCCGGGCGACGAACGACATCGACAACATCGGGCAGACACTGCAGCAGTCGATGGGGCAGCTCATCAACTCGGTGCTGACCATCGTCGGCGTCCTCGCGATGATGTTCTACGTCTCCTGGATCCTGGCGCTGGTCGCGCTGGTGACCGTGCCGCTGTCGTTCGTCGTCGCCACGCGCGTGGGCAAGCGGTCGCAGCCGCACTTCGTGCAGCAGTGGCGCACGACCGGCAAGCTGAACGCGCACATCGAGGAGATGTACACCGGGCACACCCTGGTGAAGGTGTTCGGGCGGCAGGAGGAGTCGGCGCGGCAGTTCGCCGAGCAGAACGAGGCGCTGTACGAGGCGGGGTTCCGGGCGCAGTTCAACAGCGGGGTCATGCAGCCGCTGATGATGTTCGTGTCGAACCTCAACTACGTGCTGGTCGCGGTCGTCGGCGGGCTGCGGGTCGCCTCCGGGTCGCTGTCCATCGGCGATGTGCAGGCCTTCATCCAGTACTCGCGGCAGTTCTCCATGCCGCTGACGCAGGTCGCGTCCATGGCGAACCTGGTGCAGTCGGGTGTGGCGTCGGCGGAGCGGGTCTTCGAACTGCTCGACGCGGAGGAGCAGAGCGCCGACCCGGTGCCGGGCGTGCGGCCCGAGGAACTGCGCGGGCAGGTGGCGCTGGAGCACGTGTCGTTCCGCTACGACCCCGACAAGCCGCTCATCGAGGACCTGTCGCTGAAGGTCGAGCCCGGGCAGACGGTGGCCATCGTCGGCCCGACCGGCGCGGGCAAGACGACCCTGGTCAACCTGCTCATGCGGTTCTACGACGTCACCGGCGGGCGCATCACCCTCGACGGGGTCGACATCGCCCGGATGTCCCGGGACGAGCTGCGGGCCGGCATCGGCATGGTGCTGCAGGACACCTGGCTGTTCGGCGGGACCATCGCGGAGAACATCGCGTACGGGGCGTCCCGGAAGGTGACCCGCGGGGAGATCGAGGAGGCGGCCCGGGCCGCGCACGCGGACCGGTTCATCCGGACGCTGCCGGACGGGTACGACACGGTGATCGACGACGAGGGCAGCGGGGTCAGCGCGGGTGAGAAACAGCTCATCACCATCGCGCGGGCGTTCCTGTCCGACCCGGTGATCCTGGTGCTGGACGAGGCGACGAGTTCGGTCGACACGCGCACGGAGGTGCTGATCCAGAAGGCGATGGCCAAGCTGGCGCACGGGCGGACCTCGTTCGTCATCGCGCACCGCCTGTCGACCATCCGGGACGCGGACGCGATCCTCGTCATGGAGAACGGGTCGATCGTGGAGCAGGGCACGCACAGCGAGTTGCTGGCGGCCGGTGGGGCGTACGCGCGGCTGTACCAGGCGCAGTTCGCGCAGGCGGTGGCCGAGGTGGACTGAATCGGTCGTGGGGCGGCTGCGGGTCCGTCGTGGCTGGTCGCGCAGTTCCCCGCGCCCCTTGAAGGGGCGCGGGGACGGCATCAGTCCAGATAGCCCCTCAGCTGGTCCGCGAAGGCGTGGTCCCGCAGTTTGTTCAGCGTCTTCGACTCGATCTGCCGTATCCGCTCCCGCGTCACGCCGAAGATGCGGCCGATCTCCTCCAGCGTGCGCGGACGGCCGTCGGCCAGGCCGTACCTCAGTTGGACGACCTTCCGCTCCCGCTCCCCCAGCGTCGACAGCACCGCCTCCAGGTGCTCCCTGAGCAGCAGGAACGCCGCCGACTCCACGGGGGAGGTCGCGTCGCCGTCCTCTATGAGGTCGCCGAGGGCGACGTCGTCCTCCTCGCCGACCGGCGCGTGCAGCGACACCGGCTCCTGGGCGAGGCGCAGGACCTCGCCGACCCGCTCCGGCGGCAGGTCCAGGTGCGCGGCGACCTCCTCGGGCGTCGGCTCGTAGCCCCGCTCCTGGAGCATCCGGCGCTGGACGCGGACGACGCGGTTGATCAGCTCCACGACGTGGACGGGGACCCGGATCGTGCGGGCCTGGTCGGCCAGGGCGCGGGACATGGCCTGGCGGATCCACCAGGTGGCGTAGGTGGAGAACTTGTAGCCGCGGGCGTAGTCGAACTTCTCGACGGCCCGGATGAGTCCGAGGTTGCCCTCCTGGACGAGGTCGAGCATGGTCAGGCCGCGGCCGACGTAGCGCTTGGCGACGGAGACGACCAGGCGCAGGTTGGCCTCGATGAGGCGGCGCTTGGCCATCCTCCCCATGACCACGAGCCGGTCGAGGTCCAGCGCCAACTGGCTGTCCAGGTCAGGGGTGTTGCTCAGCTTCTCCTCGGCGAACAGGCCGGCCTCGACGCGGCGGGCGAGTTCGACCTCCTCGGCCGCGGTCAGCAGGGGGATGCGGCCGATCTCCCGCAGGTACTGGCGGAACAGGTCCGAGGAGGGGCCGCCGGTCTCGGTGCGGGCCGGGGGCGGCTCGACGGCTTCGGGCGGCTCGGCCGTCTCGACGGCCTCGGCGGGCGGCTCCTCCGGCTCCGTCTCGGGGTGGTGCGTGACGCGGTTCTGCGCCGGGACCGCGGAGAGGGCGTCGGCCTCCGCGTCCGGGGCTGTGCCGTCGGCGCCGCGGGCAGCGCCGACGTCGGTCTGGGTGAGGGTCTGGGTCTGCACGGGGGCGACCTCCAGGATGATCGCTGCCAAGGTGGGCGGCAGCGGTACTTCGGGGGCGGAGTCGACGGCCTCGCCGCTTTCCGTCCCGTACGCGATGAGCGGAACCGCGGGGATCTGGGACCCGTCGGTGACGGACCGGCCGCGCTCCGAGGACTCAGGCACCGCAACCCAGTGTGGGGTAAGACACATCGTCGCCACGAGGGGCGTGCGATGACTTTTTGCTTCCCGTCCGTGACCGCGCGGTGACGTCAGAGCGCGGCGGCGCCGTGTTCCCGGAGGGTCTGGTCGTACTGCTGGAGGACCCACAGTTCGTTCTGGACGGCGGCCAGCTCGGCCGGGTCGCCGTGCGTGCCGAGGCGGGTGAGCCGGCCGGTGATGTCGCGGATGCGGCGCTCCACGGCCCGGCGGCGGACCGTCACCAACTGGGCGCCGGCATACGTCTCGTCGACGCCCTTCACGCCCTTGTGCAGCATGATCGCCTCGACGGCCAGCTCCGTCACCATCGCGCGGACCGCGTCGTCCGGGGCGGCCTCACGGACTTTGACCAGGTAGTCCTGCGGGTCCGCGACGCCCAGTTCGGCGCCGCCCGCGTCCAGGATGGCCTGGCGTACGGCCGCGTAGGGCGGGGCGGTGAACTCGTCGACGCCGTACGCGTCGAAGGCCGGGGAGACCAGCTCGGGGCGCTGCAGGGCGAGTTTGAGCAGTTCGCGTTCGGTGGCGTAGACGGGGTTGCGGAGGTTGAGGGCCGGGCCGCGGGGGCCGGCCTGCTGGGGCGGGCCGGCGTACTGCTGCCCCTGGTGGTGCCGCTCCGGGCCGGGGCCGGACTTGCCGCCGCGGTCGCGGGCCCAGCGGGCCAGCTGGGCCACGCGCTTGACCACGAACTGGGTGTCGAGGATGCCGAGCATGCCGGCGAGCTGCACGGCGACTTCGTGCTGCGCGCCGCTGTTCTTGATGCGGGCGACGATCGGGGCGGCCTCGTCCAGGGCGGCGGCGCGGCCCGCCGGGGTGTCGAGGTCGTAGCGGCCGACGATCTGGCGCAGGGCGAACTCGAAGAGCGGGGTGCGGGGTTCGACCAGGTCGGCGACGGCTTCGTCGCCCTTGGCCAGGCGCAGGTCGCAGGGGTCCATGCCGTCGGGGGCGATCGCGATGTACGTCTCGGCGGCGAACTTCTGGTCGTCCTCGAAGGCGCGCAGGGCGGCCTTCTGGCCGGCGGCGTCGCCGTCGAAGGTGAAGATGACGCGGGCCGAGCCGTTGTCCATGAGGAGGCGGCGGAGGATCTTGATGTGGTCGGTGCCGAAGGCGGTGCCGCAGGTGGCGATGGCGGTGGTGACACCGGCGAGGTGGCAGGCCATGACGTCCGTGTAGCCCTCGACGACGACCGCGCGGGACGCCTTGGCGATGTCCTTCTTCGCGAGGTCGATGCCGTAGAGGACCTGGGACTTCTTGTAGATCGCCGTGTCGGGCGTGTTGAGGTACTTGGGGCCGTTGTCCGCCTCGTAGAGCTTGCGGGCGCCGAAGCCGACGACGTCGCCGCCGATGTCGCGGATGGGCCACATCAGGCGGCCGCGGAAGCGGTCGATGGGGCCGCGGCGGCCCTCCTGGGAGAGGCCGGAGAGGAGCAGCTCCTTGTCGGTGAAGCCCTTGCCGCGCAGGTAGCGGGTGAGGTGGTCCCAGCCCTGGGGGCTGTAGCCGACGGAGAAATGCTGCGCGGCGGCCTGGTCGAAGCCGCGTTCGGCGAGGAAGATCCGGCCGGTGTCGGCCTCGGGGCTGGTGGCGAGCTGTTCCGCGTACCACTCGGCGGCGATCTTGTGGGCCTCGACCAGGCGGATCCGCTCGCCGCGCTGGTGGGAGGGGTTGTAGCCGCCCTCCTCGTAGCGCAGGGTGATGCCCGCCTGGCCGGCCAGGCGCTCGACCGCCTCCGAGAAGGTGAGGTGGTCGATCTTCATCACGAACGTGATGGTGTCGCCGCCCTCCTGGCAGCCGAAGCAGTGGAACAGGCCCTTGGCGGGGCTGACCTGGAAGGAGGGCGACTTCTCGTCGTGGAACGGGCAGAGACCCTTGAGGTTGCCGCCGCCCGCGTTGCGCAGCTGGAGGTACTCGGACACCACGGCGTCGATCGGGACCGCGTCCCGTACCGCCTTCACGTCCTCGTCGTTGATCCGTCCTGCCACGCGTGAATTCTACGGGGGCGGACTGACACTCACGGTGCGAGGTTTTCGAGTGGAATGCGGGGATCCGCGAGGTTCTCCGTGTTCACCCGGGCCTTGCCGCGGACCAGTCGCTGGATCTTGTCTGTGACGTCCCACACGTTGACGTTCATGCCCGCCAGCACCCGGCCGTCCTTCAGCCAGAACGCGATGAACTCCCGCTTGCCCGCGTCGCCCCGGATCACCACCTGGTCGTAGCTGCCCGGCGGTGCCCAGCCGGAGTACTCCATGCCCAGGTCGTACTGGTCGGAGAAGAAGTAGGGCACGCGGTCGTACGTCACGTCCTGGCCGAGCATGGAGCGCGCCGCCGCCGGGCCGCCGTTGAGGGCGTTGGCCCAGTGCTCCACGCGCAGCCGCGTGTCGAAGAGGGCGTGCGGGAAGGAGACGACGTCGCCGGCGGCGTAGATGTCCGGGTCGGAGGTGCGCAGCCGCTCGTCGACGACGATGCCGCCGCCGTGGGCGCGGTCGGCGATCTCCAGGCCGGCCGCCTCCGCGAGGTGGGTGCGCGGGGCCGCGCCGATCGCGGCGAGGACGTCGTGGGCCGGGTGTTCCTCGCCGTCGTCCGTGCGGGCCGCGAGGACCATGCCGTCCTGGCCGACGATTTCGGTGAGCCGGGCGCCGAAGTGGAAGCGCACGCCGTGCTCGCGGTGCAGCTCGGCGAAGAGCTGGCCCAGCTCGGGGCCGAGGACGGAGTGCAGCGGGCTCGGGCCGCGGTGGACCACGGTGACCTCCGCGCCGTACTCGCGGGCCGCGGCCGCCACCTCCAGGCCGATCCAGCCGGCGCCCGCGATGACGAGGTGGCCGTTGTCCCGGCCGAGGTTGGTCAGGACGTGCTTGAGGCGCTCGGCGTGGGCGAGGCGGCGCAGATGGTGCACGCCGGCCAGGTCCGTGCCCGGGATGTCGAGGCGGCGGGGCTCGGCGCCGGTCGCCAGGAGCAGCTTGTCGTAGCGGACGGCCGTGCCGTCGTCGCCGAAGCGGACCGTCTTCGCCGTGCGGTCGACGGCGTCGACGGTCTGGCCGAGGTGGAGTTCGATGTCGTGCGCCGCGTACCAGGCGGGCTCGTGCACGAAGACGCTGTCGCGTTCCTCCTTGCCGAGGAGGTAGCCCTTGGACAGCGGCGGGCGCTCGTAGGGGTGGTCCCGTTCGTCGCAGATCAGTATCACGCGGCCGGTGAAGCCCTCCGCGCGGAGCGTCTCGGCCGCCTTGGCGCCGGCCAGTCCGCCTCCGACGATGACGAATGTCTGATCCGCGTCGACCACTTGATGCCTCCTCGTCAGGGTGTCGCCACTTGCGAGCGTCCCGCACGGAGCGTGATGCGGGAAGAGGGAGTGACCCGTTCAGGCCACGGAGGGTCACCATCGGGCGTGCTGTGGCCTCTCGCTTCCCGCCAGTCTCATGCGTGCCCTGTCAGACGGGCGTGAAGCGAACGGGCCGAGGTGTCCGTGAGGGAGGCGATCTGGTCGACGATGACGCGCTTGCGGGCGCGGTCGTCCGGTGCCCGGTCGAACAGGGCGCGGAACTGCGGGTCCAGGCCGTCGGGGGCGCGGGCGGTGAGTGCCTCGGCCAGTTCGGCGACGACGATCCGCTGGTCGGCGCGGAGCCGCTCCTGCTCCGCGCGCTGCATGACGTAGAGGTCGGCGACGGCCTTGAGGACGGCGCACTCCATGCGGGTTCCGCGCGGGACGACCAGTTCGGCGGCGTACCGGGTGAGCCGTCCGGTGCCGTACGCGGCGCGGGTCGCCGTCTCGGCGGCGAGGCAGAAGCGGCCGATGAGCTGGCTGGTGGCGTCCTTCAGCCGGGCCTGGGCGACGGCGGTGCCGTCGTAGCCGTGTGGCCACCACTCCTGGGCGAGGAGCCGGTCGAGGGCCTCGGCGAGTTCGGCGGGGTCGGTGTCGGCCGGGACGTACCGGCCGAGGGCGACCTGGAAGACGTCCCGGCGTTCGGGTTCCGCGTGCAGGCAGTTCGGGTCGATGTGGCCGGCGTGCAGGCCGTCCTCCACGTCGTGCACCGAGTAGGCGACGTCGTCGGACCAGTCCATGACCTGCGCCTCGAAGCAGGTGCGGGTGCCGGGGGCGTCCTTGCGGACCCAGTCGAAGACGGGGCGGTCGTCCTCGTAGACGCCGAACTTGTTGGACGCCGGGTCGGTGGGGTGGGCGCCGCGGGGCCAGGGGTACTTGGTGGCGGCGTCGAGAGCGGCGCGGGTGAGGTTGAGGCCGACGGAGCCGTCCGGGGTGAAGCGTTTGGGCTCGATGCGGGTGAGGAGCCTGAGGGACTGGGCGTTGCCCTCGAAGCCGCCGCAGTCGGCCGCGAACTCGTTGAGGGCCTGTTCGCCGTTGTGGCCGAAGGGCGGGTGGCCGAGGTCGTGGGAGAGGCAGGCGGCTTCCACGAGGTCCGGGTCGCAGCCGAGGGCCGCGCCCAGCTCCCGGCCGACCTGGGCGCATTCCAGGGAGTGGGTGAGGCGGGTGCGGGGGCTGGCGTCCCAGGCGGGGCCGAGGGTGCCGGGCGTTACCACTTGGGTTTTGCCGGCGAGTCTTCTCAGGGCGGCGCTGTGCAGGATCCGGGCCCGGTCGCGTTGGAAGGCGGTGCGGCCGGGGCGTTTGTCGGGTTCCGGGGCCCAGCGGTCGACTGACGTCGGGTCGTAGGCCGGGGGGGTTTGTGAGGTGCCTGCCATGTGTCGACAGTACGGGCATGGGTGTGCTGTGTGCCTGAGCGTTTGCGGGGTTCAGTTGTGTGGCGGGTGCGGGCCTGGTGTGGCTTGTCGCGCAGTTCCCCGCGCCCCTTTCAGGCCGATGCCAGTGCTGGTCCCTCGAAAGCCCGGGTCGCCAAAGTCTCGTCGTAGCGGTGCAGGAGGAGCTGGGCCATCGACGGGTGCGTGCCGAGGGGGGCCGCCGTGATCCAGGGGGCCGACTGGGCGCACTCCGTGGCGAAGCGGCCCGGGGCCGTGAAGTAGGAGGCGAGGGCTATGTGGCGGCGGCCCCTTGCCAGGAGGGTGCGGACCGCGGTCTGGACGGTGGGGGTCGCGGCCGAGGCGTAGGCCGGGATGACCGGGACGCCGAGGCGGGTCGCCAGGAGGTGGGCCGTGCGGCCCGTGTCCGTCTTCGCGTCCGGGTCGCGGGAGCCGGCCGCGGCGAGGACGACCGCGCTGGTGCGGCGGGGGGTCGCGCCCCAGCCTGCCTCCAGGAGGCGGGCCTGGAGGGCGTCCACCAGCAGGGGGTGCGGGCCCAGCGGGGCCGCCAGGTGGGTGCGGGCCGGGGAGGCCGCGGCCATCTCGGGGATGTCCTGCTTGACGTGGTAGCCGCGGCTGAGGAGCAGCGGGACCAGGACCGCCTCGGTGTCGCCCAGGGCGGCGAGGGTGTCGGGGAGCAGGGGGGCGTTGAGTTCGATGTGCCCGAGGTGGACGGGCACGTCGGGGCGCAGCGCGCGGACTCGGTCGAGGAGCGCGCGTACGGTGCTCAGCGCGCGCGGGTCGCGACTGCCGTGGGCCACGACGACGAGGGCGGGCGGGGCCGGGCGGCGCGTGGCGGGCGGCGGGACGAGGCTGAGCTGGCTGGGCATGCGTCGATGGTCGCTGCGCCACGTTGCCTTCCCGTTGCGGGGGCGTCACGGGTGTTTACCAGCGGTTCACCATGCGGGACAGGGGGTGTGTGAGGTGCCTTGAGCTGGGGTTTCGATGTTTCGCGTGAAGCTGGTCACGTGGCTGCGGATGAACCGGGCGGCCCGGCCGGGCGTCCCTGACTGTCGAGAGCCGACCTGGGGAGGGACCGTCCGATGCGTCTTCCGGCGTTTCGCAGACCGCGGCTGCCGCGTACCCGGCGGGGGCAGCGGCGGCTGGTGCAGGCCGTGATGGCCGGGTGCGTGCTCGGGCTGCTTCCGGCGACCTGGATGTATGTCGCGGCGGGTGACCGGCTGCGGACGACGGCCGATGTGCCGCGGACCGATGTGGCCGTGGTGTTCGGTGCGGGGCTGTGGGACGGGGAGCCCTCGCCGTATCTCGCGCACCGGCTGGACGCGGCGGCGGAGCTGTACCGGGAGGGCCGGGTCGAGGTGGTGCTCGTCACCGGGGACAACAGCCGGGAGGACTACGACGAGCCGGACGCGATGCGCGGGTACCTGACGCGGCACGGGGTGCCCGACGGGCGGATCGTCAGCGACTACGCCGGGTTCGACACCTGGGACTCGTGCGTGCGCGCGAAAAAGATCTTCGGTGTGGACGAGGCCGTGCTGATCAGCCAGGGGTTCCACATCCGGCGGGCGGTGGCGCTCTGTCAGGCGGCGGGGGTCGCGTCATACGGGGTCGGGGTGGACGCGGTGCATGACGCGACCTGGTACTACGGGGGCGCCCGGGAGATCTTCGCCGCCGGGAAGGCCGCTCTGGACGCGGTGTTCCGGCCGGATCCGCGGTTCCTCGGACCCCGGGAGCCGGGTGTGGAGCGGGCGTTGGCCACGGCCGAATAGCCTCTCGGACGGATCCGGACGTTCTGCCAGGACGGGTTTGACGGGCACATTTCACCCCAGAGTGTGAAAAACAGCCCGGCGCTCTCCGTGTCCGTCCGCTCACGCTTAGTGTCTTCGCCGTGCGGCGGCGGATCGGGCCGCCGCCGCGAACTGGGGGAAAGGACACCTGATGACTCGACTTCGCTCCGCGCTGGTGATGGCCGCCGCGGGCGCCCTGCTGGTCCTGCCGGCCGCGATGGGGACCGCCTCGGCGGCGCCCGTGGCGGCCGGGGCGGTCCGGGCTCCGGAGCCGGGGTGCGCCAAGCTCGGCGCCTCGGGGCAGTGGTGGGCCGACATCCACAACGTGTGCGGGCACACCATCAGGGCCAGCGTGGAAGTCGACGGCTTCGACCCGTCGTGCATCCAGATCGGTCCCCACTCGGTCGGGCGGATCGGTCTGGACGAGGGCGACGACCCGTACTACGCGTACGTGTGCTGACCGGGCGGCGCGTGGGTGAACCGATCGGGGGCCGTGTCCTGACCAGGCACAGCCCCTGAACGTGGCCGGGGAGCGGGAGCGCGGCCGGCGCGCCCCGCGTCTCCCGCCCCCGGCTGTCAGCGCCCTCGGAAGACGGGCGGGCGCTTCTCCAGGAACGCCGTCATCCCCTCCTTCTGGTCATCGGTGGCGAACAGGGCGTGGAAGACGCGGCGTTCGAAGCGGATGCCGTCGCGCAGGCCGGTTTCGAGGGCCTGGTCGACGCACTCGCGGGCCGCCCTGACCGCCATGCGGCCGTACGAGGCGATCGTCGCCGCCGCTTCGAGGGCCTCGGGCAGCACCCGGTCGTCCGGGACCACTCGGGAGACGAGACCGCAGCTTCCAGCCTCCCGCGCGTCCATCGTGCGGCCGGTGAGGACCAGGTCCATCGCCTTGGCCCGGCCGACCAGACGGGTCAGCCGCTGGGTGCCGCCGATACCGGGGATCACGCCCAGCTTGATCTCCGGCTGGCCGAAGACGGCCGACTCCCCCGCGACGACCAGGTCGCACATCATCGCCAGCTCGCAACCGCCGCCCAGCGCGGGGCCGTTGACGGCGGCGATCTTCGGGGTGCGCAGGTCCGCGAACTCCTCCCAGGCGGCGAAGTAGTCCTCGGCGGCCATGTCGACGGCCGACTTGGGGGCCATCTCCTTGATGTCGGCGCCCGCCGCGAAGACGCCTTCCGAGCCGGTGACGACGAAGCAGCCGGTCCCGGGGGCAGCGTCCAGCGGGCGGAGCGTGTCCAGGAGTTCGGCGAGGAGCGCGCCGTCGAGCGCGTTGCGTACGTGCGGGCGGTGCAGGCGCACGGTCACGACACGGCCGTGGCGCTCGACCTTCAGGTTGTTCATCTGCCTTCTCCTCACGAGGGGTTACGACGGGTCAGGAGTCCCAGATCGCGCCGTACGCCGGGATCCCCCGCCGCTCCAGGCCGTGGACCACCTGCCAGGTCAGTCTCTTGTTGGAGATGCAGATGACCGCTTCGGCGCCGAAGTCCCGGTAGGCCTCGTGGGCGAGGCGCACCATGTCGGGCTTGCCGTGCCGGGAGGTGTCCCAGACCAGGGCGTGCGGCTGGGCGGCGAGGATCTCGTCGACAAGTGCGTCGCCGTAGGTGGCCCGGGGGTCCCGGGTCGCCCAGACCAGGCGGGAGGGGACCTCGGCGGCGAGCAGGTGGGGCAGGCAGGGGCCGATGCCGCTGCCGGTCGCGACGTAGACGACCTTGCGGAACAGCACCTCGATGTTGGCGACGCCGGCCGTGGTGATGCCCTTGACCCAGACCTGTGCGGGCAGGTCGTCGATGAAGGAGCCGGTCCAGTCGCCCGCCCGCGAGATGGTCAGGCGGAAGCCGGGCTCGCCGGGCGTGGGGACGTTGGCGAACGAGTGCCATTCCTTCAGCGGGCTGCGGCTGATCGCGGTGGACGAGCCCGCGAAGGGGGTCTCGCCGTGGTCGAAGCGGGCCAGCACGACGTGGGAGGAGGGGCGTTCGAGGCGCACGTCCACCTTGCGCAGCCGGAGCCAGGGCAGGGCGACGCTGAAGGTGACGACCGCGAGCGTGCCGACCTGCCAGGGGCCCGGCGACGCCAGCAGCGTGTGCGTCCAGAACAGGGCGAGGGCCGTCCAGCCGCCGAAGCGGTGGATCCGCTCGAAGTGGTCGTGGTGGCGGGCGCGGAAGGGCGGCAGGGCGGTGGCGATGATCAGGGCGAGGAGCGCCAGCAGGGCCCAGCCGACGGCCCGGGGGGCGCTGTCCGGGGTGCTGATCGTCAGGGCCAGGAACCAGGCCGTTCCCGCCAGTGCCCCGCCCACGTGCAGTCCGCCGAAGTGGTACACCTTGCCGAGCGTCCAGCGGACCTTCAGCGGCCAGGTCGTCGGGGCCGCGGTCGCCAGCCGGAAGAGCAGGTTGATGACGTACTGCTGGCGTATCAGCACGGCGAGGGCGAGGTTGGCGAGGGCGGCGTGCCCGAGGGTGGGCGTGGCCAGGGGCCAGTGCGCCCAGGCGAACGCGGCGTTGGCCAGCAGGACCAGGGCCGCGAGGCGGTGGTAGTGCATCAGGGCGGGGTGTTTGAGCGCGCGGCGCGCGGCGGGGAGCAGCGGCGGGAGGTCGCCGGTGCCCTGGCGGGCCCGGGGCGGGGACGTGGTCATCGGGCCACCGCCAGACTGTCGTCGAGCATCCGCAGCAGCGCCTGTTTGTCGACCTTGCCGCGGTCGGTCTCCGGCAGGAAGGCCAACGGCAGGACCCGCTCGGGCACGCAGTAGTACGGCAGGGCGTCCGCGACGGCGCGGCGGGCCGCTTCGGGGTCGATGTCGGCCGGGCAGACGAAGGACACCAGGGTGCGGGCGTCGCGCCGCAGGGTGACCGCGCGGGTGCAGCCGGCGGCCGACTCCAGCACCGCGGAGACGGAGTCCAGTTCGACGCGGAAGCCGCGCACCTTGACCTGGTCGTCGGTGCGGCCGAGGTGTTCGAGCTGCCCGTCGGGGGTCCAGCGGCCGAGGTCCCTGGTGCGGAACATGCGGCGGCCGCCGCCGAGGAACGGGTCGGGGGCGTAGCGCTCGGCGTTGAGGGCGTCGTCGCCGAGGTAGCCGGCGGAGACGCAGTCGCCGCCCGCCCACATCTCGCCCACCTCGCCGATGGGCAGGGGGCGGCGGTCGGCGTCGAGGACGTAGACAGTGTTGTTGGGGGTGGGGCGGCCGATGGTGAGCAGCGGGGCGGACGGGTCGTGGCGTCCCATCGTGTTGACGATGGTGGTCTCCGTGGGGCCGCAGCAGTTGTAGAAGGCGGCCTGCCGGGCCCACCGGTCGGCCAGCGGGCGGGGGCAGGGCTCCCCGGCGACGGCGACCGTGCGCACCCGGGGGCAGGCGGCGGGGTCGAGGCCGGACAGCACGGTCGGGGTGGCGATGAGCACGTCGGCGGTGCGGGCCGCGGCCGCGATGTCCTTGCCGCGGATGACGAGGGTGCCGCCGTGGGCGAGGCAGCCGAGGATCTCCCAGGCCGCCATGTCGAAGGCGATGTTGAGGAGCTGGGCGACCCGGTCGCCGGGGCGGACGTCCAGGGAGCCCGGTGCGGTGAGCAGGATGTTGGCGACGTTGCGGTGGGTGACCCGCACACCGTTGGGGCGGCCGGTGGTGCCGGAGGTGAACAGGACGTAGCAGCCGTGGTCGCCGGTGACGCGCGGGCGCGGGGCCGGGGCGTCGGGCAGCGGCTCGTCCAGCGGGAGCAGCAGGTGGCCGTCCGGCAGCGGTACGCGGTGGGCGTGTTCGGCGGTGGTGAGGACGACGCGGGTGCGGGCGGTGCGGATGACGTGGGCGAGCTGCGCCGGGGGCGCGAGGCCGACGTCCTGCGGGACGTAGGCGGCGCCGGCCTTCAGGATGCCGAGCAGGCCGACGAGCATCGGCAGCGAGCGGCGGACGAAGAGGCCGACGTGGTCGCCGGGCCGAACGCCCTCGCGGACCAGGCGGGCGGCGAGGGCGCCGGCGTACCGGTCGAGTTCGCCGTAGGTCAGGTGCGCGCCCTGGTGCTCGGCGGCCACGGCGTGCGGGGCGGCCGCCGCCTGCCGGGCTATGGCGTGGTGCAGGAGCGGGTCGGGGACGGGGACGGCGGGACCGCGGCCGAACTGCCGGAAGAGGTGCCGGTCCTGGGGGGTGAGGTGGCGCAGAGGCATGGTCGGGTGGCCTCCTGGCTGTTTCGAGGGTCGGATGGCCACAGGCGGTGCGGCCTCGGGTGGAGGCAGCCGCGTGTGGATGCAGCCGGATGAACGGCGGGCATGCCCGGGTGTCGAACGCCGTGCGGAGTCGTGCGAGCGCTGCGCGTAGCGAGAGCGTAGCCCCGCTGCTTCAACACTCAACGAGGTCGGATCGGCCAAGAAAGGAATGAAATGAGCCACATGTGGCGTTTCCTGTCACAGAGGCAACGTCCGTGCCGGTCGGCGACGACGTGAAGGTGGGCAGCCCTGTGCCCTCACGAGGGCGGGGCGGCGGCGGGGAGGTCCCCGTCCCGGCCGCGTAACAGGGAGCCGTCCCGGGCGTAACACGGCCGAAGCACGCTGGACGGCATGCAGAACACCGCCACGCCCACGCACTGCCCGTACTGCGCCCTGCAGTGCGGGATGAACCTGACGCCCACGCCGGACGGGACCGTCGAGGTGAGCGAGCGCGCGGACTTCCCCGTGAACCGGGGCGCGCTGTGCGGCAAGGGCCGTACGGCGCCGGCGGTGCTCGCGAAGAACGTCCGGCTGACCTCCCCGCTGGTGCGCGACGCGGGCGGCACGCTGGTGCCCGCCTCCTGGGACGAGGCACTCGACCGGATCGCCGCGGAACTGCGCCGCACGCGCGCCGAGCACGGGCCGGACGCGGTCGGCGTGTTCGGCGGTGGCGGCCTCACCAACGAGAAGGCGTACACGCTCGGCAAGTTCGCGCGGGTCGTGCTCGGCACGTCCCAGATCGACTACAACGGCCGGTTCTGCATGTCGTCGGCGGCCGCCGCCGGCATCAAGGCGTTCGGGCTGGACCGGGGGCTGCCGTTCCCGCTGGAGGACATCCCGAAGTCGGGCTGCGTGATCCTCGTCGGGTCGAACCTCGCGGAGACCATGCCGCCGTCGCTGCGCTTCTTCACCGAGCTGAAGGAGAACGGCGGCACGCTGATCGTCATCGACCCGCGCCGCACGAGGACGGCCGAGCAGGCGGACCTGCACCTGGCGCCGCGGCCGGGCACGGACCTGGCGCTCGCGCTGGGCCTGCTGCACCTGGTGATCGCCGAGGGCCGGGTGGACGAGGAGTACATCCGCGAGCGCACGGCCGGCTGGGAGGACGCCCGGGCCGCCGCGATGGCGCACTGGCCGGAGTACGTGGAGCGGATCACGGGGGTGTCCGTTCCCCAGCTGCGCGAGACGGTACGGCTGTTCTGCGAGCCGGAGTCGGCGATGGTGCTGACCGCGCGCGGGCCCGAGCAGCAGTCCAAGGGCACGGACACCGTCGGCGCCTGGATCAACCTGTGCCTGGCGACCGGCCGGCCCGGCCGCCCCCTGTCGGGCTACGGCTGTCTGACCGGGCAGGGCAACGGGCAGGGCGGGCGCGAACACGGACAGAAGGCCGACCAGTTGCCGGGCTACCGCAAGCTCGACGACCCGGCGGCGCGGCGGCACGTCGCCGAGGTGTGGGGCGTCGACCCGGACAGCCTGCCCGGCCCCGGGCGCAGCGCCTACGAGCTGCTGGACGCGCTGGGCACGGACATCAGGTCGCTGCTGCTGATGGCGTCCAACCCGGTCGTGTCGGCGCCCCGGGCCGCGCACATCGAGGAGCGCATCAAGTCACTGGACTTCCTGGCGGTGTGCGACGTGGTGCTGTCGGAGACGGCGGCGCTCGCGGACGTGGTCCTGCCGGTCACCCAGTGGGCCGAGGAGACCGGCACGACGACCAACCTGGAGGGCAGGGTCCTGCTCCGCCGCCGGGCCATCACCCCGCCCGAGGGCGTCCGCAGCGACCTGGAGGTCATGCACGAGCTCGCCGCCCGCCTGGGCGTGGAGAAGGGCTTCCCGACGGACCCGGAGGAGGTCTTCGAGGAACTCCGCCGGGCGAGCGCGGGCGGCCCCGCGGACTACTCGGGGATCACCTACCGCAGGCTCGCGGAGGAGAACGGCGTGTTCTGGCCCTGCCCGGCCCCGGCGGAGGCGGGGGGACCGGGCGAGGGCGCCCGGCCGGACGGACGGCTGGCGGCGGTGGACGGCGGTGAGGACGCCCTGCCGGACGGACAGCCGGCGGCGGTGGACGGCGGTGAGGACGCCCTGCTGGACGCGCCGCTGCCCGACGACCCGGCCCGGGAGACGCCGACCGCCCACCCGGGCACGCCCCGCCTCTTCCTCGACCGTTTCGCCACGCCCGACGGACGGGCCCGCTTCGTGCCCGTCTCGCACCGCGCGACCGCCGAGGAACCGGACGACGAGTACCCCGTGCTGCTCACCACCGGGCGGGTCGTCGCGCAGTACCAGTCCGGCGCGCAGACCCGGCGCGTGGCCGAGCTGAACGCCGCCGCGCCCGGGCCGTTCGTAGAGATCCACCCGCGGCTGGCGGCCCGGCTCGGGGTGGCCGAGGGCGACCCGGTCGCCGTGGTGTCCCGGCGGGGCCGGGCCGTGGCGCCCGCGAGGATCACGAACGCCATCCGGCCCGACACCGTCTTCATGCCGTTCCACTGGCCGGGCGAGGGCCGCGCCAACTCCCTCACCAACCCCGCGCTCGACCCGACGTCCCGGATGCCGGAGTTCAAGGCGTGCGCGGTGCGGCTGGAAGCGGTCGCGCGGGAGGCGGCCGAGGAGGGATCGACCGGGGAGGGGTCAGTCGCGGAGGGACCGGTCGAGCGGGAAGCGGTCAGCGCACGTTGACCGCGTTCCAGGCCGCGGCCACCGCCCGCTGCTCGGTGCTGTCGGCGCCGTAGAGGTCCTTCGCCGCGCTCAGGGTCGCCGTGCGCGCGCCCGCGTAGTCCGTCGAGGACGTCATGTAGGCCGTCAGGGCGCGGTACCAGATCTTGCCGAGCTTGGCGCGGCCGATGCCCTGGACCGTGGAGCCGTCGCAGGTCGGCGAGGTGTGGCTCACGCCGTTGATCGTCTTCCTGCCGCTGCCCTCCGCGAGCAGGTACGCGAAGTGGTTGCCGACGCCCGAGGAGTAGTGCACGTCGAGGTCGGCCACCTTCTCGCTCCAGCAGTCGGCCGACTCGCCGTCCCTGGACGGCTTGTCCATGAAGCGCAGGGCCTCCCGGCCGAGGCCGGAGCGGACGACCTTCTCGCCGATGAGCCAGTCACCGGGGTCCTTCGCGTTGTCCGCGTAGAACTCCACCAGCGTGCCGAAGATGTCCGACGTGGCCTCGTTCAGGCCGCCGGGCTCACCCGAGTACGTCAGCGCCGCCGTCTTGGACGTCACGCCGTGGGACATCTCGTGCCCGGCCACGTCCAGCGACACCAGCGGGCCGAGCTGCTTGCCGTCGCCGTCGCCGTACGTCATGCAGAAGCAGGTGTCGTCCCAGAAGGCGTTGTTGTAGTCCTTGCCGTAGTGGACGCGGTTGTACGAGCCCTTGCCGTCGCCGGCGATGCCGCTGCGGCCGTGGACGTTCTTGTAGTAGTCCCAGGTGACGTCCGTGCCGTACTGGGCGTCCACCGCCACCGTGGCACGGTCGGAGGTCCGGCCCGTGGCCCAGTGGTTGTCGGCGTCCTCGAAGAGCGTCGCCGGGGCGCGGGTCAGGCAGATGGTCAGCAGGCACTGGTCCGTCTTGTTCTCGGCGTCACCGGTGTAGGTGCCGCCGCGCGTCGCGTCCTTGAGCCGGTACGACGACCCGGACTTCGTCGTCTCCAGCGGGACCGTGCCGCCGTAGAGGGACTCGCCGTCGCCCGCCGCCGACTCCAGGGTGTCCCAGGCGTCGATCCGGGCGCCGGTCGTCGCGTCGGTCAGGACCGTGCGCCCGACCGGGTTGCCGAGGTCGTCGTGCGCCACCGCGTCGGTCTGCCAGGCCAGCTTCGGGGCGCCGTGCAGGGCGTCGACGACCAGGCGCGGCTTGGCGGTCAGCTTCTTCAGGGTCTCGCCGAGGTGTGCGGCGCGCAGCAGGCTCGCGGCGAGGTCGGCGGCCTTGGGGGCGGACACCTTCGGGGTGACGCCGGTGAGGGAGAGCGCGGACTTCGTCGCCCGGTTCGTGCCCCGGTAGCTGCCGTCCGGGTTCAGGTGGAGGACGAAGTCGCCGCCCAGCACCGGGAGTCGGCGGTAGGTGCGGTCGTAGCGGACGTGCCGGGTGCCGTCCTGGTCGACGATGACGTCCCGGACCTTCGCCTCCTGGGCGGAGGTGAGGCCCAGTTCCGCGGCCCGGTCGTCGAGGACTGTCTCGGCGTCCTCGATCGCTTCGGCCCTGGCCGGCCGCTCGGCCGCGCCGGCGGTCGGGGAGAGCGCGGCGGCCAGCAGGGCGGCGGTGCCGGTGACGGCGGCACCGGCGGTGGCGAGACGGGAACCGCGGACATGACGTATCCGACTCATCGGTCTCCTCATACGGGCGCACCCGGTCGCGTGGGGTCGACCGGGGGCGGCGTTGATGTTGACCGCGAGTCAAGTCGGGGTGGACCTGGCATGTCCATAGCCCCGCTGTGGAGGTGTGTGAGGGTGCAGAATCGTTCCTGTGACCCTGCCTTTCTTCGTCTACGGCACGCTTCGCCCCGGCGAGGTCAACCACGACCTCTTCCTGCGCGGCCGCACCTCCGCCGAGGAACCGGGCCGGCTCGCGGACGCGGTGCTGTACGACGGGCCGGGCTATCCGTACCTGGTCGAGGAGCCGGGCGGCGGCGTCGTGAGCGGGGAGCTGGTGACGGCGCTGCCGGAGACGTACGGGGCGCTGCTCGCGGAGTTGGACCGGCTGGAGGAGTACGTGCCGGGGGATCCGCGGAGCCTGTACGTGAGGGTGGAGCGGAAGGTCGTCCGGGGGGTGGACGGGGTGGGTGTGCGGGCCTGGGTGTATGTCGCCGGGCCCGCTGTCGCCGCGCGCCTGCGGAGTGCCGGGCGGCGGATCGAGGGTGGGGACTGGCGGGGGTGAGGGGGCGCGGGGCGCTCCGCGCAGGCCGTACGGCGGCTGCGGGCCGTCCGGCGACCGCGGGCCGTCCGGCGACCGCGGGCCGTCCGGGGTTGCTCGCGCAGTTCCCCGCGCCCCTGGGACTGGCGCTTCGCGCCGTCCCCCGGTGGGGTCAGGCCGCGTAGGGCCGGCTTTCCCGGGCCTGCCGCAACGCCCGGCCCCACCACACCAGTTGGTCCAGCATGGTCTTGGCCGCGGCGTCCGGGGCCGTCGGGTCGCGCAGGGTGCCCTGGTCGTCGAAGGACGCGCCGGCGTTGTGGAAGGAGACGGTGTCGCGGACCGTCACGGCGTGGAGTTCGGCGAAGACCTGCCGGAGGTGCTCCACGGCGCGCAGGCCGCCGGACAGTCCGCCGTAGGAGACGAGGGCGACGGGCTTGGCCTGCCACTCGGAGTAGTGCCAGTCGACGAGGTTCTTCAGGCCCGCCGGGAAGGAGTGGTTGTACTCGGGGGTGAGGACCACGAACGCGTCCGCGCGGGCGAGCTTCGGGGTGATGCCGGCCAGTGCGGCGGTCGCCTCCGGGGTCCGCTCGAAGGACATCGGCAGCTCGGTCTCACCGACGTCCACGACCTCGGCGACCAGGTCGTCGCGGCCTCGGAGGCGGTCCAGGAGCCAGTCGGCGACGACGGGCCCGAAGCGGCCGTGACGGTTGCTGCCGACGACGAGGGTGACGTTGAGGGGGCGGAGGGCACGGTCGGCAGAGGACTGCCCACGCCCGGCTGTGTTGGCTGCGGCTGTGTTCATGCCGCACAGACTCGTACCTCAACCTTGCTTCAGGTCAAGCCCCGACCGACGGAACCAGGTCACCCGTTCACACCCGCCCGCCGCACATTTCCGCGCCCCGCCCGTCACACGCCCCGTGACCTGGCGAAACACCCCTGACGGGCCGTCGGGCCCCCCGCCCCTGACACCCATTCACCCCAATTCTGACGCCGCCTCAGAAAGCGCGGCCGCCCCGCAGCCCGTTACCTCGGAAGGGCAGGCGCACGACCGACCAGCGCGAAGGAGCACCGATGCGACGTACCGCCCGGCCGCTGACCGGTACCGCGCTCGCCGTCGCCGCCGCGGCCCTCGCCACCGCCCCCGCGTACGGCGCGCCCGCCGGTGACCTGGAGGTGTCCCCGTCCTCGGTCGTGCCGGGCGGGCAGGTCGCGGTGCGCACGGCGGCCTGCGGCGCCGGCGGCACGGCGACGGGTGACGCCAGCGCGGTCGGAGCCGGTTCCCTCGGCCTGGCGCCGGGACCGCACGAGCCGGCCGCGACCGGCCGGTTCAGGGTGCCGCCGAGCGCGCAGCCGGGGACGTACGAGATCACCGCGACGTGCACCGGGAGCGGCCGGCGGGTCACCGGTGACCTGGTGGTCACGCTGGCGTCCGGGCACGAGCAGGTGCATCCCCGGGGGAGTGTGAAGACGGGGGTCGGTGGCGCTCTGGGCCCCGATCCCGTGCAGACCGCGGCCGGTGTGGCGGCCCTCGCCGTCGCCGCCGCGGGCGGTACCTGGCTCCTGCATCGCCGGGCGAGAGGCGACGGGATCTGACGGACACCCTCCGCTGTCCGTCGCCGGTACCGCTGTCCCCTCCCCCTCCGGGTCCGACGCCCCTCGCGGCCCGGAGGGGGGTACGGGGCCGCAGCTCAGGAAAGGGTGGGTATGCGCAGGTTCCCCAGGTACGGCAGCGGCGTCCGCAACCCCGCGAACGCGGCCATGGCGGCCGTCACGGTGTTCGCCCTGTGCTCCGGGGTGTGGCTGCTGCGCAACGGCGTCGAGACGCACGCCCCGCCACAGCCGTCCGCCGCGCAGGCCCGGGCCGGGCAGGAGCAGGCCGCCGTCCCCGCGCTGCCGCCCTCGCCGCCCGACCGGATCCGCATCCCGGCGATCCGGGTGAACGCGCCCCTGACCGGGCTCGGCCTGACGAAGACCGGCAGCCTCGACGTACCGCCGGCCGCGCGCGAGAACCTCGCCGGCTGGTACGAGGCCGGCACCACCCCCGGCGAGAAGGGCACCGCGATCGTCGCCGGGCACGTCGACAACGCCGAGGGGCCCGCCGTCTTCTACGACCTCGGTGCCCTGGCCAAGGGCAGCACGATCGAGGTGGACCGGCGGGACGGCAGCGTCGCGGTGTTCACCGTGGACGCCGTCGAGGTGTACGCCGCGAAGGACTTCCCCGACGAGAAGGTCTACGGCGCCGCCGACCGCCCCGAGCTGCGCGTCATCACCTGCGGGGGCGGCTACTCACGCGGCACCGGTTACCAGGGGAACGTCGTCGTCTTCGCGCACCTGACCGGCAGCCGGTGAGCCTCCCGCTCCCAGGACGTTGGCCCTCCCCCACTCCCCCAGCGGCTCCAGCGCCGCGTTCAGCGAGCGGCCCCGGGCGGTCAGCGAGTACTCCACGCGCGGCGGGACCTCGTCGTACGCCTCGCGGTGCACCAGTCCGTCGGCCTCCATCTCCCGCAGATGCGAGGCGAGCACCTTCTCCGTGACGCCGGGCAGCTCCCGGCGCAGCTCGCCGAAGCGGCAGGGCCGCTCGTTCAGCGCCCACAGGATGAGCACCTTCCACTTGCCGCCGATCACGTCCATCGCCGCGTCGATGCCGCAGACGTACCCGCCCGGCCGCCGTTCCCTCGTCCCCATGCCCTCGACCTCCCCTGCCGCTGCCTGCACCCTTCCCCCGGGGTAACCACCCACTTCGAAGTACGTACTTGAGCAGGCCCTCCCCCTGCGACGAGCCTAAACGCCATGACCGACAACGCAGTTGCCTCCCGTACCCCGCTCACCCTTCTCGGCGCCGGAGCCATGGGCACGGCCCTCGCCCGCGCCTGGCTCGCCGCAGGTCACGAGGTGACCGTCTGGAACCGCACGCCCTCCCGCGCCGAGGCCCTCGCCGCCGACGGCGCCACCGTCGCCCGGACCGCCGCCGAGGCGGTGGCCGCGCACCGGCTGGTGATCGCCTGCCTGCTCGACGACGCCTCCGTGGACGAGGCCCTCGACGGGGCCGACCTCACCGGGCGGGACCTGGTGAACCTCACCACCGGCACCCCTGGCGAGGGCCGGGCCCGGGCCGCCTGGGCGGAAGCGCGCGGTGCCCGTTTCCTGGACGGCGGGATCATGGCCGTACCGCCGATGATCGGCGTCCCGGACTCCGGCGGTTACGTCTTCTACAGCGGCTCCCGCGAGATGTTCGAGGAGCACCGCGCCACCCTCGCCGTCCCGGCCGGCACCCGTTACGTCGGGGCCGACCCGGGCTTCGCCGCGCTGCACGACGTGGCCCTGCTGAGCGCGATGAACGGCATGTTCGCGGGCATGGCCCACGCCTTCGCCCTGATCGGCCCGGAGGACATCGCCCCGAAGGACTTCGCCCCGCTGCTCGTCGACTGGCTGACCGCGATGGCCCCGGCCGTGCACCAGACCGCCGACCAGCTGGAGAGCGGCGACTACACCAAGGGCGTCGTCTCCAACCTCGCGATGCAGGCGGCCGGTATCCCCACGTTCCTGCGCACGGCCGAGGAACAGCACGTCAGCCCCGAGCTGCTGACGCCGTACCTGGAGCTGATGAAGAGGCGGGTGGACCAGGGGCACGGCGACGAGGACGGGACGGGGATGATCGAGCTGCTCGATCTGCGGCGCGGCGCCTAGCAGCTGCCGTCGCACGGCAAGCGGAAGCCGCCTGGGGGGGGCCGCAGCCGCCGGGACAGGGGAAAAGGCCCGCTGGCACCACGCAGCCGGCCCCGCACCGGCAGCCACCGCCACCGCCACCGGCCCACGGTGTTCCGCGTCCCGGAACGGAGAGTGGCCCATCGCGGCGGTGCTGTCTAAACCGGTGTACGACCGCCGCTTCCGCTCCCTTCTGGAGGTACCCCGTGTCGACCACGCTCGACAGCGCCAGCCCGGACACCGCGCAACCAGCGGTGGTCAAGGCAGCCGACCTGCTGGCGGAAGCCGCCCGTACCGGGGCCGCCTGTCCGCCGGTACGAACGCTGTTCGACGACGGCGGCGATCTGGAGACCGCGTACGCCGTTCAGCAGCTGAACGTCCGGCGCGCCCAGGCCGTCGGCCGCCGGATCGTGGGCCGCAAGACCGGACTCACTTCCGCGTCCGTACAACGCCAACTGGACGTGGACCAGCCCGATTTCGGGGCGCTCTTCGCCGACATGGCGGTGGCCGACGGCGGCCGGGTGCCGTCCGGACGGCTGCCGCAGCCCACGGTGGATCTGGCCACGCAGCCGAAAACCGCTTCCTGACGCGCGGAGCCGAGGGGCCCGAGCCGGCGCGTGAGCGCTCGAACGTCGAGGTCATCTGTGGCGCGACGGCGGATTCGTGGAGCCGGAGGCGCACCTCAGTCTTTGACAGGGCCCCGCTGAGCGGTGAGCGCGACCCGGGTCAGGAGGTTCCGGAACTGGGCCCCAAGGACGGCGCTTTCACTCGCTCGGCCCACGCTGTTACCCAGCTCACTTTTCTTGTGGGTAGATGTTCTGCTGTGCATACTATCTTCATCGCAGCAGAAACCATGTTGGAGGACCGCACCATGAACCTGTTCCGCCTCGACGCGAGCATCCGCACCGAAGGATCGGTGAGCCGCGCCCTCGCCGACACCGCCGAGCAGGCCTGGCTCGCCGAGCACCCCGGCGGCGTCGTGACCCGGCGCGACCTCGGGGTCGAGCCGCTGCCCGGGGACGCGTGGACCGCGCTCGCCCACGAAGTCGTCAACCCGGCCGCACCGGCCCCCGCTGCGGCGCACGAGCTCCTCGACCGTCTCGGCACGGAACTCCTCGAGGCCGACGCGTTCCTGTTCGCGGTGCCGATGTACAACTGGAATGTCCCGGAGCAGGTCAAGACGTGGATCGACCTGATCCTGAAGCACCCCCAGGTGGGGATCCACGGTGACCAGCCCCTCAAGGGCAAGCCGGCGCTCCTGACGCTGAGCCGGGGCGGCGGCTACGGGCCCGGCTCCCCCAAGGAGGGCTGGGACTACGCCACGCCCTACCTGCGCAGGATCCTGGCCGACGTCTTCGGCCTCGACCTGCAGATCGCCGAGGCGGAGCTGACCCACGCGTTCTGGAACCCGGAGATGGCGCACCTGCGGGGGCTGGCCGAGGAGTCGATGAAGACTGGGCACGAGCAGGCCGCCGAGCACGGGCTGCGGATCGCCAAGCTGATCAGGGCCTGACCGCCCCAGGGCCTGTCGCGCAGATCACCCGAGGTGCGGGCCCCCGCACCGATCTGCGAGACAGGCCCTTGAACGATCGCTCTCAAGGCGTTCGTGAAAGGACTGCACGTAGGCAATGGAGCCGCAGCGCGGGAGACGGCCGTTCCGTCGTCGGTCACGCAGAAGGCGTCCGACCTGCTGGAAGTGTTCCGTCACGGCCGCGTGTTGACGCTGAGTGAGGTGGCGCGCCGCGCCGGTCTGCCGAAGCCGCCGCCTCGTCGCGCTTCCGTACCTGCCGGATCGGCACCGGGCCGTCGGGCACACCATCCATCTTTGGTCACCCTGGGTGTCATAGCGGCGGGCGTCGTCGCGCTCGGCTCTGCGACCGCACTCCCCGCCGACGCGGCAACCAGGTACTGGACGGTCCAGGGGACCGGATCCACGCCGGCCGAGGCCAAGAAGGCCGCCGACGTGCGAAAGAGCAGGTCAAGTGCCGTTTTGTGCTGTGCGTCAACGTGGACGAGGAAGAACACGCGCGGGGCCGGCGAAACGTGTGCCGGTTCCCGGAACACGCGCTTCGTCGGTCACGGTCCCGCGCCATAGCGTTTCCAACGCCACCAGCTCAGCCGGCGCCCCGACCGACGCGCCGCTCAACGAGGAGGAGACGAGTGGCCACCGAAACATTACTTTCCTGCTCAACGCGACGCCGCAGCGGCTTGGGAAGCAGCAGACGACGCCACGAGGAGGGACTTGCCGAGCCTCGCAGTTGACTACATCAGCGTGAACCAGGCCCGCGCATAAGCGACAGCGGCACGAAAGAATGCCCCCAGATTCAAAGATCTGGGGGCTTTCCTCATGCCCGGAAGAACGCTGCGAACACTACCAACTACCCCCGCCAAACGGTGACGCTGATCTTGCCAGAAGGCTGCCACCCGGTGGAGTAGGTTTGACTGCTAGCCGTCGACATCATCGAATGCCAAGGCCCAATCTTGATCTCGGCGTAGGCTCGCTTCCGGTCGTCCAGGGTGTCGTAAAGGGTTCCGTGAAGCAGGACTTCACCGTCGTTGTTGGAACAGAAGCTGTATGTGATCTTTACGCCAGTGTTTTCCTTCGTCTGGGCTTTCACGCACTTGCCTGCCGCAGTGGCCGGCGTGGCGGTCAGCGCGGTCAGCCCGCTCACAGCCAGGACGACGCTTCCCGTCACAGCAGCAAGGCGCCTTACGGCCGTCATGTGTACTCCCCCAGTCAGCTTGGACGTTCATGTGCGCGCTTCGCGGCACGTGCACCCCAGCATGGAGGACACCCGGCGCCCCGCGTACCTATAACATTCCAGGGCCCTAGCCACCCTGCCCGCTGCCGTGCACCGACCGCAGCGAAGACGGCCGGGAATCCCCTTCGCTCTGGTAGGGGTGAGTCGGAAGAGGTATCGCGCACCTTTCCACACATGATCGGCGGTCTGAACCCTCCGGCTCGTGGCGTCAGCGCGCTCCCCCGTTCCTTGCGGAGGTAGAGCCCTGTGCCATGCCTCGATAACTCAGTTGGTCAGAGCGCCTGTTTCTTTGGTAAACGTGCCGGTGCTTGGGCCGATGAGGCCGTCGTAGAAGCCGATGCCGAGGCCCGCGAGGCCGATCGCCGCGAGGACCTGGCGGCGGGTGGCCGGGCCGGTCGCGGGTGCCGTGCCGAACGCGGGCCGCAGGATCACGAAGGCGGCGACGGCGAGCAGCACCACCATGATCACCGGCTTGAGGACGTCGTTGCTCATCCCGGCCGCGAGGAAGGCCCCGCCGGAGGATCCGGCGAGGGCGGCCAGCCCGATCCGCACGGCCGTCCGCACGTCCACGGGAGCCTTGCGGGCGTATGTCACCGCCGCGCCCGTCGTGCCGACGACGGCGACCGCCTTGTTGGTGCCCAGCGCCTGCGCGGCGGGCGTGCCCGGCGGCAGGCCGGGCAGCAGCACCGGCAGCAGCAGGAGCCCGCCCCCGCCGACCACGGCGTCGATCCATCCGGCGGCGAGGGCCGCGAGGCGGAGCAGGACGATCATGGTCAGCGATATGTCGGGCATGATCAGCACCCTGTGCGGCACCTTCTGCCGCACCTCCTCACAGCCCGCCGGTGCCGCCCACCGGGAACCCTCACACCCACCCCCCGCCCCCGCTGAGGGCAGCGTTCCCCGTGGGAAACAGATGTGATGCTGCCGGGTAACACCGGCACCGCACGCTCGATGACATGACCTCGAATGAGCGTGTGGTGGTGATCGGCACCGGCCTCGCGGGCGTACGGCTCGCCCGGCGGCTCGGTGAGCTCGGCACGCCCGCGTCGCTGATCGGCGAAGAGGAGCACCGGCCCTACAACCGGGTGCTGCTCGCCGAAGTGCTGGCCGGGCGTTACAGCCCCGAGGTGATCGCCCTGCCCGCGCCCGCGGAGCTGCGGCGCGGCCGGGTCACCGGCATCGACCGCGCGGAGCGGACCGTCACCTGCGCGGACGGTTCCGTGATCGCATACGACCGGCTCGTTCTCGCGACCGGCTCCAACCCCGTCCTGCCGCCGCTGCGCGGGCTGTTCACCGAGGACCACCAACTGCCCGAGGGCGTCCACGCGTTCCGCACCATGGACGACTGCCTGGGCCTGTCCAAGGCCGTCCGGCCGGGCGTGAAGGCGGTCGTCATCGGCGGCGGGCTGCTCGGCGTCTCCGCGGCCCGGGCGCTCGCCCTGCGCGGCGCCCAGGTCGTGCTCGCCCAGCAGTCCGAACGGCTGATGGAGCGCCAGCTCGACCCGGCCGCCTCCCAGCTCGTCAAGCGGCATCTGACCGACCTGGGCGTGGAGGTGCACACCGAGTGCCGCGTACGGGACGTGCGCTGCGTCGGCGGCGCCGTGCGCTCGGTGGAGATGGCCGACGGGTACGCGCTGGACGCCGATCTCGTCGTGGTCGCCTGCGGGGTCCGCCCGCGGGTGGGACTCGCGCAGACCGCCGGGCTCGACGTCCGCAAGGGTGTCGTCGTCGACGACGAGCTGCGCACCTCCGACCCGTACATCCACGCGATCGGCGACTGCGCCCAGCACGACGGCGTCCTCTACGGCCTCGCCACTCCCGCACTCGAACAGGCCGACGCGCTCGCCGAGCTGCTCGCCGGTGACACGGCCGCCCGCTACACCGGCACGCGGTCCCTGACCCGGCTCACGCTCACCGGGCACGACAGCCCCTTCGACCTCGCCGCGTTCGGCGAGACGGAGGCGCTGCCGGGCGACGACGTCGTCCAGCTCGCCGACGCCACCCGCGGCACCTACCGCAAGGTCGTCGTCCGCGACGACCGCCTGGTCGGCGGGGTCCTCGTCGGCGAACTCGGCACCGTCGGCGCGCTCGCCCGCGCCTGGGAGGGAGCAGAGCCGCTCCCCTCCGACGGCGGCCCGCTGCTCCACCTGCTCACCAATGATGGAGGCTCCTGATGACCGCCACTGGGGCGAACCCCACGATCGTGCTCGTCGGCCACGGCATGGTCGGCCAGCGCTTCCTCGAAGCGCTCGCCGAGCGCGGCCTGACCGCCACGCACCGCGTGGTCGTGCTCTGTGAGGAGCCGCGCCCGGCGTACGACCGGGTCCAGCTGACCTCGTACTTCTCGGGCAAGACGCCCGAGGACCTGTCCATGACGGACATGGAGTTCATCAAGGACCACGGCATCGAACTTCGCGTCGGCGACCCGGCGGTCACCGTCGACCGCGAGGCCCGCAGGGTCACCGCCCGGTCCGGTGAGGTCTTCGACTACGACGTCCTGGTCCTGGCCACCGGCTCCTACCCGTTCGTGCCGCCGGTGCCGAACAAGGACGCCGAGGGCTGTTTCGTCTACCGCACGATCGAGGACCTCCTCGCCATCGAGGAGTACGCGAAGACCAGGGCGTCGACGGGAGCCGTCGTCGGCGGCGGTCTGCTCGGTCTGGAGGCGGCGGGCGCGCTGAAGGGCCTGGGACTCGACGCGCACATCGTGGAGTTCGCGCCCCGGCTGATGCCGGTCCAGGTCGACGAGGGCGGTGGCGCCGCCCTGCTGCGCACCATCGAGGACATGGGCCTGAGCGTCCACACCGGTGTCGGCACGCAGGAGATCGTGGTCGGCGAGGACGGTGCCGTGACCGGCATGAAGCTGTCCGACGGCTCCGAACTCGCCACCGACATGGTGGTGTTCTCCGCCGGTGTCCGCCCGCGCGACCAGCTGGCCCGCGACTGCGGCCTGACGGTCGGCGAGCGCGGCGGCATCACCGTCGACGAGCAGTGCCGTACGGTCTCCGACCCGCACGTGTTCGCCATCGGCGAGTGCGCGCTGGCCGCGGACGGCCGGGTCTACGGCCTGGTGGCCCCGGGGTACGAGCAGGCGGAGACCGCCGCCGCGACGATCGCTCAGGACGAGGCCGAGTTCACCGGCGCCGACCTGTCCACCAAGCTGAAGCTGCTCGGCGTGGACGTGGCGTCCTTCGGTGACGCGCACGGCACCGCCGAGGACTGCCTGGACGTCGTCTACTCCGACTCCCGCGCGGGCCTGTACAAGAAGCTGGTCATCGGCCGCGACGGGACGCTGCTCGGCGGCATCCTGGTCGGCGACGCGGAGGCCTACGGCACGCTGAAGGCGTTCACCGGCTCGGTCCCGCCGGTCTCGCCCGAGTCGCTCGTGCTGCCCGCCGGCGCCGGCGCCCCGGCCCAGCTCGGCCCGACGGCGCTGCCGGACGAGGCGATCATCTGCTCCTGCAACAACGTCACCAAGGGCACGATCCGCGGCGCGGTCACCGACCACCAGTGCACCACCGTGCCCGAGGTGAAGAAGTGCACCAAGGCCGGTACGACCTGCGGATCCTGCGTCAAGGTCCTCGGCCAGCTCGTCAACGCCGAGCTGGAGGCCAGCGGCGTCGAGGTCGACAAGGGCCTGTGCGGCTGCTTCTCGCAGACCCGCGAGGAGCTGTACGAGATCGTCCTGGCGCTGCGCATCAACACTTACCAGGAGCTGCTGGACCGCTACGGCCGCGAGGGCGCCCGGGGCGGGGACGGCTGCGAGGTCTGCAAGCCGGCCGTCGGCTCGATCATCGCCTCCCTCGCCCCGACCATCGGCGCGAGCGGCTACGTCCTGGACGGCGAGCAGGCCGCGCTGCAGGACACCAACGACCACTTCCTGGCCAACCTGCAGAAGAACGGCTCGTACTCGGTCGTGCCGCGCATCCCCGGCGGCGAGATCGCCCCGGAGAAGCTGATCGTGATCGGCGAGATCGCCCGCGATTTCGGCCTCTACACGAAGATCACCGGTGGTCAGCGGATCGACATGTTCGGCGCGCGCGTCGAACAGCTGCCGCTGATCTGGGCCCGGCTGGTGGACGCCGGCTTCGAGTCCGGCCACGCCTACGGCAAGGCCCTGCGCACGGTGAAGTCCTGCGTCGGCCAGACCTGGTGCCGCTACGGCGTCCAGGACTCCGTGAAGATGGCGATCGACCTGGAGCTGCGCTACCGGGGCCTGCGCTCCCCGCACAAGCTGAAGTCGGCGGTCTCCGGCTGCCAGCGCGAGTGCGCCGAGGCGCAGTCGAAGGACTTCGGCGTGATCGCCACCGCCAACGGCTGGAACCTCTACGTCGGCGGCAACGGCGGCGCCACCCCGCGCCACGCGGACCTGCTCGCGCAGGACCTGTCGGACGCCGAGCTGGTGCGGCTGATCGACCGGTTCCTGATGTTCTACATCCGTACGGCCGACCGCCTGGAGCGCACCTCCACCTGGCTGGAGCGGATCCCGGGCGGCCTGGACCACGTACGGGACGTCGTCGTCCACGACTCGCTCGGCATCTGCGACGAGCTGGAGAAGCTGATGGCCGACCATGTCGCGCACTACCGCGACGAGTGGTCCGAGACCATCAACGACCCCGAGAAGCTCGCCCGGTTCGTGTCCTTCGTGAACGCGCCGGACACTCCGGACCCGGTCGTCGCCTTCGTGCCCGAGCGCGACCAGATGAAGCCCGACCTGCCGCTGCTGTCCATCGGCATGCGACCCGCCGACGTTCTGGAAGGAAGCGCCCAGCGATGACCCTGGCACCTGAGACGACCGACCTGAAGGTCCAGCTCGCCCTGGACGGCGACTGGTTCACGGTCTGTGACCTGAGCATGCTGCTCCCGGGCCGCGGGGTGGCGGCACTGCTGCCGGACGGCCGCCAGGCGGCGATCTTCCGCGACCGTTCCGGCGAGCTGTTCGCCATCGACAACCGCGACCCCTTCACCGGCGCCGCGGTCCTCTCCCGCGGCCTGACCGGCTCCCACCAGGGCCGCCCGTTCGTGGCCTCCCCGCTGCTGAAGCAGCGCTTCGACCTGGCCTCCGGGCAGTGCCTGGACGACGAGACGGTGCAGGTGACGGTGTACAAGGTCCGCACCGCCTGACGGTCCGGACGCAGAAGCGACCCACCACGCGCGGGATCCCCGCCGGCCATGGAGGCCGGGCGGGGATCCCGCGCGTGGTCCGTTTCCGGCCGGGTAAACCGAAGCTTTACGGTTGCTTGGGGCATTGAATTGCTAAGGGCAAGTAATCCCCTTCTAGGGTTGCGGAATGACCGAAACCGCAGCCGTACCCGAGGAGGCGGCCCCGGCATCCCCGCCCGGCGGGCTGACCCACCGGCAGATCCTGACCATCCTCAGCGGTCTGCTGCTGGGCATGTTCCTGGCCGCCCTGGACCAGACGATCGTCAGCACCGCGATCCGCACGATCTCCGACGATCTGCACGGTCTGAGCCAGCAGGCGTGGGCGACCACGGCGTACCTGATCACCTCGACGATCACCACACCGCTGTACGGCAAGCTGTCGGATCTGCACGGCCGCAAGCCGTACTTCCTGACCGCGATCAGCATCTTCGTGGTGGGGTCGGCGGCCTGCTCGTTCGCCACGTCGATGACCGAACTGGCCTGGTTCCGGGCGTTCCAGGGGCTCGGCGCGGGCGGCCTGATGTCGCTGGTGCTGGCGATCATCGGCGACATCGTGCCCCCGCGGGAGCGCGCCCGCTACCAGGGCTATCTGCTGGCCACCTTCGCCACCTCCAGTGTGCTCGGCCCGCTCATCGGCGGGTTCCTGTCCGGCCGGGACAGCATCGTGGGGATCGCCGGCTGGCGCTGGGTGTTCCTGGTAAACGTGCCGGTCGGCCTGCTCGCGCTGGCCGTGGTCGCCAAGGTGCTCAACGTGCCGCACACCCGGCTCGACCGGCGGATCGACGTCTGGGGCGCGGTGACCATCGCGCTCGGCGTGGTGCCGCTGCTGCTGGTGGCCGAGCAGGGCCGCGACTGGGGCTGGGGGTCGACGAAGTCCGTGGCGTGCTACGCGGTCGCGGCGGTCGGCCTGGTGCTGTGGGTCCTCGTGGAGCGACGGGTCGGCGATGACGCGCTGATCCCGGTCCGGCTGTTCCGCAACGGGATGTTCAGCCTGGTCAGCGTGGTGCTGCTGATCGTCGGCATGGGCATGTTCGGCGGGATGATGATGATCCCGCAGTACCTGCAGATCGTGAAGGGGGCCACCCCGACCACCTCGGGCCTGCAGATGCTGCCGCTGGTCGTCGGCATGATGGGCGCCTCGATCGTCTCCGGCCAGGTCACCTCCAGGACGGGGAAGTACAAGTTCCTGCCGATCGTCGGCACCGCGCTGATGATCGTCGCGCTCCTGCTGTTCGCCCTGCGGGTGGACTGGGACACGCCGCTGCGGCAGACGATGGCCTACATGCTCGTCCTGGGCCTGGGGCTCGGCTGCTGCATGCAGACGCTGGTGCTGGCGATGCAGAACGCGGTGCCGCCGCAGGACATGGGGGTGGCGAGCGCCTCGTCCACGTTCTTCCGGCAGATGGGCGGCACGGCCGGCACGGCCGTGTTCACCACCCTGCTGTTCACCCACGTTCCCGACAAGATCGCGGACGCCTTCACGTCGGTCGCCCACACCGCCTCCTTCCGGGCGGCGCTGCGGGACCCGGCGGTGCGTGCCGACCCGGCGAACCGGCCGGTGCTGGACATGGTGCAGGGGCACGGGTCCTCCGGCGCCGACCAGGTGCTCAGCGACTCGTCGTTCATCCAGAAGCTCGACCCGCGGCTCGCCGTGCCGTTCAAGATGGGCTTCGCCGACTCGATGCACGTGGTGTTCCTGACCGCCGCGGCCGTGATGGTGCTGGGCTTCCTGCTGGTCCTGTTCATCAAGGAGGTACCGCTGCGCCAGGTGTCCGGGCTCCAGGCCCGCGCCGCCGAGGAGGGCTCGGCGGTTCCCGTGGAGAAGACACCGGTCGATGTCGAGAAGACCCCGGTCGATGTCGAGAAGACCCCGGCCGGGAAGGCTGCGTCCGCCGCGCAGACGCCCGCGCCGGCCCGCTCCGAGGCGGAACCGTCCGGCGGCGGAACCCCGGTGCGCGGCTTCGTCCGCGGCACGGGCAACGCCCCGGTCCCGCGGGCCGCCGTCACACTGATCTCCCTGGGCGGACGGCAGTTGGGCCGCGCGGTCGCCCGGGCCGACGGCGCCTACGCGGTGACCGCGCCGGCCACGGGTTCGTACGTCCTGATCGCCTCCGCCGACGGCTTCCAGCCGCAGGCCTCGACGGTCGTCGTGCACGACGACCCGGTGGCGTACGACATCCTGCTCAGCGGCACCAGCGGGCTGAGCGGTGCCGTGCGGGCCGCCGAGACCTCGCTGCCCGTGCGGGACGCGATGGTGATCGTGACCGACGTCCGCGGTGACCTGCTGGCCACTCAGGTCACCGGCGGGCAGGGCGAGTTCTCCTTCGAGGAGCTGGTGCCGGGGACGGTGACCGTCGCGGTGAACGCCGCCGGTTTCCGCCCGCGCGCCGTGCCGGTCGAGATCGGCGCCGGCGGGGCCACCCGCATCGAGGTCGACCTCGACTTCGGCGCCCACCTCCAAGGCGTCGTCCGGGCCCCGCACGGCCCGCTCGCGGACGCCCGGGTGACCCTGGTGGACGCGGCGGGCAACGTGGTCGGCACGGCCGTCACGGCGGCGGACGGCGCCTACGCCTTCACCGACCTGGACAGCGGCGAGTACACGGTCATCGCGACCGGCTACCCCCCGGTGGCCACGGCGCTGACGGTGAGCGGCCGCGGCGTCGACGGCCATGACGTGGAACTGTCCCACCCGGCCGAGTGACGGGGCACCCCGGCGGGCCCGCGCCTGGCAGGCTGGGCGCATGGTCATGCAGCCGAACGACTGGTCCGGGCTCTCCTGGCTGGGCCCTCCGATCGACGCCCGCGCGCTGTTCCGTCCGGAACTGGAGGCCCTGCTCGGGCTGTTGCGGGGACTGGGCCCGGCGGAGTGGGCTCGGATCGCCGTGCCGGGGTGGACCGTCCACGACGTCACCGCGCACGTCCTCGGCGACTGCGCCGCCCGCCTCGGCCGCCGTGATCCGGGCCCCTTCGCGCCCGGTGAGACCCTGGAGGCGTTCATCCACCGAGCCAACCAGGAGTGGGTCGAGCGCCACCGGGACACGGAACCCGCCGCGCTCGTCGACGCCCTGGAGCGGGCCGGTGCCGAACTGGCGGACCGCTTCGCCGCCGCCGACCTGGACGCGCCGTCGCTCGGCGTGTCCTGGGCCGGGGCCGACCCGGCGCCCCTGTGGCTCGACTGCGCCCGGGAGTTCACCGAGTACTGGACGCACCGGCAGCAGATCCGGCACGCCGTCGGACTGGACACCGACCCCGAGCCGCGGGCCCTGTCCGTGGTCCTGGACACCTTCATGCGGGCCCTGCCGCACACCCTGCGCGGCACCGAGGCACCGGACGGCACGCAGGTGGAGGTGACGGTCACCGGGCCGGGAGGGGGAAGCTGGACCGTGACGGCGAGGGCGGCGGTTACCGGCGAGGCCGGCGTGGCGGGGGGCTGGTCCCTGGGCGAAGGGCCGGAGGGGCGGCCCGCCTGTGCCGTACAGCTGGACGCGGAGACCGCCTGGCGGCTGTGCACGCGCGGCATCGAGCCCGCCACCGCCCTCGCCCGGGCCCGCGTCGAGGGTGAGCGGCGGCTCGCCGAGGCGGTGTGCCGGATCGTGTCCGTCGTGTACTGACCGGGACGGGCCGCCGCGCCCTGTCGAGTTCCTGTCGGGTTCGCCAACTCGGCGCGCTGCTCGGATCACTTGGCGTTTCATCGGGTGCGTCGAGTCACTCCCCCACCTGTCACGAAAGGCCCGACCATGACCCGGAACCACTCCCGGCCGTCCCGGCGCACCGTGCTCGGCGGGGCCGTCGCCGCGCTCGCGGTGGCCGCCGGCACCGGCACAGCGCAGGCCGCTCCCAGCACCGCACAGGCCGCCCCCGGCAGCGCCTGGCCCACCGAGTTCCCGCTGCCCGACGGCTGGCTCCCCGAGGGCATCACCATAGGCAGCAGGCCGTACGCCTACATGGGCTCCCGCGCCGACGGGGCCGTCTACCGCACCGACCTGCGCACCGGCAAGGGCCGGGTCCTGCACGAGGGCGCGCCCGGCCTCGCCTCCATCGGGCTGAAGCTGGACGGCGACGGCCTGCTCTACGTGGCCGGTGGTGCCGGGGGAACCGCGCGGATCGTCGACTCGCGCAGCGGCGAACTGCTCACCACCCACCGGCTCACCCGGAACGCCGCGCCCTTCATCAACGACGTCGTCCTGCACCGGGACCGCGCCTGGTTCACCGACTCCCGCGACGCGGTCCTCTACGGCGTCCCGCGCGGCCGCGAGGGCGAGGTCCGGGCCCTCCCGCTCACCGGCGAGTGGGTGCAGGCGCCGGCCGGGACCAACGGCGCCAACGGCCTGGTCGCCACCCCCGACGGCCGCGGTCTGGTCGTCGTCAACGCCGGGCAGCTGTACAACGTCTCCCTCAGGACCGGCCGCGCGGCGAGGATCGCGCTGCGGGGCGGGACCGACGTGGCCAACGGCGACGGCCTGGTCCGTCTCGGCCGCACCCTGTACGTCGTCCAGAACCGCCTGAACAAGATCACCGTCTGGGACCTCGACCAGCAGGCCACCACGGCGACCCTGCGCAGGACGATCACCGACCCCCGCTTCGACGTCCCCGCCACCGCCGCCCGTTTCGGCAACCGCCTCTACCTGGTCAACGCCCGCTTCACCAGCCCGCAGACGCCCCAGACGACGTTCAACGCGGTGGCCGTGCCCCTGTAGACGGCGTGGAGCCGGCGGCTCGCCGTCGGTGTCGGGGACGAGGGTCCGCCCCGTCAGCCCACGAAGGGCGAGTGGGACGCCCGCTCCTCCGGGAGGGGCCGTGTGTCGAGGTAGAACCACTCGGCGTCGGCGGTGGGCCAGGGCGACGGCGCCGCCGTTTCCACGGGCTCGACCGCTTCCGCCGGTTCCCCCGCCGTGGCCGCCGCGACCGGGCGCCTGGGCAGCGGCTCCGGTGCCGGGCCTTCGCCGACAGGCCCGGCACCGGTGACGGCCGGTTTCGCCTCCCCCGGCATCAGCAGTTCCACCCGCAGCCCCAACCCCCGCTGCTGCGCGGTGAACTCCTCGACCTGGCTGCGGCAGGCGTGATCCAGGTGGGTCACGCCGGTCAGGTCGAGCCGGATCCTCGGCTTCCCGGACGCGGCGGCGGCCTCCAGCGCCTCGATCACCTTCGGCAGCCGCAGGAACGTGGCGTTGCCCGCCATGACGACCTTGGCCGTGTCCTCCTCGACGTCCCGGCGGACCACGGTCTGGGACATGCGCAGCGCGGCCAGCACGATCCCCGCGGCGAGCCCGAACAGCACGCCCTCCAGGAGCGCGGTCGCCACGATGACCAGCGTCGTCATCGTCATCACGGCGAACTCGCCCTTGTCCTGCCGCCACATCTTCGGGAACTCCGCGGGCCCGAACAGCTTCCAGCCGCTGTGCACGAGGACACCGGCGAGCACCGAGATCGGGATCAGGGCGAGCACCTGCGGCAGCAGCAGCGCGAACGCGAGCAGCCACAGGCCGTGCAGGGTGCGCGAGAGCCGGGTCTTGGCCCCGGCCTGGACGTTCGCCGAACTGCGCGCGACGACCGCCGTGACGGGGAGCGCGCCGAGGATGCCCGCGACGGTGTTCCCGGCGCCCTGGGCGATCAGCTCGGTGTTGTAGCGGGTGCGCGGGCCGCTGTGCATGCGGTCCACGGCGGCGGCCGTGAACAGGCTCTCGGCGGACGCGATGACCGTGAAGGTCAGGATGGCGGTGATGACCGCCCCGTCCGCGAGCCGGGCGAACTGCTCCGCCCCCGGCACCTGCACGGACGCCAGCAGGTTGCCCACCTGGAGCGTCTTGACGTCCACGCCGGGCAGCGCGGCGACGACCATGCCGATGCCGACGGCCACCAGCGCGGCGGGGATCTTCCCGGCCGGTCCCGGCACCTTCTTCCACACGAAGCTGAGCACGATCGTGACGACGCCGAGCAGGGTGGCGATCATCGCCTGCGGGTCGGTCAGGATGTCGGCCAGCAGCCCGGGGATCCCGGCCATGTTCTCGATCGGGGTGCCGGGGGCCTTGGCGTCGGCCATCGGATAGGCCTGGCTGAACATCAGCGGCACCCCGATGCCGGCCAGCATGCCCTGCACGACGGCGACCGAGATGGCCTGGAACATCCGGCCGAGGCGCACCAGTCCCAGGACGATCTGGAGGAGGCCGGCGAACAGCACGATGACGCCGAGCATGGCCACGCCGACCTCGGCGACGGTCTCCGCGACCAGCGCGGCGAGTCCGGCGGCCGGTCCGCTGACCTGGAGCGTGCTGCCCCGGACGGCACCGACGACGAGGCCGCCGATCACGCCGGAGATGATCCCGAGCTCGGCGGGCACCCCGGAGGCGACGGCGACACCGATGCACAGCGGCAGGGCGACGAGGAAGACGACGAGCGAGGCGGTGACGTCGGTCGCGAGATCCCCTCGCGCCCCACCCTTGCCGCCGGGGCCGCCGCCCTCACCGCCGCCGGCCCCGACGCCGCCGGCACCGGCGCCGTCGGCACGGCGACGCACACCGCGGACCAGACCCGCCAGCACACCACCGACGCCCGCGGCACCACTGGTTCCACCGGTACCGGCCGCCGTCCCGCCGCGCGCACCACCACCGGAGGCACCCGTCCCCCGACCACCCTCCGCACGTCCCTGGGGGCCACCGCCGGGGTCCGCCGCCGAGCCGGATGCCCCCCAGCCCCCGGCACCTCCTGCCGCTCCAGCCGCCCCCCAGTCCCACGCCCCGCCCGGCGCACCGGTCGGCGGACCGGCTGGCCGTCCCCCGGCCGTACCGCCCCGGCCCCGTCCCCGCGCATGCGCCCCGCTCACGCGGCGTGCACCCGGAAGTCGCCGTCGTCGCCGAGTTCGTGGACGAACCCCGTGTCGACCTCGTAGTACCAGCCGTGCAGGCGCAGCCGGCCCGAGTCGAGGCGCTGCCTGACCACCGGGTAAGTCCGCAGCGCCGCCAGCTGGTTGACGACGTTGCTCTGGGAGACCTCCGGCAGCGACGGGTCGTCCGGCGCGGTGTCGAGGACGGAGGTCAACTCCGGGCGGGCGATGCGCAGCCACGCGTCCACACCGGGCAGCGCGGACAGGTCGTCGCCGGACTTCAGCGCGCCCATCGCACCGCAGTGTGAGTGACCGCACACCACGATGTCCTGAACCCCGAGCACCTCCAGTGCGTACTCGATGGTGGCCGCCTCTCCGGAGGCCCCGGGCCGTCCGTAGGGCGGCACGATATTTCCCGCGTTCCGTAGCTCGAATATTTCCCCGGGCCGTGCACCCGTGATGAGGGCGGGTATGACCCGCGAGTCCGAGCAGGTAATGAACAACGCCTCGGGATATTGCCCCTCGGCCAGTTTCCGATATGCGCCGCTGTCGAAATCGACGCTCGTCCTGAACGCACGGGCGCGGTCCAGCAGTGCCTTCAACTCTGCCTCCTGAGCTGTGGTTTCCTCCTGTGCTCATCACCGTAGAGGGCCGACCTACAGAGGAAGGTTAAGCAAACCCCAGAGTCCGGCCAGGAATTGAACATTCTTTATCCGGATACCCATACGATCGCTCATCTTGTAGCGTGTGGACTCCGCGGCAGGGAATGCGAATTCACGCTGCCCGGATTCATGCCGGCTCACGGAGAGACAGGACGTATGGGCATACGAGTACTGCTCATCGAGGACGACGAGACGATCGCCGAGCCGCTCACCGAAGGGCTCGGCCACTTCGGGCTGACGGTCGACCACGTCGCCACCGGCACGGACGGCCTGAGAGGCCCGTACAACGACGTCGTCCTGCTCGACCTGGGACTGCCCGACATGGACGGCATCGACGTCTGCCGGGGCATCCGCCAGGTCTCGGACGTCCCCATCGTCATCCTCAGCGCGCGCGGCGAGGAGGCCGACCGCGTGCTGGGCCTGGAGCTGGGCGCCGACGACTACCTGGCGAAACCTTTCAGCGTGCGGGAGTTGGTGGCCCGGGTCCGGGCGGTGACCCGCCGCACGCAACGCACACAGCAGGCGTTCCCGGGGCCACCGGACACACCGACCACACAGGCCACACCGACCACACCGGCCACATCGCCGGCCACAGCAGCCGACCCCCCTGTCACACCGTCGTACGACCCGGCCCCCGACCCTCCGCACGACCCGGGCCCGCTCGTCGTGGACCGCCGTACCCGGCAGGTCTGGGTCGGCGACGCCCCCGTCCTGCTCACACCCAAGGAGTTCGACCTGCTGGCGCTCCTCAGCGAGGACCCGGGGGCGGTCTACTCGCGCCAGCAGATCCTCGACCGGGTCTGGGACCCGCACTACGACGGCCCCACGAAGACACTGGACGTCCACGTGGCCGCGCTGCGCCGCAAGCTGGGCCACCCGGCGTGGATCCGGACCCTGCGGGGCGTCGGTTTCCGGCTGGCGGTGCACACGGGGCCGGGCGCGGCGCGCGTGGCGTCTCCATGACCCGCCGTCTGCTGCTCAGCTACCTCAGCCTCGCCGCGCTGGTGCTGCTCTGCCTGGAGATCCCGCTGGGCTTCGTGTACTCGCGCGGCGAGCGGGAGCGGGTGGTCAACGCGGCGAAGGACGAGGCCGAGTCGGTCTCGGCGTACGCCGCGCTGTCGCTCGCGGCGGGGCGGGCCGAGCGGGACCTGCCCGCGCGGGCGGCGCACTGCGCGCAGCGGATCGGCGGCAAGGTGGTGATCGTCGACGCTGCGGGGGCTCCGCTCGCCACCTCGCACCCCTTGGACGCCGGGGTGTCCGGCGGCCTGGCCGCCCGGCCCGGCATCGCGGCGGCGCTGCGCGGCACCTCGACGGTGGACGTCCGTACGTCCACCATCGGCGGGGTCGAGTACCTGTCGGTGGCCGCGCCGGTCGGTCAGGAGGCGCGGCCGGTGGGCGCGGTATGGCTGACGGTGCCCACGCGGACGGTGCACGAGCGGGTGCACCACGTGTGGCTGCTGCTGGCGCTGGGCGGGGCCGCGGTACTGGCGGCGGTCGCCGTGCTCGGCTTCGCCTTCGCCCGCTGGGCGGGCCGCCCGATCCGCGAACTGGAGCAGGCCACGCACGACCTGGCCGACGGCGGTCGGTTCGCGCCGGTGACGATCACCAAGGGCCCGCCGGAAGTACGCAGCCTGGCCGCCGCGTTCAACCGCACCGCGGCCCGGCTCGCCCATCTGCTCGCCTCCCAGCGGGCGTTCGCGGGCGAGGCATCGCACCAGCTGAAGACGCCGCTCGCGGCGCTGCGGCTGCGTCTGGAGAACCTGGAGCCGGACGTCGCCGCCCGCGCCCGGGGCAGCCTCACCGCGGCCGTCACGGAGACGGACCGGCTCGCCCGGATGGTCGAGCACCTGCTGGCGATGGCCCGGCTGGAGGAGCACGCGGCCGTCCCGGCGACCGTCGACCTGGGCGCGGTCTGCGCGGAACGGCACCGCACCTGGCAGCCCCTGTTCGCGCGGGAGGACGTCTCCCTCGTGCTCTTCGCCGGGAGCGTCGGCCCGGTGCTCGCGGTGCCGGGAGCCGTCGAGCAGATCATGGACAACCTGCTCTCCAACGCCCTGCGGGCGTCCCCGGCGGGCAGCACCGTCACGATCGAGCTGCGGCTGCAGTCCCCGTCCCGGCGGGCGTTGCGCGACAGCCGCCCCCGCTGGGTCGACCTGCACGTCACCGACGAGGGGCCCGGCATGACGGAGGAACAGCGGGCCCGCGCCTTCGACCGCTTCTGGCGCGCCCCGGGCGCCCCCAAGGGCGGCACGGGTCTCGGCCTCGCCCTGGTGCAGCGCCTCGCCCACGCCAGCGGCGGCGAGGCGGCCCTGCGCGCGGCGGCGACGGGCGGCCTGGACGTGGTGATCCGGCTGCCGTCGGCGCGCCCGCCGGGAGAGACGCAGGGGCCGGACGGTGACCGGCCGAGGAGGCCCCGACGGGAGGCACCGGCACTGCCCGCGTAGGCCGCCGTCCACGGGGCGCCCCGGGCACCTGGGCACCTGGGCACCCGGGCACCCGGGCACCCACAGGCGGCTCACCGCATGCCGCCCGCCGGCCACTGGTTGTCCATGCTCCGTCAATCCCGCACCTCTAGCGTCCTCTCCGCCTCCCCCCACGCACGACCCTGCCGTCGACCGGCGGCAGGCCGGTACGGCACCTCTTGGAGTGAGAGTGGAACGTCGTAGCCTCCTGCGTGCGGCCGTCCTCGGCGGCACCTCGGCCGCGCTGGGCGGAACCCTGTGGCGCGGCGCCGCGTACGCGGCCCCGGCTCAGCCCGGCACCGGCCCCTACGGGCCGCTGGGCTCCCCGGACGCCAACGGCATCAGACTCCCCAGCGGCTTCACCAGCCGGGTGATCGCCCGGTCGGGCCAGCGGGTCGGGACCACGTCGTACACCTGGCACAACGCCCCGGACGGCGGCGCCTGTTACGCCGACGGCACGGGCTGGATCTACGTCTCGAACTCGGAGATCAACCCCGGCGGCGGGGCGAGCGCGGTGCGGTTCTCGTCGACGGGCGCGATCACCGCCGCGTACCGCATCCTGTCGAACACCCGCACCAACTGCGCGGGCGGCAAGACCCCGTGGAACACCTGGCTGTCCTGCGAGGAGGTCGACCGCGGCTACGTCTTCGAGACCGACCCCTGGGGCGTGCAGGCGTCCGTCCGCCGTGACGCGATGGGCCGCTTCAAGCACGAGGCGGCGGCGGCCGATCCGGTCCGCCAGGTCGTCTACATGACGGAGGACGTGACGGACGGTTGCTTCTACCGCTTCCGTCCGACGACGTGGGGCGACCTCTCCGCCGGCACGCTGGAGGTCATGGTGGCGGGCAGCGGCACGAGCGGCCCGGTCACCTGGGCCCGGGTCCCCGACCCCTCCGGCGCGACCGCCACCCGCAACCAGGTCTCCGGAGCCAAGCGCTTCAACGGCGGCGAGGGCTGCTACTACGCGAACGACACCTGCTGGTTCACCACCAAGGGCGACAACCGCGTCTGGCAGTACAACGCCGCCGCCCAGACCATCGAACTCGCCTACGACGACTCCCTGGTCAGCGGCACGGCGCCCCTCACAGGCGTCGACAACGTCACCGGCGCCACCTCCGGCGACCTCTTCGTGGCCGAGGACGGCGGCAACATGGAGATCTGCGTCATCACCCCCGACGACGTGGTCGCCCCCTTCCTCCGCATCGACGGCCAGTCCGCCTCGGAAATCACCGGCCCCGCCTTCTCCCCCGACGGCACCCGCCTCTACTTCTCCAGCCAGCGAGGCACGACCGGCAGCTCCTCGGGCGGCATCACGTACGAGGTGAAGGGGCCGTTCCGGGCCTGACCCATCAACCCGGCTTCACGTGACCATCACAAAATGGTCACCCATCCCCCAAGCCGGGCCGCCCGGTCCTACGGTCATCCCCTCACGTACCACCTCTGGGGGGATGACCATGGCCAATCCGTACACCAACCCGTATCCCGGGCCGCCCGTACCGCAGCCCCCACGCCCGGCGCCCCGCTGGGCCCGCAAGCGTTACGTGCTGCCCGCGCTCGCCCTGGCCCTGTTCCTCGGCGCCGGCATCGGCGCCGGTGGCGGCGAGACCGGCACGGACGCGAAGCCCGCGGCCGCCGGACCGCAGCCGACCGTCACCGTCACGGCGACGACCACCGCCACCGCGACCGCGACACCGCTCGCGGAGGAGCCGGAACCCGCGCCCACCGTCACGGCCACCAAGACCGTCCGGGTCACCACCACGGTCACCGCCCGGCCGGCAGCGGGCGGAGGATCCGGCGACGGCGGGTCTGGCGACGGCGGGTCGGACGGCGAGGACATCTACTACGCCAACTGCAGCGCCGTCCGCGCAGCCGGCGCCGCCCCCATCCACCGCGGCGAACCCGGGTACGCCTCCCACTTGGACCGGGACAACGACGGGGTCGCCTGCGACACGTGAGCCGCCTCGACCGGCGGGAAGAACACAAGCGCATGTCGTGGGACTCGTCCCGCCGGAGGCTGGCGATCCTCCGACGGGGCGGGCCGTCAGTGGCCGGAGCGGCTCACCGTGCGTGCGCAGTCCTGATGGACCCGCCCCGATTCGAGACCCGCTCCCGACGGGCACACCCGCTGGAACGGCACCCACGCTTCGTCGCCGATGACGTGGTCGCAGAGCAGGCAGACGGTGATTCCGGTGAGCGTGTCGTGGTGGTCGCACAGGGAGACGACCGACCGGGCCAGCGACTTCACGCGTTCCACCTCGCCGCACAGGCCTTCGGCCTCGGGCTCCTCCATGCGGCGCCTGGCCTCGGCGACACGGGCCAGCGCCACGTTCGTCGGTACGTCGTCCTTGGAGCGCTTGGTGGCGAGCAGCTCGATGTGCGCGATCAGGTGCTCCAGGAACTCGCGGAGGTCTTTCCCCATGAGCTGCGTGGCCTGGTGGCGCGGCAACGTGCGCTGGTCCAGGAACCAGCTCGCCTGGGCACGCATCGCGGTCACGCCCGGAACGGTCACCTCGGCCTCGGAGCGGGTGGCGTTCATCACGCGTCCCCCCAGGTGCCCGCGTAGACGCCCGCACCCAGGCGCGCCACGTAGGGCCGGACGAGGACACCTGTGTCCTCCCACAGCGGAGGCGCCTGCCGTCCCCGGCGGTGACTGCGGACCGCCATGAGCCGTGCGCCCCAGACCTCGGGCGACGGATGGCGGGAGGGCTCGGGCAGCACCGCCCTTACCCATGCGAGTGCTCGTGACGGGAAAGCCATCGTCGACGCTCCTTGGCAGCGTTGGCCACGCCCCGGTACCGCCGCTGGCGGTCGCCGGGGTCCGCGGATCTTCTGTCGACAGATGGTGGGGGTGGCAAAGGGCGACAAGTACCCCAGCGAGGGGTAGTAGTCGGGGGCGCCTGCTAGGTGGCGGCGCACCACTCCGCGAAAGTGGTCAGGGCCTCGGCGTCGGCGCGCTTCAGGCGGCGCAGCGTGGCCGCGTCCTCACGGACCCATGGGTGCTCGCGGGTGTGCTGCGGGGCGATGCGGCGGGCAGCCTTCAGCGACTCGAAGGCGTCATCGGTCAGGCCGGTCCACAGCTGGGCGCGGGCAAGCTCGATGTAGAAGCCGGAGCGGCGTTCGGCAGGCAGGTCCCTGGGCGGCTTCCACTCACTGGCGACCTCGAGGGCGCGGCCGACATGCTCATCCCCGAGGCTGACCGCGACGGACACCTCGTGCGTCCTCACGGAGTCCGGGCCGAACGCGGTGCCGCAGTACACGTCCTCGGCCACCCGTTCGGCCAGGGCATTGGCCTCGTCGAGATGCGTGACGGCGGCCGCGGCATCGCGCGCCCGGCCGGCGATCACGGCGGCCCGCATGTGCAGGGCACCTTTCGCCGCGATCCGCGCCGGGGTGGTGGGCGCGGGAGCGGCATCCAGGGCGTGTTCCAGGACACGCAGTCCGGCCGTGTGGGCGCGCGCGGCGAAGAAGGTCTCGGCGCGCACGTACGCCACGGAGGCGGACAGCAGCGGATCGCCGGTCTCGGCGACGACCCATCGCATCAGTTCGATGAGCCGCGCGGACAGGTCATGGGCGCCGTACTTGAAGGCGACGGCGTCTGCGGAACGGTAGGCCATCACCAGGAGGCCGGACAGCTCCGGCCGCTCTTCACCGGGGGCCGCCTGATACGCGCGGGCGAGTTCGGTGAGCAGGTCGGGCAGCTCACGGGCGATGCGTGTGTATGCGGCGGCGAGCCGCCAGCGGGCCGCCTCAGCGACAGCCGCACGGAGTTCATGGAGAGGGCGGACCGGGCCCTCGTCGGGACAGTCGTACGTGGCGAGCGCGGCGGAGAGAGCGGGCAGCGCCGCGTGGACACGGGTATGAACCGGAGTGCGGTCGGCGCGCAGGCGGCCGGGGTCGATGCCCAGGGCGTCGGCGATGGCTTCCAGCGTGGCGTCGGTGACTCCGCGCTCTCCCCGCTCGATCTTGCGGATGGTGCCGAGCGCCACGCAGGCCGCGTCGGCGAGCTGCTGCTGCGTCATCCTCGGGTGCGTGACGCTGCGGTAATAGGCGATCCGCGCGCCAACGCCCTTCCCGTCTGCGGGCATTCCGGCTCCAGTTCGGTGCGTCCACTCCGCACCGTACCCACGCCGAGACGCAGCGTGTGCGCGAACGCCCCATCAGCTCCGGCTGGTGGGGCGACCTTTCACGATCTCCGTCAACTGGGTGAGGCTGTCGATACGCCAGTCCGCCGCTGTCACGACCTCCGGAGCGTCTGCCCAGAGGTGCCCCCATGGTCCGCGGCGAAGGTGCGCCACCCGCAGTCCGGCCGCCTTCGCCGGGAAGACGTCATTGGCCGGGTGGTCGCCGACATAGAGGGTCGCCTCCGGTGCCGCCCGAGCCACCTCACGGACCCGCTGGAAGAACTCCGGCTGTGGCTTCGCCACCCCCCACTCGCCCGAGGTCACGATGAGATCGGCGGGCAGGTCCAGGTCGCGCAGCAGTTCACCCGCTCGGGGAGTCTGGTTGCCTGCGATGACGACTCGGATCCCTGCCGCCCGGAGCGCTGACAGGGCCGGGCGGACATCGTCGTAGAGGTCTCCCTCGTTCAGGTGCTCGCCCCGGCCGGCTGCCTCGCGCGCGTGGTACTCGGCAGCGACGTCGATGCCCGGCCGCGCGAGCCGGAGAGCGTCGGCGTTGTCACGGCCCTGGGCGACGACGGCTCCGACGAGCGCCGAGAGGGTGTGGCGGGGCACGTCCAGCCAGTCGGCCCAGGAAGCCCAGTAGCGGTCGTCACGGGTGATCGTCTCGCCGACGTCGAACACGATGGTCTCAATCACCCTCGGAGCCTAAGGGTCCGCCGCGGATGGGTTCGAGGACGTCACCAGCAGGGCACGTATGCCGACATGTCCTGCCTGCGCCCCTGGACCTTCGTCGTCCTCGTGTTGGTTCTCCTCGCCCCGGCCCCTGCCGCCGCCGCTTCCCCACCCGCGGGGGACCCGGTCGTTCCGGTTCTGGAGCGGGTCGCGAGCCCGCTGCGTACCGCCGAGCCCGGTGGGGACGTGGGCCATCTGCGTCCGGTCGGCGAAGCGGTCGGGGACGCGGTCGTCGTGGGGATGGGTGAGGCGACGCACGGTTCGCACGAGTTCCTCACCATGAAGGACCGGGTCTTCCGGTACCTGGTGGAGCAGCGCGGCTTCCGGACCTTCGCCCTGGAGACGGCCTGGAGCACCGGCGTACGCCTCGACGACTACGTCGTGCACGGCAAGGGCGACCCGGAGCGGATCATGCGGGAGGACTTCCAGTACACCTACGCGCTGAACCCCACCGCCGAGAACCTCCGACTCGTGGAGTGGATGCGGGATCACAACCGCCGGCATCCGCACGACCCGGTCCGCTTCATGGGGGACGACTGGGGCTACACCGGCCCGGAGCTGTACGACCGGGTCACGGAGTACGTCGCCCGGGTCCGCCCGGAGCTCTCGGCGCGGTTCGACGCGCTGTACCGGGGGCTGCGGCCGGCCGTCCCCTCCGGCGAGTACCAGAAGGCCTACTTCACCCGCCCGCTGGCCGAGCGGCAGGACATGGCCGCACGGACCGGCCGCGCCCTGGAGCTGCTGGAGACGCTGGAGCCGCGCGGTGAGGCCGGGCGGCGGGAGTTCGCCGAAGTGCTGCGCCACGCCACGGTGATCGACCAGACGGCCACCGGGTACGCCTTCGACTTCGACGACCCGCGGCAGGTCGCCGAGGCCATGCGCTGGCGGGACGAGGTCATGGCGGACAACATCGTCTGGTGGCACCGGCACACCGGGCACCGGATCCTGCTGGCGGGTCACAACAACCACATCGGCTACGAACCCGAGGACCCGCGGGTCCTGCCCCGGACGCAGGGGGCGTTCCTGCGGGACCGGCTCGGCGACGGCTACGTGAGCGTCGGGCTCACCTTCGGCCGCGGCTCGTTCAAGGCCACCGACCCGGAGGAGGTGCACATGCTCACCCACACGGTCGGCCCCGCCGGGCCCGGCAGCAACGAGCACACGCTGGACCGGGTGCGGTACGACCGCTTCGTCATGGACCTGCGCACCGCCCCGGGCCCGGCCCGCCGCTGGCTGGCCGAGGCCCGGCCCACGCGCAGTGTCGGCACCGCCTACCCGGAAGAGCGGAACTGGTTCGACATCGCGCTGGGCCGCTGCTTCGACGTCCTGATCCACCAGGACCGGGTGCGGGCCGTGGACCTGCTGTCCTGAACGGCCGTCACCGCCCGCACAGCATCCGGTCGATGAGCCCCTGGAGGGCCTTCTCGGTGCGCAGGAGCCGCGTCTCGTCGGTGGTCCGTCCGTTGACCGTGAGGACGACGGACCGCTCGCCGTCGGCGGTGAAGCCCGTTCTGACGAAGGTGCCTTCCAGGTCGCCGTGATGGCCCCAGCGACTGCCGCCGCACGCCAGCGGCTGTTCCTGCAGGCCGAGGCCGTAGCGCATCCCCGGTGTGTACTGCTGGTGCTCCTCGTTGACGGGGACGGTGGTGCGCATCGCGGCGAGTTCGCGGGGCGGGAGGAGGCCGCCGGTGAGCAGGGCCGTGAAGAACCGGTCCAGGTCGCGGGGTGTGGAGACCAGCGAGCCGGCCGGGCCCGCCCATGCCATGTTGCGGGTGGTGGTGTCGGTGTAGCCGTCGGACCCGGCGAACCGGTGGTACGTGCGGGCGTGGGGCTCCGGCAGGTACGGGTCGTCCCCGGGGACGCGGGTGCCGTGCAGGCCCAGCCGGCGGACGATCCGGTCGTGCACCTCCTCGGCCCAGGGGCGTCCCGTGACCTGCTCGATGACGGCGCCCAGGAGCTGGTAGCCGGTGTTGGTGTAGTTCCAGCGGGGCTCCGGGTCGTCCGGGTCGGCAGGGGGGAAGTCCGGGGGGTGCCGCAGCGCGGCGTCGACCAGGCGCTCGGGGTCGACGCGGTCGAAGCGCCGGCGCTCGAAGTCCGGGGCGGTTTTCCCGGTCAGCTCGGTGGAGTCGGGGTCGTACAGGCCGCTGGTGTGCTGGAGCAGGTGCCGGACGGTGATGCGGCTGCCGTCGTTGCCGTGGCCCCGGACGCGGCCGGGGAGCCAGTGCTCCACCGTGTCGTGCAGGGACAGGCGCCGCTCGGCGGCCAGTTGGAGGACGGTCGCGGCCACGAGGGACTTGGTGACGCTGGCGGCCCGGACGTGCGGGTCGTCCGGCACGGGCCGGCCGGTGCCCGCGACGGCCTGACCGACCCCGGCTTCGGCGACGTGCCGCCCGTCGCGCACCCGGATGTGCAGGCTGACGCCCTGGGCGGTGCGCAGGACGGCGGCGGCCTCGTGCCGCAGCCGCTCCGGTGTGAGGGGGGCCGGGGGTGTGGCACCGGCCGCCGGGGTGGTCACGGCGAGGGAGGCCGCCAGGGACGCGGCGACGACCGCCGCCAGGAGGCGCGGCGCGGCCGGCAGACGCGGCGCCGTCAGCAAGCGCGGTGCCGTCAGCAAGCGCGGCGCCGTCACTGGGGCCGCCCTTCCCGCAGGCATACGACGGTCCCGGCCAGGGCTGCGGCGTGCAGGGCGGTGAGGGCGGGCAGGGCGGGCATGAGCGCGATGGACCCGAGCTCGTCGAGGGCGAACAGGCCGTGGTCGTCGTGCTCGGTACTGCGCCGGACGGACAGGTCCGCCGGGAGGCGGCCGCCGTGGAAGTAGAAGTCGATCACCGGGCCCGTGCCCATCACATCGGCCCGGTGGTCGTACCCGATCAACCGGGGCGGGCGGTCGAGGACGATACCGGTCTCCTCGCACACCTCCCGGCGCGCGGCGGTGACGGGGTCCTCCCCCTGGTCGAGCATGCCGCCCGGCAGCCCCCAGATCCCGGAACCGGGCTGGCCCTCGGCGTAGCGCAGCAGCAGGATCCGGTCCTCGGCGTCGAGCAGCAGGACGCACGACGCGACGATGGTCTGCGGCAGCGTCTTGACCCACTCGGCACGCGGCAGCACACGCGGCGCGTTCGAGGCGGGCACGGTCGTCTCCACGGTGGTGTTCCTTCCCTCGGCCGGGCAGCTCGCGGTGAACTGCCCAACCGGTGGAACGGCCGGACCCGTCGATGGTCACCCGTGTCGAGTGGCTACTGGATGACCACTCGGCGCCAGCAGGTAAGGCGTCAGCGCCAGTGCTGCCCCATGGGCGCCAACCGTCGGGCGCATCCATGTCATAACTCAGGAGGAGTGAGACTCAGCCGACGGGAGCACACTCATCTACGACGCCGGGGCAGCTGTGCGGCGATGACCCACGAGCCGGACCGCAGGCCCACCCGGACGCTCACACGAGACAGGCCTTGCCCCCTACTCTGGCAGTGACGAAGCTGCTAGGAGGGGCAAGGCCGTGATGTCTGAAGATGCGACCCCCGACCCGTACTCCGACCCGTTGCGGTTCGGCCAGCGAGTGCAGATTCTGCGCGAGCGCCGCGGCATGACACAGGCTCAACTCGCCGATCTCATCGCTATCTCACCGCACACGCTGCGCAAGATCGAGAACGGGCAGCAGAAGGCGCCTGGGCTCGACATGGTTCTGCGGATCGCCCAAGCCTTGCGGGTCCGTGACCTCGCTGACCTCACGGGCAGGCCGGACGCTCACGTGGACCTGTTCGTCGGCCCGGGCCACCCTCGTCTGGCGGCGGTGAAAGCAGCGATCGACGACTTCTCCCTCACTCGTAGCACCGAGCCGCCGCGCGTAGCGCATCTGGAGGCCCGCCTGCACGCGGCCTGGAGGGAGCGGCATGCCTCGAAGAACCACCGCGAGGCGATCGGCGGGCTGTTGCCCGATCTGATCCGGGACGCTCAGAACCTCGTCAGGAATGCCGACAGTGCGACGGAGCGACGTACGGCGCAGGCCCTCCTCGCTCAGACTTACTCGCTGTCCCAGTTCTTCATCGCCTACCAGCCCGACAGTTCCCTGCTGTGGCGGGTTGCCGAACGGGGCATGATCGCTGCGCAGGAGAGCGAGGACCCTCACGCCATCGGTGTCGCTTCGTGGCTGCTCGCTCAGGCGCACCGCGACAGCGGACCCCGGCACTTCGACGCCGCCGACGCCGTGAACCGCGAAGCCATTGCCTTTCTCAAGCCCCTGCTGCCGGAAGCGAGCGACGACATCCTCGCCATCGCCGGCGCGTTGGAGTTCGAACTCGGCTACACCGCGGCCCGACGGCGCGAAACGGGCACCGCGTGGCGGCATTGGGACAGGGCGAAGGACATGGCCGCGCGGCTGCCCGCGGACTACTTCCACCCGGTGACGTCGTTCTCCCGAGCCATCATGGGCGCGCACGCGGTGACGGTGGCGGTGGAACTGCACCAGGGAGGCGAGTCCGTACGGCAGGCTGCCAGGGCGGACCAGAGCGTCATCAAGTCCCGGCCGCGTCGCGCCCGGCATCGCATCGAGGAAGCCCGCGGCTACCAGCTGGACAACCAGCCGGACACTGCGCTGGCGTCGCTGGAGAAGGCGTACGTGGCCGCGCCGGAAACGATCCGGTACAACGGCTACGCGCGGGCGATCCTTCTGGAGCAAGTGGAATCGACGCGAGCACCTCGTCGCCGTCGTGCCGCTGAACTGGCGGAAAGGATCGGCATCCTCGCTGCCTGATGGTAGCGACCGGATTACGGTCGGCGGTCAGGTGCAGGCGCTTCTACGGTCTTGGCAAGGACCCCGGCGACCGCGCGAACGGTCCCGGGGCGTGGCCAACGCTGTTAAGGAGCGTCGACAGTGGTCTTCCTATCACGAGCACTCGAATGGGTGAGAACGGTGCTGTTCGAGCCGCGCGCCCCCGGCCGGCACCGTCGTACCCCCGCCCGCGCGCCACGCGCCGTGCTCTCCACGTCCTCTCCCATGCCCTCTCCTCGGCCGTCGCCGGACGCCCGGGGCGCGCGGGTCATGGCCGCCTGCGGCCACCGCCGGAAACGGCAGGCGCCTTCACTGTGGGAGGACACAGGTGTCCTCGTCCGGCCCTACGTGGCGCGCCTGGGTGCGGGCGTCTACGCGGGCACCCGGGGGGATGCGCGATGAACGCCACCCGCTCCGAGGCCGAGGTGACCGTTCCGGGCGTGACCGCGATGCGTGCCCAGGCGAGCTGGTTCCTGGACCAGCGCACGTTGCCGCGCCACCAGGCCACGCAGCTCATGGGGAAAGACCTCCGCGAGTTCCTGGAGCACCTGATCGCGCAGATCGAGCTGCTCGCCGCCAAGCGCTCCAAGGACGACGTACCGACGAACGTGGCGCTGGCCTGCGTTGCCGAGGCCAGGCGCCGCATGGAGGAGCCCGAGGCCGAAGGCCTGTGCGGCGAGGTGGAACGCGTGAAGTCGCTGGCCCGGTCGGTCGTCTCCCTGTGCGACCACCACGACACGCTCACCGGAATCACCGTCTGCCTGCTCTGCGACCACGTCATCGGCGACGAAGCGTGGGTGCCGTTCCAGCGGGTGTGCCCGTCGGGAGCGGGTCTCGAATCGGGGCGGGTCCATCAGGACTGCGCACGCACGGTGAGCCGCTCCGGCCGCTGACCGTCCACTGACCAGCCCCGCTCATCTGCGGAACAGGAGGATCCCAGGGCATCTCCCGGATACGGCAGGGGCCCGCCCGGTCCCGGACGGGCCCCTGCCAGGTGCCGTGGCGCTCTCGGCGAGACGGCGAGAGGGCGGATCAGCGGGTGGGCTGGTCGGAGTAGCTGAAGTCACCCACCGTCCAGGCAGTGACGTCCTCGATCGCGACGCGGTACATCCCGCCCGTCTCCGGGATGCCCATCGTGCCCTGCAGGATGCGGGCGACGTGGAAGTGCAGATGCGTGGGCGGCCCGTCCTTCTTCGCGGGGGTGTCGAACACGGCGGAGAACTCGCCCAGGTGGGCGGAGTCCGTCAGCACCTCCGACACCCGCTGCCGCCACACGGCTTCGGGAGCCAGGCGACCGGTGATGACGGCACCACCGGTTACCACGGTCAGGGACATCCGGTTGCTCTGCCCGGACTCCACACGGGCGGCGATGTCAACGATCAGCTCGTCAGGCTTCGGCATGGGAGCACATCTTATGCACCGGCCCGTCCGGGCGGCGCCCCGGATCCACCCGCGGTGTCACGGCGAGCGCGGGGTGGGGCGCGACACGGCGAGCGGGACGGCACCTCCGCACAAGGTGCCGCCCCGCTCTCCTCCGTGCTCCGGAGCCGCCGCGATCGGTGAGGGTCGGGGACCGCCGACGGCTCCGGGTTCCTGGTGGGCCCAAGTGGGCCCCGGGTCTAGCGGTGGTCGCTGCCCTGGGACGTGACCGCCGCCCGGCCCGCCTCCAGGCGGGCGACCGGGATGCGGAACGGGGAGCAGGAGACGTAGTCGAGTCCGACCTCGTGGAAGAAGTGGACCGACTCGGGGTCGCCGCCGTGCTCGCCGCAGACGCCGAGCTTGAGGTCGGGGCGGGTCTCGCGGCCGGCCTTGGCGGCCAGCTTCACCAGGGAGCCGACGCCGTCCTTGTCGATCGTCTCGAACGGGGAGACGCCGAAGATGCCCTTCTCCAGGTACGCCGTGAAGAACGAGGCCTCGACGTCGTCCCGGGAGAAGCCCCACACCGTCTGGGTGAGGTCGTTCGTGCCGAAGGAGAAGAACTGGGCCGCCTCGGCGATCTGACCGGCGGTCAGGGCGGCGCGCGGCAGCTCGATCATCGTGCCGATGGAGAGCTTGAGCTGCGCGCCCGAGGCCGCCTCGACCTCGGCGATGACCTTGTCGGCCTCCTCGCGCACGATCTCCAGCTCCTGGACCGTGCCGACGAGCGGGATCATGATCTCGGCGCGCGGGTCGCCCTTGGCGGCCTTGCGTTCGGCCGCGGCCTCGGCGATGGCCCGGACCTGCATGGTGAACAGGCCGGGGATGACCAGGCCGAGGCGGACGCCGCGCAGGCCGAGCATCGGGTTCTGCTCGTGCAGGCGGTGGACCGCCTGGAGGAGGCGCAGTTCGTTCTCGTGCGGCTCCTGGCGGGACTCGGCGAGGGCGACGCGGACGGAGAGTTCCGTGATGTCGGGCAGGAACTCGTGCAGCGGCGGGTCGAGGAGGCGGATGGTGACCGGCAGGCCGTCCATCGACTCGAAGAGCTGCACGAAGTCCTGCTTCTGCAGCGGCAGCAGCTGCTTGAGGGACTCCTCGCGCTCGGCGTCCGTGTCGGCCAGGATCAGCCGCTCGACCAGTTCGCGGCGGTCGCCGAGGAACATGTGCTCGGTGCGGCACAGGCCGATGCCCTGGGCGCCGAAGCGGCGGGCGCGCAGCGCGTCCTCGGCGTTGTCGGCGTTGGCGCGCACGCGCAGGCGGCGCTTGCGGTCGGCGAAGGCCATCATGCGGTGCACGGCCTCGACCAGCTCGTCGGCGTCGTCGGCGCCGGGGTGCATCCGGCCCTCGAAGTACTCGACCACCGGCGACGGCACGACCGGTACCTCGCCGAGGTAGACCTTGCCGGTGGAGCCGTCGATGGAGACGACGTCACCCTCCTCGACGACGTGCCCGCCCGGCACGGTCATCCGGCGGCGCTTGGTGTCGACCTCCAGCTCCTCGGCGCCGCAGACACAGGTCTTGCCCATGCCGCGCGCGACGACGGCCGCGTGGGAGGTCTTGCCGCCGCGCGAGGTCAGGATGCCCTCGGCGGCGATCATGCCGTCCAGGTCGTCGGGGTTGGTCTCGCGGCGGATGAGGATGACCTTCTCGCCGGAGCGGGACCACTTGACGGCCGTGTAGGAGTCGAAGACGGCCTTGCCGACGGCCGCGCCCGGGGAGGCGGCGATGCCGCGGCCGACCTGCTGGACCTTCGCGTCCTCGTCGAAGCGCGGGAACATCAGCTGCGCGAGCTGGGCGCCGTTGACGCGGGTGAGCGCCTCGGCCTCGTCGATCAGGCCCTGGTCCACCAGCTGGGTCGCGATGCGGAAGGCCGCGCCCGCGGTGCGCTTGCCGACGCGGGTCTGCAGCATCCACAGCACGCCGCGCTCGATGGTGAACTCGATGTCGCAGAGATCCTTGTAGTGGTTCTCCAGGGTCTCCATGATCTGCATGAGCTGGTCGTACGACTTCTTGTCGATCCGCTCCAGCTCGGCGAGCGGCACGGTGTTGCGGATGCCCGCGACGACGTCCTCGCCCTGGGCGTTCTGCAGGTAGTCGCCGTAGACGCCCTGGTGGCCGGAGGCGGGGTCGCGGGTGAAGGCGACGCCCGTGCCGGAGTCGGGGCCGAGGTTGCCGAAGACCATGGAGCAGACGTTGACGGCCGTGCCCAGGTCGTGCGGGATGCGCTCCTGGCGGCGGTAGAGCTTGGCGCGGTCGCCGTTCCAGGAGTCGAAGACAGCCTTGATGGCGAGGTCCATCTGCTCGCGCGGGTCCTGCGGGAAGTCCCGCCCGGCCTCGGCCTTGACGATCTTCTTGAACTTCGTGACGAGCTTCTTGAGGTCGGCGGCCTCCAGCTCGGTGTCGACCGTGACCTTCTTGGCGGCCTTCGCGGCCTCCAGCGCGTCCTCGAACAGCTCGCCGTCGACGCCCAGGACGGTCTTGCCGAACATCTGGATGAGGCGGCGGTAGGAGTCCCACGCGAACCGGTCGTCACCGGCCTGCTTGGCGAGGCCCTGCACGGACTTGTCGGAGAGGCCGATGTTGAGGACGGTGTCCATCATGCCGGGCATGGAGAACTTGGCGCCCGAACGCACCGACACCAGCAGCGGGTTGTCGGGCTGGCCGAGCTTCTTGCCCATGCGCTGCTCCAGCGCGTCGAGGTGCGCACTCACCTCGTCACGCAGTGCCGCCGGCTCCTCGCCGCTGTCCAGGTAGACCTTGCAGGCCTCGGTGGTGATCGTGAAGCCGGGCGGGACCGGGAGGCCGAGGTTGGTCATCTCGGCGAGGTTCGCGCCCTTGCCACCGAGGAGGTCCTTGAGGTCCTTGTTGCCCTCGGTGAAGTCGTAAACGAACTTCACGCCCTCAACGCTCTTACCGTGCTCAGCTACGTGGGGATCTTTGTTTTCCGACACGGGTCTCGACTCCTCGAGGACGCGGTGGCTGCCCTGACGGCGAGGAACATACCCAGATCAAAGGCGTCTGGGTACGTCCACTCGCGCGTCATGCGCCTGTAACCACTCGTCCGCCAGCGGATCGAAAGTCAAGGCTCGGCAAGCGATCACAGCCGCATGTTTTCACTTCTTGAACGCAAGAACCTCCCCGACCCTTGCTGAGCGCTCATGTGAGCGAGGTTTCCGCACATTTGATTTCGCTCGATGAACGATCAAAGGGTGGCACTCAGTGCCACCCTTTGGAGAAGTGCAGCCGCTCAAGATCCGCTCATCTGAGCGCAACCCTTATCAAGGGTGGCGAGAATCACGCTGCCACAGCCGACCGGATTTCACCATGCGGACGCGTCTCGGGACCGAAATCCGCCCGTCACACCACCTGCCACACCACCCGTCACACCCCGAGCGCGCGCAGCCGCTCCTCGACCCGCTCGGGCGCGTAGAGGTGCTCCACGACCATCGCACCGGCCCCCACCAGCCCGGCCCGCTCGCCCAGCCGCGAGGTGACCACGTCCAGGTGGGCGGTGGAGCGGGGCAGCGCCCGCTGGTAGAGCAGCTCGCGCACGCCGGTGAGGAAGGGTGTTCCGGCCAGATCTCCGGCGATCATCAGCACTCCGGGGTTCAGGAGGGTCACGACGGTCGCCAGCACGTCGCCGACCCGGCGCCCGGCCTCCCGGGCGAGCCCGACCGCCTCGGGGTGCCCGGACGCCAGCAGGTCCCGGACGTCCGAGCCCGACGCCGCCGGCACCCCGGTCTCCGCCAGCCGCCGCGCCACCGCGCCACCGCTCGCGACGGCGGCCAGACAGCCGTAGGAGCCGCACCGGCACAGCGCCTGGGCGCCCTCCGGCACCCGGATGTGCCCGATGTCCCCGGCGCCGCCGTCGATGCCCCGGAACACCGAGCCGCCGACCACGACTCCCGCGCCGATGCCGGTGGAGACCTTGACCAGCACGAAGGCTGAGCAGTCGGGGTAGCCGGTGCGCTGTTCGCCGTACGCCATGAGGTTGGCGTCGTTGTCCACGAGCACCGGCACCGCCTCGGCGCCCGTGTACTCGGTGAGCGCCCGGGCCAGCCGGCCCCTTATGTCGTAGCCGTCCCAGCCGGGCATGATCGGCGGCTGGACGACGCGGCCGGTCTCGGTGTCGACCGGGCCGGGCACCGCGAGCCCGATCCCGCAGACCGTCTCGGCGCTGTGCCCGGCCTTCTCCAGCAGTTCGGCGAACCAGCGGCCGAGGTCGCCGAGCACCACGTCCGGCCCGTCCTCCACGACGAGGGTGCCGGAGTGCTCGGCGAGGATCTCGCCGCTCAGCGACAGCACGGCCGCCCGTGCGTGCCGGGTGTCGAGGTCGGCGGCCAGCACCACCGCGTGCTCGTCGTCGAACTCCAGCGTGATGGAGGGGCGTCCGCCCAGCGGGGAGTCCACCGGCCCGCCGGCGCCCTCGCGCAGCCAGCCCGCGCGGAAGAGCCGGTCGAGCCGCTGCCCCACGGTGGCCCGGGAGAGCCCGGTGGCCTGCTGGAGCGCACCGCGGGTCGTGGCCCGGCGACTGCGCACCAGTTCGAGCAGATCGCCGGCGCTTGCCTGAACGCGTCCCGTCATGCGCACCCCCTTGTGTTTCCCAACCCTGCATTACATATTGGGTTTTGCGTGTTAAATAGACGTAACCCTACGGTAGCCCTGCCAGATCCTGGTCAGGAGTACGTCTTTGGGAGAGCCCCGAGTGGATCGCATCGCCCAGCTCACCACGCGCCCCGCGGGGCGCGAGATCGCATACGATCCGGCCGCCGCGCCGCCTTCCCTGCAGGTCAGGGCCGCGCAGGTACTGGAGGCCAACTGGACGGGCAAGTCCACCGTGCCCTCCCGCAGCCTGTATCCGCACCAGTGGTCGTGGGACTCGGCGTTCATCGCGATCGGCCTGAGGCACCTGTCGCCGTTACGGGCGCAGACGGAGCTGGAGACGCTGTTCGCCGCCCAGTGGGCGGACGGGCGCATCCCGCACATCGTCTTCAACCCCTCCGTGCCCCTCGACGCGTACTTCCCGAGCCCCGACTTCTGGCGCTCCTCCACCGCGGGGAGCGCGGCGGGCGCCCCGCGCACCGTACAGACCTCCGGGATCGTGCAGCCACCGGTCCACGCCCTGGCCGCCTGGCTGGTGCACCTCGCCGACCCGGGCCTGTCCCGGGCGCGCGGCTTCCTCGCGCGGGCCTACCCCCGGCTGGCCGCCTGGCACCGCTACCTGCTGCGCCGGCGCGACCTGGGCGGGGGCGGGCTGGTCTCCGTAGTCCACCCGTGGGAACAGGGTATGGACAACAGCCCCTGCTGGGACCGCCCGCTGTCCCGGGTCACTCCCGCCCCGGCCCGCTCCTTCCGCCGCGCCGACCTCGACCACGGCGCGCCCGAGGACCGGCCGACGGATCTGGACTACGGGCGGTACGTGCGGCTGGCGGCGGACTACCGGGACGCCGGTTACGCCGACGAGCCCTACCGGGAAGCCACCGCCGGGAGAGGACCGGACGGCTTCGCCGGGAGCCGGGCGGGCGGCTCCGCCGGGAGCGGCGCAGGCGGCTCCGCCGACAGCGGGCCCGGCAGCCCCGCCGACAGCGGCACAGGCGGCTCCGCCGACAGCGGGCCCGGCAGCCCCGCCGACAGCGGCACAGGCGGCTCCGCCGACAGCGGGCCCGGCAGCCCCGCCGACAGCGGC
>NZ_JBEXTS010000001.1:0-174973 GCF_040628815.1 Streptomyces sp. NPDC006140 | reverse complement strand
ACAGGCGGCTCCGCCGGGAGCGGCCCGGGCGGATTCGCCGTGGAGGACCCGGCGTTCAACGCCCTGCTCATCGCCTCCGAATACGCCCTCGCCCGGATCGCCCACGAGTTGGGCGCGGCGGCCCAGGCCCGGCAGGCCCGGGCCGAGCGCCTCACGGCGGCCCTGGTGGAGCGGCTGTGGGACCCGGCCGCGGGGATGTTCCTGTGCCGGGACGTGCGCGCCGGGGAGCTGATCCCCGAGCGCGGGGTCTCCGGGCTCGTCCCGCTGCTGCTGCCGAGCCTGCCGCGCGACCTCGCGGCCACCCTGATCCGCACGATGTGCGGGCCGCACTTCGGGCTCGGCGGCGCGACCCGCCTGGTCCCCAGCTACGACCTGCTGGGCGAGGCCTTCGACCCGCACCGCTACTGGCGCGGCCCGGCCTGGTTCAACACCAACTGGCTGCTGGAGCGCGGGCTGCGGCTGCACGGCGAGCGCGGCCGGGCCGACGCCCTGCGCAAGGGGATGCTGCACACCGCCGGCGCCTCCGACTTCGCGGAGTACGTCGACCCGTACACGGCACAGGCCTGCGGCGCCACCGGCTTCGGCTGGACCGCCGCGCTCACGCTCGACCTGCTGCACGACCGGCCCGCAGGGGACAGGAACGGCGTCACGGCGATCAAGGGAGGGGACCTGGGATGACGGACCGGCATCATCTGCTCGTGCACGGCGGGACGTTCGCCGCGGTCGGCGACCGAGGCGACATCAGCGGCTACCGGGGCGGCAGCGCCCCGGACGGCATGTTCGTACGGGACGCGCGGCACCTGAGCCGCTGGCAGCTCACCGTGGACGGCGCCGTGCCGGAGACGCTGACGCCGGTGGCCGACGGGGACACCGCGGCCTGCGTCCTCGTCCCGCGCGGCGGTCGCGACGAGCCGCCCGCCTACACGCTCTTCCGCGAACAGGCCGTGGGCGACGCCTCGTTCGTGGAGTCGCTGCGCGTCACCAGCAACCGCCCGGTGCCGACGACGGTCCGCCTCGCGGTCACCGCCGACGCCGACTTCACCGACCAGTTCGAGCTGCGCTCCGACCACCGCACGTACGCGAAGGCCGGCGCCGTCCGCTCCCGCCAGGTCCTCGGCCACGGCGTGGAGTTCACCTACCGGCGCGGCGAGTGGCGGTCCGTCACGACCGTCACGGCCGAGCCCCAGCCGGACGCCGTGGAGGAGACCGGCACGGGCGCCCGCCGCCTGGTGTGGACCCTGGACCTCGCGCCGCACGGCACCGCCGAGTTGGTCCTGCGCGTCATCGCCCGCCCGCACGGCGACAAGCGCGCCCTGCGCGTGCCCCGCTCCCCCGCCGCCCTCCAGGAGCAACTGCGGGCGCGCGAGGGCGAGTTCATGGCGGGCGTGGCCTTCCCGAGCGGCTGGCCCGAGCTGGCCGCGGCCTGCACCCGGGGCCTCGCCGACCTCGCCGCGCTCCAGGTCCCGGCGACCGGCCCGGACGGCGAGGAACTGCGCGTCCCGGCCGCCGGCGCCCCCTGGTTCCTGACCCTGCTGGGCCGGGACGCCCTGCTGACCTCGCTGTTCGCCCTGCCCTACCGGCCGCGACTGGCCGCCGCCACCCTGCCCGCGCTGGCCGCGACCCAGGCCACGCAGGCCGGCGCCGACGAGATCGCCCAGCCCGGCAAGATCGTGCACGAGGTGCGGCACGGCGAACTGGCCCACTTCGGCCAGGTCCCCTACGGCCGCTACTACGGCTCGGTCGACGCCACGCCCCTCTTCCTCGTCCTGCTCGGGGCGTACACCGAGCACACCGGCGACACCGCCCTGGCGCGCCGCCTGGAGCCGCACGCCCGCGCCGCGGTGGGCTGGATGCTGGACCACGGCGGTCTCACCTCTCGCGGCTACCTGGTCTACCGCGCCGACCAGGGCGGCCTCGCCAACCAGAACTGGAAGGACTCCCCCGGCGCCATCTGCTCCGCCGAGGGGACCCGCCCGAACGGGCCGGTGACGGCCGCGGGCGCCCAGGGCTACGCCTACGACGCGCTGCGCCGCACGGCGTGGCTCGCGCGCACGGTGTGGCAGGACGGGACGTACGCGGACCTGCTGGAGCAGGCGGCCGGTGACCTGCGCGACCGTTTCCAGCGGGACTTCTGGATGCCGGAGCACTCCTTCCCGGCGCTCGCGCTGGACGGCCGGGGCGAGCAGGTCGACGCGCTCGCCTCCGACGCCGGGCACCTGCTGTGGTCGGGGCTGCTGGACAAGGAGTACGGCGAACTCGTCGGCCGGCGCCTGCTGGAGCCGGACTTCTTCTCCGGCTGGGGCGTGCGCACCCTGGCGGCCGGGCAGCCGGCGTTCCACCCGCTCTCCTACCACCGCGGCTCGGTCTGGCCGCACGACAACGCGCTGATCGCGCTGGGCCTGGCCCGGTACGGGCTGCACGACGAGGCCCGCGCGATCGCCCGCGGCCTGGTCGACGCGGCGGCCGCGACCGGTCACCGGCTGCCGGAGGTCCTCGCGGGCTACGGCCGCGACACCCACCCGGAGCCGGTGCCGTACCCGCACGCGTGCGTGCGGGAGTCCCGGTCGGCGTCGGCCCCGCTGGCCCTGCTCACGGCGGTCGGCGGCATCTGAGGGCCGGTTGGCCCGCCGTTTGCCGGGTGTTTGCCGAGCGCTGGCCCGCCGGGCTGAACACACCTGGTGGGCGGGCCGTACGGAACGGAGGCGGACCCGTTCCCCCACGCGGGTCCGCCACCTCGCCGGGTTTCGTACGGGAAGGACCTCCGGGTGCCTGTCTTCACACGCCTCCGCCAGTCATCACAGCCGGGCACCCCGGAGGCCGGTCCCGAGCGGCCGGAGGAGTCGGAAGCCGCCGCGGAGGAGGCGGAAGCCCGCACGGAGGAGGCGGAGACCCGCCCGGAGGAGACGGAGGCCCGCCGGGAGCAGGCGGAGACCCGCACGCAGGGGGCGGAGACCACCGGCCCCGCATCCCGCCTACGGCACCTCCGTTCCTGGCGCACCCGCCACCCCCGCGCCGCCCGCGCCCTCCACCTCACCACCACCGCCCTCGCCGCCGTCCTGGTCCTCGGTGCCCTGCTGCTGCCCAACACGCTCCCGGCCCTCGAACCGGTCAGCTTCGCGCGGATCCCGGCGGAGGCGGTCATCGGCGCCGTCGTCGTGCTGGGGCTGCCGCACCGGCCCCGGCTGGTGGCGGCCGTGCTGTACGGGCTCGGCCTCACCGCGCTGACCGCCGTGAACCTGCTCGACATGGGGTTCAACGAGTACCTCGGCCGGGGCTTCAACGCCGCGCTCGACTGGGACCTGCTGCCCGACGCGCAGGCGTACGTCGGGGACACGCTGGGCGGGGGCGTCGCGACCGCCGCCGCCGTCGGCGCGGTGGTGCTCGTCCTGCTCGTGGCGGCCGTCATGGTCGCGGCGGCGATCCGGCTGGCCGGGGTGCTGGCCCGCCACCGGGCCCGGGCGACCAAGGGCGCCCTGATCGCCGGCACGGTCTGGATCACCTGCTCGGCGCTGGGCCTCACGCTCTTCGGCGGGCCGATCGCCTCCGAACGCGGCGCCGGGGCCCTCCGGGTGCACGCGCAGCGGACGGTGGAGTCGCTGCGCGACGAGGCGGCGTTCGTGCGGCAGGCGAAGGCGGACACCTTCGGCAACACCCCGCCCGAGCAGCTCCTGCCCGACCTGCGGGGCAAGGACGTGATCTTCACGTTCATCGAGAGCTACGGCCGCAGCGCCGTCGAGGACCCGGCCATCGCCCCCGGCGTCGACCGGACCCTCGACGCGAGCACCGAGGCCCTGGCGAAGGCCGGCTTCCACGCCCGCAGCGGCTGGCTGACCTCGGCGACCTTCGGCGGCAGCAGCTGGCTCGGCCACTCCACCACCATGTCCGGTCTGTGGATCGACAACCAGCGGCGCTACCGCACGGTCACCGCGGGCGACCACCTCACCCTCACCAAGGCGTTCAAGAAGACCGGCGCGTGGGACACGGTGGGCGTGATGCCCGGCGTGCAGAAGGGATGGCCGGAGGAGAAGTGGTACGGCCTCGACAAGCTCTACGACTCCCGGGACCTGGGCTACCGGGGCCCGAAGTTCAGCTGGTCGACCATGCCCGACCAGTACGCGCTGGAGGCGTTCCAGCGCCAGGTGCACGGCAAGAAGCGGGACAAGCCGCTGATGTCGTTCGTCATCCTGACCTCCAGCCACCAGCCCTGGGCGCCGATCCCGAAGATGGTCGGCTGGGACGAACTCGGCGACGGCAGGGTCTTCGGCCCGATCCAGAAGGCCGGCAACAAGGCCGCGGACATCATCACCGACACCGCCAAGTCCCAGCAGGAGTACGGCAGGTCCATCCAGTACTCGGTGACCAGCCTCACCCAGTGGCTCCAGCGCTACGGCACCGACGACACCGTCCTGGTCTTCCTCGGCGACCACCAGCCCATGGCCCGGGTCAGCGGCATCCGCGCCTCCCGCGACGTGCCGGTGTCCCTCGTCGCCAAGGACCCGAAGGTCCTGGAGAAGATCAGCGACTGGAACTGGACGGAAGGCCTCAAGCCGGACCGCGACGCGCCCGTGTGGAAGATGGACTCCTTCCGCGACCGCTTCCTGAAGGCGTACGGCTCTACGCCCCACCCCTCCGGGGGCTGATCAGCCGCCGGAGGTGTCGAGTTCGGCCTCCTCGCCGACGCCCGCGCAGTCGTAGGGGTCCTTCAGCCAGCCGTCCGGCAGCACCACACGGTTGTTGCCGGAGGTGCGGCCGCGGGGTCCGTCGGCGCCGGTGGGCCAGGGCTGGTCGAGGTCCAGCTCGTCCAGGCCGGAGCGCAGTTCCTCCAGCGAGGAGGTGATCGCGAGGCGCTTGCGCATCTCGGAGCCGACCGCGAAGCCCTTGAGGTACCAGGCGACGTGCTTGCGGAAGTCGATCACGCCCCGGGACTCGTCGCCGATCCACTCACCGAGCAGGGTGGCGTGCCGGACCATGACGTCGGCGACCTCGCGCAGGGTGGGGCGGGCGATGTCCTCGGTGCGGCCCTCGAAGGCGGCGACGAGGTCGGCGAACAGCCACGGCCGCCCCAGGCAGCCGCGCCCGACCACGACACCGTCGCAGCCGGTCTCGCGCACCATCCGCAGGGCGTCCTCGGCCGACCAGATGTCGCCGTTGCCGAGCACCGGGATCTCCGGGACGTGCTCCTTGAGCCGGGCGATGGCGTCCCAGTCGGCGGTGCCGCCGTAGTGCTGGGCGGCGGTGCGGCCGTGCAGGGCGATGGCGGTGACGCCCTCCTCGACGGCGATGCGGCCGGCGTCGAGGTAGGTGATGTGGTCGTCGTCGATGCCCTTGCGCATCTTCATCGTCACGGGCAGGTCACCGGCGCCGCTGACGGCTTCGCGCAGGATGGCACGGAGCAGGTTCCGCTTGTACGGCAGGGCGGAGCCGCCGCCCTTGCGGGTCACCTTCGGGACCGGGCAGCCGAAGTTCAGGTCGATGTGGTCGGCCAGGTCCTCCTCCGCGATCATGCGGACGGCCTTGCCGACGGTGACCGGGTCCACGCCGTACAGCTGGATCGACCGGGGCCGCTCACTCGCGTCGAAGTGGATGAGCTGCATGGTCTTCTCGTTGCGCTCGACCAGCGCCCTGGTGGTGATCATCTCGCTGACGAACAGGCCCTTGCCGCCGCTGAACTCCCTGCACAGGGTGCGGAAGGGCGCGTTGGTGATCCCGGCCATGGGGGCCAGGACGACGGGCGGCTGGACGGTGTGCGGGCCGATCTGGAGGGGCGTGGACATGCCTCCATTGTGCCGTGCAATGAAAAGGCAAAATTCATTAGTTAGCCACACTATTGAATTCGGCGTACGATGGAACCCATGCCCGAGCTCAGTCACCGCCGCCGCATGCTGGTGCTCGCGATCTGCTGCATGAGCCTGCTGATCGTGAGCCTGGACAACACGGTCCTGAACGTGGCCCTGCCGTCGATGCAACAGGACCTGCACGCCAGCACGTCGGGCCTGCAGTGGACGATCGACGCGTACACGCTGGTCCTGGCCTCGCTGCTGATGCTCGCGGGCTCCACGGCCGACCGGATCGGACGCAAGCGCGTCTTCATGGCGGGCCTGGTCGTCTTCACCCTCGGCTCGGTGCTGTGCTCGCTCGCGCCGAACCTTCAGGCCCTGGTCGCGTTCCGGATGGTGCAGGCGGTGGGCGGCTCGATGCTGAACCCGGTCGCCATGTCGATCATCACCAACACGTTCACGGACCCCCGGGAGCGGGCCCGGGCGATCGGCGCCTGGGGCGCGGTGGTCGGCATCTCCATGGCCGCCGGGCCACTGGTCGGCGGCCTGCTCGTCGAATCGGTCGGCTGGCGCTCGATCTTCTGGATCAACCTGCCGGTGGGGCTGGCGGCCCTGCTGCTCACCCTGCGCTTCGTCCCCGAGTCCCGTGCGCCCAGGGCCCGCCGGCCCGATCCCGTAGGGCAGGTGCTGGTGATCGCGCTGTTCGGTTCGCTGACGTACGCGATCATCGAGGCGCCGAGCACGGCCTTCGCGTCCCTGGCCCCGCTGGTGATCCTGGCCCTGGCGGCCCTCGCCGCCCTGCTCCGGTACGAACCGCGCCGCGCGGAGCCGCTGATCGACCTCCGCTTCTTCCGCTCGGCGCCGTTCAGCGGGGCGACGGTCATCGCCGTCAGCGCGTTCGCGGCGCTCGGCGGCTTCCTGTTCCTGTCGACGCTGTATCTGCAGAACGTGCGGGGTCTGACCGCCCTGGAGGCGGGGCTGTGGATGCTGCCCATGGCCGTGCCGACGTTCCTGTGCGCGCCGCTGTCCGGCCGCCTGGTGGGCTCGCGCGGACCCCGGCTCTCCCTGCTGATCGCGGGCCTGGCGATGACGGCGAGCGGCGTGCTCTTCGCCGCGTTCGAGGCCGAGACGTCGAACGTCACGCTCTTCCTCGGCTACGTTCTGTTCGGTGTCGGCTTCGGCTTCGTCAACGCGCCCATCACCAACACGGCGGTCTCCGGCATGCCGCGGGCCCAGGCGGGCGTGGCGGCGGCGGTGGCCTCGACGAGCCGGCAGCTCGGGCAGACGCTGGGGGTCGCGGTGGTGGGGGCGGTGCTCGCGTCGGGCGTGGGCGCGTCCTCGTACCGGGAGGCGTTCGTGTCGGCGGCGCGGCCCGGCTGGTGGATCCTGGCGGCCTGCGGGTTCGCGGTGCTGGCACTGGGGGCGGTGACGAGCGGGCGCTGGGCCCGGGGGACCGCCGAGCGGGCCGCCACGGCGCTGGAGTCGGCGGAGGTGCGGGACGCGGTGGTGACCGCGGACCGCTCCTGAGTGCCTCCTCACAGCCTGATAACCGGCTCCCTGGGAAGCCCTGTTGATGTTGGTCGTGCTGCACACTCCTTGCTGCGAGCAGACCGGATCGGCCGGATTCCTGGACGCGGGAGGCGTCATGGCGCAGAGCGACACGAGCAAGGTGAGCCGCTGGGACCAGCACGGCCGGGAGCACGTGGTGCGGGTGCGGCGCACGGGCGTGCAGCGCACGATCAGGTGCGACACCTGCGGCTGGCGCAGAGGCGCGCAGTTCCTGCCCTGGCTGAAGGCGGAGGAGCACCTGGCGGAGGCCCACCAGGCGACGGTGGACCCGACGTCCGCGGCGTGATGCGCCCGGCAGGACCTGGCAGGGGCCTGGCAGGACCTAGTAGAGGATCGAGGGCAGGTAGGCCCCGTCGGGCTCGTTGTACAGGCCGATGGTCATCAGGCTCATCAGCTGGACGACCTTGAGGCCGTGGGACAGGCACCACCGGAGCAGTGCGCTGTCACCGGTGGGTACGAGGATGCCCGGGCCGCGGAACTGCGGGGCGGAAGCGATCAGGGCCTGGAGGTCCGGGGTGGTCTCGCCCACGGCGTGCGCGAAGAAGGCGAGGTCGGTGGCGTAGCCGGTGACGCGTCCGGCGCGCTCCACGACCCGGGCGGTGCCCTGTTTGAGCGCGTCGGCGACCTCGCCGCCGCGGTCGACGCCGTGGACCTGCCGGCACACGTCGTTGCAGGCGCCGAGGTCCGCGTCCGTGGCCTCCCGCACCGTGTACCCGGGCATCGCTTCCTGGAGCGGTGGTCCCTGTACGCAGGCCAGTGTGGCCCGGTGGACGAAGCCCAGGCTCACGTACAGGGAGAACGACCTGTTGTGGTAGCCGCTCTGCAGGAGCCGGATGCCGGGTGCCCCGCGTTCGGTGGCCCGGTCCATGACGTCCCGCATGAGGCGGCGGCCCACGCCCGCGTTCTGCACGGTGGGGTCGACGGTGATGGGCCCGACCCCGACGACGGGCGAGCGTTCGTCGAGGAAGTTGCTGCCCACGACCCGCCCGTCGAGCTCGGCGACGACACTGTAGAACCCGGGGTGGGTCAGGGCGCCCTCGATCAGCGCGACGCCCACCTCGGGGCTCGGGAAGTCGGGTGGGAACGCGTGCTCCTTCGCGATGCCGGCGAAGGCCTCGTAGCAGATCCGGCCGCACTCAGCGGCATCGTCGGCGGTACCCGGGCGCAGTGTGAGTTCCACGATCGCCATCCCCTTCTTTCGCGCGTCCCGCGCGGCGACCCGCCCCTCGCTTCCCATCCTGTGCCCCTGCCGCCGACGGCGCACCCGGTGGGCGGCCCGCCAAGGAACTAGGCGCGCAACCCCCGCACCAGCAGGTCGACGACCGCCTCGAAGTCGGCCTCGACGCCTGGTTCGCGCCACTCCTGCGCGTAGCCCGGGTCGTGGAAGCGGGCCGTCGCCTGGAAGACCGCGCGGGCCGTGGCCTCCGGGTCCGCCGCGGTGAAGGAACCGCTCTCGGCACCGGCCCGGATCACCCGGGCCAGCTGGGCGGTGAGATCGGCGATGTGCTCGCTCACCGCCGTGCCGTTCTCGCCCGTGAGGACCGAGTACGTGGCGAACAGTTCCGGATCGTCGCCCGCCTTGCGGCGCTTCGCGGCGAACAGCGCGGCGAGCCAGTCCCGCAGCCGGCTCTCCGGGTCGCGGTCCGCGGCGGCGATCCCGGACAGTTCGCCGGACGTGCGGTCCAGCCAGCGCTTGGTGACCGCCTCGCGCAGCGCCGCCTTCGTCCGGAAGTGGCGGTAGACACTGCCGTGGCTGACACCGAGCGCGCGGGCCACGTCGACCACGGTGGCCTTGGCCGGGCCGTGGCGGCGCAGCACCTCCTCGGTGGCTTCGAGGATGCGCTCGGCGGTGAGGATCTCGCTGGTCGGTGCCATGCCCACGACCGTACCCGGAGCCCGGTTCAGCGCTCGACGTGCGTCAGCTGCGCCGCCGGGTAGCGGGCGCCGGCGGCGGCACCGGCCGGTACGGCCTCCTCGATCGCGGCCAGGTCGGCGGCGTCCAGCGTGACGTCCAGCGCGCCCAGGGCCTCGGTGAGCCGGTCGCGGCGGCGGGCGCCGACCAGCGGCACGATGTCCGCGCCGCGGCTGAGCACCCAGGCGATGGCGATCTGCGCGACGGTGACGCCCTTCTGCTCGGCGATCTTCCGCAGCGCCTCGACGAGGTTCAGGTTGTGCCGGAGGTTGTCGCCCTGGAATCGCGGGGACATCGCCCGGAAGTCGCCCGGGGCGAGCTGCCGGTCGGCGGTGAAGTGCCCGGAGATCAGGCCGCGGGAGAGGACTCCGTACGCCGTGATGCCGATGCCCAGCTCACGCGTGGTCGGCAGGATCTCGTCCTCGATGCCGCGCGAGAGGAGGGAGTACTCGATCTGGAGGTCGGAGATCGCTGCCGTGGCGGCGGCGCGGCGGATGGTCCCGGCGCCGACCTCGCTGAGGCCGATGTGCCGCACGTAGCCCTTCTCGACCAGTTCCGCGATGGCGCCGACCGTCTCCTCGATCGGCACGTCGGGGTCGAGGCGGGCGATGCGGTAGACGTCGATATGGTCGACGCCGAGCCGCTGGAGGGAGTAGGCGGCGAAGTTCTTGACGGCCGCGGGCCGGCCGTCGTAGCCGGACCAGCCGCCGTCCGGGTCGCGCAGGGCGCCGAACTTGACGCTGACCAGGGCCTGTTCGCGCCGGGCGGCGGGGGCAGTGCGCAGGGCCTCGCCGATCAGCAGTTCGTTGTGGCCCATGCCGTAGAAGTCGCCGGTGTCGAGCAGGGTGACGCCCGCTTCGAGCGCTGCGTGGAGGGTCGCGAGGGATTCGGCCCGGTCCGCCTCGCCGTACAGGGCGGACATGCCCATGCAGCCGAGGCCGAGGGCGGAGACCTGGGAGCCGGTGGTTCCGAGGGTTCGGGTTGGCATCGTCATGCCTTCCACTGTCACATGACAGCTGACAGATTTCAATATCTGTCATTCGATATCCGTCAGCCGAAGCCTGTCATGCGATACCTGTCATTCGCTACTTGTCAGCTACCGCGCGGTGACCGCCAGCTTCGCGCCCAGCGCCACGAACGACCCGGCGAACCCCCGGCGCAGCCACGCCATCACCCGGGGCCGCCCCAGGACCTGGCTGCGCACGGACGCGGCCAGCAGCCCGTACGCGGCGAACACCAGGAAGGTGACCAGCATGAACACCCCGCCGAGCCCGGCCATCCGCACCAGCGCGTGCGGTTCGCCGGGGCTCACGAACTGCGGCAGGAACGCGAAGAAGAAGATCGTCAGCTTCGGGTTGAGGATGTTGATCAGCACACCCCGCACGATCACCCGCCGCGCGGACAGCGGCGCGGGCTCCCCCTCCTCGACCGCGAGGGCGTCCTTGTCGCGCAGCGTGGCCCACGCCATGTACAGCAGGTAGGCGACCCCGGCGTACTTCAGCACCTGGAAGGCGGTCGCGCTGGCGTGCAGCAGCGCGGCGACGCCGGTGACCGTGGCCAGCAGATGCGGGACGATCCCGAGCGTGCAGCCGACGGCCGCGACGACACTGGCGCGGCGGCCCCGGGACAGCGCGGCGGCGAGGGTGTAGACGACGCCGGTGCCCGGCGTGGCGACGACGACCAGGGTCGTCAGCAGGAACGCGATGCTCATGCCCCCACCCTGGCGCCGCCCCGCACCCGGATACAGGACCAATCGGCGCCGGACCTGAGGGACCAATCCCGCGCGCCGCGTCCGGCGCCGTACAACGCGACGGTGCCGGGCCCCCGAGAGGGGACCCGGCACCGTCGTACGACGTGAGGCGGTCAGCAGCCGATCAGCCGGGCCGCCAGGTAGCCCTCGATCTGGTCGAGGGAGACGCGCTCCTGCTTCATCGAGTCGCGCTCGCGGACGGTGACCGCGTTGTCCTCGAGCGTGTCGAAGTCGACGGTCACGCAGAACGGCGTACCGATCTCGTCCTGGCGGCGGTAGCGGCGGCCGATGGCGCCGGCGTCGTCGAACTCGATGTTCCAGTGCTGGCGCAGCGCCTGGGCGAGGCCCTTGGCCTTCGGCGACAGCTCCGGGTTGCGGGACAGCGGCAGGACGGCGACCTTCACCGGGGCGAGGCGGTGGTCGAGGCGCAGCACCGTGCGCTTCTCCATCTTGCCCTTGGCGTTGGGCGCCTCGTCCTCGACGTAGGCGTCCAGCAGGAACGCCAGCATCGCGCGGCCCACACCGGCCGCGGGCTCGATGACGTACGGCGTCCAGCGCTCGCCGGCCTCCTGGTCGAAGTAGGTGAGGTCCTGGCCGGAGGCCTTGGCGTGGGCGCCGAGGTCGTAGTCGGTGCGGTTGGCCACGCCCTCCAGCTCGCCCCACTCACTGCCGCCGAACTGGAAGCGGTACTCGATGTCGGCGGTGCGCTTGGAGTAGTGGGAGAGCTTCTCCTTCGGGTGCTCGTACCACCGCATGTTCTCCTCGCGCAGGCCCAGGCCGGTGTACCAGTTCCAGCGCTGCTCCATCCAGTACTCCTGCCACTTCTCGTCCTCGCCCGGCTTGACGAAGAACTCCATCTCCATCTGCTCGAACTCGCGGGTGCGGAAGATGAAGTTGCCGGGCGTGATCTCGTTGCGGAAGGACTTGCCCATCTGGGCGATGCCGAACGGCGGCTTGCGGCGCGAGGTGGTCTGCACCTGGGAGAAGTTGGTGAAGATGCCCTGCGCGGTCTCGGGGCGCAGGTAGGCGATGGAGCCGGAGTCCTGCGTGGGGCCGAGGTGGGTGGACAGCAGGCCCGAGAACTGCTTGGGCTCGGTGAACTGGCCCTTGTTGCCGCAGTTGGGGCAGTTGACGTCGGCCAGGCCGTTCTCCGGCAGGCGGTTGTGCTTGGCCTCGTAGGCCTCCTCCAGGTGGTCCGCGCGGAACCGCTTGTGGCAGGAGGTGCACTCGGTCAGCGGGTCCGTGAAGGTGGCGACGTGGCCGGAGGCGACCCAGACCTCGGGGGCCAGGATCACGGACGAGTCGATGCCCACGACGTCCTCGCGCGACGTCACCATGTAGCGCCACCACTGGCGCTTGAGGTTCTCCTTGAGCTCGACACCCAGCGGGCCGTAGTCCCAAGCGGCGCGCTGGCCGCCGTAGATCTCACTACAGGGGAATACGAAGCCACGGCGCTTGCTCAGGCTGACGATGGTGTCGATCTTGTCGGCGGCCACGGTGCTCTCTTCATTACGACGACGGGCGACGAAGCGAGATGCTTCCAGCGAATGCCTCAGGTTACCGGCGGGGGCGCCCCCTCAATCAAATCGCTCCCCCTCCCGCGGCCTCAAGGCCCCGGTCAGGACGTTTGTTGACAACGGTTTCCATATTTGTTGAAAATGAGTGTCATGAACGTACGACGACGCCTCATACCCGCCGCCCTGGCCTCCGCTCTCGGCCTGGGCGCCCTCACCGCCTGCTCCAGCGACAGCGCGGCCTCGGGCAACACGGACAAGTTCGACGTCGTCGCGTCGTTCTATCCGATGGCGTTCCTCGCCGAGCAGATCGGCGGGGACCACGCGAACGTCACCAGCCTGACCGAGCCCGGCCAGGAACCGCACGACCTGGAGATCAGCACCAAGCAGCGGGCGCAGCTGGAAGAGGCCGACGCGGCGCTCTTCCTCAAGGGCCTGCAGCCCGCCGTCGACGAGGCCGTGCAGCAGACCGACATCAAGACGAAGATCGACGCGGCCACGCTCACCACCCTCGAGGACCACGGCACCGGCGGCCACAGCCACGAGGGCGAGGAAGGCCACGCCGAGGAGGGCCACGCCGAAGAGAGCCACGCCGAGGAAGGCCACTCCGAGGAGGAGGAGCACGCCCGCGACCCGCATGTCTGGCTGGACCCGGTGAAGTACGCCGAGGTCGCCCAGGGCGTGGGCAAGGCCTTCGAGAAGGCCGACCCGGACCACGCGGCCGACTACAAGAAGAACACCGAGGCCCTGGTCAAGAAGCTGAACGGCCTCAACGGCGAGTTCGAGAACGGCCTGAAGAACACCAAGACCAAGGTCTTCTTCACCAACCACGCCGCCTTCGGCTACCTCGCCGAGCGCTACGGCCTCACCCAGGAGGCCATCTCCGGCCTCGACCCCGAGAGCGAGCCCAGCGGCGCCCGGGTCAGGGAGCTCCAGCAGGAGGCCAAGGCCGACGGCGTCACCACCGTCTTCTACGAGACACTGGTCTCCGACAAGACCGCCAAGACCCTCGCCCGCGACGCGAACCTGAAGACGGACGTCCTCGATCCGCTGGAGGGCATCACCGACAAGTCCCGCGGCGACGACTACTTCCAGGTCATGGAAGCCAACCTCAAGGCCCTGCAGAAGGCCCTGGGAGCCAAGTGATCGACCCATCGGAGGACGGCATGAACGAGCCCGTCGTATCCCTGCGCGGCGTCCGCGCCGACCTGGGCTCGCGCCCCGTCCTGCGCGGCATCGACCTCACCGTGCGCCGCGGTGAGGTCGTCGCGCTGCTCGGCGCGAACGGCTCCGGCAAGTCGACGGCCGTGCGCAGCGTGATCGGCCAGGTGCAGACCGGCGCCGGCGAGATCGAGCTGTTCGGCACGGACCGCCGGCGGTTCCGCGACTGGCACCGCGTGGGCTACGTCCCGCAGCGCACCACGGCCGCGTCCGGCGTGCCCGCCACGGTGACCGAGGTGGTGCTCTCCGGCCGCCTGTCCCGGGCCCGCTTCGGCATGCTGCGCAAGGCGGACCACGCGGCCGTGCGCAAGGCCCTGGAGCTGGTCGGCATGGCGGACCGGGCCAAGGACCCGGTCGACGCCCTCTCCGGCGGTCAGCACCAGCGTGTCCTGATCGCCCGCGCGCTGGTCTCCGAGCCCGAGCTGCTGATCATGGACGAGCCGATGGCGGGCGTCGACCTCGCCAGCCAGGAGGTGCTCGCGCACACCCTCCGCGAGCAGGTCTCCCAGGGCACGACGGTCCTGCTCGTGCTGCACGAACTGGGCCCCCTGGAGCCCCTCATCGACCGGGCCGTCGTCCTGCGCGACGGCTGCGTCGTCCACGACGGGCCGCCCCCGAAGGCCGTCGGACAGCACGCCCTGCCCGGCCACGACCACGTACACCCGCACGCGCCGGCGGGCACCGAACCGATCCGCACGGGACTGCTGAGCTGATGGACTTCCTCGACTACGCCTTCATGCAGCGGGCCCTGCTCGCCGCCGTCCTGGTCGGCATCACCGCCCCGGCCGTCGGCATCTACCTCGTGCAGCGCCGCCAGGCCCTGATGGGCGACGGCATCGGCCACGTGGCGATGACCGGCGTCGGCCTCGGCTTCCTGCTGACCTGGTCCCCGGTGTGGATGGCGACCCTCGTCTCCGTCCTCGGCGCGGTCCTCATGGAGCTGATCCGCTGGTACGGCAAGACCCGCGGCGACATCGCCCTCGCGATGCTCTTCTACGGCGGCATGGCCGGCGGTGTGATGTTCATCAACCTCGCGCCGACAGGCTCCAACGCCAACCTCACCTCGTACCTGTTCGGCTCGCTGTCGACGGTCTCCGAGTCGGACGTCACGGCGATCTCCGTCCTGGCCGCCTTCGTCGTCCTGGTCACCCTGGGCCTGCGCCGGCAGCTCTTCGCGGTCAGCCAGGACGAGGAGTTCGCGCGGGTGACGGGCCTGCCGGTGCGCGCCCTGAACCTGCTGACGGCGATCACCGCGGCCGTCACGGTCACGGTGGCGATGCGCGTGGTCGGCCTGCTGCTGGTCAGCGCGCTGATGGTGGTGCCCGTCGCGGCCGCCCAGCAGATCGGCCGCAGCTTCGCCGCGACCTTCGCGATCGCCGTCGCCATCGGCGTGAGCGTGACGATCGGCGGCACGGTCACCTCGTACTACCAGGACGTGCCGCCCGGCGCGACGATCGTGCTGCTGACCATCGGCGCGTTCATCGTGCTGACGGCGCTCGCGGCCCCGCTGGCCCGCCGCCGCGCCCGGGCCCGGACCGCCGCGGACGCCACCGCGGACCCGGCGGAGTGTGCCATTCCGGGCAGCCGGGAGGCGACCGACGAGGTCGGCGTCTGACCGCCCCCACCCCGGGCTGGCACAATGGCCCGGGCAAGGCAGACGTGAGGAGGCAACGGTGACGACCGCTGGACCGTCCGTGAAGGGCCGCGCCACCAAGCAGCGTGCCGCCGTGGCGGCGGCCCTGCAGGAGGTCGACGAGTTCCGCAGCGCGCAGGAACTGCACGACATGCTCAAGCACAAGGGCGACTCGGTCGGGCTCACCACGGTCTACCGCACCCTGCAGTCCCTCGCCGACGCCGGCGAGGTCGACGTCCTGCGCACCGCCGACGGCGAGTCCGTCTACCGCCGCTGCTCCACCGACGACCATCACCACCACCTCGTGTGCCGCAACTGCGGCAAGGCCGTCGAGGTGGAGGGCCCGGCCGTGGAGAAGTGGGCCGAGGCCATCGCCGCCGAGCACGGCTACGTCAACGTGGCCCACACGGTGGAGATCTTCGGCACGTGCGCGGAGTGCGCGGCTGCCATCGGCGGTTGAGCCGTTGGGCGCCGCGTGGGCGAGGCCCGGCCGTCGGCTGCGGGCCCGTGGTGGCCGGGCGCGCCCGCGCGGCGGAGCCGCATATCGATGCAGCCCCGCGCCCCTGAGGGAACCGCGCCGCCCCGGCCTGTGAAGCGCCGCTACTCCTGCCTGCCCTCCATGGCCAGCAGTTCCTCGTTCGGGATGGCGCCGCCGAAGCGGCGGTCGCGGGAGGCGAACTCCAGGCAGGCGCGCCACAGGTCACGCCGGTCGAAGTCCGGCCACAGCACGTCCTGGAAGACCATCTCGGCGTAGGCGCTCTGCCAGAGCAGATAGTTCGAGGTGCGCTGCTCGCCGCTCGGGCGCAGGAACAGGTCCACGTCCGGCATGTCCGGGTAGTACATGTACTTCGCGAAGGTCTTCTCGTTGACCTTCGACGGGTCGAGCTTGCCGCTCTTCACGTCCTCCGCGAGCGCCTTGGCCGCGTCCGCGATCTCGGCCCGGCCGCCGTAGTTCATGCAGAAGTACAGGGTCAGCCGGTCGTTGCCCTTGGTCTGCTCCTGGGCGATCTGGAGCTCCTTGGCGACGGACCGCCACAGCTTCGGCATCCGCCCCACCCAGCGCACCCGCACGCCCAGCTCGTCGAGCTGGTCCCGGGTCTTGCGGATGAAGTCGCGGTTGAAGTTCATCAGGAAGCGCACCTCTTCCGGCGACCGCTTCCAGTTCTCGGTGGAGAAGGCGTACAGGGAGATGGCGCCCACGCCCATCTCGATGGCGCCCTGCAGCACGTCCAGGACGCGCTCGGCGCCGACCTTGTGCCCCTCGGTGCGGGGCAGGCCGCGCTCCTTGGCCCAGCGGCCGTTGCCGTCCATGACGATCGCCACATGCTGCGGTACGAGCTCCCCGGGGAGCTTCGGCGGCCGCGCGCCGGACGGGTGCGGCTCCGGCGTCCTGTACTCCCGGCGCTGCCGGCCCAGGATCCCGCGTACGGCCATGTGTTTCTCGTCTCCTCGTGCTTGCTTGTCTTACTTCTCGACGTAGCGCAGGGAGCGCAGCCCGCGCTCCATGTGCCAGTGCAGATAGGCGGACACCAGCCCGCTGCCCTCCCGGACGTAGCGCGGCTCGCACGCGTCCGCGGTCTCCCAGTCTCCCGTAAGCAGTGCGCCGAGGAGTTCCAGGGCCTGGGGCGAGGGTACGACGCTGCCGGGCACCCGGCAGTCCACGCAGACGGAACCGCCCGAGGCGACCGAGAAGAAGCGGTTGGGCCCGGGCATTCCGCACTTCGCGCAGTCGGTGAAGCTCGGGGCGTAGCCGTTGACGGCGAGGGACCGCAGCAGGAACGCGTCGAGCACGAGGTGCGGCGCGTGCTCCCCCCGTGCGAGGGTCCGCAGCCCGCCCACGAGCAGCAGGTACTGCTGCACGGCCGGCTCCCCCTCGTGGTCGGTGAACCGCTCGGCGGTCTCCAGCATGGCGGTGCCGGCGGTGTACCGCGCGTAGTCGCTGACGATGCCGCCGCCGTACGGGGCGATGGTCTCGCTCTGTGTGCACAGCGGCAGGCCGCGGCCGACCAGCTCGCTCCCCTTGGCGAAGAACTGCACGTCGACGTGGGAGAAGGGTTCGAGGCGCGCACCGAACTTCGACTTCGTCCGGCGCACGCCCCGGGCCACCGCACGTACCCGGCCGTGACCGCGTGTGAGCAGCGTGATGATCCGGTCCGCCTCACCCAGCTTCTGGGTGCGCAGCACGATGCCGTCGTCGCGGAACAGACTCATGCGGCCATTCTCGCCTACGCGGAGGCCCCCCGGACCGCGAGGTGGGTCAAGGAACCTCCCCTCGACTGCGTGCGTTGGCGTACGCGGTCGCCGCGCGCAGCCGCTCGGCCGGGGTGGCGTGCCGGACGGCACCGGGGTCGGCGTCCCACTCCTTGCCGCCCCCGTACGGCCTCAGCTGCACATAGGGCCCCTCATGCCCCATGACGATGCCGAGGCGTCCGCTGCGGGTGTCCACGACGTACGCGCCGACCGGGGGCTTCATCGCAGCACCGCCGCGAGCCGCCGGGCGGTCTCCACGGTGCACCGGCCCAATTCCACGAGCGGGCAGGGTGCTTCCCGCGCAAGACTCACCGGGTCGAGCCCCAGTGACGGCAGGATAATTCCGGCCTTGGCGAGTTCTGCCCGCAATTCTTTCACCGCATCCTCCGCTTCTTCGACGCAGAGCGCCGAGTGTCGTGCCTCCACCGTGCTCCCCTTCCTTTTGGAATTTCACTCTTCGCATCCCCTTGGTGACGCTCCGCGTCTACACTCGGGAAGGGTCTGTGCCCCTACAACTGCGGCGCGGCACAAAGAGGTTCGGCAATGGCCAACGGTTCCTGTGAGTTCTGCCTGCGGTTTTTTCCCGGCCGGTGCGCAGGAAGCCGATGGGCCACAATCAGGCCATGGATGCGGGTATAGCGGCGAAGAAGACCCGGCCCGGCCGGCGCCCGGAACCGGAATGGTCCTTGCGCCCGGCGGAACCGGCCGACGTGGAGGCGATTGCGGAACTGCGGGCGGTGGTGATGCGCCCGGATCTGGAGCGGCTGGGCCGTTTCGACGAGCACCGGGTCCGGCAGCGTTTTCGCGACGGCTTCTCGCCGCGGCACACGTCGGTCGTCCTGGCCGGCGGCGCCTTCGCGGGCAGCGTCGCCCTGCGCCCCGCCGAGGACGGCCACTGGCTGGAGCACTTCTACCTCGCCCCGGACCTGCACGGCCGGGGCCTGGGCTCGGCCGTCCTGCGCACCCTGCTGAGCGGGACGGACGCCGCCGGCGCAGTTGTCCGCCTGAACGTCCTGCAGGGCAGCCCGGCCCAACGCCTGTACGCCCGCCACGGCTTCACGGTCGAGAGCCAGGACCCGGTCGACGTCTTCATGCTGAGACACCCGAGGGCCAGGCCCTAGTCCGCCGGCCCGCCCTCGTCCTCCGTCCAGCGGCCGATGACCGGGCGGCACGCGGCGTGGGAGAGTCCCCGTAGCGCCTCACGAAAGGGATCCCATGTCGTACCCGGAGCCGCGTTACCTGGGCGAGAACGGTGAGATCAACGCCGTGTTCAGGTCCGCCGACACACCGCCCGACATCGTCTCGCCGGGCGGCACCACCACCCACTACCTCGCGAGCCACGCCTCCACGGGAGGGGAGTTCGGGCTGTACAAGGTGGACATGGGGCCGAAGGCGCCGGGTGCGAAGACGCACTTCCACCGGAGCATTTCCGAGTCCTTCTACGTGCTGTCCGGCGAGATCGAGCTGTACGACGGCGAGCGCTGGGTCACCGGGCGGCAGGGCGACTTCCTGTACGTGCCGGTCGGCGGACTGCACGCGTTCCGGAACGACAGCGACGACCCCGTCTCCATGCTGATGCTGTTCTCGCCGGGCGCCCCGCGCGAGGAGTACTTCGAGCGGGTCGCCGAGTTCGCGCAGCGCGGCGGGGAAGAACTCCGGGAGTTCCAGGTGCGGCACGACAGCTACTTCATCCAGTAGGGGGTAAACCCCCTGGAACATCCGGCAGTTGCCCGGATGTGGAGCGGGGCGGGGAGCCGTCAGGCTCGGGGCATGAAGCAGATCACGCGCAATGCCTCACTGCTCGCGGCCTCCGCCGTCCTGCTCGGGCTCGCCGTCCCGCTCACCGCGTCCGCGGACCAGCCCCCGGCCGCCGGGCCGCCCTCACCGGCCTGGACCGACTGCGAAGGCAGCGGCCTCGACCCCAGACAGCGGTGCGCCACCGTGGACGTCCCCATGGACTACTCCGACCCCGACGGCCGGACGATCCGCATCGCCGTCTCGCGCATCCCCGCCGAGAAGCCCTCGGCCCGCCGGGGCACGCTGTTGCTCATACCGGGCGGCCCCGGCGGCGACAGCCTCCACGACCCGTCCGGCAAGGGGCAGAAGCTGCCGCAGCAGGTGCGGGACGCCTACGACCTCGTCGGGTTCGCGCCGCGCGGCATGGCGCCCTCCACCGCCGTCGACTGCGAGCTCGACCCCGCCGACCTCGGCACGACCAAGCTCCTGCCCTGGCCCGACACGGACGGCTCCGTCGCCGGGAACATGGCCACGGCGCGGCGTACGGCCGAGGCCTGCGCCCGCAACGGCGGGGAGCTGATCCGGCACATCAGCACCGCCAACGAGGCCCGTGACCTCGACCGCGTCCGGGCCGCCCTCGGCGAGCGGAAGATCTCCGCCTGGGGTGTCTCGTACGGCACGTACGTCGGCGCCGTCTACAGCCAGCTGTTCCCGCACCGCACCGACCGCATCGTGCTGGACAGCAACGACGACCCGGACCCCACCCGCGTCACCCGGGGCTGGCTCGCCGCCTTCGAGAGGGGCGTCGAGGACAACTTCCCCGAGTTCGCACGGTGGGCGTCGCAGCCCGGCAATCCGCACCGGGTGGCCCGTACGCCCGCCGAGGTCCGCTCCGGCTTCCTGAGCCTGGCCGCCCGCCTGGACCGCGAGCCCCTCCCCTGGCCCGGCGCGAACCCGCCGCGGCTCGACGGCAACGCACTCCGCCAGACCATGCTGACCAGCCTCTACGACCCCGACGACTACCCGGTCCTGGCGAAGGCGATCCTGGCGGCCCGCAAGGGCACCGTGCCGCCCGCGCCCGAGTCCCCGCCCGAGTCGGTGCTGCAGAACGTGGCCGCGGTCGGCGTCGGCACGATCTGCAACGACGTCGACTGGCCCGACTCCGCCGCCGCCTACCAGAAGGACGTCGACGAGAGCCGGGCGACGTACCCGCTGACCGCGGGCATGCCGCGCGGGCCGATGGTGTGCGCCGCCTGGCCGTTCGCGCCGAAGGAGCCGGCCGTCCGGGTCACCGACGAGGGGCCGTCGAACATCCTGCTCGTGCAGAACGAGCGGGATGTCGCCACCCCGCTCAGCGGCGCCCTGAAACTCCGTCAGGCCCTCGGTCGGCGGGCCGTCATGGTCACCGTGAACTCCACCGGCCACGACGCCTACCTCGCCAACGGCAACGCCTGCGGCGACCGGACCGTCTCCCGCTTCCTGGCCACCGGGCAGCGGCCCGGATCCGACCGGTACTGCGCGTGACGTCAGCGGTGGCCCGCCGCCCCGTACCGGCGGGCCACCGCGTGGAACGCCTCCTTCGGCTCCCAGTGCCAGCCGGAGGCGGGGTCGTCCGGGCGGTCCTTGACGGCCTTCGTGATGGCGTACGTCGCCATGTCGAGGTCGAGGCGGGGCTCGTCCGGGCGGTGCGGGGCGTCCGCGCTGAGGAACTCGAAGGTCATCGCCGCGTACAGGCCCATCGAGGTGAAGACGTCGAGCAGTTCGCCCACGTACTCGGCCTGGACGCGCTCACTGCGCACGAGGTCGCCCTTGATCTCCGGCGGCTCCTTGTCGTAGTCGACGACGTCCCAGCCCATGCCGCCGGTCTCGGGGGCGCCGACGTAGGCGCACGTGCCGAACTCGGTGATGGCGAGCGGCTTGCCCCAGCGCAGGTACCGCTTCAGCTCGCGGACGTAGTCGGACCGCTGCGCGAAGTACGAGTAGTAGTCGATGCCGACGATGTCGAAGAGGGACCAGTCCGGGTCGTCGATGCTCTGGGCGGCGGCATAGCTCAGGTTGCCCCGGAAGACGGAGCGGCCGGTCCTCGCGGCCTTCGCGGTGAAGTCGGCGAGGCGGCGCATCGTCCGCGGCCAGTCGACCGTGCCGTTCTGGAGGTTCCGGATGCGCTCCAGGACCGTCTCGCCCGGCAGGATGCCGGGGACGAACAGCCAGAACTCGCAGCCGACGCTGAGGTCGACACTCGCGCCCTGCCGCCGCAGCCGCTCCGCGAACCGGCCGGTCTCGGCGAGGTGCTCCAGGATGTCCCGCTGCGGGGCGTCCCCGAGGGTGGGCTGCAGCCAGACGTGCAGCCCGCGTTCGGCGGCCTCGGCGGCGGTGGCGGTGAGCCGCTCGACGCCGTCTCCCGTGACGTCGACGGTGTCGGCGTGCAGGTCGTCGCGGATGGCCCGCACATCGGCCCGCATCCGGCGGGCGCTCCACGCGGTGCCCGGCGTCTCCCCCGCTCCGACCGTGTAGACGACGCCCCGCCTGCGCAGCCCTCCGCCGCTGGGCCGGGCTTGTGCCGCCCGGGCCTGTCCCGCCGTTCCCACCGCCCCCGCGACCCCCGCCGCGGCCGCCCCGGCCAGGAACCGCGCCCGGCTGATCCCCGTCGCCTGCTTGTTGCCCTTGGTCTCTGCCATGCTCCTCACTGTGGCGGGGCGGGCGCCGGGTCCGCTGTCGGCCGTCGGTCTACGGCGGCGCGACCAAGGTATGAGGTGCCGTGCCGAAGGAGGGCTCAGCCCTCGGCGAACCGGCGTACGTACCGCCGCTGCCAGGGCGTTTCCACCGCGTGCCGGTCGTAGTGCCGGCGGACGTACGCCACCGCCTCCTCGCCGGGGACGCCGTCCAGGACCGCGAGGCAGGCCAGGGCCGTGCCCGTGCGGCCGCGGCCGCCCCCGCAGGCGATCTCCACGCGCTCCCCGGCGGCCCGCTCCCACGCCACCAGCAGGGCCGTGCGGGCGGCCGCCCGGTCCGTCGGGAGCCGGAAGTCGGGCCAGCGGATCCAGCCGGACTCCCAGGGCACCTCGGGCGGCTGCCTGCCGAGCAGGTAGATGCCGTAGGAGGGGGTGGGGGCGGCCGGGTCGAGGGGGTGGCGCAGGCCCCGGCCGCGGATCAGCCGGCCGGAGGGCAGCCGCAGTACGCCGGCGTCGCGCTCGCTCCACAGCTCACCCATGTCGGCATCCTCGCTCTCGTCGGCCGTCCGGAGGCCCATTCCAGCGCGTCCTCGCGGCCCGGGCGACCTGGTTCACCGACAGCCGAAGCGGAACCGCGCCCCCGCTCACCCCACCCCTCGCGGCCCCTGTGCCGCCCGCGCCTCGATGCCCCGGAAGTGGACCGCCATGGCCCGCTGCGCGCCCTCCGCGTCGCGGGCGCGCAGCGCCGTGACGATGTCGCGGTGGCGGCGGGCGGTGGTCCCGGGGGACGGGTCGTCGGGCCGGCCGCGGGCGCCGGAGACCCGGCGGAAGACCGTCCAGAAGGCGGCGAGGAGCTGCGGGACGAGGTCGTTGCCGAGGGAGGCGTACAGGACCTCGTGGAACTCGCGGTCGAGGTCGGAGAAGGAACGGCCCGGGCCCGAGGTGTCCGCGCCGCCGGTATCGGCGGCGGACTCCATCCGGGCCACCACGTCCTCCAGCTTGTCCAGTTCCGCCTCGGTGACCGTCGCGGCGACCCGGCGGATCAGCCCCACCTCCAGTACCTCGCGGACCTGGAGGATCTCGGCGAGGGCGGCGGTGTCGTCGTCGTGCCGGGCCAGGGTGCGGAAGGTCAGGCCGTCGACGAGCGGGGTGAGGGAGGCCCGGCCGACGTAGGTGCCGTAGCCGTGTCTGATCTCGACGATGTCGAGGGCCTGGAGGGCCTTGAGGGCCTCGCGGACGGAGTTGCGGCTGACGCCGAGGGCCTCCATCAGCTCGGCCTCGGTGGGCAGCGGCGCGCCGGCGGTGAGTCTGCGGTCGAGGATGAGCTGCACGACCTGGCGCTGTATCCGGCTGGTCCTGGGCTCCTCGGACATGCGCCGCATCGTACGCGCCCCGGACGTCCCACGTCCCACCTCTGGCGGTACCCGATGGCCGAGCTGCCCTGATAAGCCGTCAACTCACGCCAATCACAACGCCATTGGTCCGACCTCTGGCAGATACGCCATTCGTGTGCGATCCCTTGACCGCCCCCACGGGCGCTCCTATGGTCGCGCTGACCGCAGGACGTAGGACGTCGTATCTCCTCAGCTCTTCCCCTTGCCAGACCTCTCCGCTGGAGGACCCGTGCGCGACGTGACCCACGACGTGCCGGCGCTGCACCGCCGGTCGTTCCTGAAGTACACCGGCGCGCTGGGCGCGGCCGCCGCCGTCTCCGCGTCGCTGTCGGCCTGTTCGTCCGGGCCCGAGTCCACGAACGACACCGGTGACGGCGGCAGCGGGGCGAACCGCACGCTCACGGCGGTGATCGGCTACGGCAACGACGGCAGCTGGGACCCCACCCAGACGGCGTCCGCGTTCTGCATGGCCGCCAACAACCACATCTACGAGGGCCTGCTGGACACGGACCCGATCTCCCGGGAGCCGTACGCGGCCCTGGCGACCGAGGTGCCGAAGGACCCGGACGGCACGTCCTGGAAGTTCACGCTGCGGGCCGGTGCCAAGTTCCACGACGGCAAGCCCGTGACCGCCGACGACGTGGTCTTCGTCTTCGACCGGATCCTCGACCCGGACACCCAGACCCTCGCCAAGGGCTTCTTCGCGAGCTGGCTGAAGGAGGTCCGCAAGATCGACGAGCGGACCGTCGAGCTGGTGCTCAAGTTCCCCTTCCCCGACGGGCTGTCGCGGCTGACGCTCGCCAAGATCATGCCGAAGCACGTGTTCTCGCGGCCGGGCGCCTGGGACGACGCCATCAAGGGCAAGGCGATCGGCTCGGGCCCGTACCGGCAGACCGCGCACCACCCCAAGTCGAACACCACCTTCGAGGCGTTCGACGGCTACAACGGCCCGCGCAGGCCCGCCTTCGCGAAGATGAACTGGCTGACCATCGTGGACGCGGCGCCCCGCGTCGCGAAGATCTCGGGGTCGAGCGCGGGCGCGCAGATCGCGGACAACATCCCGTACGCCAACATCGGGCAGCTGGAGAGCGGCGGGCTGACGGTCGCCGGCGGGGCCGGGATGAACAACCTGTTCCTGATGTTCAACACGCAGCACAAACCGTTCGACGACGTACGCGTGCGCCAGGCCCTGCACTACGCCATCGACACCGACAAGATGGTGGAGGTCGCGCTCAAGGGCCACGGCAAGCCGTCGAGTTCCTTCCTGGACGAGAGCAACCCGTCCTACCGCCGGGCGAAGACCGTCTACGACTACGACCCCGACAAGGCGAAGGCGCTGCTGAAGGAGGCCGGGGTCAGGGGGCTGAGCATCGACATCCTGGCGGTGAACGTCAGCTGGATCGTCGACTGCCTGCCCACCATCAAGTCCTCCTGGGACGCGATCGGCGTGCGGACGACCCTGTCCCCGCAGGAGACCACGGCCGTGTTCACGAAGATGGACCAGAAGCAGGACTACCAGGTCGTCGCCGCCGCCTCGAACCCCAACCAGTTCGGCCTCGACGCCGACCTGATCATGCACTACAACTACGGGCCCGAGAACCTGTGGATGCAGTACACGCGGTGGGCCTCCGACCCGGTCGCCAAGCAGCTCTTCAAGGACATGGACCGGGCCACCCGGGAACCGGACCCGGAGAAGAAGAAGGCGATGGTCCAGGACTACATCGACGTCGTCGCCGAACAGGCCGTGCTCTACCCGGTCGTCCACAACGAGCTGATGACGGCCTGGGACCCCGAGCGGCTCAGCGGCATAAGGGCCCAGCCGTACCCGGGCATCAACCTCCTCCAGGCCAAGTGGGCCTGAGCGGATGACGGCCGTCCTGCGGATCCTGCTGCGCCGGATCGCCCTGCTCGTACCGCTGATGCTCGGCATCGTGCTGTTCGTGTTCCTGGTGATGCGGTTCTCGGACGTCGACCCGGCGTCCGCGTTCTTCCAGGGCGCCAACCCCACGCCCCGGCAACTGCACGACTTCCGCGAGGAACACGGCCTGCTCGACCCGCTGCCCGTGCGCTACGCCGCCTTCGTCGCCGACCTGCTCCACGGCGACCTGGGCACCAGCGCGCTGACCCGGGCGCCGGTGATCGACCAGGTCACCACCGCGCTGCCGCTCACCCTCCAGCTGACCTTCCTCGGCCTCGGCATCGCGGTCGTGCTGTCCCTGCTGGGCGGGGTGACCGCGGCGATCTACCGGGACCGGCTGCCCGACCAGATCATCCGGGTCGTGTCGCTCACCGGGGTCGCCGCTCCCGGCTTCTGGCTGGCGCTGCTGATGATCCAGTACCTGGCGGTCGACCTGGGCTGGTTCCCGACCGGCGGCTACATCAACCCGGCCGACTCCTTCACCGGCTGGCTGAAGACCATGACCCTGCCGGCCTTCGCGCTGTCGCTGCCGGTGGCGGCGCAGCTGACCCGGATCGTGCGGACGGCGGTGGTGGAGGAGCTGGACAAGGACTACGTACGGACGGCGATCGGGAGCGGGCTGCCGCCGCACGTGGTGGTCGGGCGGAACGTGCTGCGCAACGCGCTCATCAACCCGCTCACCGTGCTCGGACTGCGCGTCGGCTACCTGCTCGGCGGGGCGGTCGTCATCGAGACGATCTTCTCGCTGCCCGGCATGGGCAAGTTGATGATCGACGCCGTGAAGAACGGCGATCCGGCCGTCGTTCAGGGCGTCGTGCTGACCACGGCGGCCGGGTTCGTCGTCGTGAACCTCGTCATCGACGTCCTGTACCTGCTGGTCAACCCGCGACTGAGGGATGCGTCCCCATGATGACCCGCATGACGACCCGCAAGGGCCTCACCGAGGCGCTGTCCCGGCCCGGCCTCCGGCTGCGCGGCTGGCGCCGGCTGCCGCCGCTGTCGAAGGTCGCCGTCTGCTTCCTGGCGGTCGTCGTCCTCATGGCGCTGCTCGCGCCGCTCCTCGCCCCGCACGACCCGCTCGACCAGCAGCCGCCCGTCGACGGCACCGGGCATCCGTCCGCCGGGCACTGGATGGGCCAGGACAGCCTCGGCCGGGACATCCTCAGCCGGCTGATGTACGGGGCGCGCTGGTCGCTGGCGATCGGGCTCGGCGCGACCGGGCTCGCCCTGGTGGCCGGCGCCCTGCTCGGGGCGATCGCCGCGACCTCCCGCAAGGCGGTCGACGAGACGCTGATGCGCTGCCTGGACGTGGTGATGGCGTTCCCGGGCATCGCGCTCGCCGCGGTGCTGGTGGCGGTGTTCGGCGGCGGGATCACGGTGCTGATCTGCGCGATCGCGTTCCTGTTCACCCCGCCGGTGGCCCGGGTGGTGCGGGCGAACGTCCTCGACCAGTACGGCGAGGACTATGTGACGGCGGAACGGGTGATCGGCGCCCGGACCCCGCACATCGTGCTGAAGCACGTCGCGATCAACTGCGCCGCGCCCGTGCTGGTGTTCTGCACGGTCCAGGTCGCCGAGGCGATCGTCTTCGAGGCGTCGCTGTCCTTCATCGGGGCGGGCGTGCGGCCGCCCGACCCGTCCTGGGGCAGTGTCATCGCCGACGGCAAGAACATGGTGCTGACCGGGGGCTGGTGGGCGACCGTGTTCCCCGGGCTGCTGATGCTGGTCACGGTGCTGTCGCTGAACATCCTGTCCGAGGGTGTGTCCGACGCCTGGGCGGCCCCGTCGGCCCGCGAGGTGGACGTTCCCGAGGGTGACCGGCTGGAGGCGCCGGAGCCCGGCAGCGGGGAGGTCGTACCGCTGCCCGGCCTGACGGAGGCGGCCCGCAGGCTGCGGGCCCGGGCCCGGCACGTCCCCCGGGACGGGCAGCCGGTGCTGGCGGTGGAGAACCTCGCCATCGGCTTCGACGAGCGGCACGGCGGCGTCGACATCGTGGACGGCGTCAGCTTCGAGGTGCACCCCGGCGAGGTGCTCGGGCTGGTCGGCGAGTCCGGCTGCGGCAAGTCCCTCACCGCGCTGGCGATCATGGGACTCCAGCCGAAGGGGGCGCGCGTCCGCGGCCAGGTCCGCTTCCGGCAGCGGGACCTGCTCGCCGAGCCGATGCGCGTCCGCCGCAGGCTCCTCGGCCACGAGATGGCGATGATCTACCAGGACGCGCTGTCGTCCCTGAACCCGGCGATGACGATCCGCGCCCAGCTCAAACAGGTCGTACGGCGGGGCGGGCGGCGCAGTCCGGCCGAGCTGCTCACCCTGGTCGGCCTCGATCCCGAGCGGACCCTGCGCAGCTATCCGAACGAACTGTCCGGCGGGCAGCGCCAGCGCGTCCTGATCGCCATGGCCCTGTCCCGCGACCCGAGTCTGATCGTCGCCGACGAGCCGACGACCGCCCTCGACGTCACCGTGCAGGCGCAGGTCATGGAGCTGCTGCTGCGGCTGCGCGAGGAGCTGGGCTTCGCGCTGATCCTCGTCTCGCACGACCTGGCGCTGATCGCGGACGTCACCGACCGGGTGGTGGTGATGTACGGCGGGCAGATCGTGGAGACGGGCGTGACCGCCGACCTGGTCCAGGCCCCGGCCCACCACTACACGCGCGGCCTGCTCGGCAGCGTGCTCTCCCTGGAGTCGGGGCAGGAGCGCATGACGCAGATCAGGGGCGTCGTGCCGTCCCCGGCCGACTTCCCGGCGGGCTGCCGCTTCGCCGACCGGTGTCCCCGGGCGAGCGAAGTCTGCCGGACGACGGCCCCGGTGCCGGCCGGTACGCCGGCCCACACGGCGGCCTGCCACCACCCGGCCATAGAGCTGGCGACGACGGAGACCGAGGCCGTGTCATGAGTGCCCTGACCGGCGACGACGGAGACCGAGGCCGTGTCATGAGCGCCCTGGTGGAGCTGTCCGACGCCCACGTCGTCCACAGGGCCCGCAGCGGCGGCGTGTTCACCCGCGACCGGGTGTACGCCCTGACCGGCGCCGACCTGGCCATCACGCCCGGCGAGACCGTCGGCGTGGTCGGCGAGTCGGGCTGCGGGAAGTCGACGCTGGCCAAGGTCCTGGTGGGGGTGCAGCGCCCGACCCGGGGGACGGTGTCCTTCCGGGGACAGGACCTGTGGGCGATGCCGCCCGGCGAGCGCCGCCGGGCCGTCGGCAGCAGCACCGGCATGATCTTCCAGGACCCGTCGACGGCCCTGAACCGCCGCCTGACCGTCCGGCAGATCCTGCGGGACCCGCTGGACGTGCACGACCGGGGCACACGCGCTCAACGCGACGATCGGGTCCGGGAGTTGATGTCCCTGGTCGGCCTCCCCCGGGCCCTCGCGGACGCCCTGCCCGGCCAGTTGTCCGGCGGGCAGCGGCAGCGCGTCGCGATCGCCCGGGCCCTGGCGCTCGACCCGGACCTGGTCGTGGCCGACGAGCCGACCAGCGCCCTGGACGTGTCGGTCCGGGCCCAGATCCTCAACCTCCTGCTGGACCTGAAGGAACGCCTCGGCCTGGCCCTGGTGTTCGTCTCGCACGACATCCAGACGGTACGGCGGATGAGCGACCGGGTGATCACGATGTACCTGGGCCGGATCGTGGAGGAGACCCCGGCCGCCCTGGTCACCGACTCCGCCCGGCACCCGTACACCCGCGCCCTGTTCTCCGCCACGCCCGGACTGCTCGACCCGATCGACCCGATCCCGCTGGTCGGTCCCGTCCCGTCGGCGACCCGACCGCCGAGCGGCTGCCCGTTCCGCACCCGCTGCTGGAAGGCCGACGGGACCTGCGCGGACGAGATGCCGGGCTTCTCCGCCGCGTCGGCCCCCGCGCACCGCTTCCGCTGCCACCATCCTGTCCGGGAGGACGAGTCGACCCGCGACCTCGTCCGCCGCCGCGACCCGATGGAGGCCCCATGACTTTCGCCCCGCTGACCGGTGTCATCCCGCCCGTCTGCACGCCCCTGACACCGGACCGCGAGGTGGACGTCCCCTCGCTGCTCAGGCTCGTCGACCATCTGGTGGCCGGCGGGGTGCACGGGCTGTTCGTCCTCGGCTCGACCTCGGAGGCGGCCTTTCTGACGGACGCGCAGCGCAGGCTGGTGGTCGAGTCGGTCACGGGGCACGTGAGCGGGCGGCTGCCGGTACTGGCCGGGGCGATCGACATGACCACGCCCCGGGTCCTGGACCACGTGGCGTCGGTGACCTCGGCGGGCGCGGACGCGGTCGTCGTCACCGCCCCCTTCTACGCCCGCACCCACCCGGCGGAGATCGCCCGCCACTACCGCGCGGTCGCCGCCGCGAGCCCCGTCCCGGTCATCGCCTACGACCTCCCCGTCGCCGTCCACACCAAGCTGCCCGCCGAGGTGGTCCTGGAGCTGGCCGCCGACGGCGTCCTGGCCGGGCTCAAGGACTCCAGCGGCGACCTGGCCGCCTTCCGCCAGGTCGTCACCGGCGCCCGGGACCACCAGGGCATCAGCGGCTTCAGCGTGCTGACCGGCTCCGAGCTGGTCGTCGACGCGGCCCTGGCGATCGGCGCGGACGGCACGGTGCCCGGCCTCGGCAACGTCGACCCGCACGGCTACGTCCGCCTGGACCGCCTGTGCCGCGACGGGGACCAGAAGGGGGCCCGGGCCGAACAGGAACGTCTGTGCGCCCTGTTCGGCATGGTGGCCGTGGGCGACCCGGCCCGCATGGGCCCGAACTCCTCGGCGATCGGCGCCTTCAAGGCCGCGCTGCACCTGCGGGGCGTGATCGACTGCCCGCTCACGGCCGAGCCGCAGGTGCCGCTGTCGCCGGACGAGGTGGAGCGGGTCGGGAAGTACCTGGCCGCGGCCGGGCTGCTCTAGAACGCGTCCGCCGGGAGGCGCCGGAACTCGATCGTCTCGTACGCCTCCCGGACGCCCGTCCCGTAGAGGATCTCAGACGCTCCCCGGCGTCACCATGCCCGACTCGTACGCCACGATGACCAGTTGCGCCCGGTCCCGCGCCCCCAGCTTGCCCATGATGCGGCTGACGTGGGTCTTCGCGGTCAGCGGGCTCAGGCCCAGGGCCTCGGCTATCTCCGTGTTGGTGAGGCCGCGCGCGACCAGCCCGAGCACCTCCCGCTCACGGTCGGACAGGCACTCCGGGCCGCCGCTCGCCGGGGCCGAGGGGCTGCGCAGGAACCGCTCGATCAGCCGTGCCGTGGGCCCGGGCGACAGCAGGGACTCGCCGGCCGCGACCGTGCGGATGGCGTCGAGGAGTTCGGCGGGCCTGGTGTCCTTGACCAGGAACCCGGAGGCGCCGGCGCGCAGGGCCGCCACGATGTTCTCGTCGGTGTCGTACGTGGTGAGGACCAGGACCCGCACGCCCGCGAGGTCCTCGTCGGCGGCGATGAGCCGGGTCGCCTCGATGCCGTCGAGGTCGGGCATGCGGATGTCCATCACCACCAGCTCGGCGCGTGCGGCGCGGGCCAGCTCCACGGCCTGCCGGCCGGTGGCGGCCTGGCCGACGACCTCCATGTCCCGGGCCGACTCCACCAGCATCGCGAACGCCTCCCGGACCAGGGTCTGGTCGTCCGCGAGCAGCACCCGTATCGTCATCCGGCTCTCTCCCCCGTCGTGATCAGCGGCAGGACCGCCGTCACCTCGAAGCCGCCCCCGGCACGCGGTCCGGCGTCGAGTGTGCCACCCACGCTGCGGGCCCGCTCCCGCATTCCGACGAGCCCGAAGCCGGGCGTGCCGCCCGGAGCCGGTCCGGTGCCGTCGTCGCTGACCCTCAGGTGCAGGGCGCCCTGGTGCTCGTCCAGTTCGACGCGGACGGCCGGTTCGGGCCCGGCGTGCCGTACGGCGTTCGTCAGCGCCTCCTGCACGATGCGGTAGGCGGCGGCGCCGACGGCGGGCGGTGCCTGCCGGATCCGTACGGTCTGCTCGACCCGGGCACCGGCCAGCCGCGCGGCCTCCACCAGGTCGTGCAGTCCGTCGAGGCCGGGCAGTGGGCCGCGGGTGTCCGGGGTGTCGTGCTCGCGCAGCACCTCCAGCGTCGTACGGAGTTCGCCGCGGGCGCTGCGGCAGGTCTCCGCGATGTCGTCGAGGGCCTTGGCGACCGTCGCGCGGTCCAGGCGCTCGGGGTCGGCGGACAACACGTGGGCGGCGACCGAGGTCTGCACGCCGATGAGGGTGATGCTGTGCGCGAGCAGGTCGTGCAGGTCCCGGGCGATCCGCAGCCGCTCCTCGGCGACCCGTCGCCGGGCCTCCTCCTCCCGGGTGCGTTCGGCCCGTTCGGCGCGTTCCACGATGGAGGCCACGTACTGCCGGTAGAAGCGCACGTCGACGCCGCAGAACAGCACGGCGACGACCCAGCCGGAAGCCTTCAGCAGTCCCAGCGCCTCCTGCGCGCTGATGGTGAGCAGCACGCCCACCGCCAGGGTGATGACGCCGATGCCGACCAGGACGGTGCGCAGCGGCCGGCCGGTGACGGCGACGGTGTACAGGGCGACGTAGGCGGCCTGGGTGGCCGCGGTGTGCGGGTAGTCGAGGAAGTGGTAGGGGAACACGCAGGTGATCACGGCGACCAGGACGAGCACCGGACGGCGGCGGCGCCACACCAGCGGCACGTGGGAGACGAGCAGCAAGGCCCAGCCAAGCGCGTCGGGCCTGCGGCCGTCGTCGACGAACAGCGCGAGAGCTGCGGCGACAAAGGCCACCGAGACGGCGAGCAGCGCGTCGTTGCGCAGTGCTTTCGGGGCGGTCAGGGGGTCGCGGTTGATCGCGGCCATGACCTTGTCGGCGGTCCGCGACCAGGTGGCCTGCGTGGTGGTGGGTGACTGCACGGGCTTCATCCTGGGTGCGGAGGACGCCCCTCCGGGAGGGGAGGGGCGTCGTCGGTCAGGGGGCGTTGGCGGGCAGAGGGTGCCGCTCCTTCGACGGAACCGTCGGTTCCGGTGCCCGGGACAGCCGTCCCGGCCACCACACCCGCCGCCGCAACAGCACGCTCGCCGTGGTCACCAGGTACGTCCGCACCAGGAACGTGTCCAGCAGCACCCCCACCGCGATGACGAACCCGAGTTCCACCAGCCCGACCATCGGCAGCGTCGTGAGCACCGCGAACGTCGCGGCGAGCACCACGCCCGCGGAGGCGATGACCCCGCCCGTCGTCCGCAGCGCGGTGAGCGCGGCCGCCTCCGGCTCGGCGCCCTTCACGGACTCCTCCCGCATCCGGTGCATCAGGAAGATGCCGTAGTCGACACCGAGGGCGACCAGGAACACGAAGGACAGCAGCCAGAGCCCCGGATCGGTCCCGGCGAAGCCGAACACCGGCTCGAAGACCAGCCCCCCGATGCCGAGGGCCGCGCCCCAGACGGCGACCACGGCCGCCAGCAGCAGCAACGGCGCGACCAGGCTGCGCAACAGCCCGACGAGGATGACGAACACCGCGGCGAGCACCAGCGGCACGATCACCTTCCGGTCCCGCGCCTCGCTCTCGGCCAGGTCGATCTGCTGGGCGCTGGGCCCGCCGACATAGGCGCCCCGGGGATCGAGCCCGGCCCGCAGCGCCTCGATGGTGCGGGCCTCGGCCGGTGTCTCCGGCGGCGCGGTGGTGAAGACGGCGATCTCGGTCCAGCCCGCCCCGCTGCGCCCGGGGACCGCCTCGGCGACACCGTCGGTCGTACGCGCCCGGTCCAGTACCTCGTCCGCGCGGTCCTCGGGCGCCATGACCGTCACGGGCCGGCTGCTGCGCTCGGGGTACTCGCGGGCCAGCGTCTGCATCGCGGTGATCGACTCGGGCCGCTCCGTGAAGGAGTCCTCCTGCTTGAGGCTGCCGGACAGGTTGAGCGTGCCGAGCGCGAGGGCGCCGAGCAGCACGGCCCCGCCGACGAGGACGGTCGCGGGCCGGCGCGTCGCCGAGCTGCCCATCGCGGCGAACAGGGACCGCCGGGCCTGGGGCTCGCTGCCGAACGCCGGGACCAGCGGCCAGAAGACGCGCCGCCCGAGCAGCACCAGCACCGCGGGCAGCAGGGTCGTCATGGCGATCAGCGCGGCGAGCACCCCGACCATGCCGACCGGGCCCATGCCGCTGCTGCTGTTGAGGTCGGCGGCGAGCAGGCACAGCAGCCCGGCGGCGACGGTCCCGGAGGAGGCCAGGACGGCCGGCCCGCAGCCGCGCAGGGCGGTGCGCATGGCGTCGTACGGCCGCTCGTGGCGCCGCAGTTCCTCGCGGTAGCGGGCGATGAGCAGCAGCGCGTAGTCGGTGCCGGCGCCGAGGACCAGCACGGTCATCACGCCGCCGCTCTGCCCGGTGACGGTGATGTCGAACAGTTCGTGCAGTCCGTACCCGGCGGCCATCGCCGTGGCGGCGGCGACGCCCGCGACGGCGAGCGGGACCAGCCACAGGAACGGGCTGCGGTAGATGAGGACGAGCAGCACGGTGACGACGCCCAGGGTGGCGAGCAGCAGCGTGGCGTCGAGCGTCCCGAACACCTTGTTCATGTCGGTGTTCAGCGCCCCGGGCCCGCCGACCTCGACGCTCAGTCCGCCGCCGCCCTCGGCGACGTCCCGCACCCCGTCGACGAAGGCGTCCCGCGCCTGTTCGTCCTGGCCCGGCTGGGTGCTGGACACCGGGTACATCAGGGTGGAGCCGTCCTCGGACGGGACGCCCCGCGGCTCACTCGTCAGTTCGTGGGCGCCGCGCACCTCGGCGATCTGCTCGGCGGCCGTGCGCCGGTCGGCGTCGGTCAGCCCGCCGTCCCGGTGGTAGACGAGCACCAGGTCGGTCGACTCGCCTCCGGGCAACTGGTCCTGGATCCGCGCCACCTGCGTGGAGTCGGCGCTGTCGGGCAGGTAGTCGACGGCGCGGTTCTGCTGGATGTCGGCGAACTTCCCGGCGAGCGGCCCGAGCAGCACGAGCGCGGCGAGCCACAGCCCGACCACCGCCCAGGGCACGGCCCGCCGTCGCCGCCCCGTACGGGTCCTCACGTCCCCCATCTCCGGCTCCCTCCGGTCGGGTGTCTGGAACGGACTCCAGACTCCCGGCCCACGGGGACCGGCACGTCGGGCGTGAGACCGAGCCGGGGGTTACTGCCGGGGGCGGTGCGGGCGGCGGATTACTCCCCGGGGAGTACCGCCGGTGCTACGACGGGGTACGGGCCGCCGCCGCGAGCAGGCGGGTCACCTCGTCGGAGCAGATCGTGAGGGCCGCGCCCACGGTCGCGAGGACGTCCCGCTCGGCCGGTGTGTACGGCCCGTCCGCGAGGGCGATGCGGGCGCCCTGGAGCAGGATCGATTCGCGGCCGACGGTGGCGAGGTGCGGGGCGAGCGGGTCCAGCGCCTCGTGGAGCTCTATGGCCAGCCCCGCGCCGCAGGGTTCGCCGGTGATCCGGCCGGTGTCGGCCTCCAGCGCCTCGACGAGGGCGGCCAACTGCTCCTCGGTGCAGTCGTCGAAGCCGGCCGCGCGCACGGCGAGGACGGCGGACTCCAGTGCCGTACGGGATCCGGTGCCGCCCGCGGCGAGCACCGCGAGGGCGACGGTGTGCACGGCGTCGCGGAGCATCGCGGAGAAGCGGGTGGTGGTCGGGTGGTCGAGGACGTCGGTGCCGAAGTGGCGGCGGCAGGCGGCGCACTCCACGACCGGGCCGGTCTCGCCGCGCGGCAGCACGGGCAGGCCGAGCAGGGTGAAGCGGCGTTGTCCGGTCAGCCGCTGGTAGTTGCGGTCGCCGCCGCAGCCGGGGCAGAAGAACTCCCCGTCACCGGCGGCCGTCCACGCGGTACGGGTGCCCAGGATGCGCGAAAGCCTGGCGGCACGGCCGTTTCGTCCCCGTCCTGGCAGCACGTCGCACCTCCGTCACGCCGCACGGCAGCGTCGCCGCGCTTGCGTGATGTTAGCCACATCTGTGAGGAGGAGTCAGCACCCCGGAGGAGACCTTTCCGTGACCCTCACAGCAATTGGCCGGTATGTGACGGGGCTCCGCCCGCCGGACATCGGCGGACGGAGCCCTCAAACCGCCTGCGAGGCTGGTCAGCGCGTTGCGCGGTTGACGGCCGAGACGACGGCCTTCAGCGAGGCGCGCGTCGTGTTCGCGTCGATTCCGATCCCCCACAGGACCTTGTCGTCGATCGCGCATTCGATGTAGGAGGCGGCCTGCGCGGAGGCGCCCTCGCTCATCGTGTGCTCCTGATAGTCCAGCAGGCGTACGTCGATGCCGATGGACTGCAGCGCGTCGAAGAAGGCGGAGATCGGGCCGTTGCCGGAGCCGGTGAGGACGGTGTCCTGGCCGTCGACCGTGGCCTCCACCGTCAGCGTGTCCACGCCGTCGGTGTCGGTCGTCGACTGGTTGTTCTTGACCTGGATCCGGCCCCAGGGGTTCTGGGGATTGGGCAGGTACTCGTCCTGGAAGACGGCCCAGATGTCCTTCGGCGTGACCTCGCCGCCCTCGGCGTCGGTCTTCGCCTGGATGAGCTTGGAGAACTCGATCTGCATCCGGCGCGGCAGGTCCAGCTTGTGGTCGTTCTTCAGGACGTACGCGATACCGCCCTTGCCGGACTGCGAGTTGACCCGGATGACCGCCTCGTAGGAGCGGCCGACGTCCTTGGGGTCGATGGGCAGGTACGGCACGGCCCACTCGATGTCGTCGACGGTGACGCCCTTGGCCTTCGCGTCGGCCTCCATGGCGTCGAAGCCCTTCTTGATGGCGTCCTGGTGGGAGCCGGAGAAGGACGTGTAGACCAGGTCGCCCACGTAGGGGTGGCGCGGGTGGACCTCCATCTGGTTGCAGTACTCCCACGTGCGACGGATCTCGTCGATGTCGGAGAAGTCGATCTGCGGGTCGACGCCCTGGGAGAACAGGTTCATGCCCAGGGTGACCAGGTCGACGTTGCCGGTGCGCTCGCCCTGGCCGAACAGGCAGCCCTCGACGCGGTCCGCGCCGGCCATCAGCGCCAGCTCGGCGGCGGCGACGGCGGTGCCGCGGTCGTTGTGCGGGTGGACCGACAGGCAGACGTGCTCGCGGCGGGAGAGGTTGCGGCCCATCCACTCGAAGCGGTCGGCGTGGGTCGAGGGCGTGGAGCGCTCGACGGTGGCGGGCAGGTTGAGGATGATCTCGCGGCCCGGGCCGGGCTGCCAGACGTCCATGACCGCCTCGCAGACCTCCAGCGCGAAGTCCAGCTCGGTGTCGGTGAAGATCTCGGGCGAGTACTGGTAGCCGAATTCCGTCTCCGGACCCAGCAGCTTCTCCGCGTACTCCATGACCAGGCGCGTGCCGTCGACGGCGATCTGCTTGATGTCGTCCTTGGAGCCGCGGAAGACGACCCGGCGGAAGACCGGCGCGGTGGCGTTGTACAGGTGGACGGTGGCCCGCTTGGCGCCCTTCAGGGACTCCACCGTGCGCTCGATCAGGTCCTCGCGGGCCTGGGTCAGTACGGAGATGGTGACGTCGTCGGGGATGGCCCCCGGCTCCTCGATGATCGACCGTACGAAGTCGAAGTCCGTCTGGCCCGAGGCCGGGAAGCCGACCTCGATCTCCTTGTAGCCCATCTTGACCAGCAGGTCGAACATCGCGCGCTTGCGGGCGGGCGACATGGGGTCGATCAGGGCCTGGTTGCCGTCGCGCAGGTCGGTGGAGAGCCAGCGGGGGGCGGTGGTGATGCGCTTCTCCGGCCAGGTGCGGTCCGGGATGTCGACCTGCTCGTAGCGGCCGTACTTGTGGATCGGCATGGAACTGGGCTGCTGGCGGTTCGCCATGATGCTTAGGGCTCCTCAGAGGGTGTCCGGAAGGACGGCCGACGACGCAGCACCAAGCTCCGCGGGGAGGGAGTCGGCCTCGACTACAGGCCCTCGCCGCGGCAGCTAAGGAGAAGCAGCCCGAAACGCATGATGCGCAGCATGCTAGCCGAGCCTCTTCCCTGCGCGTGGGGTCGTATCAGTATGCGGGACCCGACACCCAAACGGGACAAAAAGTGCGCTATCCCACTTCGCCATACCACCCACCACGGAGAGTGAGGTTCGTTGTCCCGGTATTTCACCAATCATGGTGGCGACTAGTGACAGTCCCGTCACGCAGTGCAAGGGTGCCGGGCATGACGACTCACGGGGGCTTCGAGCCCGTCTTCTGCACCATCGTCCCGCCGCACGTCCTCGACAAGCTCGCCCAGGCCGAGGACCCGGCGCTCGCCGGCCCGGCCCGCCGCACCCTGCAGCGCGACGCCTACGAGCGCACCCAGCGCCGCCTCACCACGGTCATCGGCGCGACGGCCGTCGCCTCGGTCGCCGACGGCACACCGCAGCGCACCATCCACGACGCCCGGCACGGCACCGACCTGCCCGGCCACAAGGTCCGCGGGGAGGGCGACGCCCCCGGCAAGGACGCCACCGTCAACCGCGCCTACGCGGGCCTCGGCGCCACCTTCGAGCTGTTCCTGCGCGCGTACGGGCGCGACTCGATCGACGGGAACGGCCTGCCGCTGAACGCGACCGTGCACTACGACCGCGACTACAACAACGCCTTCTGGAACGGCGAGCAGATGGTCTTCGGCGACGGGGACGGCGAGATCTTCCTCGACTTCACCATCCCGATCGACGTCATCGGCCACGAACTCGCCCACGGCGTCACGCAGTACACCGCCAACCTCACGTACTTCGGGCAGCCCGGCGCGCTCAACGAATCCCTGTCGGACGTCTTCGGCGCCCTCATCAAGCAGTACACGCTCGGCCAGACCGCCGCCGAGGCCGACTGGCTGATCGGCGCGGGCCTGCTCGCCCCACGCGTGACTGGCAAGGCGCTGCGCTCCATGAAGGCACCGGGCACCGCGTACGACGACGACGTCCTCGGCAAGGACCCGCAGCCCGCGACCATGGACGACTTCGTCCGCACCGGCCGCGACAACGGCGGCGTCCACATCAACTCCGGCATCCCGAACCACGCCTTCTACCTCGCGGCCACGACCCTCGGCGGCCACGCCTGGGAGCGGGCGGGGCAGGTCTGGTACGACGTGCTGACCGGCGGCGAGCTGAAGGAGCAGGCGATGTTCGTGGACTTCGCCACGCTCACCGTCAAGGCGGCGCGGGAGCGGTTCGGCGACGGCGAGGAGCTGGACGCGGTGTCGAAGGCCTGGGAGCAGGTCGGGGTGCGGACCCTGTAGTTCCGTACTAGACAGGTGCCATGCGGATTCAGGTGAGGCGCACGGGCGGGTTCGCGGGCATCGAGCGGCACGCCGAGGTGGACACCTCGGGCCGGCCCGATGCCCCCGAATGGCACGCCCTGGCCGAGCGGGCCGTCGCCGCCGGCCGGAGCACACCGCCGGTCGGGGTCCCGGACGGCTTCAGCTACCAGATCACGGTGGACGGGAAAACGGTGTACGCGGCCGACCCACGGCTCACGGACGAACAGCGCCGGCTGATCTCGCGCGTGCTGAAGGAGGGAGCCTAACGGCCGGTTCCCGCTCGGCCGTTGACTTCTGTTACCAGCGGTACGGATGATCCAGCGCATGGCGACTGACGCAGGCAACCCGACCCCCCGTTTCCCGGCCGGTTTCCTCTGGGGCGTGTCGACCTCGGCGCACCAGATCGAGGGCGCCGCGGACGAGCGCGAGCCGTCCGTGTGGGACGCGTTCACGGCCGAGCCGGGGCGGATCAAGGACGGCTCGACGGCGGCGGTGGCCTGCGACCACTACCACCGCCACCGCGAGGACGTGGCGCTCCTGGCCGGCCTGGGCGTGAACGCGTACCGCTTCTCGGTCTCCTGGCCGAGGGTGCGCTCCGGCAAGGGCCTGGACTTCTACGACCGGCTGGTCGACGACCTGTGCGCGGCGGGCGTGCGCCCGGTGCCGACGCTGTTCCACTGGGACCTGCCGGCCGGCCTGGACTGGCTGGAGCGGGACACGGCGGCGCGCTTCGCCGAGTACGTGACGCGGGTCGCCGAGCGCCTCGGCGACCGCGTGACCAAGTGGATCACCCTCAACGAGCCCGCCGAGCACACCCTGCTGGGCCACGCCCTGGGCGTGCACGCGCCGGGCCGGCAACTGCTGTTCGACGCGCTGCCGGTCGCCCACCACCAGCTGCTCGCCCACGGCCTGGCCGTGCGGGCCCTGCGCGCCTCGGGCGCCACGGACATCGGCATCGCCAACTCGCACGGGCCGACCTGGGCGGCGTCGACCGAGGCGGCGGACGTGGAGGCGGCCGACTTCTACGACGTGCTGCTGAACCGCCTGTTCGCGGACCCGCTGCTGCTGGGCCGGTACCCGGAGGGCATCGGTGAGCTGATGCCGGGGGACGTCGAGGCCGACCTGAAGGTGATCGCCGAGCCGCTCGACTGGTACGGGATCAACTACTACGCGCCGACCCGGGTGGGCGCCCCGCAGGGCGCGGAGATCGAGTTCGGCGGGGTCACCATGCCCGCCGAACTGCCCTTCTCCGTGCGGGAGATCGAGGGCCACCCGGTCACCGACTTCGGCTGGCCCGTCGTCCCCGAGGGCCTCACCGAACTCCTCACCGGCTTCCGCGACCGGTACGGCGACCGGCTCCCGCCCGTCGTCATCACCGAGAACGGCTGCTCCTACCCGGGCGTCGACGACCAGGAGCGCATCGCCTACCTCGACGGGCACATCCGGGCGCTGCACCGGGCGGTGGCGGCGGGCGTCGACGTGCGCGGCTACTTCGTGTGGTCCCTGCTCGACAACTTCGAGTGGGCGGAGGGCTACGCACGCCGCTTCGGCCTGGTCCACGTCGACTTCGGGACCCTGGAGCGGACCCCGAAGGCCTCCTACCGCTGGTACCGGGAGCTGCTGCGGGCGCAGGCGCCTACGGCTTGATGCCGACCCCGGTCCACAGGCTGACCTCGGCGTCCGTCGGGGCCTCGCCCTCGGTGGCGTCGGGCCGCCAGCGGTGTCCGACGGCGATGCCCGGGTCGAGCAGCTCCAGGCCGTCGAAGAAGCGGGCGACGTCCTCCCGGGAGCGGAACTGCACGGGCGTTCCGGCCGTGGTGTAGATGTCGGTGACCTTCTGCCAGGTGGCGGGGTCGAAGTCGGGCGTGCAGTGGCTCAGCGCGAGGGCGCTGCCCGAGGGCAGGGCGTCCAGCAGGCGGCGCACGATGCCGTACGGGTCCTGGGCGTCGGTGACGAAGTGCATCAGGGCGTTGAGGGACAGCGCCACCGGGCGGTCGAGGTCCAGGACCTCGGCCAGCTCGGGCGCGTTCAGGAGCGAGGCGGGGTCGTTGACGTCGGCCTCTATGTACGTGGTGCGGCCCTCGGCCGAGCTGCGCATCAGGCGCTCGGCGTACTTGAGGACGAGCGGGTCGTTGTCGGCGTAGACGACCCGGGCGTCGGGGACCACGGACTGGGCGACCTGGTGGAGGTTGGGCTCGGTGGGGATGCCGGTGCCGATGTCCAGCCACTGCCGGATGCCGTGCTCCCGGGCCAGGACCCGGGTGGCGCGGTGCATGAAGGCCCGGTTCTCGCGGGCGCACACGAAGATGGCGGGGTAGGCCTCGGCGACTCGTTCGGCGGCCTGCTTGTCGACCTCGAAGTGGTCCTTGCCGCCGAGGTAGTAGTCGTACATGCGGGCGGAGTGCGGCCTGCTGGTGTCGATGTCCCGCGCGGCCTGCGAGTGGGTCATGGGGGGGTGCCTCTCGGTGGGGGGTGGTGGTGCGCCGGCGGTGCCGGGCGGGGGCGGCCCGGTGGGTTCCGTCGGTGGTCACGTGCGGACGGCGAATCCGGTTCAGTGGGCTTTCAGCGGGCCGTCAGATGGTCGGCGAGGCCCTGCTTGACCCCCGCGACGAACGCGGTGATCTCCTCGGGCGTGTAGATCAGGGCGGGGCCGGCCGGGTCCGCCGACTGGCGGACCGCCACGCGGCCGTCGGCGAGCTGCTTCGTCTCGACGCACTGGCCCCCGTTCGGGCCGCTCCAGGGACGTTCCCAGCCCTGTTCCCCGAGGTCCGACGCGGGCATCCCGTTGTAGACGGTGCCCTGGGCGATGGTCATGAGTACTCCTTCCGCATGCGGTTCAACAGCGCCTTGCTGTCCGCGGACGAGGTCTTCAGCGACAGCCGGTTGTGCGCCTCCAGATGGGCCACGACGTCGGCGCGCTGGTCCAGGTAGACGGAGGCGGAGAGGATCTCGCTGTAGACGATGTCGGGCAGCTCCCGCTCCTCGAACCGGAAGTAGGTGAAGGGTGCGCACGCCCCGACGTGGGCGCCGGCGGAGAACGGCACGATGTCGACGCTGACGTGCTCCAGCTCGGACACCTCCAGCAGCCGGTCGATCTGCTCCCGCATCACCTCGGGGCCGCCGACCACGCGGTGCAGCACGGCCTCCTCCATCACCACCCACAGCGTGGGCGCGTCCGGTCTCGTGAGCAGGCTCTGGCGGCGCAGCCGCAGCTCCACGCGCCGGTCGAGGTCGTCCTCGCTGTCGTTGGGGAAGCCGCCGCGCAGTACGGCGCGCGCGTATCCGGGGGTCTGGAGCAGGCCGGTGACGTACTGCGGCTCGTAGGTGCGCAGGGTTCTGGCGCCGGTCTCCAGGCTGACGTAGGCGGTGAACCAGGACGGCATCACGTCCCGGTAGGGGTGCCACCAGCCGGGCTCGTTGGCCCGCTCGGCCAGGGCGACGAACTCGTCGATCTCCTGCCGGCCCGCGCCGTAGGTCTCCAGCAGCTTCTCGACGTAGAGGATCTTCAGGCCGACCTCGGCCTTCTCCAGGCGGCGGATGGTCAGCGGTGTCACGCGCAGGGCCTTGGCCGCATCGTCGAGGGAGAGGCCCGCGGCCTGGCGGGCCTCCTGGAGCCGGCGGCCGAGGATCATGCGGAGGACGGTGGGGGCGCCGGTGCCTGATCGCGCGTCGTTCACGCACTGCCTCCCTGAGGGGTTGTCACCGGCGTGGGCCTGAGCAGGAGTTGATCGTTCCGCCGTATCCGGGGGCGGCGCGATACCGTCCTTCTGAAATTATCAGGGAGATGGTTGCAGCGTGAACTGCACTGCGCGCATAGTTGCTTCTGTGACCAGGAGCCGGAACTGCGAACTCCCCTTGTCCGGACGGTCCGTTGTCCGCTCGTCCCTTCCATGACTGCGCCCATCCCCCACGGAAGGCGAACGCCGTGTCCCCCCACACGACTTCCACCCCCCGGTTCCTGGACGCGGTGCGCCCGGGCCGCACCCACTGGCTGGAGCTGCCGCCGCACCGGGCCAGTGTCAGAGCCGCCCGGCATGCCACGCGGGCGCGGCTGGCGGCGTGGCAGGTGCCCGACGAGGTGTGCGCGAACGCCGTCCTGCTCGTGTCCGAGCTGGTGACCAACGCCGTGCTGCACACGCTCAGCGAACGGATCCTGTGCGGTGTGCGGCTGCTGCCGGAGGAGTGCTTCCGGCTGGAGGTCCACGACGGGGACCTCACGGGCCGCGGCATCCCCGAACGCTGCCCCGGCCCGGACGACGAGGGCGGCCGCGGCCTGCTGCTGGTCCGGGAGATAGCCGACAGCTGGGGCATCACCCGCTCGCCCCTCACCGGCGGAAACGCCGTGTGGGCGAGCCTGGCGACGGTGTCGTAGCGCCTGGGGGCCTCAGAACCCCAGTTTGCGCAACTGCCTCGGATCCCGTTGCCAGTCCTTCGCGACCTTCACGTGGAGGTCGAGGAAGACCGGTGTGCCCAGCAGGGCCTCGATCTGTTTGCGGGACTTGATGCCGACCTCCTTCAGGCGCTTGCCCTTGGGGCCGATGATGATGCCCTTCTGGCTGGGGCGCTCGATGTAGACGAAGGCGTGGATGTCGAGGAGGGGCTTGTCGGCGGGGCGGCCCTCGCGGGGGAGCATCTCCTCGACGACGACCGCGATGGAGTGGGGCAGCTCGTCGCGGACGCCCTCCAGCGCGGCCTCACGGATCAGCTCCGCGATCATGACCTGCTCGGGCTCGTCGGTGAGCTCGCCGTCCGGGTAGAGCGCCGGACCCTCCGGCAGCAGCGGGACGATCAGGTCGGCCAGCAGGCCCACCTGCTTGTCGCCGACCGCCGACACCGGGACGATCTCCGCCCACTCGAAGCCCAGCTCCTTGCCGAGCTGGTCGACCGCGATGAGCTGCTCGGCGAGCGTCTTGCCGTCCACCAGGTCGGTCTTCGTGACGATCGCGATCTTCGGCGTCTTCTTGATGGACGCCAGTTCCTTCGCGATGAAGCGGTCGCCGGGGCCGAGCTTCTCGTTCGCCGGGAGGCAGAAGCCGATCACGTCCACCTCGGCCCACGTCGTGCGCACGACGTCGTTGAGCCGCTCGCCCAGCAGGGTGCGCGGCTTGTGGAGCCCCGGGGTGTCGACCAGGATCAGCTGGGCGTCCGGGCGGTGCACGATGCCCCGCACGGTGTGCCGCGTCGTCTGCGGCTGGTTCGCCGTGATCGCCACCTTCTGGCCGACCAGAGCGTTCGTGAGGGTGGACTTGCCCGCGTTGGGGCGGCCCACGAAGCAGGCGAAACCGGCCCTGTGGACGGCTCCGGCAGGCTCTTCGGATGACTGGGTACGAACGCTCATGCCGCCCATTCTCCCTGATCCCCGAAGCCGCCCCGTACCGGACGTGCGCGGTGAGCTTCCGGAAACCCTCACGCAACGAAACGTCACGGAAACACACCCGTACGCAACCGGAAACGCACGCCGGTGACCCTCTGACGAGCCCCCGGAGCCCCCACCCGTTGGAGACACCGTGCCCCTGGCCGCCGCACACGCCGACACCGGCGACACCGCCTGGCTGCTCGCCGCCACCGCCCTCGTCCTGCTGATGACCCCGGGCCTGGCCCTGTTCTACGGCGGCATGGTCCGCACGAAGAGCGTGCTCAACATGCTGATGATGAGCTTCGTGTCGATCGCCCTGGTCACGGTGGTGTGGCTGGCGGCCGGCTACTCGCTCGCCTTCGGGGAGGATGCCGCCGGCGGGCTCATCGGCGGGCTCGGCCACGCCGGCATGGGCGGCCTCGGTCCGGACAGCGTCCACGGCACGGTCCCCACCCTCCTCTTCGCCACCTTCCAGCTCACCTTCGCGATCATCACGGCCGCCCTGGTCAGCGGCGCGGTCGCCGACCGGGCGAAGTTCGGGGCGTGGCTGGTCTTCGTGCCCGTGTGGGCGCTGCTCGTATACGTTCCGGTCGCGCACTGGGTGTGGGGCCCGGGTGGCTGGATCCTGGAACGGCTCGGCGCGCTCGACTTCGCGGGCGGACTGCCCGTGGAGATCGTCTCCGGCGCCTCGGGACTCGCGCTGTGCCTGGTCCTGGGCCCCCGCCTGGGCTTCAAGAAGGACTCCATGCGCCCGCACAACCTGCCCATGGTGATGCTCGGCGCCGGTCTGCTCTGGTTCGGCTGGTTCGGCTTCAACGCCGGCTCCGCGCTCGGTGCCAACGGCCTCGCGGCCGCCGCGTTCCTCAACACCCTCGCCGCGGGCTGCACCGGCCTGCTCGGCTGGCTCTTCGTCGAGCAGAAGCGCGACGGCCACCCGACGACCCTGGGCGCCGCGTCCGGCGCGGTCGCCGGTCTGGTCGCCATCACCCCGTCCTGCGGGTCGGTCTCCCTGCTCGGCGCGCTGGTCGTCGGCCTCGCCGCCGGCACGGTCTGCTCGTATGCCGTGAGCTGGAAGTTCAAGCTGAACTACGACGACTCCCTGGACGTCGTCGGCGTCCACCTGGTCGGCGGTGTCATCGGCACGCTCCTCATCGGCGTCTTCGCCGTGGAGTCGATGACCGGCGGCGCCGAGGGCCTCCTGTACGGCGGCGGCCTCGCCCAGCTCGGGAAGCAGCTGGTGGCCGTGGTGGTCGTCGCGGCGTACGCGTTCGGGGTGACGTACGGGATCGGCAAGCTGATCGACGTCACGATGGGCCTGCGGGCGAGCGAGGAGCAGGAGCGGACCGGCCTGGACCTTACGGTGCACGCCGAGACGGCCTACGATCACGGGGTCCTGGGCCACGGCGCCCCGGTCTCCTCCTCCGTCGTCTCCCCCGCCCAGAAGGTCACCCCCCAGGCATGAAGCTCATCACCGCGATCGTCAAGCCGTACCGCCTCGACGAGGTCAAGAACGCCCTGCAGGAACTCGGCGTGCACGGTCTGACCGTCTCCGAGGCCAGCGGCTACGGCCGGCAGCGCGGCCACACCGAGGTGTACCGCGGCGCCGAGTACCAGGTGGACCTGGTGCCGAAGGTCCGGATCGAGGTCGTCGTCGAGGACGCGGACGCCGAGGCCGTCATCGACGCGGTCGTGAAGGCCGCGCACACCGGCAAGATCGGCGACGGCAAGGTCTGGGCGCTGCCCGTGGACACGGTCGTGCGGGTGCGGACGGGCGAGCGCGGCCCCGACGCGCTCTGACACCGGGGCCGCCTCGCTGCGGCTCAGTCGAACACGAACGGGCCCGGTGACTGCGGCCCGGCCGCCGTGCAGGTGATGGTGATGCCGAAGACGGTCATCTTCAGCGAGCCGCCGAAGGCCTCCAGGCTGTCGCCGGAGGCCACGGTGCCGTTGAGGGGGCCGACCTCGACGGGGGCGCCGGCGGCCATCGCCGGGTTCTCCTTGCCGGTGAAGGTGACGGTGCCGCCACCGGCCTTCACCAGCGTGAGCGTGGACGAGATCGAGTCCGCGCCGAGCGCGATCGGTGCGGTGATCGCGGAGGACTTGACGGTGACGGTGGCGGCGGTGCCGTCCTGGGTGGCCGTGAGCGTGGCGGTGCCGCTGCCGAAGGTGCCGCAGTCGGCGTTGATGGTCGCCGTCTGGGGGGTGACGGCGAGGGCCGCGGGGGCGAAGGCCAGCCCGGTGGCCGCGAGGGCCCCGGCCGCCAGTGCCGCACCTGCTCCGATTCGCTTGCATCTCATGGGATTCCGGCTCCGTTTCCGTGTGGGGGGACGGCTCGGGTCGCATTGCGGAGAGCCGAACCTGACGGTCCGTCGGAACTGACGGTTCCATTGATGCGCGAGGTGCGGGCGGCGGCAAGGTTGAAATCTGGCCTACTTACCGCCGGTTACACCATGGACTTCAGCCAGCGGTCACCGTGGCGCGAACCGTTCCGTCCGGACCGGCCAGCAGCACCGGCGTCCCGGCCCCGCCGAGGTCCCGTACCGCCGCCCGGTCCTCGTCGGACACGGTCTCCGCCTGCGTCACCACCGCCGCCGCCTCCAGCGAGGTCGCCCCGGAGGCCACCGCCATCGCCACCGCCGTCTGCAGGGCGCTGAGCTTCAGGGACGCGAGGGCCACCGTCCCCGCGACATACGTACGCCCGGTCTCGTCGCGCACGGCCGCCCCCTCGGGCACGCCGTTGCGGGCCCGGGCGGAGCGGGCCAGGGTGACGATCTTGCGGTCCTCGGGGTCAAGCGCGCTGGTGTCGGTCATGAGCCGAGCATACGGAGCGAAGCAGGGTTATCCGGCCACGGGGTACAGGGCTCCCCGGCGCCCCTCCGGCGAGGCCAGCCACTCCAGCTTGGCCGCGGTGTCCGCCTCGTCCAGCGGGGTGTGCAGGACGATCGTCAGGTCGGGCCGCACCGGCACCTTCAGCGCCGTCGCCTCCACGCACAGCAGTCCCACCAGCGGGTGGTCCAGCTCCTTGCGGATCTGCCCCGCGTCCTCGATGTCCCGCTCCTCCCACAGCCGGACGAACTCGGGGCTCGCGGCCCTCGCCCGGGCCAGGACCTCCCGGTAGCCCTCGTCGTCGGGGTGGGCCGAGCAGGCCGCGCGGAACTGCGCGACGACCGCCCGGGCGTTCCGCTCCCAGCTGCGCGAACGGGACCGGTACAGCGGGTCGGTGAAGAAGTCGACGAGACAGTTCTGCGTGTAGTCGGGACGCATGCCGAGCACGATCGCGGCGGCGTCGTTGTACAGCACGCAGTTGTAGTACGCGTCCATGATGTGCGCCGGGTACGGCATCCACGTGTCGATCAGCCGCCGCAGCCCGTCGCACATGTCCCGCCGCTCCGGCTCCACCGCGGGCACCGGCGGATTGAGCCCGGCCAGCAGGTACAGGTGCCGCCGCTCGGCGTCGCGCAGCCGCAGCACCCGGGCGACGGAGTCCAGGACCTGCGGGGAGACGGAGATGTCCCGGCCCTGCTCCAGCCACTGGTACCAGGAGGCCCCGACACCGGCGAGCACGGCGACCTCCTCGCGCCGCAGCCCCGGCGTCCGGCGCCGGGCCCCGCCGTCGGGCAGGCCGACCTCGGCCGGGGAGACGCGGGCGCGCCGGCTCATCAGGAACTCACGCAGCTCGCTCCGCCGTTGGGACTTCAGCACGTCCTCGGGCACGTAAGGATCCCCTCGTTCTTGCCTGGTGGTGCCACCACCAGGACAACTTGCCGCTCCCCACGGCTATTCCGGCGGACGCAGGCTCGTGGGCATGGCGATCGACACCTCCCGTCCCCCAGCGACCGCACGGCCCGGCAGCCCCCGGCTGTCGACGCGCGACAAGCTCGTCCTCTTCGTGCTGTGCGCGGCCCAGTTCATGGTCGCGCTCGACTTCTCCGTCCTGAACGTCGCCCTGCCCGTCCTCGGCGCGGACCTCGGCATGAGCCAGTCCGCGCTGCAGTGGGCGGTCACGGCGTTCGCGCTGCCGTCCGGCGGCTTCCTGCTGCTCTTCGGCCGGATCGGCGACCTGTACGGCCGCCGCAGACTGTTCCTCTCCGGCCTCGCCCTGTTCGGCGCGGCCTCGCTGCTGGCGACCTTCGCCTGGGACCCGGCGTCGTTCCTCGCGGGCCGGGCGCTCCAGGGGATCGGCGCGGCGGCGATCGTGCCGACCGGCATGTCCCTGCTGACCACGACGTTCGCCGAGGGACCCGCCCGGGACCGCGCCCTCGGCATCTCGGGGACGCTGCTCTCCCTCGGCTTCACCGTCGGCATGGTGGCCGGCGGTGTGCTGACCGATCTGCTCGGCTGGCGCTCGACGATGGGCCTGCTGACGCTGTTCGCCCTGATCGTGCTGCCCCTGGCCCCCGCCTTGCTCCCCGAGTCCCGCACCCCGGACCGACCTCGCCTGGACGTGCCGGGCGCGGTCACCGTCACCGGCGGTCTGCTGTCCCTGATCTACGCCCTGTCGACGGCGGCCGACCACGGCTTCGGCCGGACGGACGTGCTGGTGACCCTGGTCGCCGGCGTGCTGCTGCTCACCGCCTTCGCCGTCGTCGAGTCGCGTACCGAGGCGCCCCTGGTGTCCCTGCCGATGCTGCGCCGCCGCACGGTGGCGTGGGGCAACCTGGGCGGTCTGGTCACCTTCTCGATGATGTCGACGGTCGTCTTCGTGCTGACGCTGTACCTCCAGGAGGTGCTGCGCCTGTCGGCCTTCGAGACGGGCCTGGTCTTCGGTGTGCAGGGCGTGCTGTCGGCGGTGGCGGGCTCGTACGCCCCGAGGGTCATCGGCCGCCTCGGCGCCCACCGCACCCTGGTCGTCTCGCTCGCGGGACAGGGCGTGCTCATCGCCGCCCTGCTGGGGCTCGGCACGGGCGGCTGGTCGGTCTGGCTCGCCACGGCCGGCGTCGCGCTGGCCAGCATGAGCCATCTGGGCGCGATCATCTCCTACGGCGTGACCGTCACCTCCGGGGTGCCCGACGAGGAGCAGGGCCTGGCCACCGGCCTGGTCACCTCCACTCAGCAGGTCGGCATCACGGTCGGCATCCCGCTGCTGGGCGTGCTCGCGACGACCTCCGGTGACCTGCTGTCCGGCGTGCACACCGTGCTGGCCCTGGACGCGGCGATCGTGCTGGCGGCCGCGGTGCTGGTCGCGGTGGGTCTGCGGCCCCGCAGGGGCGCCTCAGGAGCGGTCGAGGCGGAGGCGCTCGGCGCGCGGTAGGCCGGCGACGACCAGGTCGTAGGAGTCCTCGACGAGCTCCCGGACCAGCTGGTCCGGGAGGCCGCCGTCGGCCGTGACCGTGTTCCAGTGGCGCTTGTTCATGTGCCAGCCGGGGACGATCAGGCCCGGGTGCTCCTCGCGGAGCCGGATCGCGTCCTCCGGGTCGCACTTGAGGTTGACCGTCAGGGGCCGCGCGTCGAGGTACGACAGGGCGAACAGCTTGCCCCGCACCTTGAAGACGGAGATCTCCGGGCTGAACGGGAAGTCCTCGACGGCCGCGTTGAAGGACAGGCAGAAGGCGCGCAGCTCCTGGGGCGTCATTCCGGCTTCTCCTCCTCGTCCCGGGGTGGGTCCACCGGGCCCACCGGCTCCGCCAGCACCGTCACGATCTTGTTCCGGCGGCCGGCCGCGGCCTCGGCGGTCAGGCGCAGCTCCCGGCCGTCGGGGAGTTCCACGACGGCCGACGCGCCGGCGATGGGGACCCGGCCCAGGGCCTTCGCGAGCAGACCGCCGACCGTCTCGACGTCCTCGTCGTCGAAGGCGTCCAGGCCGTACAGCTCGCCCAGGTCGCCGATGTCGAGGCGGGCGGTGACCCGGTAGCGGTCCCCGCCGAGGTCCTCCACCGGGGGCAGTTCGCGGTCGTACTCGTCGGTGATCTCGCCGACGATCTCCTCGAGGATGTCCTCGATGGTGACGATGCCGGCCGTGCCGCCGTACTCGTCGATGACGACGGCTACGTGGTTGCGTTCCTTCTGCATCTCGCGCAGCAGGTCGCCGGCGTTCTTGGTGTCGGGCACGAAGAACGCCGGGCGCATCGCCGTGGACACCTGCTCGGACTCGGCGTCGCGGCTGATGTGCGTCTTGCGGACCAGGTCCTTCAGGTACACGATCCCGACGATGTCGTCCTCGCTCTCGCCGGTGACCGGGATGCGGGAGAAGCCGGAGCGCAGGGCGAGGGTGAGGGCCTGGCGGATGGTCTTGAAGCGCTCGATGACCACCAGGTCCGTGCGCGGGACCATGACCTCCCGTACCAGGGTGTCGCCCAGTTCGAAGACGGAGTGCACCATGCGGCGCTCGTCGTCCTCGATGAGGGACTCCTTCTCGGCGAGGTCGACCAGCGCCCGCAGCTCCGCCTCGGAGGCGAAGGGGCCGCGCCGGAAGCCCTTGCCGGGGGTGAGCGCGTTGCCGATGAGGATCAGCAGCGACGGGATCGGGCCCATGACCCGGGCCAGCGGCACCAGGACGTACGCGGAGACCGTCGCCGTGTTCAGCGGGTGCTGGCGGCCGATGGTGCGCGGCGAGACGCCGACGGCGACGTACGACACGAGGACCATGACCGCGATGGCGATCAGGAGGGCCTCGGTGGTGTGGTCGAACTCCATCAGGCAGCCGTACGTGATCAGCGCGGCGGCGGCCATCTCGCAGGCGACGCGGACCAGCAGCGCCACGTTCAGATAGCGCGTGGGGTCGGCGGCGACCTGGGAGAGCTTGGCGCTGCCCCGGCGGCCGGAGCGCACGGCCTCCTCGGCGCGGAAGCTGGAGACGCGCGCGAGGCCCGCCTCCGCGCAGGCGGCGAGCCAGGCGACCACGACCAGGGCGATCGCGCCGAGGGCGAGCTGCGGACTCATGGGCGGCTTACGAGACGGTCGGCGCCGGGGACTGGCCGGTCAGGCCCCGCTCCGCGCGCCAGCCGTCCACGATGGCCGCCTGGAGGCCGAACATCTCGGCCTTCTCGTCCGGTTCCTCGTGGTCGTAGCCCAGCAGGTGCAGCACGCCGTGGACGGTGAGCAGTTGGAGCTCCTCGTCCATGGAGTGCTGCGTCTCCGCTTCCTTGCCCTGCTTCTCGGCGACCTCGGGGCAGAGCACGATGTCGCCGAGCAGCCCCTGCGGCGGCTCGTCGTCGTCCTTGGACGGCGGACGCAGCTCGTCCATCGGGAAGGACATGACATCCGTGGGGCCCGGCAGGTCCATCCACTGGATGTGGAGCTGCTCCATGGCGTCGGCGTCCACGACGATCACCGAGAGTTCGGAGAGCGGGTGGATGCGCATCCGCGCGAGCGCGTAGCGGGCGATGTCGAGGATCGCCTGCTCGTCGACCTCGGTGCCGGACTCGTTGTTGACGTCGATCGACATGGTGCTGTGTGTGTCTACTTCCCCTTGTGCGCGGACTTGCCACGGCTCTTGTGCGCGCCGTTCTGGGTGCCGTGCTTGGTGTCGTACTTCTCGTACGCGTCGACGATACGGCCCACCAGCTTGTGCCGTACGACGTCGTGGGACGAGAGCCGGGAGAAGTGGACGTCCTCGACGCCGTCCAGGATGTCCTGCACCTGGCGCAGACCGCTCTTCGTCCCGTCCGGGAGGTCGACCTGCGTCACGTCACCCGTGATCACGATCTTCGAGTCGAAGCCGAGGCGGGTGAGGAACATCTTCATCTGCTCGGGGCTCGTGTTCTGCGCCTCGTCCAGGATGATGAAGGCGTCGTTGAGCGTGCGGCCGCGCATGTAGGCGAGCGGCGCGACCTCGATCGTGCCCGCCGCCATCAGGCGCGGGATCGAGTCCGGGTCGAGCATGTCGTGCAGCGCGTCGTAGAGCGGGCGCAGGTACGGGTCGATCTTCTCGTAGAGCGTGCCCGGGAGGAAGCCGAGCCGCTCGCCGGCCTCGACCGCCGGGCGGGTCAGGATGATGCGGTTGACCTGCTTGGACTGCAGGGCCTGCACCGCCTTGGCCATCGCCAGGTACGTCTTGCCGGTGCCCGCGGGGCCGATGCCGAAGACGATCGTGTGCTTGTCGATCGCGTCCACGTAGCGCTTCTGGTTGAGCGTCTTGGGACGGATCGTGCGGCCTCGCGAGGACAGGATGTTCTGCGTGAGCACCTGGGCCGGGGTCTCCTGGCCGTCGCTCTCCCCGTTCTCGCTCGCCTTCAGCATGGCGATCGAGCGTTCCACTGCGTCCTCCGTCATCGGCTGCCCGGTGCGGAGCACCAGCATCATCTCGTCGAACACGCGCGAAATGAGGGCGACGTCCACGGGGTCGCCGACCGCGCTGATCTCATTGCCCCGGACATGGATGTCGGCCGCCGGGAAGGCCTTCTCGATCACGCGCAGGAGGGAGTCGCCGGACCCCAGGACGGTCACCATGGGGTGCTGGGCGGGGACGGTGAACTGCGCTCTCGCCTGCTCCTGCGCGGGGGTGTGAGCTGTGGGTGTCTGAGTCATGGGCCGGCGCTTAAGGCCTGCGGTTCCTCCTCGTCACGGCCGCACAGCTGAGGGCGGCCTCGCGATTCCCAGGGTACGACGGGGGAGTGACAACGCCGTAGGGGTTTTGGGCGTGGGGTTTGAAACGGACGCGACAGCTCCCGTCAACCGACCGTGCCGGGAGCGGCAGCCGCGGGGCGTCACGCCGAGCGGCGGAACCCGATCGTCGGCACGGCCCGCCGCAACGGCCAGGGCCTCACCAACTCCTCCGACACGAGCCCGGCAAGGAACCCGTACCGCCGCAACGCCGCCGGATCCTGCCCCTCGACCGACTGCACCCGCCGCCACCACGCCGCGATCTCCGACCACCCCGGCGCCGACAACGACCCCCCGAACTCCTGCACCGACAGCGCCGCCGTCAGCCCGGCGAACGCCAGCCGGTCCGCCAGCGGCCAGTCCGCCAGTGTCCCGGCCACGAACCCGGCGACGAACACGTCCCCGGCCCCCGTCGGATCCAGGGCCTCGACCTCGATGGCCGGCACCTCCGCCGTCTCCCCCGTACGCCGGTCCACCGCGTACGCCCCGTCCGATCCGAGCGTGACCACCGCGATCGGCACGTACTCGGTCAGGGCGTGCGCGGCCGCCCGGGGGGAGTCGGCGCGCGTGTACCGCATGGCCTCCTCGGCGTTCGGCAGGAACGCCTCGCAGTGCCGCAGGTCGGGCAGTGCCGCCAGGTCCCACGCGCCGGTGTCGTCCCAGCCGACGTCGCCGAAGACGCGGGTGCCCTTGCTCGCGGCCTGGGCGATCCAGGGCGCGCTGACACCGGGCGCGAGGGAGGCGACGGCGGCGCGGGCGCGGGGCGGGCACTCGGGGGCGGGCTCCTCGGGGGGCGGTTCGTGGCCGTGCGAGACCATCGTGCGCTCCCCCTCGTACGCCATGGAGACGGTCACCGGGGAGTGCCAGCCGGGCACCGTGCGCGACGGGGAGAGGTCGATGCCCTCGCCGTGCTCCAGGGCGTCCCAGCAGTAGTCGCCGTAGTGGTCGTCGCCGAAGGCCGCCGCGAGGGACGTCCTCAGGCCGAGGCGGGCCAGCGCGGTGGCCATGTTGGCGACGCCGCCGGGGCTCGACCCCATCCCGCGGGCCCAGGACTCCGTCCCGCGGACCGGGGCGGAGTCGAGGCCGGTGAAGATGATGTCGAGGAAGACGGTGCCGGTGAGGTAGACGTCCCAGGGCGGGTCGTCCGGCGTGCGCAGCGGGGCGAGGGGATCGACCTGGGTCTGGCGGTGCGATCCCTTTCCGGCCGGGCCCTTTCCTGCCGGGGCGGTGGACGCGATCACGATGCGCTCCCTGACGTGGTGCGGATCAGGCCAGTGTGCACCACATCACCGGCAACGTGACGCCGATCACGCCGGACCCACCCGTCCCGTCAGCTCGCGCCGGGCTCCGCGCGCCCCCCGCCCCGCAAAAAGCGCAGGCCCTACCAGCGCGGCACCGAGGGGGTCACCCAGGCGGGGTCGGCGATCCGCATGGCCGCCGCGTCGTCGCGGTCCCGCAGCGCGCCGTCGTCGTCCAGCCACCGCCGGTGCAGTACGGCCAGCCGCTCGCGGTCGAGCTCCACGCCGAGCCCGGGGGCGTCGGACACCGTCACCTTGCCGCCCTCGAAGGCGAGCCGTTCGGTCAGGACGTCCTCGGACTGCCAGGGGTAGTGGGAGTCGCAGGCGTGGTGGAGGTCCGGGACGGTGGCCGCGACGTGGGTCATGGCGGCGAGGGAGATGCCCAGGTGGGTGTTGGAGTGCATGGACACGCCGACGCCGAAGGTGCGGCAGACGGCGGCGAGTTGCTGGGTGTTGCGCAGTCCGCCCCAGTAGTGGTGGTCGGAGAGCACGACCTGGACGGCGTCCTTGCCGAACGCCTCCTTGATCTCGGCGAAGGTCGTCACGCACATGTTGGTGGCGAGCGGCACGCCGGTCTTCGCGGCGACCTCGGCCATGCCGGTGGTGCCGAGGGTGGGGTCCTCCAGGTACTCGAGGACGTCCCCGAGTTCCTCGGCCACGCGCAGGGAGGTCTCGACCGACCAGGCGCCGTTGGGGTCCAGCCGCAGCGGGTGCCCGGGGAAGGCCTCGGCGAGGGCCCGTACGGCGGCGATCTCCTCGTCCGGCGGGAAGACGCCGCCCTTGAGCTTGAAGGAGGTGAAGCCGTACCGCTCCGTGAACCGCCGGGCCTGCTCCACCACCCCGGCCGGATCGACGGCGGCACCCCAGTCGTCCCGCTCGGCCGGCACGCCCTCGGGGTGGCCGGCCCACTTGTAGAACAGGTAGGCGCTGTACTCGACGGCGTCGCGCACCTTGCCGCCGAGCAGCGCGTGCACGGGCAGTCCGAGCGCCTTGCCGAGGGCGTCGAGGCAGGCGACCTCGAAGCCGGAGACGACGGACAGCCGCAGCTTGTCGGCCGTCTGGACGCCCCGCAGGCCGCCGACGTCGACGGCGTTCTCCACCCGGGAGGCGTCCACGGCCACCTCGTCCGCGACCGTGAACAGCCCGTTCAGATCGCTGACCTGGCGTCCCTTCAGCCGCTCGGCGAAGGGCCGGGCCGGCTCCAGGTACTTGGTGTCGCCGTAGGTCTCCCCCACGCCGGTGATCCCGTCCGCCGTGACGACCTCGACGATCAGCCGGGGCGTGTACGGCTGGTGCACGCCCTGCGTGTTCAGCAGCGGCGGGTCCGCGACCAGGATGGGCGTCAGCCGTACGTCCGTGATGGTGAGGTTCACAGGGCGGCTCCCACGAGGTCGAGTCCGGCGGTGAGGACGGCGCGGAGGGCGGCCAGGTCGGCGGGCGAGGGGTCGGTGAGCGGGGCGCGGACGGGGCCCACGGCGTGCCCGCGCAGCCGGGCCGCCGCCTTCACCAGCGACACGGCGTACCCGGGGACGCGGTCGCGCAGTTCGACGAGGGGGACGTAGAAGCCGCGCAGCAGTTTGTCGACGGTGCCGTGGTCGCCGTCGCGCAGGGCGGTGAAGAAGGCGCCGGCGATCTCGGGGGCGAAGGCGTGCACGGCGGAGGAGTAGGCGGGGACGCCGACGGTGGCGTAGGCGCGGGCCTGGATCTCGGCGGTGGCGGCGCCGTTGAAGAACAGGAAGTCCTCGGGCGCGGCCAGCGTGAGGCGTTGCAGCCGGTCGAGGTCGCTGTGGCCGTCCTTGAGGCCGATGACGTTCGGCAGGGCGGCGACCCGCTTGAGCGACTCGGCGGTGAAGGCGACCTGGCCCCGCTGGTAGGCGATCAGGGGCAGTGACGTGCGGGCGGCGATCTGTTCCAGCTGGGCGACCAGGCCGTCCTGCGGGGCGGCGACGAGGTAGTGCGGGAGGACCAGGAGCGCGTCGGCTCCGGCGTCCTCGGCGATGCGCGCGAAGCGGACGGCCTGCGCCCAGCCGTAGCCGATGCCCGCGACGACGGGGACGCGGCCGGCCGCCTCCTCGACGGTGAGGCTGACGACCTGCCGGTACTCGTCCTCGTCGAGGGAGAAGAACTCGCCGGTGCCGCAGGCGGGGAAGACCGCGCCGGGCGAGGCGGCGAGCCGGTCCGCGAGGTAGGCGCGGAAGCCGTCCGGGTCGAGGGTGCCGTCGTCGCGGAAGCTGGTCAGCGGGAACGACAGCACGCCGCCCGCCATGCCCTCCCGCAGCCGGTGTGCGACCGCTGCCGGTCCAGCGCTCACGAGCATCTCCTTATGTAGACGCCATCTACGTATGAGAATGAAGGTTAGATATACGAACAGGGGGCGTCAACCGCGCGCGGCGGCCCGATTACCATCGGCGCATGTCAGACACAGGGGGCGTCCGCGAGGTGAAGTCCGCGGCGCGCACGGTCGAGCTGCTGGAACTCCTCGCGGCGCGCGGCGACCGCCCGGCCCGGCTCCAGGAGCTGGCCGCTGAACTCGGCGTGCCGCGCAGCTCGATGTACGCGCTGCTGCAGACCCTGATCGCGCACGGCTGGGTCCGCACCGACGTCACCGGCTCCCTGTACGGCATCGGCATCCACGCCCTGCTCACCGGCACCAGCTACCTCGACTCCGACCCCCGGGTCCGGGTCGTACGGCCGTATCTCGACGAGGCATCCGAGGCGCTCGGCGAGACGATCCACATGGGCCGGCTGGACGGCCGGGACGTGGCGTACCTGGCCACGCGGGAGTCGCACGAGTACCTGCGGACCATCAGCCGGGTGGGGCGGCGGCTGCCCGCGCACGCCGGCGCCCTGGGCAAGGCGCTGCTGGCGGAACGCCCCGACGCGGAGCTGCCCGAGGGGCCGTACGAGGCGCTGACCCCGAACTCGCACACCAGCCGGGAGTCCCTCGCGGCCGACCTCGCGCGGACCCGGGCCCGCGGCTGGTCCGAGGACCGCGAGGAGGGCGTGCCCGGGATCGTCGGCTTCGGGTTCGCGCTGCGCTACGACACCCCCGCGCAGGACGCGATCAGCTGCTCGGTGCCGGTCGCCCGGCTCACCCCGGAGCACGAGGAGCGCATCGTCGCCGTGATGCGGGAGATCCGGGCGAAGATCGAGGCGACGGCGCCGGCGGGGGCCGGATCGGTGCACTGGCGCTAGCCGAAGGCGCGGACATCACCTCGTAAAAGAGCGCTCGTTCACCCGAAAAGGGCGCTCTTCTACCCGGACTTCACCACCCCAAACGCAACGTGCTCCACATCACACCCCCTGGGCTCCCGTGCCCGACTGCTTGCTTGATACAAATTGCCCGCGCGTTCCTGTCCGTCGACGGTCGTCGCCCATCCCCCTTTCTCTTCCGCTCCTTTCGCATGCCCTGGGAACGCCCGTGCTCGCCCCCCGCACCACACCCTGGCCCCTCGTCGCCCTTTTCACGGCCGGGTACCTCGCTCCGTATCTGCTGCCGACCACCGTCGGCCGGCTCGACTCGGACCTTCCGCTCTCCGCCACGCAGGCCGGTGCCGTCGGCAGCGCCCTGCTGCTGAGTTCGGCCGCCGCCGGTTTCGCCCTCGCCTCACGGGTCGAACGGATCGGGGCCCGCGCCCTCGCCCGCCTCGGTCTCGCCCTGGCCCTGCTCGGCTACGGCGGTGCCGCCCTGACCACCGCCGTCCCGGCCGTCGTCGCCGGTGCGATGGTCGGCGGGTTCGGATCCGGCACGGCCACCACCGTCGCCGCCACCCTCATCGCGGCCCAACGGGACCCGCACCGGGCCTCCACCGCCGGGCTGCTCAGCGTCTCCGCCCTCGCGGGCGCGGTGTATCTGACCGTGCCGCACCTCGGCCCGGGGCACGGCCTGCCCCTGGCCGCGATCGCCCTCACGGCCCTGGCCGTGTGGCCGCTGACCGGCCGCCTCCCGGCCGGTACGCCCGCCGCTCCCGCCCGGCAGGACAAGGCCCGGTTGCCGCACGCCCGTTCGGGGCTGGTGCTGGCCGCCGCCATGGTGTGCTGGTCGCTCGCCCAGAACTCCCTGTGGGGCGTCAGCGGACGGATCGGGCTGACGCAGGCCCACCTCAGCGAGGCCACCGTCGGTGCCGTCTTCGCCGTGGCACTGGGCGCCGGACTGACCGGCGTCCTGGCCGCGGGCGCGCTCGGGGCACGGCTGGGACGCGCGGTGCCGATCGGCGCGGGCACGGTCCTCATCGCCGGCTGCATCGTGCTGAGCGCCTCCGCCACCGGCCTGACGAGCTTCGCGGCCGGCGAGATCGCCTGGAACACGCTGTACCCGGTGGTGCTGTCGTACCTGATCGGGCTCGCCGCCTCGCTCGACCCGCGCGGGCGCTGGGCGGTGCTGGTCGGCTCGGCGTCCTCGCTGGGCACGGCCGCCGGGCCGCTGACCGGCAGTGTGCTCTCGGCGCAGGCCGGGTTCCCGGCCATGGGCGCGGTCCTCGGCGCCGGGCTGCTGATGATCGCCCTGCCGATGACCGCCGTCGCCCTGCATACCGGCGGACGCCCGCTGCTGCCCGGCGCGATCCGCCGCCGCGGCGGGCACCCGGCCGCCCTGGTCGCCGCCGCCACCGGCACCCCGACCGGCGCGATCCCCGAGATCGGCGCCCCGGAGCAGCCGGTGGTGGAGATCCCCGTGGACACCCCCGCCGTCCCCGCCCAGCGCGCCTACGGCAAGGCGGGGTCGGAGGTCCTCTGACCCCTACGCGAAGGTGTACGCCTCGACTTCGGCGAGGTACCGCGCCCGCAGCTCCTCGTCGTCCTCCAGGAACGAGGCGAGGAAGGAGTTGCGGGCGAGTTCCCGCAGCCGCTCCTCGCCCAGGCCCAGCGTGTCGCGGACGGCGTCGAAGTTGTCGCCGGCGTAGCCGCCGAAGTAGGCCGGGTCGTCGGAGTTGACCGTGCACATCAGGCCGGCGTCCAGCATGGCGGGCAGCGGGTGGTCGGCGAGGGTGTCGACGGTCCGCAGCCGGACGTTGGACAGCGGGCAGAGCGTCAGCGGCACCCGGTCCCGCACCAGCCGCTCCACCAGCGCCGGGTCCTCCACGCAGCGCAGCCCGTGGTCGACGCGCTCGACGCCGAGCACGTCCAGCGCCTGGGTGATGTACTCCGGCGGGCCCTCCTCGCCCGCGTGGGCGACCCGCCGCAGGCCGAGCGCGGCGGCGGCCTCGTAGACCTCGCGGAACTTCACCGGCGGGTGCCCGACCTCGGCCGAGTCGAGGCCGACGCCGGTGATCCGGTCCAGGTACGGCCCCGCCGCGTCGAGCGTGGCCAGCGCCGACTCGGCGGACTCGTCGCGCAGGAAGCACAGGATCAGCCGGGTCGAGACGCCGTGGTTCGCCTCGCTGCTCCCCAGCGCGCGCCACAGCCCCTCGACGACCGTGCCGAGTTCCAGCCCGCGGCTGGTGTGGGCCTGCGGGTCGAAGAAGATCTCCGCGTGCCGCACGCCCTGCGCGGCGGCCCGGGCCAGGTAGGCGTTCGCCAGGTCCTCGAAGTCCCGCTCGGTGCGCAGGACGGCCATGAGCTCGTAGTACAGGTTCAGGAACGACTGGAGATCCTCGAAGCGGTAGGCCTCGCGCAGCTCGTCCGTATCGGCGTACGGCAGCGTGACGCCGTTGCGCGCGGCGAGCTCGAAGGCCAGTTCCGGTTCCAGGGTGCCTTCGATATGAAGGTGCAGTTCGGCTTTGGGGAGGGACATCAATTCATCGTACGGCCGTTTCACCGACGCTTCGGAACCGGCACCCTCAGTAGGTCGTGCGCCACGGTCAGCTCACCGTCGTACCCGGCGGCCCGCGCCTGCCGCTCGAACTCGTCCGGGTCGGTGTAGCGCTGGCTGAAGTGGGTCAGCACCAGGTGCCGCACCCCGCTCTCCTGGGCCACCCGCGCGGCCTGAGCCGCCGTCAGGTGACCGTGCTCCACGGCGAGTTCCTCGTCCTCGTCGAGGAAGGTCGACTCGATGACGAGCAGGTCGCAGCCCTCGGCCAGCGCGTACACCCCGTCGCAGAGCCGGGTGTCCATGACGAACGCGAACCGCTGCCCGCGCCGCACCTCGCTGACGTCCTCCAGCGACACCCCGCCGAGCGAGCCCTCGCGCTGGATCCGGCCGATGTCCGGGCCCTTGACGCCGTGCGCGGCGAGCCGCTCGGGCAGCATGCGGCGGCCGTCGGGCTCGACGATCCGGTAGCCGTACGACTCCACCGGGTGCGACAGCTTCCGGGCCTCCAGTGTGTAGGCGCCGGTGCGGGCGAGGGGCCCGTCGGAGGCCACCGGGGCCTCGGTGATGCCGACTGTCTCGCGGTAGGCGGTGGCGTACCGGAGCCGGTGGAAGAAGCGCTGCCCGGAGCGGGGGTAGTGGGCGGTGATCTCGTGCGGGACCTTGTCGAGGTTGATGCGCTGGATCACGCCGGCGAGGCCGAGGGAGTGGTCGCCGTGGAAGTGCGTGACGCAGATGCGGTTCAGGTCGTGCGCGGCGACCCCGGCGCGCAGCATCTGGCGCTGTGTGCCCTCACCGGGGTCGAAGAGGATGCCTTCGCCGTCCCAGCGCAGCAGGTAGCCGTTGTGGTTGCGGTGCCGGGTGGGGACCTGGCTGGCGGTGCCGAGGACGACGAGTTCGCGTACGGACAAGGCGGTTATCCCGGGGGCCATTCGAGGCCGCGGCCGCCGAGCACGTGGCCGTGCACGTGCCAGACGGTCTGGCCGGCGCCGCTGCCGGTGTTGAAGACGAGGCGGTAGCTGTCGAGCTTCTCCTCGTCCGCGACGGCCTGGGCCTCGCGCAGCACGTCCGCGGTGAGGGCGGGGTCGGCTGCGGCGAGGGCGGCGGCGTTCTCGTAGTGGGCCTTGGGGATCACGAGGACGTGGGTGGGTGCCTGGGGGTTGATGTCGCGGAAGGCGACGGTGGTGTCCGTCTGGCGGACGATCGTCGCCGGGATGGTGCCTGCGACGATCTTGCAGAACAGGCAGTCGTCCTGGGGTTCCCCTGCCATTTTTCCTCCGGGGGTTGGCCGAATTCGGTCCGACTCGGGCATCGTATCGTCGTCGGGTGCGGGTGCCGTTTGGCTGGTCGCGCCCACGCGGCGGAGCCGCACATCGACACAGCCCCGCGCCCCTCAGAGGGTCGGGACAGCCGGGGGAGTTTTCGCGGGACTGGTCTCCAAACGCTCCAACGCGATGCGGATGGCCTCGTCGAGCTGCACATCCCTGCCCGCCACGTGATCCTGCGGGCGCTGCACCACCTCCACGTCCGGATCCACGCCGTGGTTCTCCACCCCCCACCCGTAGCCCTCCAGCCAGAAGGCGTATTTCGGCTGGGTGACCAGGGTGCCGTCGACCAGGCGGTAGCGGCTGTCGATGCCGATGACGCCACCCCAGGTGCGGGTGCCGACGACCGGGCCGATGCCGAGGGCCTTGATCGCGGCGTTGACGATGTCGCCGTCGGAGCCGGAGAACTCGTTGGCTACGGCGACGACCGGGCCCCGGGGCGCGTCGCGCGGGTAGCTCTCGGCGCGCATGCCGCGGGGCAGGTCCCAGCCGACGACGCGGCGGGCCAGTTTCTCCACGACGAGCTGGGAGGTGTGGCCGCCGCGGTTCTCGCGGACGTCGACGACCAGGCCCTCGCGGGCGACCTCGACGCGCAGGTCGCGGTGGATCTGGGCCCAGCCGGGCGCCTGCATGTCGGGGACGTGCAGGTAGCCGAGGCGGCCGCCGGACTTCTCGTGGACGTAGGCACGTCGGTCGGCGACCCAGGCGTGGTAGCGCAGCGGCTCCTCGTCGGCGACCGGGACGACGACGGCGTGCCGCGGGTCGCCGCCGCCGGACGGGGAGATGGTCAGCTCCACCGGCTTGCCCGCCGTGCCGATCAGGAGCGGGCCGGGTCCTGCGACCGGGTCGACGGGCTGCCCGGCGATCGCGACGATGGCGTCCCCGGGGCGTACCGCGACGCCGGGCGCGGCCAGCGGGCTGCGGGCGTCCGGGTCGGAGGTCTCGGAGGGCAGGATGCGGTCGACGCGCCAGCTGCCGTCCTCGTGGCGGGAGATGTCGGCGCCGAGCAGGCCCTGACGGGGGCCGCCGCCGCGGCCGCCGCGCGGGGTGACGTAGGCGTGCGAGGTGCCGAGTTCGCCCTGGACCTCCCACAGCAGGTCGACGAGGTCGTCATGGGTGGCGCACCGGTCCACGACCGGGCGGTAGCGGTCGAGGACGCCGTCCCAGTCGACGCCGCTCATGTCCGGCCGCCAGAAGTGGTCCCGCATGATGCGGCCGTTCTCGTCGAACATCTGCCGCCACTCGGCCGCCGGGTCGACGAACTGGCGTACGCGGCCGAGGTCGACGGTGATGTTGGTGTCGCTGTCGTCGTCGTTCGAGGCGCGCCGGTCGCTGGGGACGACCTTCAGCCGTCCGTCGGTCCACAGCAGCACCCGCTTGCCGTCGCCGCTGACCTCGAAGTGGTCGGCGTCGACGGCGAGGTGCTCGACGCGCTGCTGGGCGAGGTCGTACCGCTCCAGCTCGGACTTGGGCTCGGGGTCGTCCGGGGTGGCCCGGGACGCGCCGAGCACACCGGCGACCGGGTGGCGCAGCCACAGCACGCCGTCCTTGGCGGCCCGCAGGTTGGAGTAGCGGGCGGCCTCGACCGGGAAGGGCACGATGCGGTCGGCGAGGCCTTCGAGGTCGATGCGGGTGGTGGGGGTGCCCTCGCTGTCGGGGGTCTCCTCCCGGTCGGGCGTCTCGAAGGACCGGCCGTGCCGCTGCGGCCCGAACGGTGACGGGGTCGTGGCCGCGAGGGTGATGAGGTGCGGCCGGGCGCCTTCGACGAAGGCCAGGTCGAAGACGTGCTCGTCGTAGACGGGGTCGAAGGAGCGGGTCGACAGGAACGCGAGGTGCTTGCCGTCGGCGGTGAACGCGGGCGCGTAGTCCTGGAAGCGCAGCGGGGTCGCCTCGGTGACCGACAGGTCGGTGGTGTTGGCGAGCTTCAGCTGACACAGGGGCCGCGGGCCGGGGTGGGACCAGGCGAGCCAGGTCGAGTCGGGTGAGAAGACGAGCCCCGACACGTCGCCGTCCTCACTGCGGTCGACTTCCCGCACCTCGCCGGTCTCCCGCTCGACGAGCAGCAGGCGCCCGTCGTGGGAGGCCACGGCGGCGCGGCTGCCGTCGGGCGCCATGGCGAGGTCCAGTACGCGGCCGAGCTGTCCGGCGGCGAGCCGGCGCGGCGTCGCCCCGGGGGCGAGGCCGGTGGCGGGCGCGAACTCCAGGGCGTCGTCGCCCTCGGCGTCCGTCACCCACACCACCCACTCCTCGCCGTCCGTGCGGAAGGCGCGCGGCATCCGGGCCCGTACGCCGGGCGTCGCGGCCAGCGCGCGGGCGGGGCCGGAGCGGTGGGTGACCCAGTGGACGGAGCCGCGCACGGAGACGGCGCTGCCCCGCGCGGTGTGGTCCGGGGACGCCGACCCGAACCAGCGGGCGGCGTTGACCGGGAACGGCTGGAGGTCGACGCGCTGCCCGCCGAGGCGCACGTCGAGCCGACGCGGCTCGGCCCCGTCCAGGTCGTCCAGCAGCCAGAGTTCACCGGCGCTGGAGTAGACGACCCGGCTGCCGTCGGTCGCGGCGTGCCGGGCGTAGAAGCCTTCGAGGGGGGTGTGGCGGCGCAGGTCGGAGCCGTCGGCGAGGGAGGAGTACAGCGCGCCGGTGCCCTCGTGGTCGGAGAGGAACGCGACCCGGTCCCCCACCCACAGCGGGTACTCGATGTTGCCGTCGAGGTCCTCGTGGAGCCGGACGAACTCGCCGTCGCCTTCGCGGTCGATCCACAACTTGCCCGCCGTACCGCCCCGGTACCGCTTCCACCAGGCCGCCTCGCGTCCCATGGGCGCGGACAGCAGCACCGTGTGCGGGCCGTAGGCGATGTCGCCGACGGGGCCGTAGGGCAGGGTGGCGGCCGGGCCGCCGTCGAGCGGGACGGCACGCGCCCAGGTGCGGCGCAGGCTCGCCTGCCCCTGGGTGCTGATCGCCAGTACCTCGCCGTCCGGGGTCCAGCCGCGCACCTGGGTCTTCAGACTCCCCCAGTACGTCAGGCGCTTGGCGGGGCCTCCGTCGACGGGGGCGATGTGCACCTCGGGGGCGCCGTCCCGGGTGGAGGTCCAGGCGACGGTGGTGCCGTCCGGGGAGATGCGGGGCTGGGTCACCGGCACGTTGTCGGCGCTGACCCGCCAGGCCCGGCCGCCGTCGAGCGGGGCGAGCCACACGTCGTCCTCGGCGGTGAAGGCGACCAGGTCGCCGTGCACGTGCGGGAACCGGAGATAAGCAGGCGATGCGGACTGTGTCACCCGATCACCCTATGCAGCAACGGCGCGCCGCGGACAGACTTCGGATCACTTGCCGTTCGCCCCTCGCGTACGTCACTTGCCCTCGACGGGGCGGCAGTCGGGGTACCGGTCGCACCAGATGGTCTGTGTGACGGTCACGGTGACGGTGGGCCCGGGCTGCCCCTGGGTGGGGCCGCCGCCCACGGGCGGCGGGCTGGTGGCGTTGCAGTCGCCGAGCCCGTCCACCTCGAACCAGACCTTGCCGTCGACCTTGGCGGTGATGTTCCCGCGCACGCAGGCACCCTCGACGGCGTGGGTGACCTTGCCGTCGACGGTGATCTCCTTGCCGTCCTTCGTCTCACCCTGGCAGTCGACGGTGGCGACGGTCTTCTCGCTCGCCGAGGGCGACGGTGCCGACGTCTTGCCGGTGTCGCCGTAGGAGGCGGTGCAACTGAGCCAGCGCACGCCCGCCTTCTGCCGGTCGAGTTCCTTGGTCACGGCCTCGTCGGTGGTGTACGCGACGGCCGCGGAGCTGATGCCGCTGCCCGGCTCGCACGCGACGGCCCCGCCCACGGCGACGGCCCCGAACACCGCCGCGACAGCCACCTGCCGGCCGCGCGGCCCCCGCCAGATCCTCCTGTACGCCCCCATGAAGGGGAGCCTGCCACTGACGGGGGCGGCGCGGTAGGGCGCAAAGGCGTCAACCGCGCAGCAGCAGCCACTCCTGAAGCTCCACCAGGTTGCCCTCGGGGTCCTTGAGGTGGGCGACCCGCATGCGGTCGGTCATGGGCGCCGGGCCGTGCAGGATCGTGGCGCCGCGCAGCGTGATCTCCTCGCAGTACGCGTCCAGCGCGTCCACCCGCAGCACGACGAGGGACCGGTGCCCGGTGGCCGCGTCCCCCACCTCGTCGAGCACCTCGGCCATCATCGACCGGTCCTGCAGCGCGATCCCCGCGGAGCCGACGGCCGGGCTGAACTTCTCGTACGGCCCCTCGGCCGCCCCCGACTGGGGCTTGAGGCCGAGGATGTCGCCGTAGAAGCGGTAACACGCGGCGAAGTCGGTGACGAGCAGGCGTACTTGGGCGAGTTCCACGGTTCCTCCAAGGGGGGGTCAGGACCAGCGGCCGGTACGAGCCAGGAGCACGGCGGCGGCCGCGGTCCCGGCGGTCGATGTGCGCAGCACACTGCGCCCGAGGCGGTACGCCCCGGCCCCCGCCTCCTCGAACAGCGCCAACTCCTCCGGCGCCACGCCCCCTTCGGGCCCCACGACCAGCACGATCTCGCCGGGCGACGGCAGTTCGGCCGTCGCCAGCGGCGCGTCCCCGCTCTCGTGCAGCACGGCGGCGAAGTCGGCGCCCGCCAGCAGCGCCGCGACCTGCTTGGTCGTGGCCGTCTCCGCGACCTCGGGGAACCGCACCCGGCGCGACTGCTTGCCGGCCTCCCGTGCCGTGGCCCGCCACTTGCCCAGCGCCTTGGCCCCGCGGTCGCCCTTCCACTGCGTGATGCAGCGCGCCGCCGCCCAGGGCACGATCGCGTCGACGCCGACCTCGGTCATCGTCTCGACGGCCAGCTCCCCCCGGTCCCCCTTGGGCAGCGCCTGTACGACGGTCAGCCGCGGCTGCTCCGGCGGCTCCTCGCTCACCGAGTCCAGCTGGACGATCAGCCGGTCCTTGCCCTCGGTGTCGAGCACCACGCAGTCCGCCCAGCGCCCGGCCCCGTCGGTGAGGACCACGTCCTCGCCGGGCCGCAGCCGCTTCACGGAGACGGCGTGCCGCCCTTCCGGCCCGTCGAGGACGTACCGGCCGCCGCCGCCCGCGTCGAAGTGGTCGACGACGAAGACCGGCGCGGTCATCGAAGGCCTCCACCCGGGATGCCGCCGCCCGACAACGCTGTCCTGGCGGCGGCGAGTTCACCGGCCAGCACCTCCACCAGCTGCCCGGCGGGCAGCTCCCGCGCCATCCGGTGCCCCTGCCCGGCCCACAGCGCCATGCCCTGCGCGTCACCGGCCTTGGCGGCGGCCTTGCGCAACGGCGAGGTGAGGTGGTGGATCTCGGGGTAGGCGGCGGGCGCGTACGGGCCGTGCTCGCGCAGGAACCGGTTGACGAGGCCGCGCGCCGGCCGCCCGGAGAAGGCCCGGGTCAACTCCGTGCGGACGAACAGGGGGTTGGTCAGCGCCTGCTTGTGCAGGGCGTTCGCCCCCGACTCGGGCGTGGCGAGGAACGCCGTGCCGAGCTGGGCCGCGCTCGCGCCGGCGGCGAGCACCGCGGCGATCTGGCCGCCGCGCATGATGCCGCCGGCGGCGATGATCGGGAGGTTGACGGCCTCCCTGATCTGGGCGACCAGCGACAGCAGGCCGATGCCGGAACCGTCCGTCTCGGGGATGTCCCGGTGGGTGCCCTGGTGACCGCCGGCCTCGACGCCCTGCGCGATGACCGCGTCCGCGCCCGCCCGTTCGACGGCCCGGGCCTCGTCGGGGGTGGTGGCGGTGACCAGGACGAAGGTGCCGACGCGGTGCAGGGCGTCGACGACCTCGCGGCTCGGGGCGCCGAAGTGGAACGACACGACGGGCACGGGGTTGTCGCGGAGCACCGCGAGCTTGGTCTCGTAGCCGTCGTCGCGGCCGCTGTCGGGGTCGCCCAGCTCGGCCTCGTACCAGGTGGCCTCGCCGGCCAGCTGGTGGGCGTAGACGTCGACGGCGGCCGGGTCGGCGTACTCCGGCTGCGGCATGAAGAGGTTGACGCCGAAGGGCCTGCCGGTGAGGCTCCTCAGCTGCTTGATCTCCTCGTACATCCCGTCGGCGGTCTTGTACCCGGCGGCGAGGAACCCGAGCCCGCCCGCCTCGCACACGGCGGCGGCGAGCTGCGGCACGGAGACGCCGCCCGCCATGGGGGCCTGCACGATCGGGAGGGGGAAGAGATCGGTCAGAGCGGAGGACATGACCGCATGTTGTCACGTCCTCCGAACAACTCCGAAACCGGCCTGCCGTGTGGCATAGACCAGAGGAACAACCTCTCGACCGCCACCCGGAAGACTCCCGTCAGCGCCCGTTGAAGGCGTCCTTCAGCCGGGAGAACAACCCCTGCTGACCAGGCTGGAATTGCCCCTGAGGCCGCTCCTCGCCGCGGAGCTTCGCCAGCTCGCGCAGGAGGCGTTCCTGTTCGGGGTCGAGCTTGGTCGGGGTCTGGACCTCGACGTGGACGATGAGGTCGCCGCGTCCGCCGCCGCGCAGGTGGGTGACACCGCGGCCGTGCAGCGGGATCGACTGGCCGGACTGGGTGCCCGGGCGGATGTCGACCTCCTCCAGGCCGTCCAGCGTCTCCAGCGGCACCTTCGTGCCGAGGGCCGCCGCCGTCATGGGGATGGTCACCGTGCAGTGCAGGTCGTCGCCGCGCCGCTGGAACATGGCGTGCGGCAGCTCGTGGATCTCGACGTAGAGGTCACCGGCCGGACCGCCACCGGGCCCGACCTCGCCCTCGCCGGCCAGCTGGATCCGCGTGCCGTTGTCGACACCGGCCGGGATCTTGACCGTGAGCGTGCGGCGGGAGCGGACCCGCCCATCGCCCGCGCACTCCGGGCAGGGCGTCGGGACGACCGTGCCGAAGCCCTGGCACTGCGGGCACGGGCGGGACGTCATGACCTGGCCCAGGAAGGACCGGGTGACCTGCGACACCTCACCGCGGCCGCGGCACATGTCACACGTCTGGGCGGAGGTGCCGGGGGCGGCGCCTTCACCGTTACAGGTGTTGCAGACGACGGCCGTGTCGACCTGGATGTCCTTCGTCGTGCCGAAGGCCGCCTCGTCCAGCTCCACCTCGATGCGGATCATGGCGTCCTGGCCCCGGCGGGTGCGCGAGCGCGGACCGCGCTGCGACGCCGTGCCGAAGAACGCGTCCATGATGTCGGAGAAGTTCCCGAAGCCACCGGCTCCGAAGCCGCCCGCGCCACCGCCCTGGGCCTGCGAGAGCGGGTCGCCGCCGAGGTCGTAGACCTGCTTCTTCTGCGGGTCCGACAGCACCTCGTAGGCGGCGTTGATCTCCTTGAACCGCTCCTGGGTCTTCGGATCGGGGTTGACGTCCGGATGCAGCTCGCGGGCGAGCCGCCGGAAGGCCTTCTTGATCTCTTCCTGCGACGCGTCGCGGCGCACGCCGAGTACGGCGTAGTAGTCCGTGGCCACTACGACTCCGCCAGGATCTGTCCGACGTACCGTGCCACTGCGCGTACCGCTCCCATCGTTCCCGGGTAGTCCATGCGGGTCGGTCCGACCACGCCGAGCTTGGCGACTGCCTCGCCGCCCGAACCGTAGCCGACCGACACGACGGACGTGGAGTTGAGTCCTTCGTGGGCGTTCTCGTGACCGATACGGACGGTCACGCCCGGATCCTTGGCCTCGCCGAGCAGCTTGAGGAGCACGACCTGCTCCTCCAGCGCCTCCAGCACCGGCCGGATCGTGAGGGGGAAGTCATGACCGAAGCGGGTCAGATTGGCGGTGCCGCCGATCATCAGCCGCTCCTCGTTCTCCTCGACGAGCGTCTCCAGAAGCGTGGAGAGCACCGTGGAGACCGTACCCCGGTCCTCGTGCTCGAAAGCCTCCGGGAGATCCTCCACCAGACTCGGCACATCCGCGAAACGGCGGTTCGCCACCCGGCTGTTGAGGCGCGCGCGCAGATCCGCGAGCGAGGCCTCGCCGAAGGGCGCCGGGCAGTCGACCACCCGCTGCTCGACCCGCCCGGTGTCCGTGATCAGCACGAGCATCACCCGCGCGGGCGCCAGGGAGAGCAGCTCCACGTGGCGCACGGTGGACCGGGTCAGCGACGGGTACTGCACGACGGCGACCTGGCGCGTGAGCTGCGCGAGCAGCCGTACCGTGCGCGCCACGACGTCGTCGAGGTCGACGGCGCCCTCCAGGAAGTTCTGGATCGCGCGCCGCTCGGGTGCGGTCATGGGCTTGACGCCGGCGAGCTTGTCCACGAACAGGCGGTAGCCCTTGTCGGTGGGGATGCGCCCGGCGCTGGTGTGCGGCTGGGCGATGTATCCCTCGTCCTCCAGGGCCGCCATGTCGTTGCGGACGGTCGCCGGGGAGACGCCGAGGTTGTGCCGCTCGGTGAGGGCCTTGGAGCCGACCGGCTCCTCGGTGCCGACGTAGTCCTGGACGATGGCGCGCAGCACCTGAAGCCTGCGTTCACTGAGCATCGCGCACACCTCCAGAAGTCTCCGCCTGCTGCCCCGCCGATTCGCGGCCTGGCACTCTGCGCGTGCGAGTGCCAATGTTCCCCGGCCCAGTGTACGGCGGTGGGGTACGCCCCCGGCAAGGCTGGTCGTGCGGCGTCGTGCCCCGGGCGGGGCGCACCGCTAGCGTCGCCGTATGACGGTGACTTGGGAAGAGCTCGGGTGGGAGCGCGTGGCCGCCGGGGTGGGGCGGTGCCGGCTGCCGGTGTGGGACTGCACGGCGGGGCTGGTCGCCGGCGAGGACGCGGCCCTCGTGATCGACGCCGGGTCGAGCCCGGCCGAGGGCGCGCGGTTGCGCCAGCAGGCGCAGTCGCTCACCGGTCACCGTGTGACACATCTCGCGCTGACCCATCCCCACTTCGACCACGTCTTCGGGGCGGCGGCGTTCCCGGGGGCGGAGGTCTTCGGCGCGGTCGGCGTGGACGCGGTGCTGACCCGCGCGCGGGACCGCGAGGAGCTGTACGCGGACGCGGTACGCAACGGCCTGAACGAGACGGTCGCCCGGGAGTCGGCGGACCGGCTCGTCCCGCCCCGGCACCTGGTGTCCGGCGAGTGGACCCTGGACCTGGGCGGCGGGCGCCAGGTGCTGCTGGCGAACGTGGGCCCGGGGCACACCGCGCACGACCTGGCGGTGCTGGTGCCGGGCGATCCGGAGGTGGTGTTCTGCGGCGACCTGGTCGAGGAGTCCGGCGAGCCCCAGGCGGGCCCGGACGCCGTGCCGTCGCACTGGCCGGCCGCGCTGGACCGGCTGCTCGCGCTCGGCGGTGAGGACGCGCTGTACGTCCCCGGTCACGGAGCGGTGGTGGACTCGGCGTTCGTCCGGGCCCAGCGGGACGCGCTGGCGACCCGTTTCGGCGTGTCTCCGTGACCACCCGCCCGGTTCTCCTATCGTCATCCGAATGCGCCAGTACTCTCCGGACCTGACCCCGCCGTGGAAGAAGCCCCAGCCGGTCCCCGAGGTCCCGGCGGAACCCGGCCTGGTGGTGGAGGAGCCCGGCAGCGGCTTCTGCGGGGCGGTCATCCGCTGCGAGGCCGGGACGGTGACGCTGGAGGACCGCTTCGGCAAGCACCGCGTGTTCCCGATGGAGCCGCGCGGCTTCCTGCTGGAGGGCAAGGTGGTGACGCTGGTCCGCCCCTCGTCCGGCGCCCCGGCCCGCCCCACCCGTACGGCCTCCGGTTCGGTGGCGGTGCCCGGCGCACGCGCGCGGGTGGCCCGCGCCGGCCGCATCTACGTCGAGGGCCGGCACGACGCCGAGCTGGTCGAGAAGGTGTGGGGCGACGACCTGCGCATCGAGGGCGTGGTCGTGGAGTACCTGGAGGGCGTGGACGACCTCCCGTCGATCGTCGACTCCTTCGCCCCCGGCCCCGACGCGCGGCTCGGCGTCCTGGTCGACCACCTCGTCCCCGGCTCGAAGGAGTGGCACATCGCCCAGTCGGTGACGAGCGACCACGCGCTGGTGGTCGGGCACCCCTACATCGACATCTGGGAGGCGGTGAAACCGTCGTCCCTGGGCATCGAGGCGTGGCCTTCGGTGCCGCGCGGGCAGGACTGGAAGACGGGGGTGTGCCGGGCGCTGGGGTGGCCGGAGAACACCGGGGCGGCGTGGCGGGGGATCCTGGCGCGGGTGCGGTCGTACAGGGACCTGGAGCCGGAGCTGCTGGGTTGCGTGGAGCGTCTCATCGACCACGTGACCGTGCCCTGACGTTTGCCGAGTCGTTCGCACATCGGGCCTGGTGGTCTGCTCTCCGCCACAGCGGAGGTGGTCCCTCGATCAGTTCGTCGACGCTGCCGAGCAGCTCGTGCTCCCCGCCGCAGCGGGGGTGGCCCCTCAGTCCACCAGGTCCCGCACCACCGCGTCCGCCAGCAGCCGCCCCCGGAGGGTGAGCACTGCGCGCCCCTCCTCGTACGGCGTCTCCTGGAGGAGACCGTCCGACAGGGCGCGGCGGGCGGCGGCGAGGCCCTGGTCCCGCAGCAACGACAGCGGCACTCCCTCCCGCAGCCGCAGCTCCAGCAGAATCCGCTCGACCCGCCGGTCCTCCTCCGACAGCACCTCACGCCCGGCCCCGGGCGACCTCCCCGAAGCCAGCGCGGCGGCATACGCGCCCGGGTGCTTCACGTTCCACCACCGCACCCCGCCCACATGACTGTGCGCGCCCGGCCCGGCCCCCCACCAGTCGGCCCCGCGCCAGTACAGCTCGTTGTGCAGACACCGCCCCGCCGCGGAGGTCGCCCAGTTCGACACCTCGTACCACTCGAACCCGGCACCCGAGAGCACCTCGTCCGCGATCAGGTACCGGTCGGCATGCACATCGTCGTCGGTCATCGGCACCTCGCCCCGGCGGATCCGCCGCGCCAGCTGCGTCCCCTCCTCCACGATCAACGCGTACGCGCTGACATGGTCCGGCCCGGCCCCCAGCACCGCGTCCAGCGACGCCCTCCAGTCCTCGTCCGACTCCCCCGGCGTGCCGTAGATCAGGTCGAGGTTCACATGCTCGAACCCGGCCGCCCGGGCCTCCGCGACACAGGCCTCCGGCCGACCCGGCGTGTGCGTCCGGTCCAGCACCTTCAGCACGTGCTGCCGCGCGCTCTGCATCCCGAAGGAGATCCGGTTGAAGCCCCCCTCGCGCAGGGCGGCCAGATACGCGGGATCGACCGACTCCGGGTTCGCCTCCGTGGTGACCTCGGCATCCGCCGCCAGCCCGAACTCGTCCCGGACGGCCCGCAGCATCCGTACGAGGTCACCGGCGTCCAGCAGCGTCGGCGTACCGCCGCCGACGAACACCGTACGGACGGGCCTCGGATCGTCCCCCAGCACCTTCCGCGCCAGGCGGATCTCGTCGACGAGCGTCTCGGCGTAGTTGTCGCGGGAGGCGAGCACGCCGCCGGTGCCGCGCAGCTCGGTCGCCGTGTAGGTGTTGAAGTCGCAGTAGCCGCAGCGGGTGGCGCAGTACGGGACGTGCAGGTAGAACCCGAGCGGGCGGTCGGCGGCCCCGGCGAGCGCGGACGCGGGCAGCGCGCCGTCCTCGGGGACCGGCTCGCCGTCGGGGAGAGCGGAAGGCATGCCTTCCATTGTCCAGCACCCGCGCGGTGCCTCCGCCCGGAGCAGCGGTCACTCCGCCTGGAGCACCAGCAGCGCCAGATCGTCCGCCGGGGGCCGTGCCCCGAACTCGTGCACGAGCCGGTTGATCCGCTCGGCTATCAGCTCGGCGTCCAGCCCGGCGCACCCGGCCAGCGCCGCCGCGAGCCCGTCCCCGTCGTCGAACTGGCGGGATCCGGAGCGGCGCTCGGTCACGCCGTCGGTGACGCACAGCAGCGTGTCGCCGGAGCGCAGCTCGAAGGTCTCGCTGCTGTACGTGGCGTCCTCGACGACGCCCAGCAGGGTCTGCGGCTGGGCGCACGTGTGGACCTCACCGCCCGCCCCGAGCAGCAGGGGCAGCGGGTGCCCGGCGGAGGCGACGGTGCAGCGGACGCCGCCGTCGAAGGGGACCAGTTCGCCGTAGAGCAGGGACAGGAAGCGCGTCTGGGGGCCGTCGCCGGGCGGGGTCGGTCGCGCGCCCGCGGCGACCAGCGCCCGGGCCGCCGCGTCCGCGGCCTCCGTGGCGTCGTCGAGCAGGAGCTGGTTGAGGCGGTCGAGGACGTCGGCCACCCGGTAGCCCTCGCGGGCCAGCAGCCGCAGCCAGGGCCGGGCGAGGCCGATGACGACGGCGGCCTCGGGCCCCTTGCCCTGGACGTCGCCGACTGCGAAGCACCAGCGGCCGTCGCCGGCCGGGAACAGGTCGTAGAAGTCGCCGCTGGGCCCGCCCTTGTCGTACGGCTCGTAGACGAGGGCGCTGCGCACCCCCGGGATCTCGGCCACGGCGCCGGGCAGCAGTCCGCGCTGGAGCACGGCGCTGATGGTGGCCTGCCGGGCGTACTGGCGGGCGGCGCCGATGGCGAGCGCGACGCGGCGGCTCAGGTCCTCGACGAGTCCGGTGATCTCGTCGGGGAAGCCGGCGGTGCCGGACCGTCCGAGGACGAGGGTGCCCAGCGGACGGCCCCCCGCGACCAGCCGGTACGCCAGTGCCTGTCCGCGTTCGCCGGGCGCGTCGCCGAGCGCCCGGCCGGGCCAGGGGTAGTCGACGGGCCCGGTCCGTAACGGGTCGGAGGGGGGCGGCGGGTCCTTCTCCAGGGCCCGGCGCAGGTCCTCGATGTGGTTCTCGCTGGCGTGCCAGACCCGGGCCAGCCGGGGCCCGCCCGCTCCGGCCCCGCCGCCCCAGCCGCCGCCGGTGGCCTCGTCCTCCAGCCAGACCGCGCACCAGTCGGCGAGCCGGGGCACGATCAGCTGCCCGGCGAGGGCGGCGACCAGGTCCTCGTCGAGCTGCCCGGCGAGCAGGTCGGAGGCCTCGGCGAGGAAGGAGAGGGCACCGCGGCCCAGCCAGGCACCGTCCCGGCCGTCCGGCCCGTCACGGCCCTCGTGACGGTCCCGCCAGTCCCGCAGATCACTCCAGTCCCGCCAGTCGCGCAGCCCGTGATGGTCCCGGGAGTCGCGCAGAACGTGGTGGTCCGGGGAGTCGCGCAGAGCGTGGTGGTCCGGGGAGTCGCGCAGCCCGTGGTCGTGGGGAGAATCACGCAGGCCGTGAGTCGAGTCGGGCTCGCTGTGCCGGTTCGGGAGGTCGCGGTGCCCCCGCGGGTCATGACCGGCCTCCCAGCCGTACCGAGGCTCCGGTGCCAGGATCTCCGCCACGCGCAACCCGCGCGCCAGCGCCTGCTCCCCGGCGTACGCCTCGATCTGCTCCCCCGCCGCGCACCCCGCGGCGGGCAGCCGCGCCCACACGGTCTTCCGGCCCGTGCGGTACGTGATCCCCCACGCCTCGCAGAGCGCGCCGACGAGCCGCAGGCCGCGCCCGTACTCGGGGGTGTCGTGCGGTGTCTCCGGCTCGCCGCCGCGCGGGGCGCGGGAGGGGTGGTGGTCGGAGACCTCGACGACGAGCGCGGTCGTGGCCTGGTCGTCGCCTTCCAGCCGGCACTCCATCTCGACGTCGGTGCCGGCGTGCACGACCGCGTTGGTGACGAGTTCGCTGACGACGAGCGTGGCGTCGTCGGCGAGGCGGTCGGTGAGGTGCTCGGCGCCGGGCAGGCCGAGGCCGGTCCACTCGGCGAGCGCCGCGCGCACCAGGGCGCGCGCGGCGCCCGGCGCGACGGAACTGCCGGCCAGGGTCGCGCGCGCCCGCGCGCACTCCTGTGCGGCCCCCTCGGCGACGGGCCCTTCTTGTGCGGGCACGGGCGTCTCCCCAGCGTGTGCAGGCGCCTCTGAGGCCCGGGAAGCGGTCTCCCGTTGCGTCGGAATGGCCCCCATGGACAGCTCCCCGGGCAGTTCGTACGAATACGCCACAGTCGATGCCGACAGAGTGACAGACTGGCCACGCCCATAAGCGCCGAGTTACCGAAGTGGGCCGCCATGAGTGAGAACAGTGCTACTCCTGTGGTCGAAGACCGGTACGAAGACGGTCAGATTCGTGCATCCGATCTCCGTCCGCTGCTCGCGGCCATGACAGCCGCACGCGACGGCGACTTCACCAAGGTGCCGGAAACCGGCCACGGGATGGTGGCCGAACTCAACGCGGTCTTCAACCAGATCATGGACCGCAGCATCCACTTCACCACCGAGGTGCGGCGCGTCAAGCGCGAGCTGGTGCGGCACGGCCGGCTCGACGAGCGGCTGTCGGCGAGCCCGGGTCAGGGACTGTGGACGTCCCGCGTCGACGACGTCAACCAGCTGCTCGACGCGCTGGTCGCCCCGGCGGCGAACGCGACGCGCGTGCTGGACGCGGTGGCCGGCGGCGATCTGACCCAGCGGGTCGATCTGCACGACGGGACCCGGCAGTTACGCGGCGACCTGCGTCGCATGGGCCGGGCCGTGAACAAGATGGTGGACCAGCTGTCCCTGTTCACGGGCGAGGTGACGCGGGTCGCGCGCGAGGTCGGCACCGAGGGGCGGCTCGGCGGCCGGGCCAAGGTGCAGGGGCTGTCGGGCAGTTGGCGGGACGTGACGGAAGCCGTCAACACGATGGCGTCGCGGCTGACGGCCCAGGTACGGGACATCGCGGCGGTGACGACGGCGGTGGCGCGCGGCGACCTGACCCGCACGGTCACGGTCGAGGCCACCGGCGAACTGCTGGAACTGAAGCTGACCGTGAACACGATGGTGGACCAGCTGTCCGCCTTCGCCGACGAGGTCACCCGCGTCGCCCGCGAGGTCGGCACGGAGGGCCAGTTGGGCGGCCGGGCGCAGGTCCGGGGCGTGTCCGGGGTCTGGAAGGACCTCACCGACAACGTCAACTTCATGGCGTCGAACCTGACGTCGCAGGTCCGCAACATCGCCCAGGTGACGACGGCCGTGGCCAACGGCGATCTGTCCCAGAAGATCACGGTCGACGCACAGGGCGAGATCCTGGAGCTGAAGTCGACGATCAACACGATGGTCGACCAGCTGTCCGCCTTCGCCGACGAGGTCACCCGCGTCGCCCGCGAGGTCGGCACGGAAGGCAACCTCGGCGGCCGGGCGCAGGTCCGGGGCGTCTCCGGCGTCTGGAAGGACCTCACCGACAACGTCAACTTCATGGCGGACAACCTCACCTCCCAGGTGCGGAACATCGCGCTCGTCTCCACCGCCGTCGCCCAGGGCGACCTCGGCAAGAAGATCACGGTGGAGGCCAAGGGCGAGATCCTGGAGCTGAAGTCGACGATCAACACGATGGTCGACCAGCTGTCCGCCTTCGCCGACGAGGTCACTCGCGTGGCCCGCGAGGTCGGCACGGAAGGCAACCTCGGCGGCCAGGCGCAGGTCCGGGGCGTCTCCGGCGTCTGGAAGGACCTCACCGACAACGTCAACTTCATGGCGCTGAACCTGACCTCCCAGGTCCGCAACATCGCCCAGGTCACCACCGCCGTCGCCAACGGCGACCTGTCGAAGAAGATCACGGTCGACGCCCGCGGCGAGATCCTCGAACTGAAGGACACCGTCAACACGATGGTGGAGCAACTGCGCGCCTTCGCCGACGAGGTGACCCGGGTCGCCCGGGAGGTCGGCACGGACGGGCGGCTCGGCGGCCGGGCGCAGGTGCTGGGCGTTTCGGGCGTCTGGCGGGACCTGACGGACAACGTCAACTACATGGCCGACAACCTCACCTCGCAGGTGCGCAACATCGCCCAGGTCGCGACGGCCGTGGCCCAGGGCGATCTGTCCCGGAAGATCGACGTGGACGCGCGGGGCGAGATCCTGGAGCTGAAGACCACCATCAACACGATGGTCGACACGCTGTCCTCGTTCGCCTCGGAGGTCACGCGCGTGGCCCGCGAGGTCGGCTCCGAGGGCCAACTGGGCGGCCAGGCCCGGGTGGAGGGCGTCTACGGCACCTGGAAGCGGCTGACGACCAACGTCAACGAACTGGCCCTCAACCTCACCACCCAGGTCCGCGCCATCGCCGAGGTCGCCTCGGCCGTGGCGCAGGGGGACATGTCCCGCTCGATCACCGTGGAGGCGCGCGGCGAGGTCGCCGAGTTGAAGGACAACATCAACCTGATGGTGGCCAACCTGCGCGAGACCACCCGCGCGAAGGACTGGCTGGAGTCCAACCTGGCCCGGCTCGCCGCCCTGATGCAGGGCCACCGCGACCTGATGGAGGTCGCCGACCTGATACTGCGCGAGCTGACCCCGCTGGTGAACGCGCAGTACGGCGCGTTCTACCTCGCCGATCCGGAGGAGGCCGGAGCGACGGTGCCCACCAAGGGGCTCGCCTTCATCGCCGGCTACGGCGCCGCCCAGGACGCGACCGTCGAGACCGGCGGCCTGCCGGTGCACGGCCTGGTCGCGCAGGCGGCCCGGGAGAAGAAGCGGATCCTGGTGGAGGGCGCCCCACCGGACTACATCAAGATCAACAGCGGGCTGGGCGAGGCGGCCCCGACCACGATCGTCATCATCCCGATCCTCTTCGAGGACAAGCTCCTCGGCGTCATCGAACTCGCCTCCTTCTCCCGCTTCTCCGATGTGCACCTGGCCTTCTTCGACCAGTTCGTCAACACCATCGGCGTCGCCATCAACACGATCATCGCCAACTCCCGCACGGAGTCCCTGCTCGGCGAGTCCCAGCGCCTCGCCATGCAGCTCCAGGAGCGCTCGGACGAACTGCAGAAGCAGCAGGGCGAGTTGCAGCGGTCCAACGCCGAACTGGAGGAGAAGGCGGCCCTGCTGGCCACGTCCTCGCAGTACAAGTCGGAGTTCCTGGCGAACATGTCGCACGAGCTGCGCACCCCGCTGAACTCCCTGCTGATCCTGGCCCGGCTGCTCTCCGACAACCCGGACGGCCATCTCTCCGACCAGGAGGTGCAGTTCGCGACGACGATCCACCGCTCGGGCTCGGACCTCCTCCAGCTCATCAACGACATCCTCGACCTGTCCAAGATCGAGGCCGGCCGGATGGACGTACGCCCCAAGCGGCTCCCCCTGATCAAGCTGCTCGACTACGTCCACGCCACGTTCCGCCCGCTCACCCTCGACCGGGGGCTCGCCTTCGAGGTGGCGGTCGGCGAGGACGTGCCGCGCGAGATGTACTCGGACGAGCAGCGCCTCCAGCAGATCCTGCGCAACCTGCTCTCCAACGCGATCAAGTTCACCGCGTCCGGCAAGGTCGAGCTGCGGGTGGACCGCGTGCAGGACGCCGAGCACCGCTATGCCCAGGACACCGACGACGTGATCGCCTTCACCGTGTCCGACACCGGCATCGGCATCGCGCCGGAGAAACTCGCGGTGATCTTCGAGGCGTTCCAGCAGGCCGACGGCACGACCAACCGCAAGTACGGCGGCACCGGGCTGGGCCTGTCCATCAGCCGGGAGATCGCGGGCCTGCTCGGCGGCCGGATCGTCGCCGAGAGCGAGCCCGGCAAGGGCTCCACCTTCACGCTCTACGTCCCCGTCGTCAGCCCCGGCCACACGGCCCCCGCCCCGGCCGAGGACCGCACCGACCCGCCCCTGCCCCTCCAGTCGGCCGCCGGACCGCTCTCTGCCGCTCCCGACGCGGACGACGCCTGGCCGTCGCCGACCAAGCTGGAGGCGTGGACGTCCGGCAGGCCGGGCCGGATCCTGCCCGGGCGGCGGGTGCTGATCGTGGACGACGACATCCGCAACGTGTTCGCCCTCACCCATGTCCTGGGCCGGGTCGGCATGACCGTGCTCTACGCGGAGAACGGCCGCGAGGGCATCGAGACGCTGGAGCGCAGCGCGGACGTCGAACTGGTCCTGATGGACATCATGATGCCGGAGATGGACGGCTACGAGACCATCTCCGCCATCCGCCGCACACCCCGCTGGGCCGGCCTGCCGATCGTGGCGCTGACCGCCAAGGCGATGCCCGGCGACCGGGAGAAGTCCATCGCCCGCGGCGCCAACGACTACGTGCCCAAGCCGGTGGACATCGACCGGCTGCTGACGGTCGTGTGCGAACTGCTGGACCCCGAGGGCGCGGAAGAAGAGGCATGAGCAGCGCGGGCGTACACCACCGACGCGCCGGGATCCTCCTGGTCGACGACATGGAGGACAACCTGATCGCCCTGGAGGCCGTGCTCGCCTCCCTGAACGAGCCGCTGGTGCGCGCGCGTTCCGGTGAGGAGGCGATGAAGGTCCTGCTGCGGCAGCCGATCGCCCTGGTCCTGCTCGACGTCCGCATGCCCGGCATGGACGGCTTCGAGACGGCCGCCCACATCAGGCGCCTGGACCAGACGAGAGACGTGCCGATCATCTTCCTCACGGGCGCGGACGACGATTCGGGCTACGCCTTCCGCGGCTACGCGACCGGCGCCGCCGACTACCTGACCAAGCCCTTCGACCCCTGGGTCCTCAGGGCGAAGGTCAGCGTCTTCCTGGACCTCTACCGCAAGGGCAGAGAGGTGGAACGCCTGCGCGCGGAGGTCCAGGACCTACGACGCCGGGTGGAGGGAGGCCCTCAGGCCCGCTGAGCGGTGAGCGCGACCCGGGCCAGGAGATCCCGGAACTGGGCCCGCTGTTCCTCGCTCAGCTCCGCGAGCAGCCGTGCTTCGGCGGCCGCGACATCGGCTCGCATGCGCTGCAGCTGCGCTCGGCCCTCGTCCAGCAGGATCACGTGGCGGGACCGCCGGTCCTGCGGATTCGGCCGCCGCGCCAGCAGACCCTGCCCCTCCAGGTCGTCGAGGAGGTAGGTCATCACCGTCCGGTCGAGACCGACCTGGCCGGCCAGTTCGAGTTGTGTCGGGGGCTTGTCCCCGGCCTCGGCCAACGCCATGAGCACCAAGTAGGCGCGTGATCCTCCGGGCAGCGTCTCCGCGGCCTCGGCCGCAGCGCGCCGCAGCGCCCCCGAGATCATACGAATCGCCCAGACCAGGTCGTTGTCCAAGGAAACACACTTGGCGCCGTCGTTCGATCGGCCACGGGGTTCAGAGGGCATCACATCACCGTAGCATCTTTCGGAATCGTCACAGATAGTCTGTCATACAGAACATCTTGACGGCATGCTCCCAGGGGCGCGGGGACTGCGCGAACGACCACGGTGAAGCCGCGGCCGTCGCACAGCCCCCGCCGCTCCCTACGCCTCGCGAGAGCCCTCGTACATCTCGTCGATCAGATGCCGGTACTCCCGCTCCACCACCGGCCGCTTCAGCTTCAGGCTCGGCGTGATCTCGCCGTGCTCCACATCGAGGTCCCGGGGCAGCAGCCGGAACTTCTTGATGGTCTGCCACCGCTGCAGCCCCTCGTTCAGCTGCTTCACATACCCGTCGACCATCTCCACCGTGACCGGCGCGGAGACGATCTCCGCGTACGACTTCCCCGCCAGTCCGTTCTCCTTGGCCCACTCGGTGATGGCGACCTCGTCGAGCGCGATGAGGGCCGTGCAGAAGTTCCGGTCCGCCCCGTGCACCAGGATGTTGGACACGTACGGGCACACCGCCTTGAACTGCCCCTCGACCTCCGCCGGCGCGATGTACTTGCCGCCGGACGTCTTGATGAGGTCCTTCTTGCGGTCGGTGATCCGCAGGTACCCGTCGGGCGACAGCTCCCCGATGTCCCCGGTGTGGAACCAGCCGTCCGGCTCCAGCACCTCGGCGGTCTTCTCGGGCAGCTTGTGGTAGCCCTCCATGATCCCCGGGCCGCGCAGCAGGATCTCCCCGTCGTCGGCGATCCGCACCTCGGTGCCGGGCAGCGGCTTGCCGACCGTGCCGGTGCGGTAGGCCTCGCCCGGGTTCACGAAGGAGGCGGCCGAGGACTCGGTCAGGCCGTAGCCCTCCAGGATGTGGATGCCGGCGCCGGAGAAGAAGTACCCGATCTCGGGTGCCAGCGCCGCCGAGCCCGAGACGCACGCCCGCAGATTGCCGCCGAAGGCCTCCCGGATCTTGGCGTACACCAGCGCGTCGGCGACCTTGTGCTTGGCACCCAGCCCGAACGGCACGGACGCGGTCCCGGTGCGCCGGAAGTTGTCCTGCGCGACCTTGGCGTACTCGCGGGCGACCTCGGCGGCCCACTGGAAGATCTTGTACTTGGCCCCGCCGCCCGCGCGCGCCTTCGCGGCGACGCCGTTGTACACCTTCTCGAAGATGCGCGGCACGGCCGCCATGTACGTCGGCTGGACGACCGGCAGGTTCTCGATGATCTTGTCGACGCGGCCGTCGACGGCGGTGACGTGGCCGACCTCGATCTGGCCGGAGGTGAGCACCTTGCCGAAGACGTGCGCGAGCGGCAGCCACAGGTACTGCACGTCCTCGCTGCTGACGAGGCCGGTCGCGGCGATCGCCTTCGCCATGTACGACCAGTTGTCGTGCGGGAGGCGCACGCCCTTGGGGCGGCCGGTGGTGCCGGAGGTGTAGATGAGGGTGGCCAGCTGGTCCTTCGTGATCGCGCCGACCCGCTCCTTGACCAGGTCGGGGTCCTTCTCCAGCCGGGCCGCGCCGCGCTTCTCCAGCTCGTCGAGGGTGAGGATCCAGTCGGCGGTCTCGACGCCGGCCGGGTCGACGACCACCACATGGGTCAGCTCGGGCAGCTCGGAGCGCTTCTCCTTCGCCTTCGCCAGCTGCTCGGCGTTCTCCGCGACGAGCACCCGGCTCTCGGAGTCGGACAGGATGTACGCGGACTCGTCGGCGTTGGTCTGCGGGTACACCGTGGTGGTCGCGGCGCCCGCGCACATGATGCCGAGGTCGGCGAGAATCCACTCGATCCGGGTGCTGGAGGCGAGGGCGACGCGCTGCTCGGGCTGCACGCCCAGCTCGATGAGCCCCGCCGCGATGGCGTAGACCCGCTCGGCGGCCTGCGCCCAGCTCAGCGACTTCCATTCGTCCGGCCCCTGTCCGGAGGACGAGGGGACCGGATACCGGTAGGCCTCGGCGTCCGGCGTGGCCGCCACGCGCTCCAGGAAGAGGCCCGCCACGGACGGCGGACGGTTCTCGATCAGTGTCTGTGTGTCGCTCACGACATCCTCCGGGGCCCGCGACAGTGCGGCTGGCTCAGGTGCGGCTGGTGGGTCCTCACGAGCTGCTGGTAACGCCGTTGTTTAACTCGCGAGTAACTATCGAGCAGGGATCAGAGTAAAGGTCGACCGGTCCCCGCGTAAGGGGCTGCGGCCTGTCACTTCGTACAGAGAGCTACCCCGTATGCGCACAGGGGCCCGCCGCACTTTCGCACGACGGGCCCCTGTTCTCCCCGGTTTGGGGCGTAACCCGCGGTAATCCGTGATTACTTCTTGCCCTTGCCCGACCCCGCGCTGTCATCGCTCGACAGGACGGCGATGAAGGCCTCCTGCGGAACCTCTACGGAACCCACCATCTTCATCCGCTTCTTGCCCTCCTTCTGCTTCTCCAGCAGCTTCCGCTTACGGGAGATGTCACCGCCGTAGCACTTGGCGAGGACGTCCTTGCGGATGGCGCGGATGGTCTCGCGGGCGATGACCCGGGAGCCGATGGCGGCCTGGACCGGCACCTCGAAGGCCTGCCGCGGGATGAGTTCCTTGAGCTTGGCGACGAGCCGCACACCGTAGGCGTACGCCTGGTCCTTGTGGGTGATCGCCGAGAAGGCGTCCACCTTGTCGCCGTGCAGCAGGATGTCGACCTTGACCAGGCTGGAGGTCTGCTCGCCGGTGGGCTCGTAGTCGAGCGAGGCGTAGCCGCGGGTCTTGGACTTCAGCTGGTCGAAGAAGTCGAAGACGATCTCGGCGAGGGGCAGGGTGTAGCGGATCTCGACCCGCTCCTCGGAGAGGTAGTCCATGCCGAGCAGCGTGCCGCGCCGGGTCTGGCACAGCTCCATGATCGAGCCGATGAACTCGCTGGGCGCCAGGATGGTGGCCCGGACGACCGGCTCGTAGACCTCCGAGATCTTACCCTCGGGGAACTCGCTCGGGTTGGTGACCGTGTGCTCGCTGCCGTCCTCCATGACGACGCGGTAGACCACGTTCGGCGCGGTGGCGATCAGGTCGAGCCCGAACTCGCGCTCCAGCCGCTCCCGGATCACGTCCAGGTGCAGCAGGCCGAGGAAGCCGACGCGGAAGCCGAAGCCGAGCGCGGCGGAGGTCTCCGGCTCGTAGACCAGCGCGGCGTCGTTGAGCTGGAGCTTGTCCAGGGCCTCGCGCAGCTCGGGGTAGTCCGAGCCGTCCAGCGGATACAGGCCGGAGAAGACCATCGGCTTGGGGTCCTTGTAGCCGCCGAGGGGCTCGGTGGCGCCCTTGGACTGGCTGGTGACCGTGTCACCGACCTTGGACTGGCGGACGTCCTTCACACCGGTGATCAGGTAGCCCACCTCACCGACGCCGAGGCCGTCGGCGCCGAGCATCTCCGGCGAGTTGGTGCCGATCTCCAGCAGCTCGTGCGTGGCGCCGGTCGACATCATCTTGATGCGCTCGCGCTTGTTGAGCTGACCGTCGATGACCCGGACGTACGTCACGACGCCCCGGTAGGAGTCGTAGACCGAGTCGAAGATCATGGCGCGGGCCGGGGCGTCCTTGACGCCGACCGGGGCCGGGACCTGCTCGACGACCTTGTCCAGCAGCGCCTCGACACCGAGCCCGGTCTTCGCGGAGACCTTGAGCACGTCGTCGGGCTCGCACCCGATGAGGTGGGCCAGCTCCTCGGCGAACTTCTCGGGCTGCGCCGCCGGCAGGTCGATCTTGTTGAGGACGGGGATGATCGTGAGGTCGTTCTCCATCGCCAGGTAGAGGTTGGCGAGGGTCTGGGCCTCGATGCCCTGGGCGGCGTCAACCAGGAGGATGGTGCCCTCGCAGGCGGCGAGCGACCGCGAGACCTCGTAGGTGAAGTCGACGTGCCCCGGGGTGTCGATCATGTTGAGGATGTGCGTGTTGTCCTTGTCGTGGGTGGGAGCCCACGGCAGACGCACCGCCTGAGACTTGATCGTGATGCCGCGCTCGCGCTCGATGTCCATGCGGTCGAGGTACTGAGCGCGCATCTGCCGCTGCTCGACCACTCCGGTCAGCTGGAGCATCCGGTCGGCGAGCGTGGACTTGCCGTGGTCGATGTGCGCGATGATGCAGAAGTTGCGGATCAGAGCCGGGTCGGTACGGCTCGGCTCGGGCACATGGCTAGGGATCGCGGGCACGCAGGGTCCTGATTCTTGAGGCGTCCGCAGTGTCTGCGGTCTCGGGTCGGATCGATACGTAGCCTCCATGGTCCCACGGGTGGCGACCGTGGACGGGTTTGGGCCGTGGATGGGCCCGCTGGTAGCCTGGGTGGCTGTGTCTCATGCCCTCTCGCAGGAGGCACGACCTCAAGAAATCACCCGGTACGGGAACCGTGCGGTTCAGTGCGGCCCCGTGCCAGAACCTGAAAAGGCTCATTCGTGGCGAACATCAAGTCCCAGATCAAGCGGATCAAGACCAACGAGAAGGCGCGGCTGCGCAACAAGGCCGTCAAGTCCTCCCTGAAGACCGCGATCCGCAAGGCCCGCGAGGCCGCTGCCGCGGGTGACGTCGAGAAGGCCACCGAGTACCAGCGCGCTGCCGCGCGTCAGCTCGACAAGGCCGTCTCGAAGGGCGTCATCCACAAGAACCAGGCCGCCAACAAGAAGTCGGCGCTGGCTCAGAAGGTCGCCGCGCTCAAGGGCTGACATCTGATGTGACCGCCGGAGGGAATCGAGCGGGCCCTCTCTCATCCGCTCCCGTCCGGCACCCTTTCGGGTCCGCGCGCGGCCTGCGTTCGCCACGCGGGCGCGGATCCAGCAGCTTGAACCGAAGGCCGGGTGGCTCTCCTGTTCCCCATGGGAGGCCGCCCGGCCTTCGTGCTGCTCAGGGCCTTCGTGCCGCTCAGGACCAGAACTCGTTGTTCTTGTCGATGTCCTCGACGCACTCGTCGAGGTCGGTGACCTTGTCGCCCACGATCCGGAAGATGATGCAGCCGGTGTCGTCGAGGTGCTTGCCGCCCCGCTCGGCCGTGAAGCGGGTCATGCCGACCGCGTGGCCGCGGCCGTCGACGGCGATGCCGATCAGCTCGGCACGAGCCGTCCCGTTGGTCTCCGCGCCGAGCCGTTCGTACATCTCGATGATCGAGTCCACGCCCTTGAAGTCGCCCGACAAGGGGTGATCTCCGGGTACGTGGTGTGTGGCGTCTCCCGCGATCAGTCCGCGCAAGGTGTCCATGTCACCGCGCGAGAAAGCCTCGAATCCCTTGCGGACCAGCGCTGCGTGGGGGTGTTCAGCCATGACCTTCGCCACCTCTCCGTCACTTGGCGACGTACGGCTGATACACCCGATTCTCCTCCTCGGCAGGAGGAGGGCGACTCGATCACGGCACAGTGGGGGGCATGGACGCAGACGACAGGAACGTGCTGGCCGGGGCCCGCGTGGCGACCCGGCTCCCCGCCCAGGACCTGGACCGGGCGCGGCGCTTCTACTCGGAGAAACTCGGCCTGGAGCCCGTCGACGAACGGCCCGGCGGGCTGCTCTACCGCTGCGGCGGCGGAGAGTTCGCGCTGTTCCGGTCGACGGGAGCCTCGCCCGGGACCTTCACGCAGATGGCGCTGGAGGTCGACGACATCGACGCCGTCGTGGCGGAGCTCAAGCGGCGCGGCGTGGTCTTCGAGGAGGTCGACGTCCCCGGCCTGCGCACGGAGGGCGGGATCGCCGAGGTCGAGGGGCACTACCCGAGCAAGGGCGCGCGGGGTGAACGCGGCGGCTGGTTCCGTGACAGCGAGGGGAACCTGCTGGGGATCGGTCAGCCGCTGTACTGAGCCCCCGGGTATCAGCCCCGGCCCCGGGAGCGCGCTGCCCGGGCGATCGCGACGACCGCCTTCTCCAGGGCGTACTCGGGGTCGTCGCCGCCGCCCTTCACGCCCGCGTCCGCCTCGGCCACCGCCCGGAGCGCCACCGACACACCGTCCGGCGTCCATCCGCGCATCTGCTGCCGCACCCGGTCGATCTTCCACGGCGGCATGCCCAGCTCCCGCGCGAGGTCGGCCGGCCGGCCGCCGCGTGCCGACGACAGCTTCCCGATCGCCCGGACGCCCTGCGCCAGCGCGCTCGTGATCATCACCGGTGCCACGCCGGTCGCCAGCGACCAGCGCAGCGCCTCCAGCGCCTCGGCAGCCCGGCCCTCGACCGCCCGGTCGGCGACCGTGAAGCTCGACGCCTCGGCCCGCCCGGTGTAATACCGCCCGACGACCGCCTCGTCGATGGTGCCCTCGACGTCCGCGACCAGCTGGGAGACCGCCGAGCCCAGCTCCCGCAGATCGCTGCCGATCGCGTCGACGAGCGCCTGGCAGGCCTCCGGCGTGGCGGACCTGCCCGTCGCGCGGAACTCCTGGCGCACGAACGCCAGCCGGTCCGCCGGCTTCGTCATCTTCGGGCAGGCCACCTCGCGCGCCCCCGCCTTGCGCGCCGCGTCGAGCAGACCCTTGCCCTTGGCTCCGCCGGCGTGCAGCAGCACGAGGGTGATCTCCTCGGCGGGCGCCCCGAGGTACGCCTTCACGTCCTTGACCGTGTCGGCCGACAGGTCCTGCGCGTTGCGTACGACCACGACCTTGCGCTCCGCGAAGAGCGACGGACTCGTCAGCTCGGCGAGCGTGCCGGGCTGCAACTGGTCCGGGGTCAGGTCCCGCACGTCCGTGTCGGCGTCGGCGGCCTTCGCGGCGGCCACCACCTCCTGCACGGCACGGTCCAGCAGCAGCTCCTCCTGGCCCACGGCGAGCGTCACCGAGGCGAGGGGGTCGTCATTCGCAGTCTTCCTGGCCATCGCGCCAAGCATCCCACGCGCCACTGACAACGCGCCGCACACGGGGCTCGTGACCGAGGGGCCGCGCACAGGGCTCGCGACTGAGGGGCCATGCCCAGGGCTCGCGGCCGACGGGGGCCCGCACACGGGGCTCGTGACCGAGGAGCCGCGCACAGGGCCCGCGGCTGAGGGGCCATGCCCAGGGCTCGTGGGCGACGGGCCGCGCACGGGGCTCGTGGGCGACGGGCCTCGCACGGGGCTCGTGGGCGACGGGCCTCGCACGGGGCTCGTGGGCGACGGGTCGCGCACGGGGCTCGTGGGCGACGGGTCGCGCACGGGGCTCGTGGGCGACGGGCCGCGGCAGTGTCACGGCTCCTCCCGCCAGCCCTCCCACTCCCCCGCGAACCGGTCCAGCTCATCGGGGTCCAGCCGCTCTTCCTCGTCCCGCAGGACGACCAGCCACTGCGCGTCCTCGGCGTCGTCCTCACCGGCCAGCGCGTCCCGCACGAGCCGCGGCTCCTCGACGACGCCGAAGCGCTCGGCCAGCGCCTGCACCACCTCTTCCGCGGCATCCCGGTCGGGCAGCACCAGCACATGTCGCACATCACTCACGCCGGACATTGTCCGACACCGCCTCGCGGCCCGGCCGCTCAGCCCTTGCGGACCACCTGCACGTCGAGGTCGACCCGGATGCTCGGCCCGACCACCGCGATGCCCCGCGCCAGCATCGTCTGCCAGCTCACGGTGAAGTCGTCCCGGTGCAGCTCGGTCGTGGCCCGGCAGGCCGCCCGCACCTCGCCCTCCATGCCGTTGCCCAGCCCCAGGTACTCGGTGTCCAGCGTGACCGTCCGCGTCACGCCGTGCAGCGACAGCGCCCCCGTCACGGCCCACCGGTTCCCGCCCTTGTGCACGAACCGCTCGCTGTAGAACTCCAGGGTCGGGAACCGCTCGACGTCCAGGAAGTCCGCCGACCGCAGATGGTCGTCGCGCATCCTCATGTTCGTGTCGATGGACGCCGCGTCGATCACCACGTGCATCGCCGACCGCTCGACCGGCTCGGCGATCCGTATGACCCCCGCGAAGGACGTGAACCGCCCGTGGATCCGGGCCAGTCCGATGTGCCGCGCCGTGAAGCCGATCGAGGAGTGCGCCGGCTCGATCTCCCAGTCACCCGGCGCGGGCAGCTCCGGCGGCCGGGCCAGCTGCAGCGTCACCTCACCGAGCGAAGCGAGCGCGTTCTCGCCGACCTGCGTGGTCGCCAGGTACGGCGTGTACCCCTCCGCCGACACCGCGAGCCGGTACTCCCCCGCGGGCACCGTCGTCAGGAACGACCCGTACGGGTCGGCTCCCCCGCTGACCACCGGACGCCCCATGGCGTCGGTGACCGCGAACTCCGCGTGCCGGACCGGCTCGTTGACCGGGTCCAGCACCCGGCAGGCCAGCACCCCGGCGCTCGGCGGCGTCGGCACCGCGGCCAGGGGACTCGTCCGTTGCACCCGGTTGCTTCGGCTTCCCAGCCAGCGGCCGATCATCCCCGACTCCCCTGTGTGACTCGAAATCGCCTGTTGATCACTGTTGATCACCAGTTGCCGAAGACGCATTCGACCACCAGTGAGGCTTTCGAGGCAACACGAGACCACATCACGGGAATCCAGCACATGTGCTGGCTCTGCACACGAGTAGCCCCGTGTCGCCCGAATTGATCCCTAGCCCGCCGGGCGCAGCACCGGCACCCTGTCGAGTTCGATGCCGAACCGCTCCCGATAGGCCCCGAGCACCTCCTCGTCCGTCCCCAGTTCCCGCGTCTCCCGCGCCCGCTCGCCCTCGGCCGAGGTCACCGTGAGCCTGCGCCCGCTGAGCGTGATCCTCCCTCCGTCCTCCGTGACCCGCGAGCAGACCAGTGACCGCGTGAAGTGCGAGACGGGCGACGTGCTGTGCCACCACGCCCCGGCCACGAAGTCGCCGAGCACCCGCGGCCTCACCTCCAGGCGGTACTGCGGCTTGCCGTCACGGATCACGTCCAGGTCCGCCGCCTCCACCGTGTCGTGCCCACCGCGCACCCCGGCCGCGTCCGGCCCCGCCTCCACGATCCGGAACGTGCCCGCGGGATCCTCCTGCTCCCCTCGCTCCCCGAACGCCAGCGGCAGGTGGCTGTGCGCCCCGAACCCGACGTCGGCCAGCCAGTCGCCCCCGTCCACCGTCCGCACCCGCAGCGCGAGATGGTCGTACGGGATCCCCAGCCGCTCCTCGTCCCCGTACACCCGTGCCGCGAGCAGCGCGACGTCGTACCCCAGCGCGGCCAGCAACGCCCCGAAGGCGCCGTTGAGTTCGTAGCAGAACCCGCCCCGCCGCGCGCCGACCACCTTCGCCAGCAGCCGCTCCTCCTCCAGCACGATCTCCTCGCCGAGATGGATGGAGAGGTTCTCGAACGGCACGGTCCGCAGATGGCACAGGTGCAGCTCGCGCAGCACGTCGACGGTGGGCCACGCCGGGTGCTCGACTCCCAGCCGGCGGAGATAGGCATCGACCTGTGCTGATTCCATGCCCTCAGTCTCGCGCCACGCTCAGCTCCCCGCCCTCTCCTACGACCGCCAGCGCGCCGTCCCGGTCGGTCCGCAGCACCGCCGCGCCCCCGGCCCGCAACGCCGCGACCGTGCCGGGCGCCGGATGGCCGTAGGGGTTGTCTTCGCCGCAACTGATGAGCGCCAGCCGCGGGGCCGCCCGGCGTATGAGGCCGGGATCTTGATACGCCGAGCCGTGGTGGGCGACCTTCAGTACGTCCACGCCGTCCAGCGCCTCCGCCGCCGGTGACCTGGCCAGCGCCCGCTGGGCCGGGGGTTCGAGGTCCCCGAGGAGCAGCAGGCGCAGCCCGCCCGAGCGGACCAGCATGGCGACACTGGCGTCGTTCGGCCCCTCCGGCGCCGGGTGGGCCGGGAGCATGCCCGGCGGTGCGTCCGGGGGCGGGCTCGGGGGCGGCCACACCACCTGCCAGGACAGCCGCCCCGTACGCCGCTGCTCCCCCACCGCCGCCCGCGTCACCGGAACCCGCCGGGCCGCCGCCGTCCTCCGTACGAACGCGGCCTGCTCGGCGGGCTCTTCGAAGCCGGTCGTCTCGATCGCGCCCACCGCCCGTCCCCGCAGCACCCCGGGCAGGCCCGCCACGTGATCGGCGTGGAAGTGGGTGAGCACGACCAGCGGGATGCTGGTGATGCCGAGGGAGCGCAGGCAGTGGTCGACGCGTTGTGGATCGGGGCCCGCGTCCACCACCACCCCCGAGCCCCCGCCCGCCGCGAGCACCAGGGCGTCGCCCTGCCCCACGTCGCACATCACCAGCCGCCAGCCCGGCGGCGGCCAGCCCGTGACCACCCTGGTCAGCGGCGGCGGCTGCACCACCACCAGCACCAGCAGCACGGCGCACACCCCGCACCACCAGGGATGCCGGAGCAGCCGCCGTCCGACGAGCAGCACGACCAGGGTCACGGCGGCGAGCAGCGCCGCGCCCGCCCAGCTGCCCGGCCAGTCCACTCCTCCGCCCGGCAGCGCGGCCCCGGTCCGGGCGACCTCGGCGATCCACTCGGCGGGCCACTGCCCGCACCACGCCAGGGCCTTGGCGGCCGGCATCCCCACCGGTGCCGTGGCCAGCGCGGCGAAGCCCAGCACGGTGGCCGGCGCGATCGCGAACTCCACGAGCAGATTGCACGGCACCGCCACCAGACTCACCCGCGCCGACAGCACGGCGACGACGGGCGCGCACAGGGCCTGCGCGGCGGCAGCCGCGGCCAGTGCCTCGGCGAGCCGGGGCGGCACCCCGCGCCGCCGCAGTCCGGCGCTCCAGCGCGGCGCGAGGGTGAGCAGAGCGCCGGTGGCCACGACGGACAGCAGGAAGCCGTAACTCCGCGCCAGCCACGGGTCGTAGAGCACCAGCAGCAGGACCGCCGTCGCCAGGGCCGGGATCAGGGATCTCCGGCGGCCGGTCGCGACGGCGAGCAGCGCGACGGCTCCGCAGGCCGCGGCCCGCAGCACGCTCGGATCCGGCCGGCACACCACGACGAACCCGAGTGAGAGCACGCCCCCGAGCACCGCGGTCCCCCGCAGGGAGATGCCGAGGCGAGGAGCGAGCCCCCGCCGCTCCGCCCGCTGCGCCAGGCCCGGCGGCCCGAGCAGGAGGGCGAGCAGAATCGTGAAGTTGGCTCCACTCACGGCGAGTGTGTGCGTGAGGTCGGTCTCCTTGAAGGCCTCCTCCAGCTCCGGGGTGATCCGCGAGGTGTCCCCCACGACCAGCCCCGGCAGCAGCGCCCGGGCGTCCGCCGGCAGGCCGTCGGTCGCCTCCCGCAGCCCGGCGCGCAGCCGTCCGGCGAGCCGCTGAGCCGCCGAGGGCTCTCCCACCACCTCCGGTCGGCCCTCGCCCCGCACCCGCAGCACGGCCGCGACCCGGTCACCGCCCGTCATCGCGGGCGCCAGCCGCGCACCGACCCGCAACCGCGTCGACGGCAACAGCCCGAGCCACGCCGAGCGCACCGGCCCGCCGGCCACCCGGCCAGGAGCGGACGGGCCCACGTCGACGATCATCAGCACCGGCGTCCGCGTCACCGTCGTCGCGCCGCCCGTCTCGTGGACGCGCCGCACCTCGGCGTCGATCAGCACGGCGGTCGGAGCGACATGGTCGCCCCGGACCCTGGGCCGGGTGAGCCGGGGGTCGGAGGTGAGCTCGACCTCGGCGGTCACCGTCGCGTACTGCCGCGCCAGGCCCGGCACGGGCCCCCGGCGCAGATCCGCCCCGTGCAGCCCGGCCGAGGCGGCAGCCGCGGCGACGCACAGCAGCACGGCGGCGGCCGACGCCCGCGGCCAGGACGCCCGCGCACCGCGCCGGGCCGACCACAGCAGCCCGGCGGCGACGAGACAGCCGGCCGCGATCCCCACGCCCCACCCGCCCGGCACGCCCAGCACCAGCGCCGCCGTGCCCCAGGCCGCGAGGGCGGGTGGGACGAGCCGCAGGTCCGTGGGTCCTTCCTGGCGCGGCCGGGCGATGCCGAGCCGGTGGCCGGAGGAGGCGTGCACGGACGACCGGGAGGGGCGGGCGTCAGGCGCGACCCCGCCCGGCCGCTCCGGCATGTCGAGGGCGCCCCTCATGGCCGTACGAGGTTCCGCAGGTCGGCGAAGCGGCGGTCGCCGATGCCGTTCACCTCGCGCAGCTCGTCCACGGAGCGGAAGCCGCCGTGCTGCGTGCGGTAGTCGATGATGTGCTGCGCCAGGACCGGGCCGACGCCCGGCAGCGTGTCGAGCTGGTCGAGGGTGGCCGTGTTGAGGGAGACCGGCGCCGCCGGCATCGCGCCGCCCGCCGCCGCACCGGCCGGGCCGCCGACGGGCGCACCGCCCGCCCCTGCCCCCGCGGCCGGAGCCGGGCCGCCGACGATCACCTGCTCGCCGTCCACGAGGAACCGGGCGCGGTTGAGACCGTCGGTGTCCGTGCCGGGCTTCACCCCGCCCGCCGCGCTCAGCGCGTCCGCGACACGGGAGCCGGCCGGCAGCCGGTGGATGCCGGGCTCACGGACCTTGCCGCCGACGTCCACGACGATCTCGGCCGCCCCCGCCTTCACCGGCCCGGCAGCAGCCGCCCCGGACGCACCGGGCGCACGCCTCTCCCCGGCCTGCCCGCTCTCCTCCCGCTGCCCGTACGGCGCCGCCGCACGCACCACCTCGGGCGGCCGCACGGACTGGGTCCGCCCGGCCCAGAAGTGCTGCACGGCAAACGCCGCGGCGGCGACCAGCACCACCGTCAGGGCGAGCACGCTCCGCCGCTCCAGGCCGCACCGCGCCTGCAACCACAGCGGCAGACGCTCCCGCAGCGCGAGCCCGGCCCGCTCCCGCCAAGCCCCCTCCTCGGCACGGCCGGCCTCGCCCTCTGCCGCGACCGGCAGGGCGACGGGCTCCCCATCGGGCCGGGCAGCCGCTTCGCGCCGTGCCCCGCCGAAAGCCCCGGAAGCGGGCGGCGGCCCCTGCCCCGACTCCCGCCGCTCCCCGGCCCGTTCGACCGGCTCGGCCCGTCCGACCGGCTCGGCGTGATCGACCGGCTCGGCCCGTTCGACCGGCTGTGCCCGTTCGATCGGCTGTGCCCGTTCGATCGGCTCGGCTTGATCGATCGGCTCGGCTTGATCGCCGAACAACACCTCGGCGCGCCTGCGGAGTTCCTCCGCCGAGGCGCGCCGCTGCCGCGCCCGCCCGCGTGCACCGAGCCGGCGATGACGGACACGGCCGTCGGACGCGGGCGCACGGCCCGGCCCACTGGTCGCAGTCGCTGTGCGTGAACGTGATCGAAGTGCCATGCGACGAGGATCGGCCACCTCGGCCCACCCGCGATGATCTTGGTCAATTCCCCGGGACAATCCACCGGTTGTGGAAAACTCCGTCCCTCACACGGGTGACCGGAGCCCCGCAGCAACGTTCACCGCGGCGAAACCACCACGCCCAGCAGCCCGGGTCCCGTATGCGCCCCGATCACCGCTCCGACCTCGCTGACATGGAGATCGGCCAGCCCGGACACCCGGGCCCGCAGCCGGTCGGCGAGGGCCGACGCCCGGTCCGGGGCGGCGAGATGGTGGACGGCGACATCGACCTGGGCGCTGCCGGCCCGGTCGGCCGCGATCTCCTCCAGCCGGGCGATCGCCTTGGACGCGGTCCGCACCTTCTCCAGCGGCTCGATACGGCCGTCGGCCAGTTGCAGCAGCGGCTTCACCGCGAGCGCCGAGCCCAGCAGGGCCTGCGCGGCACCGATCCGGCCGCCCCGGCGCAGGTAGTCGAGGGTGTCGACGTAGAAGTAGGCGGACGTGCCCGCGGCCCTCTTCTCCGCGGCTGTCACGGCCTCGTCCACCGTGCCGCCCGACTCCGCGGCCTGCGCGGCGGAGAGCGCGCAGAACCCGAGCGCCATCGCGATCATGCCGGTGTCCACCACCCGCACCGGCACCGGCGCCTGCCGCGCGGCGACGACGGCCGCGTCGTACGTGCCGGAGAGCTCGGCGGAGAGGTGGAGGGAGACGATGCCGGTGGCACCGGACTCGGCGACCTTGCGGTACGTCTCCTCGAAGACGGCGGGGCTGGGCCGCGAGGTCGTCACCGGGCGCCGCTTCTGCAAAGCCTGGGCGAGGGCGCGGGTCGAGATCTCGGTGCCCTCTTCAAGTGCGCGGTCGCCGAGGACCACGGTCAGGGGCACCGCTGTGATGCCGTGACGCTCCATCGTCCGGGCCGGCAGGTAGGCCGTTGAATCGGTGACGATCGCGACATGGCGGGACATGAGCTGGAGGTTACCTGCCGTAGTGCCCGCGCGGCAGCCCGGCCCCTCGGCCCCGCGCCGCGCGTGGCCGGATCAAGTGGTGCTCTCGGGGCGGGGTTTCTTCTGCCAGGGGTAGGTGGGACGCGGCCCCGGCGGGGTGATGGCGGGCCGTGTCGACTCGGGCGCCGGGCTCGACTGGGGGGTCTCCGGCCAGGTCTGCCCGGCCGTGGCGGCATCGGCGGCGGGTGCCTCGGGCCAGGGCGGCGGGGCAGCGGTCCGGGACTCCTCCGGCGTCGCCCAGTGCCGCAGCGCACCGGCCTCCACGTCGATCTGCGCGCTGAGCGTGTCCAGGTCGTCCTCGGCGAAGCGGCGGGCGCGGTCGCGGGCCGCCCAGCGCAGCGAGTCCGCGGAGCGCGTGATGCGCTCGGTGCGCTCGCGCAGTTCGGGCAGCCGCTCGGCGAGCGCGGTGCGGTCCGGCTCGGACTCCAGGCGCTTGAGCTCGTCGTCCAGCTCGTGTCCGTGCGCGCTGAGGCGTTCGAAGAGGCCCAGGGACTCCTTCAGGGACGCGTCCTCGGCGACGGCCGCGTGCAGCGCGTCCTGCGTGGCCCGCATCGACGTGCGCAGCTTGAGCCGGAGCTGGGCCAGTTCGCCCGCGGCGCCGGGCTGGGCGAAGGACTTGGCGCGCAGCGTGTGGTCCTCGACCGTGCGGCGGGCCTGGGTGATGCCGCGGTCCACACCGCGCTTGGCGGCACCGACCACCTTCACGGTCGCGTAGACGCCGAGCCCGAGAAAGAGCACGAAGAGCAGGGCGAATACTGCGATCACTGCTTCCACCGGCTCCTCCTCGGGATGTCGCGTGACACCTCACGTCGCTCTTCAACGGTAAACGCAACAGGCAGGTCCGGAGTTCCAGAAAGACCCCGAACCTGCCCGTAGGGGACCACCCCGAGAGTGGTCCACTGCCCCTCGCGTCTGCGCCGGGCTGCCCCTCGCGACTACGCCGGAACGATGTTCACCAGCTTGGGCGCACGCACGATCACCTTCCGGATCCCGGCGCCGCCCAGCGCGGCGACGACCTTCTCGTCCGCCAGCGCGACCTTCTCCAGCTCGTCCTCGGAGATCGACGGCGGGACCTCCAGCCGCGCCTTGACCTTGCCCTTGATCTGCACGACGCAGGTCACGGTCTCGTCGACGACGTACTGCGGGTCGGCGACCGGGAAGTCCTGGTGGACGACCGAGTCGGTGTGCCCCAGCTTGCGCCACAGCTCCTCGGCGATGTGCGGGGCCAGCGGCGCGACCATCAGCACCAGCGGCTCGGCGACGGAGCGCGGCACGGCCCCGCCCGCCTTGGTCAGGTGGTTGTTCAGCTCGGTGACCTTGGCGATGGCGGTGTTGAACCGCATGCCCTCCAGGTCCCCGCGCACCCCGTCGATCGCCTTGTGCAGGGCGCGCAGCGTGTCCTCGTCCGGCTCGGCGTCGACGACGGTCACCTCGCCGGTCGCCTCGTCGACGATGTTGCGCCACAGCCGCTGCAGCAGCCGGAACTGGCCGACCACCGCGCGCGTGTCCCACGGCCGGGAGACGTCCAGCGGGCCCATCGCCATCTCGTACAGGCGCAGCGTGTCGGCCCCGTACTCGGCGCAGATCTCGTCAGGCGTGACGGCGTTCTTCAGGGACTTGCCCATCTTGCCCAGCAGCCGGGAGACCTTCTCGCCCTGGTACCAGTAGGCGCCGTCGCGCTCCTCCACCTCGGCGGCCGGCACCGCGATGCCACGGCTGTCGCGGTAGACGTAGGCCTGGATCATGCCCTGGTTGAACAGCTTGTGGAACGGCTCGGCCGAGGAGACGTGCCCCAGGTCGTACAGGACCTTGGACCAGAAGCGGGCGTACAGCAGGTGCAGCACGGCGTGCTCGGCGCCGCCGACGTACAGGTCGACACCGCCGTGCGGCTGGCCCTCGCGCGGGCCCATCCAGTAGCGCTCGACCTCGGGGTCCACCAGCCGGGAATCGTTGTGCGGGTCCAGGTAGCGCAGCTCGTACCAGCAGGAACCGGCCCAGTTGGGCATGGTGTTGGTCTCACGCCGGTACTTCTTCGGGCCGTCGCCCAGGTCCAGCGTGACGTTGACCCAGTCCTCGTTGCGCGACAGCGGCGTCTCGGGCTGGGTGTCGGCGTCGTCCGGGTCGAAGGTGCGCGGCGAGTAGTCCTCGACCTCGGGCAGCTCCAGCGGCAGCATCGACTCGGGCAGCGCGTGGGCGATGCCGTCCTCGTCGTAGACGATCGGGAAGGGCTCGCCCCAGTAGCGCTGGCGGCTGAACAGCCAGTCGCGCAGCCGGAAGTTGACGGTGCCCTCGCCGACGCCCTTGTTTTCCAGCCATTCGGTGATGCGCGCCTTGGCCTCGACGACGCCCAGGCCGTCCAGGCTGACCTCGTCGTTCGACGAGTTGATGATCTTCGCGTCGTACGACGAGAAGGCGTTCTCCCAGGTGGAGGTGTCCGTGCCGCGGCCGTCGGTCGGCTCGACGATGCAGGTGATCGGCAGCTCGAAGGCGCGGGCGAACTCGAAGTCGCGCTGGTCGCCGACCGGGACGGCCATGATCGCGCCGGTGCCGTAGCCCATCAGGACGTAGTCGGCGATGAAGACCGGTACCTGCTCGCCGTTGACCGGGTTGGTGGCGTACGCGCCGATGAAGACGCCGGTCTTGTCCTTGGCCTCGGCCTGGCGCTCCACGTCGGACTTGGAGGCGGCCTGGGCGCGGTAGGCGGCGACGGCCTCGCCCGGGGTCGCGTGACCGCCGGTCCAGACGTCGTGCGTGCCCTCGGGCCAGGCGGCAGGGGTGAACTTCTCGACCAGCGGGTGCTCGGGCGCCAGCACCATGTAGGTGGCGCCGAACAGGGTGTCCGGGCGGGTGGTGAAGACGGTGATGCGCTCGCCGTCGATCGGGAAGTCGACCCGGGCGCCCTCGGAGCGGCCGATCCAGTTGCGCTGCTGCAGCTTGATGGCCTCGGGCCAGTCCAGCTCCTCCAGGTCCTCCAGCAGCCGGTCGGCGTAGGCCGTGATGCGCATGTTCCACTGGCGCAGCTTGGCCTTGAAGACCGGGAAGTTGCCGCGCTCGGAGCGGCCCTCGGCGGTGACCTCCTCGTTGGCCAGGACGGTGCCCAGCCCGGGGCACCAGTTGACCGGCGCGTCGGAGGCGTAGGCCAGCCGGAACTCTCCCAGGACGTCGGCCTTCTCGGCGGCGCTCAGCTCGCTCCACGCGCGCGTGTGCCCCGGAACGGGCCGCTCACCGGACTCGAACTCGGCGACCAGCTCGGCGATCGGCCGGGCCCGGCGGGCGTCGTGGTCGTACCAGGAGTTGAAGATCTGCAGGAAGATCCACTGGGTCCACTTGTAGTAGTCCGGGTCGATCGTGGCGAACGACCGGCGCTTGTCGTGGCCCAGGCCCAGCCGGCGCAGCTGGGACTTCATGTTCTCCATGTTGGCTTCGGTGGACACGCGCGGGTGCGTGCCGGTCTGCACCGCGTACTGCTCGGCGGGCAGGCCGAAGGCGTCGAAGCCCAGGGTGTGCAGGACGTTGTGGCCGGTCATCCGCTGGAAGCGGGCGAAGACGTCCGTGGCGATGTACCCCAGGGGGTGGCCGACGTGCAGGCCCGCACCCGAGGGGTACGGGAACATGTCCATGATGAACTTCTTGGGCCGGGCGACGATCTCCCGGTCGCCCGCCAGGTCGCCCTTGGGGTTGGGCGCGGCGTAGGTGCCGTCGGCGTCCCAGAAGTCCTGCCAGCGTGCCTCGATCTCGGCGGCCAGAGCGGCCGTGTAGCGGTGCGGCGCCGCCACCTCGGAGGTGGCGGCGGGGTTCGTCTCGCTCATGATCCTCAAAGCTCCATCGATCGTCTCTGCCTGCGGCTGGGTGGTTCGAGAAACGAAAAATCCCCTCGCACAGGAGGGGACGCCGCGCCGATTCCGGCCACTCGACTCGTCCGGTGGCCGGGACTGATCAGCGCGGCCCGCTAAGCAGAAGGCGTACGGCACGCATGGCGCTAGGGTACCGCAGGCCCCCAGCGCGTCGCGACGCGCTTCCGGTGGGCCGTCTCGGTGCCGAAAAGCTGAACCAGGGTCAAAAGTTACTTCGCGTAACAGTCGCTAAGGGACATCACAACAACCACATTGTCCTTTGATAACAACGCAATAACTCAAACCTCGTACCCATCGGTATGGCTCCGCTTAGAGTGCGGCAGCGGGACCGCTTTCCCGAACCGCTCGGAGTTGCCCCCATGAACCCTCATCGCAGTACCCCCTCACTCCCCCCGGTCGCCGGGATGTGGGGAGGCAGGTCGTGAACCCCAACGACTCCACGGCAGACGACTCCTTCGCCGAGTTCCTCAACTTCGGCGCGGGCGTGCTGTCCCTCGTGTGCCTGACCAGCTCGGTGATCTGGGGCCTGGTCGCCCAGGACCGGATCCTGCTCGACGCGCGCCGGCGCATCCTGGCGCAGGCCGTGCACCGGACCACGGCCGTCGCCTCGATCGCCTTCCTGCTGGTGCACATCGGGGTGAAGCTGGCCCTGTCCCACACCTCGTGGGTCGCCGCGGTGATCCCCTTCGGGCTGCTGTTCACCGACGAGGAGCTGGTCGCGGGCAGGTCGTTCCTGATCGGCCTGGGCACCCTGGCGGGCATGCTCATGATCTTCGTGGGCGTCACCGGCGTGCTCCGCAACCGCTTCGCCTCCCCCGCGCCGGTCGCGGCCCGCTGGCGGGCCATGCACATGCTGGCCTACCCGGCCTGGTGCGCCGCCCTCGTGCACGGCCTCTACGCGGGTCGCGCGGCGAAGCCGATCTTCGTGATCCTGTACTGCCTGTCCCTGGTCGGCGTGGCCGCGGCCCTCGCCCTGCGCGCGGCCCCGCGCCCGGTCAAGCGCAAGGTGGCCGACAAGATCGCCGCGCTCATCGGGCCCGGGGACGGCCAGGGCCGCAGAGACCTGGAGGAGAGCCGGGCGCGCGCGAGCGCCGGCTTCGCACTGCCCGGCTACGAGGGCCGGGAGGGCCGCGCGGGAGCGGCGGCGACCGCGTCCGGGCCGCTGTACGAGAGGGCAGAGCGCCCCTCGCCCCAGGAGTCCACGAGCGGCTTCGCCGCGGCCTACCGGGCCGTCTCGGGCCCGCCACGGGAACAGGCCTACGCGCCGGGGCCGACCACCAGCATGGAACTGCCGCTGGACCTGCAGCCCACGCAGACCATCCCGACCATGGACGGCCCCTCCAGCACCTCCGGCAACTGGCCGATCCCGTCCCCGCCGCCGGTCGGCGAGGCCCCGCCGTCGGCCTACGACCCGCTCCATGACACGGGCTTCAACATCCCGCCCTACGACCCCCTGCAGGACACCGGACAAAGCATCCCGGCCTATGGCAATCCAGGCGCCTCCGGCTATGGATCGAGTGACGTGTACGACACGGGTGAGACGAACGCCGTCCAGGACACGTATTACCCGAACGACACGTACAACAGCGGTCCCGCCACTGAAACACTGCCCGGTGCGTCCTACGACTTCGACGCACCGGGATCGGGCGAACCTTGGAACACGCCTTCCGGAGGCTTTAAGTGAACGAGGCCCTGCCCGACGTACCCGAAGTCCGCGTGGTCGGTCTTCCCCAGCTCACGTCGGGCTTCGACCTTGTCGATCGGCTCGATCTGCCCATGCATCTGAAGGTGCACGGGCCGCTCGAGCCGATGGGCGGCGAGCAGCTCGCGCAGCTCGCCGAACGCATCAACCTGAAGGGCCGCGGCGGCGCGGGCTTCCCCTTCCACAAGAAGCTGCGCTCGGTCGCCGAAGCGGCGATCAAGCGCGGCGTCCGGCCGGTCGTCGTCGTGAACGGCAGCGAGGACGAACCGGCCTGCCGCAAGGACACGGTGCTGATCAACCGTGCCCCGCACCTCATCCTGGACGGCGCCCTGCTGTGCGCCGAGGCCCTGGGTGCCCGCACGCTCGTGGTGGGGGTCACCCGTGAGTCCACACAGCGCTCCATGGAGGCCGCCCTCGCCGAACGCGGCCTCAGCAACGGCCGGCGTTCGGCGCTCCGCGCGCGCGTGCAGCGCAACCCGGTCCGCATGGTCACCGGCGCCGCCGCGTCGCTGATCCGCTCGATCGACGGCGGCCCCGCGGTCCCGCCCGGCCGCAAGGTCAGCGCCTCGCAGAACGGCGTCGGCGGCGCTCCCACGCTGCTGTCCAACGCCGAGACCTTCGCCCAGCTGGCGATCGCCGCCCGCATCGGCCCGGAGCGCTACGGCAACACCGGCCTGTACGACGAGCCGGGCACGGTCATGCTCACGGTCTCCGGGGCGGTCGCGCGCCCCATGGTGATCGAGGTCCCGACGGGCGTGCCGCTGCGCTACGTCCTGCAGCTGGCCGGCGCGCCGCCGGTGCCGCAGGGCGTGCTCACCGGCGGCTACCACGGCAAGTGGATCGACGCGGCGACGGTCAACGAGGCGATCGTCTCCCGCAACTCCCTGGACGCGGTGGGGGGCTCGCTGGGCGCCGGCGCGATCCTGCCGATCAGTCAGGACACCTGCCCGCTGGGCGAGTCGCTGCGGGTCGCCCAGTGGCTGGCCGAGGAGAGCGCGGGCCAGTGCGGGCCCTGCTACCTCGGCCTGCCGGCCGCCGCGCGCGGCCTGGAGGACATCCTCAACGGCGGCGGACCGGCCGCCCTGGAGGCGCTCAAGCAGGTCGCCAAGAACGTGAAGCGGCGCGGCGCCTGCTCGCACCCGGACGGCTCCGCGATGTTCCTGGAGTCGACCATCAAGGCGTTCACGGACGACCTGGCGGCCCACGTCCTCGGCAACGGCTGCGGACGGCGCGTGGAGGGCGTTCTGCCGCTCTTCGAGGGCGGCAGGGCCCCTACGGGCATCCCGGGCGGCGGCGAGTCCGAGGAGAACGGCCCGAGCCGCCAGAAGATCTACGTCGACTGGACGCTGTGCCGGGGCCACGGCCTGTGCGCCGACATCCTCCCCGAGGTGTTCCAGCTGGGCGCCGACGGCTTCCCGACGGTGGCGCAGGCGCAGGTGCCGCGGTACGCCGAGGCCAAGGCTCTACGCGCGGTGCGCCGCTGCCCGGCACTGGCCCTGCGCATCGAGGAGGACACGCGCGGGCAGGGCGCTCCCTCCCGCAACCTCCCGGTGCTCTCCCCGGGTCGCGGCCGCCGCGCCCTGGGCCGCTGAGCAGACGTAGCAGACGTATGGCGGGTTCCCCTCGGGGAGCCCGCCGTACGCGTATCCGAGCGGCGCACACAAGAAGGCGGGCCATCCGATCGGATGGCCCGCCTTCTTCATCTGCTGTGGAGCTAAGGAGAATTGAACTCCTGACCTCCTGCATGCCATGCAGGCGCTCTACCAACTGAGCTATAGCCCCTTGTTGCGCTCCGCCCGGTTTCCCTGGCGGCGACGCCAACATTACTGGTCCATCGGGCCCAACACCAAATCGGTTTTCCCTTGCCCGATATGACCGTTTTGCCGCCCCTCCAGCCGTCGAGCCGTCAGGCCGTCACGAACGAGTAGAACCGTTTGAGCGTGCAGTGCTCCTCCAGGAGCCGGCCGTAGATCGGCTCGCCCTCCAGCTCGCGGTACGTCTCGATCGGGTCGCCTTTTATGATCAGCGCCCGCGCGCACTCCTCGCACCAGTACTGGTAGTCGGGGTTGATCGGTTCCATGTCGCGGACGATCGGAGTCCCGCTGCCGCACCAGTCGCACTTCCGCCTGTGTGCACCCATCGATCAGCTCCAGCTGTGGCCGCAGGCCGTGCACACGTAGGAGATCCCGCCGTTGTCGCCGAGCATCTGGGCCACGTGCGCGGAACCGCAGGAAGGGCAGCTGAGGCGGGTGGACATGTCCCGTGTCAATGCTGCTCCGAGGAGGTGGTCGACCTCCTCGAGGATGCTCGCAGGCATCGCTACTCCCTCCCGTCGGGCCGCGCCCCCTTCCGGCCGTTTGATTCTGCCACGGCCGGACCAATACGGTCAGCGACGCCTCAGTACCAGTCCGGACACGGCACGCGTCGCGACCGTAGAGGTATACGCCTCAGCGGGCCCGGTGACTCAACGCGGGGCACGAAAAATCCCGCCCCCTGAACGGGAACGGGATCTTGACGTGGAGCTAAGGAGAATTGAACTCCTGACCTCCTGCATGCCATGCAGGCGCTCTACCAACTGAGCTATAGCCCCTCGCGTTCTCCCGGCGGGCCGGGCGAACAAGAAGAACTTTAGCCTGCGACCTGCCGGAAAGTGAAATCCGGGGTCAGTCGTCGTCACCGAGTACCGGTTCCGGCAGCGTGCCGGCGTTGTGCTCCAGCAGCCGCCAGCCGCGGGCGCCTTCGCCGAGGACGGACCAGCAGCAGTTGGAGAGTCCGCCGAGGCTCTCCCAGTTGTGGGGGTCGAGACCCAGGAGGCGGCCGATGGTGGTGCGGATGGTGCCGCCGTGGCTCGCCACGACGAGCGTGCCGCCCTCGGGGAGCTTCTCGGCGTGCCTGAGCACCACGGGGGCGGCGCGGTCGGCGACCTCGGTCTCCAGTTCGCCACCGCCCCGGCGCACGGGCTCGCCGCGCTTCCAGGCGGCGTACTCGTCGCCGTGCCGGGCGATGATCTCCTCGTGCGTCAGGCCCTGCCAGACGCCCGCGTACGTCTCGCGCAGCGCCTCGTCGTGGGTGACGTCGAGGCCGGTGAGCGTGGCGAGCTCGGCGGCCGTGAGCGCGGCCCGCTTCAGGTCGGAGGCGATGATCGCGTCCGGCTTCAGGGAGGCCAGCAGCCGGGCGGCGCGGCGGGCCTGGGCGACGCCGGTCTCGGTCAGCTCGACGTCCGTGGTGCCCTGGAAGCGGCGCTCCACGTTCCACGAGGTCTGGCCGTGCCGCCAGAGGATGATGCGGCGGCCCCGGCCCGGCTTGCCGGCCTCACTGAAAGCGCTCACCGCCAGTCACCGTCCAGTTCCGCCTCCTCCTCGGCCGCCTGCAGCTTGGCGTGCTCCTCGGCCTTGCCGCGGGTGGCCTTGGCGTCCTCGGGCAGCTCGAGCTCGGGGCAGTCCTTCCACAGCCGCTCCAGGGCGTAGAAGACGCGCTCCTCGCTGTGCTGGACGTGGACGACGATGTCGACGTAGTCGAGCAGGACCCAGCGGGCCTCGCGGTCGCCCTCGCGGCGCACCGGCTTGGCGCCGAGTTCCTTCGAGAGGCGCTCCTCGATCTCGTCGACGATCGCCTTGACCTGGCGGTCGTTGGGCGCGGAGGCCAGCAGGAAGGCGTCGGTGATGGACAGCACGTCACTGACGTCGTAGGCGACGACGTCGTGCGCCAGCTTGTCGGCGGCCGCCTGGGCGGCGGTGCTGATGAGCTCCTGGGAGCGGTCGGTCACGGTCACTACAAGGCTTTCGATCGGCGGTCACTTGCCCCCCAGGGTCTCACGGACCGCCGTGCGCCCCCCACGCGATTACGGGGATCACGTGGGGAGCACTCCCCTGCCGACTAGTCGGACGAGGGCTTGTAGTCCTGGCCGAGGACCACGGAGACGTCGGCGCTGCCCGGGAGCCGGCCCTTGGTGACGGAGCTCGTGGGCAGGCCGAGGGTCTTGGCGACCTCGACGGCGTTCGCCTTGTCGGCCGCGTCGCCGTAGACGACCTCGGACGTGGCCCGGGCGGCGGCCGTGCCGCCCTCCAGGAGGGTGAAGCCGCCGTTGAGGAGCACGACGCGGGCCTTGCCGGTGTTGTCCTTGACGCCGGTGGCGTTCTGGACGGAGACGCTGACGGCGGCGTCCTTGTCGGGGCTCTTGGCGGTGCCGCCGAGGACGTTCTTGACGATCCCCGCGCCGGTCCCGGCGCTGAGCGTGCCGTCGCTCTGGACGGGCAGCAGGTCCGTCTTGTAGTCGCCGCCCTTGGCGAGGTCGGAGAGCCTGGCGAGGAAGGTGCCGAGGTCCTTGTCGGTGAGGGACGGATCGAGGATCTGCTGAAGCGTCTGGATCGTGGTCGTCGCGGCCTGCGGGTCGGAGGACAGCTTGCGCAGCACACCCTGCAGGACCTGCCCGAAGCGCTCCAGCTGGGCGTTCTCCGTCTCGCCGGGGGCGCGGTAGGTGGCGTAGGCGACGGCCATCTTGCCGCTGAGGGTCTGGTCCTGGCCCTTGTTGACCAGGGGGGCCGCGCCCTTCTTCTTGGCGCCCGGGTCGGGCACGTCGGTGTCGGTGTCGACGTCGATGTTGCCGACGAGGTCGACGAGGTTCTGCAGGTAGGGGGTGTCCAGGCGCCAGGTGCCCTGGATGTCGGTGCCGAGGACCGTGTCGAGCGCGTCGCGGGTGCCGTCGGAGCCGTCGTCCTCGACCGACTTGGCGAGCGTCGTGGTGGAGCCGTCGTCGCTGGTCAGGGCGAGCGAATTGGGCAGCAGGACGGTGGTGCCCCGCTTGGTGGTGGTGTTGTCGACGAGGAGGGCCGTGGCGGTGCCGCCGCTCTTGGTGTCGTGCAGGTGGACGACGATCACGTCGCGTTTCTGGGCGCCCGTGGCGGTCGTGGTGCCCGTCGCGGAGTCGCCGGAGGACAGGCCGGGCAGCTTCCCGGCGTACCAGAGGTAGCCGACGCCGCCGACCGCGACGAGCGCGAGGACGACGACCAGGGCGATGACCCGGCTGCGGGCGCGGCGCCGGGCCTCCTCGCGGCGCTCGGTGCGGTTCTCGGTGAACTTCAGCCAGTCGATGACGTCCTCGGAGTCGCCGTCCGGCTCCTCGACGAAGGCGAACTGCTCGGTGTGGTACTCCCGGTCGGGCGTCTGCTCGCCCTCCGCCGGGCCGGCCTGCTGCGGGATGTGGGCGGTCTGCTGAGCCGTCTGCTGTGCGGTCTGCTCGGCGACGCGGGACTGCGCGCCGGCGCCGGCCGTGGCGTGCCCGTAGGGGTCGTGGCCGGTGCCCTGCGCGGAGCCGTAGGGGTCGTAGCCGTGGGCGGGGCCGGGCTGCTGCGGGCCGGTGCCGTAGTCGTACGCCGGCGGGGGCTGCTGCCCGGCCGTGCCGTACGGATCGTAGCCGTAACCCTGCTGGTGCTGCTGCCCCTGCTGTCCCTGCTGGGCGTACGGGTCGTACGCCTGCTGCTGGGACTGCTGGGTCTGCTGGGCCTGGACCTGCTGGTAGACAGGCCGGCCGTACTCGTCGTAGCCGACGACCTCGTACTGGTCGCCCCCGTACCCCGGGTCGTATCGGTCGTTCACCGGTGCCCCTCTCGGCTCACTCGCCGCGGTACAGCTCGCGCTTGTCGATATAGCGCACGACACCGTCCGGCACCAGGTACCAGATGGGATCGCCCTTGGCGACTCTCGCACGGCAGTCCGTGGAGGAGATGGCGAGGGCGGGGACCTCCACGAGCGAGACGCCGCCCTCGGGAAGTCCGGTGTCGTCGAGGTGGTGGCCCGGCCGGGTCACCCCGATGAAGTGCGCGAGGGAGAACAGCTCCGCCGAGTCCCGCCAGGTGAGGATCTGGGCGAGGGCGTCGGCGCCGGTGATGAAGAAGAGGTCCGTGTCGGGGTTGAGCGCGCGCAGGTCGCGCAGCGTGTCCACGGTGTAGGTGGGGCCGCCGCGGTCGATGTCGATGCGGCTCACGGAGAACTGCGGGTTCTCGGCGGTCGCGATGACCGTCATCAGGTAGCGGTCCTCGGCCGGGGAGACGCTGCGGTGGCTCTTCTGCCAGGGCTGGCCGGTCGGGACGAAGACCACCTCGTCGAGGTGGAACGCCGCGGCGACCTCGCTGGCCGCCACCAGGTGCCCGTGGTGGATCGGGTCGAAGGTGCCGCCCATGACACCGAGGCGGCGCTTGCCCGGCCGCGACGGGCTCTTGCCGGGGCCGTCGATCTGGCGAGGCGCCGTGGCGGCACGGCGGGGCTCCGAGTGTCGCTCGGTGCCGCTCGCCGTGTCCTGTGCCGGGTCGTGCGGCGTCTCGTTCGCCGGACCGGTAGGCATGTCCTGCTCTCCCATGCGTGCAGACCCTACCGGCCCCGCCTGAGGGCTCCGGCCGCCCCCGTGGTCCCCGGGGCACCCGCGCGGGGGCGCCCCGCCGGGCTCAGCGGTCGCGGTTGAAGCGGGTGGTGATCCACAGCAGGAGCAGCAGGATGAAGAGGGCGGCGCCACCGGTGAGGTAGGGGCTGAGGCTCTCGTGGTTACCGCCGTGCTCCTCGCCCTCGGCGGCGAGGGTGACCAACTGGGCAGCGGTGCTGTGGAAGCTCATCTTCGGCAGGACCTATCGCGTGTGGGCGGGTTAAAGACGTCGGCTCATCGTAAGCGGGCGCCTCACCCGCGATCACCCCGACTCCGCCTCTTCGTGCCGCGGGAGGCCGCGGGAGCCGCACGCGCTGCCGCCTGACCCGGTCCCGGGGCCCGGCGGGGAACCTTCGCGTCGCCTCAGTCGTCCTTCCGTCTGTAGCCACGCAGCAGGAACCACGCGGTCAGCGCACAGCCCACGAACATCACGACGAGCACGATCCGCAGGAACCCCGGCCCCCCTTGCTGGTCGGCTGCGCCGGCGGCCTCGGCGACCCAGGCGGCGGGGTGGTGCTCCATGGCGGTGGTTCCCTTCGCTGTACTGCCCGACCACCGTAACTCCGCCTAGGCTGGGCTCAGCCTCGGGGAAGCAAAAGGCCGCACAAGGGGCCGTAAAGGTCACACAGACGCACATGGGGGAAGACATGTCCGACGGCCACGAGCACAACGGGCACGAGCATGTGCCCAGCAGGCAGCGCAGGCGCTTCCCCGGAATCTCCTCGCGTACGTACGAGCACCCGGCCGACCGCTCCGCCCTGGTGGCCCTGCGCAAGCTGAGCGGTTTCGACACGGTGTTCAAGGCGCTCAGCGGCCTGCTCCCCGAGCGCAGTCTGCGGCTGCTGTTCCTGTCCGACTCGGTACGGGTCTCGGACCAGCAGTTCTCGCACCTGAACGTGATGCTGCGCGACGCCTGCTACATCCTGGACCTGGAGAAGGTCCCGCCGATGTACGTCACCCAGGACCCGCAGCCGAACGCGATGTGCATCGGCCTGGACGAGCCGATCATCGTCGTCACCACCGGGCTCGTCGAGCTGCTCGACGAGGAGGAGATGCGGGCGGTCGTCGGCCACGAGGTGGGGCACGCGCTGTCCGGCCACTCGGTGTACCGGACCATCCTGCTGTTCCTGACCAGCCTCGCCGTCCGGGTCGCCTGGATCCCGCTGGGCAATCTCGCGATCATGGCGATCGTGACCGGGCTGCGCGAGTGGTTCCGCAAGTCGGAGCTGTCGGCGGACCGCGCGGGGCTGCTGGTGGGGCAGGACCTGCGGGCGTCCATGCGCGGCCTGATGAAGATCGCGGGCGGCAACCACCTGCACCAGATGAACGTGGACGCGTTCCTCGCGCAGGCCGAGGAGTACGAGGCGGGCGGCGACCTGCGCGACTCCGTGCTGAAGATCCTGAACGTGCTGCCCCGCTCCCACCCGTTCACCACGGTGCGGGCGGCCGAGCTGAAGAAGTGGGCCGAGTCGCGGGACTACCAGCGGATCATGGACGGGCACTACCCGCGCCGCGACGAGGACCAGGACACCTCGGTCCGGGACTCCTGGCGGGAGTCGGCGAACCACTACACGACCCATGTGAAGAACTCCAAGGACCCGCTGATGAAGCTGGTCACGGACCTCGCGGGCGGCGCCGGCGACCTGGGCGACCGGGTCCGCCGCGGCTTCGGCGGCTTCACCGGTCCGACCTCCCAGAAGCCGCCCCGTGGCCCGGAGACACCGGGTTCGTCGGACACCCCGGGGGACGACCGGCCGCCGCGCGACGACAGCTGAGGCGCCTGCCGCAGGCGTCTTGGACAAGCGTCTGCCGCGGGCGTGGCGTCTGTGACAAGCGTCCGCCGCGGGCGCCGGTCGCGGGCGTCCGCGGGGCCCCGGAGTCCCGGCTGCTCAGACCTTCGGCTGCGCGCTCGTCGCCAACGAGCCGCACAGGGCCGTGGCGCTGCCCGTCGCGTAGGGATCCGTGCCCGCGGGGCCGCCCTCCTTGGCCGTCTGGCCGGCGAGGAGGGGGCGGAGGTGGTTCGTGGAGTCCTCGGCGCAGGACAGCGGGCCGGCCTGGACGTAGGAGACGACGAGCTGGGCCTGGTGCAGGCGCAGGTCGTCGCGGTCGAAGCGGAAGTGCAGCTCGCGCCGGACGGTGAACAGGGACGCCTCGGCCTTGTCACCGGCCCCGGCCGGCCGCAGCGCGTACACGAACGTGTGGTCCGCGGTCACCTCGAGCGTCGACGAGTCGGCCTCGGCGGCCTGCAGCGTGCCCTGGACCCGGACCCTGCGGTCCGCCAGCTCGGCCCGGGAGGGGTCGAAGCGGACGAGCCAGCCGGTGGGCGCGTGGCGTCCGTCCGCGGTGGGCCGGGCGAAGCTCTGGTCGAACTGGTCCAGCTGGTCCGCGGCGAGCAGGACCCGGACGGCCCGGACCTCACCGCCCGTGAGCACCTCGGGGTCGAGGGCCGAGCGGACGATGTAGTCCTTGGCCGTGGTCAGGGCGGCCACGACCTGGCTGTCGGAGAAGTGCGCGGTGCGCCGCGAGGCGGGCAGCGGCACGCCCTCCGCGCCGGTCTTGAACTGCGCGGCCGGGCTGCGCTCGTACAGGTACGCCAGATCGGCCGTACCGGGCACCTTGCCCTCGGGGGCGAGCGGGATGACGGTCATCCGCAGCGGCTCGACGGGCTCCGCGGCGGTGGGGGCCTGGTAGGGGTGCCGTACGCCCATGTAGATCGCGGTGCCGAAGGCGATGGCGATCAGCAGGACCAGGACCAGTGCCTGCCGGGACAGGCCCCGGCGCAGGGGCGGGCGGCGGCGCACTGCGGGGGCGTGGTCGGCCATGCGCTCCTGCGCGGAGAACTCCTGAAGACGGGCAGCACGGACGAACGACTCGTCGAAGACGACGGATCGGTACTCGTCCTCTCCACCTCCGGGAGCGCCCTCGGGTGTCCCCTCAGGTGGGTCTCCAGGCCCGCCCATATCTTCAGGGTAGGTCGCCGGAAGCCCGGGTAAACGCCGGGCTGGGCCACAAGTTCTGACAGGTTCTCACCAACACGGGCGGGTTCCGGTCAGGGGGTGCGGGGGATCACCGGGACGGCCGGCTGGGAGTAGTCGGCGGACGCGGAGGGCGTGGCCCCGCTGCCCTGTTCCACCCCGGTCGAGGCGGGCGGCGGGGCGGGCTCCTCGCGCTGGGAGGAGGCGCCCCGGTAGACCGCCGTGAAGGCCAGGGCGACCATGCCGATACCCATCACGAGGGCGAGCACCCAGGCGACCGGCCGGTGCCAGCGGACCTGTTTGGAGTACGGCCCCGTGCCCCCGTAGTGGTCCTCGAGGACGTCGGAGTCGTCGAACTCGTCGAGGTCGGGATCATGGCCGAAATCGCGGTGGCCGTCCGGGCCGTACCCGTCGTCGTACCGCTCGCCTCTGGTGCGGGCGCGGCGGGCCTCCGCCTCGGAGGCCTCGGCTCTCGCCTGTGCCGCGGCCAGGAGGCGCTCCACGGCGGTCGGCTCGTGCACCACGGCCGCGCGTACGAAGGCCTCGTCGAAGACCACGGAGGCGAACTCTTCGTCCGACACCCCGCGGTCGTGGTCGTCGTCGGGCTCCCAGCCGTCGGGAAACGGCGTGCCCCCCACGTCCTCCGGCACGGATCCAGAGTAGACCTGGGGGGTCATTTTGGGCAGACGGTATGGAAATTCATCCGCCGGTTGAGACGGCTTCCGCGGGGCGGCGACGGCGCGCGCCCGGCGGGCCCGCGCCTGCCGCACGTACCTGCGCCGTTCGGCATACCTCCGCGCCGCCGGACGCCGGAGGGGGCTCAGCGCCGTACGTGGCCGTCCCCGGTCACGATGTACTTCGTGCTGGTCAGTTCCGGCAGGCCCATCGGGCCGCGGGCGTGCAGCTTCTGCGTGGAGATGCCGATCTCGGCGCCGAAGCCGAACTGGCCGCCGTCGGTGAAGCGGGTGGAGGCGTTGACGGCGACCGTGGTCGAGTCGACCAGTTGGGTGAAGCGGCGGGCGGCCTGCTGGGAGGTCGTCACGATGGCCTCGGTGTGGCCGGAGGTCCACAGCCGGATGTGCTCGACGGCCTTGTCCAGGGAGTCGACCACGGCCGCGGCGATGTCGTACGACAGGTACTCCGTCTCCCAGTCCTCGGCCGTCGCCTCGACGACGGTGGCCTTGGAGTCCTTGGCGTAGGCCTGCACGCGCTCGTCGGCGTGCACGGTGACCCCGGCCTCCGCGAGGGCGTCCAGGGCGCGGGGCAGGAACTCGGCGGCGATGTCCTGGTGGACCAGGAGGGTCTCGGCGGCGTTGCAGACGCCGACCCGCTGGGCCTTGGAGTTGATCAGGATCTCGACGGCCATGTCGAGGTCGGCCTGGGCGTCGACGTAGACGTGGCAGTTGCCGGTGCCGGTCTCGATGACCGGGACGACCGACTCCTGGACGACCGTGTTGATCAGGGAGGCGCCGCCGCGCGGGATGAGGACGTCGACCAGGCCGCGGGCGCGCATCAGCTCGCGGACGCTGTCGCGGCTCTCGCCGGGGACGAGCTGGACGGCGTCGGCGGGCAGCCCGGCGCCGCCCACGGCGTCGCGCAGGACGCGCACGAGGGCCGTGTTGGACTGGTAGGCCGAGGAGGAGCCGCGCAGCAGGACCGCGTTGCCGGACTTCAGGCAGAGGGCGGCGGCGTCGACGGTGACGTTCGGCCGGCCCTCGTAGATGATGCCGACGACGCCGAGCGGCACACGGACCTGGCGCAGGTCGATGCCGTTGGGGAGCGTGGAGCCGCGGACGACCTCGCCGACCGGGTCGGGCAGGGCGGCGACGTCGCGCACGTCGGAGGCGATGGCGCGGATCCGCTCGGGGGTGAGCGTGAGCCTGTCGATCATGCCCTCGCTGATGCCGGCCTCGCGGGCCTTGGCGACGTCCTTGGCGTTGGCCTCGACGATCTCGCCCGTACGGACCTCCAGCGCATCCGCGATGGCGAGCAGCGCGTCGTCCTTCTCGGCCCGCGGCAGCGGCGCGAGGCTCGCGGCGGCGGCCTTGGCGCGGTAGGCGGCCTCGGTGACCGGGGACATCGAGTCGTACGGAGAAAGCGTGGTCATGAGGGAAGGGTAGTGCGCGGAGCGGGTCCGTTCACGGCGTGTTCCACACCCCGAGACACTTCCCGAGACCGGCCGGGCCGGTTCAGAACGGGTGGATTCCTACCGGTGACGCCGGCGGCGGCCCGTACCCCTCGGCGATGCGCTGGTGGTAGGTCGCGCGGTCGATGACCTCCAGGCCGACGATCTCCCAGGGCGGCAGTCCGGCGGTCTGCCGGTGCTCGCCCCACAGGCGCAGGGCGACGGCGGCCGCGTCGTGCAGGTCGCGGGCCTCCTCCCAGTAGCGGATCTCCGCGTGGTCGACGGCGTACCGGCTGGTCAGGAGGAAGGGGTGGTCGTGGGCGAGCTGCTCCAGGGCGCGCCGGACCTCGGGGAGGGGGGCCTCCTTGCCGGAGACGCTGAGGGTGACGTGCCACAGGCGCGGGGTGTCCGCGGGTTCCTCGCCCTCGAACCGGTCCCCGGCCGCCACACTGGTCAGGGCGCGCTCCTCACCGGCCGCGCGGGAGCCGGTACCACCACGGGACGCCGGGGCCCCAGGGCGCACTCGTCTCACGACGGCCTCCTTCGCTCAGCGGCGGTGCTGCGGAACAGTTCCCTGAGACAAAGTTGAGCAGGCCGCAAGGGATCGCGTGGCGGTTTTGCGGAACGTCCACCACCGGGAGCGGACGTTTCGACACATTACGGGTGCAGGAGGACCAGGTCGTCCCTGTGTACGACCTCGCGTTCGTACGCGGGTCCGAGTTCGCGGGCCAGTTCCCGGGTCGAGCGGCCGATCAGCCGGGGGATCTCCTTGGCGTCGAAGTTGACCAGTCCGCGGGCCACCGCGTGCCCGGCGCCGTCCCGCAGCTCGACCGGGTCGCCCGCGGTGAAGTCGCCCTCGACGGCGGCGATGCCGGCCGGCAGCAGCGACTTGCGGCGCTCCACGACGGCCTGGACGGCGCCGTCGTCGAGGGTCAGGGCGCCCTGCGGGGTGGAGGCGTGCTGGAGCCACAGCAGCCGGTCGGCGGAGCGCTTGCCGGTGGGGTGGAAGTAGGTGCCGGTGTCCTGGCCGGTCAGGGCGTCGGCCGCGTGGACGGCGCTGGTGAGGACGACGGGGACGCCGGCGGCGGCCGCGATGCGGGCGGCCTCGACCTTGGTGACCATGCCGCCGGTGCCGACGCCGGCCCGGCCCGCGCTGCCGATCTCGACGTCCGCGAGGTCGGAGGGGTCGCGCACCTCGGCGATGCGGGAGGTGCCCGGCCTGCTCGGGTCGCCGTCGTAGACGCCGTCCACGTCGGAGAGCAGGACCAGCAGGTCGGCGTGGACGAGGTGGGCGACCAGGGCGGCGAGACGGTCGTTGTCGCCGAAGCGGATCTCGTCCGTGGCGACGGTGTCGTTCTCGTTGACGATCGGGAAGGCGCCCATCGCGAGCAGCTTGTCCAGCGTGCGCGAGGCGTTGCGGTGGTGGGCGCGGCGGCTCATGTCGTCGGAGGTCAGCAGCACCTGGCCGACGCGGACGCCGTAGCGGGCGAAGGAGGCGGTGTAGCGGGCGACCAGCAGGCCCTGGCCGACGCTGGCGGCGGCCTGCTGGCGGGCCAGGTCCTTGGGGCGGCGGCGCAGGCCCAGCGGGGCGAGACCGGCGGCGATGGCGCCCGAGGAGACCAGGACGATCTCGCGCTCCCCGCCGCTGCGGACCTTGGCGAGCACGTCGACCAGCGCGTCCACGCGGTCCGCGTCCAGGCCGCCGGAGGCGGTGGTCAGCGACGAGGAGCCGACCTTGACGACGATCCTGCGGGCCTCGCCCACGGCCTGCCTTGCCCCTGCCACGTCGCCGTCCGTCCCCTCGCTGTGTTCCGCTCCCTCACCAGGAAATCTACGGGACGCGCGGATACGACGCCGAGCCGGTCCACGCTACGGACGGTGCGGGCGGGGTCACAGCAGGGCGGGACGCGGACGATTCCGGCCGCCCACGAAAAGGAACGTCATATTCCGCTACCACCCGCCAGCGCGACGGGACGCGGTGGCCCTCATCGGCCCGACGACACGCGCGTGTCGTCAGGAGGTCGCCGCGCGTTAACCCGGACGGCCGACCTGGTCCGCCCCGACGCTCCTGGAGACCGCAGTGCCCGTACCCCTCCCCCGCCCACCGGCCCTGTTGAAGGGGCTGGTCGCCGTCGTCCTGGCCGCCGCGTTCGCCGCCCAGGCGGTCGCGGCGCTGCTGCCCCACGTCCCGCTGCTGCTCGCCGCGACAGCCGTCTCCCTGGCCACCGAGGGTGCCCTGTACCGGTGGCAGCGCGGTGTGCTGTCGCTGTTCGCCAAGTCGCACGCGGACATCACCGTGCGGCACGTCCTGCGGGACCTGCTGCTGGTCGTGGCCCTGCTGCGGCTCGGCGAGCAGGACCGGGAGACGGTGTACGCCCCGCTGGTCGCCGGGCTGCTCGCGTTCTACGTGCTGCACTGCGCGATCCAGGCGGTCTCCGTGCTGGTCCGCCGCACCCGCACCCTGCCGGTGGTCACCCGGAACATCGACGCCTCGGCGCTGCGGCTGTCCCCGGCCCCGTCCGTGCTGCTGCGCCGCCCCGGGCACCGGCTGCTGGTGTTCGGCCTGCCGGCGACGGCCGGGCTGCTGGCGTCCGTGCCGGGCGACCGGCCGGTGTGCGCGGCGGCGGGCATCGCGCTCTCCCTCGCCCTCGCGCTCACCGGCCTCGGCGCGCTGCTGCTCCGGCTGCTGCCGGGACGCCGTCCGGCCGGCGAGCAGGAGGTGCTGGAGTGGTTCGACGGGTGGCTGGCCGCGTACCGGCCGACCGTCGGCCTGTACTTCTCCGGCGGTGCCTCCTCGGCCTACCAGGCGAACATGTGGCTGGAGCCGCTCGCCAAGCTGGAGGGCCGGCCGGTCATCGTGCTGCGCGAGCGGTTCATGGTGCAGAAGATCGCGGCGACGGACATCCCGATCGTGTGCCTGCCGAAGGTGTCCACGCTGATGCGGCTGGAGCACTCCACGCTCCAGGTCCTCATCCACCCGTCGAACTCCGGCAAGACCTCGCAGGTGCTGCGCATCCCCACGATCAAGCACACCTTCGTCAACCACGGCGAGAGCGACAAACTGTCCTCGTGCAACCCGTACGCGAAGGCGTACGACGAGGTGTGGGTGGCCGGCCCGGCGGCTCGCGAGCGGTACGCGCTGGCCGAGGTGGGCGTCGAGGACAAGGACGTGGTGGAGACGGGCCGCCCGCAGCTGGACGGCGTGACGCCGTACGCGGGTCCGCCGGCGGGGGCGTGGACGACCGTGCTGTACGCGCCGACCTGGGAGGGCTGGGACGGCAACCCCGGCAACACCTCGGTCGTGGAGGCCGGTGAGAACCTCGTGCGGGCGCTGCTCGCCGACCCGGGCGTGCGGCTGCTGTACAAGCCGCATCCGCTGACGGGGTCGGTGGACCCGCGCGCGGGCGCCGCCGATCTGCGCATCCGGGAGCTGATCCGGGCGGCCAACCGGGAGCGGGGGGAGGCGCGTCCGCCGGCCGGTGCGGAACTGGTCGCCCGCGCCGCCGAGCTGGACCGGCTCACCACGTCCGTCTTCCGGGCCGGGGCCGACACCGTGGAGCGGATGCTGGTGCAGTCGGCGCCGGAGCCGGGCCGCGCGGAGGCGGTGGCGCGGGCGACGGCGGCGTGGGAGGAGGCGTACTGGGCCTCGCTGCCGGAGGGTGAGCACCAGGTCGTGACGGACGCCCGGCCCGCGCTGTACTCCTGCTTCAACGTGGCCGACCTGCTGATCAGCGATGTGTCGAGCGTGATCAGCGACTTCCTGGCGAGCGGGAAGCCGTACGCGGTCGCCAACACCAGCGGGCTGGCCGAGGACGCCTTCCGCGCGGCGTTCCCGACGGTGGCGGCGGCGACGGTGCTGACGCCGGACGCGGCCGGGGTGCCGGACCTGCTGGAGACCGTCCGGCACCCGGAGAAGGACGGGCTGGCCGAGGCGCGCGCCGCGTTGAAGCTGCGCCTGCTGGGACCGGCCGAGCCGTCGTCGCAGGAGCGGTTCGGCGAGGCCGTACGGGCGCTGTGCGCGAAGGCCCGGGACCACCGGGTCCGGGTGGCGGAACGCCTGGCCGCGGAACTGCCCGGCCAGCGCACCGAGGCGGCGGTCCCGACCGCACCGCACTGACACACCGGACGACGAGACGACCGCGGGGCCACGGGGAGACATCCCGTGGCCCCGCACCGCTGTCGGCGCCAGCGTCGATGTCGGCCCGCATGCGGCATCAACCTCGGCACCCGCCTCCATGCGGCATCCGCCTCGGCGCCCGCCCGCACGCGGCGTCCCCCCACCGCGTCGCCCGCCGTCAAGCCGCCGGTCGTACCTCGCGGGAGGTCAGCACGCGCCGCGCTTTGCGCACAGCCCGTCGCATGAACGTGTCCACGCCGCCCTCGCGGTAGCCCGGGAAGGCGCGGGCCTCGCGGGGCTCGGCCAGGTAGACCGAGTCGGGGATGCCCGCGGCCTTGTCGCGGAAGTGCGGGTAGACGAGGTAGACCCGGCGGCCCTTCTTCTCCAGGAGGGCCGCCGCCTGCTTCTTCGCCTTGACGAACTTCACGACGTCCAGCAGCAGTTCGGGGCGCTGCTCGGCGACCAGGTGCAGACGCAGCCGCTCGTGGACCTTGAGGCGCTGGGCGACGCCCTCCGTCCAGTACGCGTCCATCAGCGGCTTGGCCAGCTCGAACTTGTGCCGGCGGATCTCCTCGCTGTCCGTCAGGAACTTGGGCCCGAACTGCGGCAGCAGGGTCACGAGGAAGGGCCGGACCATCAGCTGGTCGCGCCGGCCGCCCGCCGGGAGGTGCTCGGCGATGAGCTTCATCAGGGCGCGCGCGGAGTCGAAGCGCAGCGTGTAACTGCCGCTCTTGGTCACGTGCTTGCCGTCGTCACGGCCCACCAGGTAGTAGCAGGTGTGGTCGGCGACGACGGAGACGCCGTCCGCCCGCAGGTACGCCTCCATGGTGAACAGCGCGTCCTCGCCGGTGAACAGCGACTCGTCGAACCGCATGCCGTGCCGCTCGAGCAACGCGCGGCGGAACAGCTTCTGCGCGCTGAGCGTGAACTTGATGTTGGAGGAGAAGACGTCCGTCCGCTCCACCGTCTTGCCCCACATGGACTTCGGCGCGGAGCGGTTGACGCCCTCGACCTTGCCGAGGACGACGTCCGTGCCGGCGCGGTCGGCCATGGCGACCATCCGCTCCAGGGCCTCGGGGCCCAGCCGGTCGTCGGCGTCGAGGAAGAAGACGTAACGCCCGCTGGCCTTGGCCAGGCCGACGTTGCGCGGGCCGCTGGGGCCGCCGGAGTTCTCCTGACGGACCACCAGGACGTGCATGGGAGCCCGCTGGGCGAACTCCTCCAGGTACTCCCCTGTGCCGTCCGTCGATCCGTCGTCCACCGCGATGACCTCGATGCGCTCCGGATCGAGGGTCTGCGCCTCTACGGACGCGAGGCACTCGATCAGGTACGGCATCGCTTCGTACGCCCCGATGATCACGCTCACATCAGGCTGCGCAACGGTCACGTTTCCCCCTAGTCAATGGGATATTCCCCCCGTATCGCCTCATTCGCTACTTGGTAGACGGGTGATCGGGGCAAGCGGTTGCCTCGATCGCATGTTTTAGTGAGACACCTCACACGGTGAACCGACAGGATGCGGGAAAACGAAAAGGTTCGGCCCCCGAGGAAGACTCCTCGGGGGCCGAACCCTTCAGCCGGCGGCGGCAGTTCAGGCTGTGCCGACACCGTCCGTCTCACCGGCCGCGGAGACCCGCTGTCCGGGTACGGCGTTCGCCAGCGAGCTCTCGGCGGCGGCCGAGACCCTTGACTCCTGGCCGACGTTGCGCGTCTCGGCCTTGATGGCGAGGTTCGCGACCGCGGTGTTGAACTGGTCGATGGAGGTCGGCTCGTCCGGCCCCAGCAGGTACTGCTTGAGCTCCTTGCGGTCCTCGGCCAGCGGGTCGGCGGCCGGGTCGCGCACGGCGCTCAGCAGCTCGCCCAGCTCGTTCGCGCTGTTGGTGAGGATCACCGCGGCGCGCACCGCCGTGTTGTTCCGCTTGAACTCCTCGGCGCCCACCTCCGCGGAGTCCGTGACCGCGTACGGCTTGCCGCTCGCGATGAAGTCGGAGACCACGCTGGAGATGTCCGAGACCATCGCGTCGGAGACGTTGAAGCAGTCGTACAGCCGCGGCTCGGCGCCGGTGATGACGCGGTGCTCCCAGGTGGGGAAGGAACGCCAGTAGGCGTCGTTCCACTCGGCGCGCAGCCGGGCGACCTCCTCGTGCCGGGCGACGTCGACCAGCCCGTCACGGGTGGCCTCGGCCTCGTCGCGGCCCTTGTCGCCGCCGGTGCCGACCAGCTCGGCGATGCGGGCCTCGATCCGGGTCAGCTCGGACTTGGCCTTCGCCTGGGCGGCGCTGTCGGCGGCGAAGCGCGAGTCGGCGGCGCGGTCGGCGGCGGCCTTGCGGACCAGCGCGGTGATGCGCTGGTGGGCGGCCTTGGCGTCCTTGCTGACCGTGCCGGTGAACGGGTGCGGCTTGTACAGCACGCGGACCGGCGGGTCGGCCGTGACCAGCCGGTTCACGATGTTCTCGCCGGCGAGCACGATCGAGGTGTTGCCGGGGTTGCCGTCCCAGCCCTCCCAGGTGGGCGCGTACAGGACCGTGGGGATACGGCCGTCCGGGACGCCCTGCCAGGTCTGGATGGGGGCGAGCTGCGGGCGGCCGACCTCGACGATGTCCTCGTCGCGGACACCGACGTCGGCGATGGCGTAGCGGTCGCGGCCGGCGCGGCCGGCGGTCCACACCTCGTCGTAGACCTTGCTGAACGGGTTGACGCTGGCGAGCTTGTCGCTGTCGCCGTGGCCGATGAAGACGTGCTTCATGGTGGGCACGCGCAGCAGGTGGATGTTCTTGCCGACGTTGGCGGCGTAGAGCGCGACCCGCACCGTGGACAGGTCCAGGTTCATCAGGTGCACCCCTCCGGGCACGCAGATGACGGGGACCGTGGTGGGCGCCAGGTTGTTCAGGATGACCCGCTCACGCAGGATGATCAGCGGCTTGGAGTCCAGGTTCTCCATGGTGTCCAGCCACATGTTGACCTGGTAGGCGGAGTCCTTGGACCCGGAGAAGTACAGGACGGTCTCCGGCTGGTACTCGCCCAGCCAGTCGTCGACGGCGGCCAGCACCCGCTCGGCCTTCGGCGGGATCTTCCGGCCGCGCACGTACGGCACGAGCGCCAGGACGTACAGGGAGCCGAGGACGACCGTGATGCCGATGCCGACGAAGCCGATCAGGGCCGACTTGACCTGTGCGGCGACCAGGATGCCGACGACCGCCGCGAGGTCGAGGTGCAGCATCTTCTCGGCGGAGCGGTGCAGCAGGCCGCGCGGCGGGGCGTCCGGGATGCGGATCCGGGACTTCAGGTCGATGTTGCGCGTGGCGACCGGCATGCGGCGGCGGTTGCGGATCAGCTGGACCAGCGCGCCGTGCGGGGCCTGCAGACCGTAGAAGGCGATGAAGCAGGCGATCGCCCCGTAGTAGATCAGGTTGTCCGCGAGGGACAGCCGGGCCAGCAGCAGGACGAGCAGCAGCTGCCGGATCAGGAAGCGGATCGACAGGCCCGCCCGGACCTTGCCGAGGCGGTTGATCAGGTAGCTGCCCTTGCGGTGCAGATAGTGGTCCGCCAGGTACGTCACGGCGGCCGCTGCCGCGAAGGCGGGGACGCTCGGGACGAGCGCGGCCAGCATGAGAGCGGGGAAGCCCGCCACCATGAGGACCGCCGCGGCCAGCTCGGCCGCGCTGCCCACCCGGGCGACGCGAATAGCGGTGGATATCACGGAGAAACCTGCTCTTGGGAGGGGTGTGCCGGTCTTGTTCTGAAATGCGGCTGGTCTGTGAATATTCGCGAGACTGTATGGATTCAGGCCCCTGCGAACACCCCTGTCGACGAAACCGTGAACAGAAGGGCGCAGAGGCCTGAATTACTGGAGTCTATTTGGCGCCAATTATTACACGCCGTCCTGCCGGTCCAGCACCGAGGCCAGCGCCTGCTCGAAGCCGGACGCCCGGGCGGCGCCGGCCGTCGGGTCCTGCTGGCGGACGTCGATGACGTGGCCGGTCAGCTCGGACAGCAGCACGTCGAGCGAGGTGCGAGCCACCGCCTCGGAGGACAGCAGGGAACCCGCCGGCTCCTGACCGAAGGCCTTGGTGCGCATCGGGGTGGCGGTGCGCTCGGGGTTGATGCAGTTGACGCGGACGCCGTCGCCGGCCCACTCGTCGGACAGGGCCTGGGTGAGGTTCACCATCGCGGCCTTGGTCGAGGAGTACAGGCTGTACTCGGCGCGGCCGCGGGTGTAGCTGCTGGAGGTGTAGAGCAGCAGCTGGCCCTTGGTCTCGGACAGGTACTTGTACGACGAACGGGCGATCTGCACCGGGGCCAGGTAGTTGACCTTCAGCGCCTCCTCGATGGTGGCGTTGTCGGTCTCGGCGAGCTTGCCGATGCGCAGCACTCCGGCGGTGTTCACCACGTAGTCGATGCGGCCGGTCTCGGCGTACGCCTTGGACAGCGCGTCGTCGACCTCCTCCGGGTTCTCCACGTGGGTGCCGGTGGTGGAGCGGCCGAGCGCGTAGACCGTGGCGCCGTAGGACTCGGCGAGTTCGGCGATGTCCTTGCCGATGCCGTAGGAGCCGCCGAAGACGACGACCGTCTTGCCGGTCAGCAGCTCGCGGTAGGCCTCCTCGGAGACCTGCTCGGGCGCGGCCGTGGAGGCGAGCTGGAAGAGCTTGTCGGCGATGAAGACGTCGACGGGCTGCGTGACCTTCATGTTGTACTCGTCACCCGCGACGACGTGGATCGGCACGTCGGGCAGGTACTTGAGCACCACGGAGCAGTCGTCGGTGGCCTGGAAGTTGGGGTCGCCGGCGGCGACCTCGTAGGCCCGCTTGATCGTGGACAGCTTGAAGGCCTGCGGGGTCTGGCCGCGGCGCAGCCGGGAGCGGTCCGGGATCTCGGTGATGAACTCGCCGTCCTCGCCGTGCGTGCGCGTGACGATGATGGTGTCCGCGGACGGGATGGCGACGTCGACCGCCTGGTAGCGCTCCAGCGCGGTGACGCAGTCGTCGATGACGCGCTGCGACAGCAGGGGGCGCACGGCGTCGTGGAAGAGGACGTTGACGTCCTCGCCCTCGGCCAGGCCCTCGCCCAGGGCGGAGATGGCGCGCTCGGTGGTCTCGTTCCGCGTGGAGCCGCCCTCGATGATCTTCGAGACCTTCTTGAATCCGGCCTTCGCGACAATCTTCTCGACATCGGGCACATAGCCCGGCGCCATCAGCACGATGATGTCGTCGATGGACTCGGCGTTCTCGAAGGTGGTCAGGGTGTGCTCGATGACTGCCTTGCCGGCGATCTTCAGCAGCTGCTTGGGGATCGACAGACCCACCCGCTGACCGGTGCCACCGGCCAGGATCACTGCGGTGGTACGGGGCTTGGCTATGTGCTGGGACACAGGTGACCTACCTTGGGGCGACAGGGAACTTGGAAATGGTCCCACTTGTGGTTACCGCAGTGCAAGGTGAGCGACCTCCGCCGCATATGTGCGCGCAACCTGCCATTCACCTCCCACTCCTGGTGATTGGTGAGACGGTTCCGTGGACGTGCGCGAAATGCGCTGTGAGTAACTCCACAGAAGCGCAGCGGCGTCGGAGCCGCTGGGGGCGGCGGTGGACCGGGACCTTCACGAGGTGCTGGGACGACGTCCGGTGCACGGTACGCGCTTTGACGGCCCCCCGCGCACCACACCCGCCCCCGGAGGCGGCGCGGACCAGGGCCGCCGTGTGCGGATCTTCACGTACGGGGACACGGGGCTGCACGCGTTCTTCATGAACCGGATCGCGAATAGGGCGCGCCCGCGGCTCATTGCCGGGGAATTCCCGGTCAAGATTCCGCAGCAATTCGGTCTCGGCGAGAACAATACGCGTCAGGCCCGGGTCGGGCTTCTCACACGGCTCGCCCGTCGCGTACGGCGAAGAGCCCGGGACTCCGAGGAGTCCCGGGCTCACGGACGGGTCGTGGGCCGGGTCAGACGACCTCGACGCCCGGGCGGCCCGCTTCGACCCGCAGGCGGGCCAGTGTGCTCGGCGTCGCCGTCGGCTGCCGCACGGTGTCGACCACCCGCACCTGCGCGTCGATGCCGGCCCGGCGGATGTCGAAGAGGTGGTAGCCGCGGTGCGCGTCGAGCAGCTTCCAGTGCGGGTTGTCGGGCCGCCGCGGGTCCCACTCCTTGCGGAAGGCCGCCTGGTCCTGGTCGCCGTTGCTGGAGATGGAGGTGCCGACGAACTCGGCGCCGACGACCGCGGAGTCCGGGTCGGCGTAGTCCTCCTTGAGGTCGCTGATCATCGTCAGGTGCCGGTCGCCGGAGAGCACGACCGGGTTGCGGACCTGCTTGAACTCCTTGAGGAACCGGTTGCGTTCGGCCTGGTAGCCGTCCCAGGCGTCGTAGAACCAGAGCTTGCCCTCGCCGACCTTGAGGTCCGTCTCGGCCATCATGATCTGGGAGGCGATGAGGTTCCAGCGGGCGGGCGAGTCCTGGAGCCCGTTCAGCAGCCACTGCTTCTGCCGCGCGCCCAGCATGGTCAGCGACGGGTCCTGGGCGCCTTCCTGGCTGGTGGCCTGGTCGCTGCGGTACTGCCGGGTGTCCAGGACGTTGAGGCGGGCCAGGCGGCCGAACTCCAGGCGGCGGTACATCCGGATGTGCGGCCCGTTCGGCACGGCGGTGGCACGGACCGGCATGTGCTCGTAGAACGCCTGGTAGGCCGCGGTCAGCCGGGCCACGAACGCGTCGTGCGGCTGCTTGTCCGGGTCCTGCGGGATCTCGCCGGCGAAGTCGTTGTCCACCTCGTGGTCGTCGAAGCTCACCACGAAGGGCGCGTTCGCGTGCATCGCCGCGAGGTCCGGGTCGGTGCGGTACTGGGCGTACCGGTTGCGGTACTGGACGAGGCTGAACGGCTCGCCGGTGCCCTCGTGCCGCCGCAGGGCCGTCGCCGAGGGCGTGGACTCGTAGATGTAGTCGCCGACGAACACCACGACGTCCGGGTCCTGGTCGAGCATGTCGGCGTACGGCGTGAAGTAGCCGTGCTGCCAGTTCTGGCAGGAGGCCAGCGCCATGCGCAGGGAGCCGCCGGCGCTGTAGGGGTGGGGGGCGGTGCGGGTGCGGCCGGCGGGCGAGAGCTGCCCGCTGGTGCGAAAGCGGTACCAGTAGGTGCGGTCCGCGCGCAGCCCGCGTACGTCCACGTGAACGCTGTGCCCGTACTCGGGGCGGGCCTGGGCGGTGCCCCGGCGGACGAGCTTTCTGAACCGGTGGTCCTCCGCGACCTGCCACTCCACCGGCACCACGCGGTCGGGCATCCCACCGCCGTTCAGCGGGTCCGGGGCGAGCCGAGTCCACAGCACGACGCCGTCCGGCAGCGGGTCCCCGGAGGCGACGCCGAGGCTGAACACCCCGTCGGGCAGCGGCGTCTCGGCCGCACGGGCGGCGGCAGGGACCCACAGCTGGGCGGAGGCCGCGGCACCGAGCGCCGCGGCACCTGCGGTCAGAAAGCGGCGTCGGTCGGGGGATACTGCTCCGGTCATCGGCTGACTCCCTTACCTCGCTGGCCACATGGACACGGGGAAGCTTCACGCTCGCGGGCGGTCCGCCCGCTGAACGCCGGGGTTCACGTACATGACAACTAAGCAGACAAAGGGAGACCCGCCGCCAGCGCTGGAACAAGCCTTTACCGGGGCGGGTCTGACGAGTGATCAGTAAGCGAAACCGGTGCCGAGCCGGGCGCCTGAGGCGGTCGTACCGAGGAGCGTGTTGCCGAAGGCCGTGGTGCCGTTGGGGCTCACGACGGTCGTGGGGCCGGACCTGAAGTACCACACGGACCCGGCGTTGCCGTTCTCCCCCGGCGCGCCGGCGGCCAGGTCGGCCAGGCCGTCGCCGTTCGCGTCCGCGAGGTGCACGGCCTTGCCGAACGCGTCGGCCGTCTCGGCGGCGCCCGGCACGTCGGGCGTGTTCTGCGTGACCACCTGGGCTCCGCTGCCGGTGAGCCCGTCCGCGGTGCCGCGCAGGACGACGACCGCGCCCGCGTCGGACACCGCGCCCAGGTCCTCGCCGGGCAGGCCGGTCACCACGTCCGGGTGACCGTCGCCGGTGACGTCGGCGATCTGGACATCCGTCCCGAAGCCGTCGCCCTTCTCGGCGGAGCCGGGCACGCCGGGGCTGTCCTGGTTGAGGTGCCGGGCCGTGGTGCCGTCGGCGCCGCCCGGGCCGCCCGGGAGCCAAGTGACCCGGCCGCCCCTGACGGCGGGGTTGTCGAGGTCGCTGTCGTACCCGTCGACGGCCCGGCCGACCACGATGTCGTCGAAGCCGTCCCGGTCGATGTCCCCGACGTCGAGGTTCTCGCCGCCCTGGAGCCGGTGGCCGTCACCGCCCAGCACGGTGGTGTACGGGGAGAGCCCCTGCTCGCCGCCCGGCCAGTACACGACGCGGCGGGCGTCGAACTCGTCGCCGTCGTTCTCGGTGGCGGCGACGTCGGCGATGCCGTCGCCGTTGATGTCACCGGTGGCCAGATCCAGGACGCGGCTGTCGAACTCGTCCCGCACGAGCTGCCCGCCGCGCTCCGTGGCGCCGTCCCGGGAGAACGGGCCGTTCAGAACACGCAGGTTGAACTGGTTCTCCACGGTCACCAGGTCCCCGGCACCGTCGCCGTTCACATCGCCGACGGTCAGGCGCCCCTGGCCGCCGAGCCCGTCGTACGCCTTCCCGGTGGCCAGGACGGCACTGCCGGACAGGCCCTTCGGGCCGCCCCACAGGACCTCGACGAGCCCGGACTCGGCGCCGCCGTCGGCGGTGTCCTCGCGGCCCACGCCGATCACCAGGTCCGCGTACCCGTCGCGGTCGAGGTCGGCGGTGGTGAGCGCGCTGCCGAAGGCGTCGTCCGTCTCGGGGCTGCCGGGCACACCGGCCGTGCTCTGGCTGAGGACCTGCCGCGTCGTGACGTTCAGCCCGTTCGCGGAGCCGTAGACGACGGCGACGTAGCCGGCGCCCTTCTTGCCGCCGACGGTCGCGCTCGGGGCGGCCACCGCGAGGTCGGGATAGCCGTCGCCGTTGAAGTCGTCGTGGAGCTTCGCCGCGGGGGACTCGGCGGCGGACCGGGCGGCGGGCTCGGCGTGCGCGATCGCCGGGGTGGTGACGGCCGCGACGACGGCGACGGCCGCCGCGACCGTTCGGCCGAGCCTGCGCTTGCTCATGGACTGGGGCACGTGAACTCCGGTGATCCGCTGGGCAGTTGCCACGCGGAGCGGAACAAGATCCGCTCCGCGCCGCCCAGTACGACTCACCGCACGGTGACTTGGTTGCCCCGAAGTCCGTTGCGCGTTTGCTTTCCGTTAACCCGGGACGCCCAGAAGGCTCAGGACGCTCAGAACGGCTCGAAGTCGTCGAACTCCCGCTGCGCCTCGTCCCGCTCGGCCTGCCGGTCCCTGCGGCGCTGCGCGGCCGGCCGCGCCTCGTCCAGCCGGTGGTCCTCACCGCGCCGGCCGAGCATCTCGGCTCCGGCCATCACGGACGGCTCCCAGTCGAAGACCACGGCGTTCTCCTCCGGGCCGATGGCGACGCCGTCACCGCTGCGGGCCCCCGCCTTCATCAGCTCTTCCTCGACCCCGAGCCGGTTGAGCCGGTCCGCGAGGTAGCCGACCGCCTCGTCGTTGTTGAAGTCGGTCTGCCGCACCCACCGCTCGGGCTTCTCGCCGCGCACCCGGAACAGCCCGTCGGCCTCGCGCGTCACCGTGAAGCCGGTGTCGTCCACGGCCTTGGGCCGGATGACGATCCGCGTGGCCTCTTCCTTCGGCTTCGCGGCCCGCGCCTTCGCGACGAGGTCCGCGAGCGCGTACGACAGCTCCTTCAGACCCGTGTGCGCCACGGCCGACACCTCGAAGACGCGGTACCCGCGGGCCTCCAGGTCGGGTCGCACCATGTCGGCCAGGTCCTTGCCGTCCGGTACGTCGATCTTGTTCAGGACGACGATCCGCGGACGCTTGTCCAGACCGCCGTACTGCCGCAGCTCCTCCTCGATGACGTCGAGGTCGGAGACCGGGTCGCGGTCCGACTCCAGCGTGGCGGTGTCCAGGACGTGCACGAGCACGCTGCACCGCTCCACGTGGCGCAGGAACTCCAGTCCCAGGCCCTTGCCCTGGCTGGCGCCGGGGATCAGCCCGGGCACGTCGGCGATCGTGTAGACCGTCGAACCGGCCGTGACGACACCGAGGTTCGGCACCAGCGTGGTGAAGGGGTAGTCGGCGATCTTCGGCTTGGCGGCGCTCAGCACCGAGATCAGGGACGACTTGCCCGCGCTCGGGTAGCCGACGAGCGCCACGTCGGCGACCGTCTTCAGCTCCAGGACGACGTCCCGGACGTCTCCCGGCTCGCCGAGCAGCGCGAAGCCGGGCGCCTTGCGCCGCGCGGAGGCCAGCGCCGCGTTGCCGAGCCCGCCCCGGCCGCCCTGCGCGGCCACGAAGGACGTGCCGTGCCCGACCAGGTCCGCGAGGACGTTGCCCGCCTTGTCCAGCACGACCGTGCCGTCCGGCACCGGCAGGACCAGGTCCTGCCCGTCCTTGCCGAAGCGGTTGCCGCCCTCGCCGGGCTTGCCGTTGGTGGCCTTGCGGTGCGGGGAGTGGTGGTAGTCGAGCAGCGTGGTGACGGACTGGTCGACGGTGAGGATCACGTCCCCGCCGCGGCCGCCGTTGCCGCCGTCCGGGCCGCCCAGCGGCTTGAACTTCTCACGGTGGACGGAGGCACAGCCGTGGCCTCCGTTACCCGCGGCGACATGCAGCTCGACGCGGTCCACGAAGGTGGTCATGGTAGGTGCCTCCAGAAGTACGTACGCGATGTACTTGTTCAACGAAACGTGCTTGTTCAACGAGATGTACTTGTTCAACAAGCGAAAGGCGGACCCGCCTTCCCGCAACGGGAAGTGAGGTCCGCCTCGCGAGAGTGTCCGATCAGGCGACCGGAACGATGTTCACAACCTTGCGGCCACGGTGGGTGCCGAACTGCACCGAACCGGCCTGCAGCGCGAACAGCGTGTCGTCGCCGCCACGGCCGACGCCCGCACCCGGGTGGAAGTGGGTGCCGCGCTGACGGACCAGGATCTCACCAGCGTTGACGACCTGACCGCCGAAGCGCTTCACGCCGAGCCGCTGGGCATTGGAGTCGCGACCGTTCCGAGTGGACGATGCGCCCTTCTTGTGTGCCATTTCTCCTCAGTCCCTTACTTCGCAGCCGTGGGGATCTCGGTGACCTTGATCGCCGTGTACTGCTGGCGGTGGCCCTGGCGACGGCGGTAACCGGTCTTGTTCTTGTAGCGCAGAATGTCGATCTTCTGCCCCTTGTGGTGGTCCACGACCTCGGCCTGGACCTTGATGCCGGCCAGCACCCACGGGTCGCTGGTCACGGCGTCGCCGTCGACAACGAGCAGGGTCGAGAGCTCGACCGTGTCGCCAACCTTGGCAGTGGAAATCTTGTCAACCTCAACGATGTCGCCGACAGCAACCTTGTGCTGGCGACCACCGCTGCGCACGATGGCGTACACGCGGAACTCACTCTCTCGCTCGGGAAACGGCACCCCCGCAGGCCAGCCGCCCGGCAGAGCGGGCGGCCTCTCCTGGGCGCCCGGCGCCCGGAGGATGAGGTTTACGGGGATGTGACGCGTCAGTCGACACGCCGACGGTCAAGGTTACGGGGCCGCGGCCGAAGGGGTCAAACCGAGCCGGGCCCGCCCCCTGTGCGACCGGTCACGCCGGTCGCGTCCCCCGGGGCGTGCGCGTGGATCACGCACGCCCCGGGGGACGTCGGGCCGGTCAGGCCTCGTCGGTGGAGGCCGTGACGGAGGACCCGGAGGACTGCTCCGCCGCGACGGTCTTCTTCGACGTGGTCTTCTTGGCGGCGGTCTTGGTGGTCTTCGCCGCCTTCTTGGCCGTCGTCTTCTTGGCCGCGGTCTTCTTCGCCGCCGTCTTCTTGGTGGCGGCCTTCTTCGCCGTGGCCTTCTTGGCCGTCTTGCGGGCCGTCTTCTTGGCCGGGGCGGGTTCCTCGGCCGTCTCGCCGGTCTCGCCCGCCTCGGCGGCCGGGGCGGCGGTCTGCGCCGCTTCCTCCGCCGGGGCCGACGGGACGACCACGACGGCCGCCTCCTCGGACGCGGTGGGCGCGGTGGACTTGCGCACGGCCCGACGCCGCGGACGGGCCGGGGCGGCGGGCTCGGCGGGCGCCTCGGCGGCCTCGGCCTGCTCGGCGGGCGCCTCGGCGGCCTCGGCCTGCTCGGCCGGCGCCTCCTCGGGCTTCGCCTCGGACACCGCGGCCTGCGGCTCGGGCGCCGCGGGCGCGGTCTCGGGCACCGTCACCACGGCCGCTTCCGCGCCCGTCGGCGAACCGGCCGGCGCGGTGACCTTGCGCGTCACCCGGCGACGGCCGCGACCCTTGGGCGCCGCCTCCTCGGCGGCCGGGGCCGCGTCGTCGGCGGCGGTCCGGGCCGAGGCCTCGACGACCGGGTCCTCGACGGCCGCGGGCTCGGCCTGCGCCTCAGCGGCCGTCTCCGGCTGCACCGGGCGGGCGGCCTCCTGCGCGGCCGTGACGTCCTGAGCCGTGGGAACCTCGGCCTCGACCTGCCCGGCCTTGTCCTCGGACTGCCCGGTCTTGTCCTCGACCTGCCCAGCCTTGCCCTTGGCCTGCTCGGACCTGTCCTTGCGCTGCTCGGCAGCCTCACCGCGCGGCGAACCCGCGGGAGCCGACGCCCGCCGGCTCGCCCGGCGCCGCGTCCGCCCACGGGTGGCCGCGGCCTCCGCCTCGGCGGCGCTGCTGTACAGCTCCTCGTCCGGCTCGAAGGCCGGCTCGGGCAGCGCGATCGGCTCGGCGACCTCGGCACCGACCTCGGCCTCGGTCTCGGCCTCCTGCTCGGCGGTCTCGACGGCGGCCTCGTGGACGTGCGGCTGATCGGCGGCACCGGCACGCGCGCGCTTCTTGCGCTTGCCGCCGCCCCCGGTGGAGGTCGGCTGCTCCATGTGCACGATGACACCGCGGCCGTTGCAGTGGACGCAGGTCTCGGAGAAGGACTCCAGCAGCCCCTGGCCCACCCGCTTGCGGGTCATCTGCACGAGCCCCAGCGAGGTCACCTCGGCCACCTGGTGCTTCGTACGGTCCCGGCCCAGGCATTCGAGCAGGCGCCGCAGCACCAGGTCCCGGTTGGACTCCAGCACCATGTCGATGAAGTCGATGACGATGATGCCGCCGAGGTCGCGCAGCCGCAGCTGGCGCACGATCTCCTCGGCCGCCTCCAGGTTGTTCCTGGTGACGGTCTCCTCCAGGTTGCCGCCCTGGCCGGTGAACTTGCCGGTGTTGACGTCGACGACGACCATCGCCTCGGTCCGGTCGATCACCAGCGAACCACCGCTGGGCAGCCAGACCTTGCGGTCCAGCGCCTTGGCGAGCTGCTCGTCGATCCGGTACGTGGCGAAGACGTCGACCTCGGAGGTCCACCTCTGCAGCCGCTCGGCGAGGTCCGGCGCCACGTGGGAAACGTACCCGTGGATCGTCGACCACGCCTCGTCGCCGCTGACGACGACCTTGGAGAAGTCCTCGTTGAAGATGTCGCGCACGACCCGGACGGTCATGTCCGGCTCGCCGTACAGCAGCGTCGGCGCGTTGCCGTTCTTGGCCTTCTTCTGGATGTCCTCCCACTGCTGCTGCAGCCGCTCGACGTCCCGGCGCAGCTCGTCCTCGCTCGCGCCCTCGGCGGCGGTGCGCACGATGACGCCCGCGTCCTCGGGGACGATCTTCTTGAGGATCGTCTTCAGCCGGGCCCGCTCGGTGTCGGGCAGCTTGCGGCTGATGCCGGTCATGGAGCCCTCGGGCACGTACACGAGGTAGCGGCCCGGCAGGGAGACCTGGCTGGTCAGACGGGCGCCCTTGTGCCCGATGGGGTCCTTCGTCACCTGGACGAGCACGGACTGCCCGGACTTCAGGGCGGACTCGATGCGCCGCGGCCCGTTGGCCATGCCGAGCGCCTCGAAGTTGACCTCACCGGCGTACAGCACCGCGTTGCGGCCCTTGCCGATGTCGATGAAGGCGGCCTCCATCGACGGCAGCACGTTCTGCACCTTGCCGAGGTAGACGTTGCCGACGTACGAGACCGCCTGCTCCTTGTTGACGTAGTGCTCGACGAGCACGTTGTCCTCGAGGACGCCGATCTGCGTACGGTCGCCGTTCTGCCGGACGACCATCACGCGCTCGACGGCCTCGCGCCGGGCGAGGAACTCGGCCTCGGTGATGATCGGCACACGGCGGCGGCCCTGCTCGCGGCCCTCGCGGCGGCGCTGCTTCTTGGCCTCCAGCCGGGTCGAGCCCTTGATGGACTGCACCTCGTCGGAGGGCTCGGCCTTCGGGCGGGGCTCGCGGACCTTGACGACCGTGCGCTCCGGGTCGTCGTCGGAGGGCTCGGCGTCGGCGGCGGTGTCACCGGCGCGGCGACGGCGGCGGCGGCGACGGCGGCTGCTGCTGGAGCCACCTCCGCCTGCCGACTCGTCACGGTCGTCGGCCTCGTCGGCCTCCTCCCGGTCCTCCTCGGTCTGCTCGGCGGTGTCCTCGGCGTCCTGCGCGGCGGAGACCTGCTCGGACTCGGCGTCCGCGGACTCGCCGGCCTCGGCGTCGGAGTCGGCGGACTCGCCACGCCGACGGCGGCGGCCACCCCGGCGACGGCGGCGGCGCGAGCCGGTCCCCTCGGACTCGTCCTGGTCGTCGAAGTCGGCCTGGTCCTCGGCGGAGTCCTCGGCCTCCTCGTCCGTGTCGTCGACGGCGGTCACGGCGGCGGGGGCCTCGGCGGCCTGGGCCTCGGGCTCCTCGCCGGCACCCCGGCGCCGGCGCCTGCGGCGCGCCCCGGACGGCTGCTCCTCGCGGACGTCCTCGGCCGGGGCGAACTCCTCGGGCTCCTCGGCACCGGCCGCCTCGGCGGCGGCAGCGGCGGCGGCCCGCTCCGGCGTCTGGAACTGGGGTTCGGTGAACACGGGCGCCTGGAACAGCGCGACGGCGGGCCGCGCCGGACGCGCCGACGGCTCACTCTCACCGGCAGCCGCACCGGCGCCGCGCTGGGGGCGCTGCGCGGACTGAGCGGGCTGCGCGGGCTCGGCGAAACCACCGGCGGCCCTGCGGGCGACCCGCCGACGCCGACGCGGTGCGGCTTCCTCGGCGGCCTCGGTGGGCTCGGCGGCACCGGCCTTCTCGGCGGCCTGAGCGGCGGGGGCGGCTTCGGCGGGGGCCTCGGCGGCAGCGGCCTCGGCGGGAGCGGCCTCGGCGGGAGCCGGAGACGCGGGCGCGGCCTCGGTGGCGCCGGCCTCGGCCGGGGTCTCGGTCACAGGGGCCTTCGCCTCCTCGGCGGTCCCTTCGGGCGCGTCCACAGGCGTCCCGGCGGGCGCGGACACCCGGCGCGAGGCACGGCGGCGGGTCCGGCGGGGAGCCGCGTCCTCGGAGGCGGCGGCTTCGGTGCTTTCGGCGGCGGCAGGCTCGGCGCCGCTCGGCGCGGTCTGTCCCGTCTCCGCCTCGGCCGGAGCCGCGGCGGGCGAGGTCACCGTACGCGTCGCACGACGCCGGGTACGCCGTGGAGCGGCATCCTCGGACACCGCGGCGGGGGCCTCGGCCTGTTCCGCTGCCTCGGGGGCGGCCGGAGCGGCGGTGGGCACCACGGTCTCGGCGGCTTCCGCGGCGGCCGGGGCACCGGCGGGCGCGGAGGCCCGGCGCACCACACGGCGCCGCTTGCGGCCGGCGGGCTCGGCCTGCTCGGCCACGGCCTCGGCCGGCTTCTCGTCCCCGGCGCTCGCGGCGGCCTCGGCGGTCACCTCTGCGGTGGTCTCCTCCGCGGCGGCTTCCTCGGCCTCGTCGGTCTCGACGAGGCCGGTCGCGAGCTCATCGGGCTCGGCGGCCGGTATGGCCGGCGCGACGGTCTCCACCGGCGCGTCGGACGAGGCACCGGCGGGCGGACCGGCCGGGCGGGACGCGGCACGGCGCCGCCGGCGGGGCGGCAGGGTGTCGCTGGGGGTGTTCTGTTCGGAGCCCTGTGAGGACCCTGTGGGTTCGGTCGGTTCGAGCATGCGGGCTTTTCTCCCGTCAGGCTCCCGGGCGCCGCGCCTGGTCCGGCGATGCCGGTGACGTCCGCGGCTCGCGCTGTGCGCGTTCGCCGCCGTCCGGGGCGCGGGCGCCGCACGGGAGCTCTCTGTGTCCTGTCTCGCCGGTTCCGTACGCCGAATGCGTACGGCCTGGCGAAAGTCTTCTGGTCGGTGCGCTGCCCGACCCAGGTGGCTCCCGAGTCCGAGGGCGGCGCTACGACGTCCGTCCCTACGCGGGACCTTCCTTACGCCGGCGCCGTCGCGGCGGCAGTCGATTCGGCCGTTGAGTGGGCCGGAGCTGCCTCGCGGTCGGGCGCGAGCGGGTCGGTCACCGTGCCGGTCTCTTCATCGAACAGCCCCTGCGCCAGCCTGGTCACCGCTGCGGGGACCGGCGGCGCCAGGTCGGCCACGGCGCGGAGACCGGACAGGACGTCGTCGGGTCGTACGGCAGGCGTCACGTGCCGAACAACCAGCCGCAGTATCGCACAGGGGTGGTCGGTCGGCCTATCAGCCTGCGAACTCTGCGTTTCTGCGAGGTCGCGGCTCTCCAGGCTCACGACGGCGGAGCGGGCGTCGAACGTGCGGACGCCGTTCTTGGCGAGGCGCTGGACCTCGACCGTCTCGGCCGCGTTGAAGGCGTCCACCGCTCGGCGGGCCTCCTCCTGCGACACGCCGTCCAGCCGCAGCTCCCAGACGGAAGCGGTCAGCCGGTCGGCGAGGCCCGAGGTGCGGGCCTCGACCGCCTCGACGATGTCGAGCCCGGCGGGCAGCGACTCGTCGAGAAGGGTCCTGAGCTGCTCCGGGTCGCGCGGCGCGGTGAGCGCGATCTCGAGGTACTCCGCCTCACTGCCCGTGCCGGTGGGTGCGGCATTGGCGTACGACACCTTCGGGTGCGGTGTGAAGCCCGCCGAGTAGGCCATCGGCACCTCGGCACGGCGCAACGCACGCTCGAAGGCGCGCTGGAAGTCACGGTGGCTGGTGAACCGGAGGCGGCCGCGCTTGGTGTAGCGCAGTCGGATGCGCTGCACCGCGGGTGCGGGCGGCGGGCCTTCGGGCTGTCGCTTGCCCAGTGTCGTTCAGTCCTTCGTGAGAGCGGTCGTACTGCTACCAAGAGTACGTGCCTCGCGGCCCGAAGGTTCCCTCCGGTCGAGCGGCTGGGGTCGCCGGGGCTCTCCGAAGAGCATCCGCCGGACGTCGGCACGAGCCTGCCGTACGGTCTCCCGGGCGGCGGCCAGGGCCTGCCGGTTGGCCCGTCCCACACTGCGGGCGGCCTCGGCAGCGGGCCGCAGGACGGTGTCCCGCACGACGTGTCCGACAGGCGTGAGCACGCTGCGGTACACCCACCGCACCGGTTCGACGAAGATCCACCGGAAGAGGGTGCCGAGGAACCGCCCGACGGCGAGCGAGATGTGCCCGGCGATCCGCCAGGCGTGGCCGAGGGCGTCCAGGATCTCCCGTCCGACGACGGCCAGGACGCGTCCGACCGGTGTGAGGACCCAGCGCCAGAGGGCGAGGGCGGGCAGGACGAGCAGGATCCGGGCGATCCAGTACAGGGCGATGCCGACACCGGTGACGATCATGCGCACCAGCCACACAAGCCCCTCGCCGCACCAGAGGATCGCGCGTCCGACGGGCGCGAGCACCCACGTGTACAGCCACACGGCGGGGACGACGACGAGGTACCGCACGAGCCACGCCACGACCGTGTACACGCCGACGCCGATCGCGGCGAGTACGGCGCCGAGCCCCTTCAGGCCCCACATCACAGCGTGCCCGACGGGCGTGAGCAGATGCGCGTACACCCAGCCGAAGGCGGCCCCCACACCCCGCGCGACCCAGGCGATCGCGTGCCCCACCGGTGTCAGCACGTACCGGTACAGCCAGACCAGCGGCACGACGACGAGGACGTTCCCGAGCCACCCCAGGGCCTTGCCCACCGGGACGACGACGTACCGCCACAATCCCACGAACGGCCAGACGAACACGGCCCGACCGAGCCACAGCAGCGCCCGCCCGAGCGGCCGGAACAGCACGTCGTTCAGGAACCGCCCGGCGACGACGAGCGCGTCCCACGCCATCCGCACGGGGACGACCAGCACGAGCACGACGATCCGCACCGGGATCCGGATCGCGACGGCGAGGCACCCCCCGGGCACCTCCGGCTCCCGCCGGACCGGCGGTCCGGCCGGCGGCTTGCGCAGGTCGACCCGCGGCTCGGCACCCTCGCGCGACGGTTTCTCCAGATCCATACCGTGGTAGACGCCTCAGCGGCCCGTCCGGATCCAGCCACCGCAGAATCCCCGCCCCCTCCACAGCGGCTCCCCCAGCACATATTCCGAACTGGGGGAACCTGGCCGGGCCGGCCCCCCGGGGGAGCGTCACCGAACCGGCCTCTACAGCGGGTCCCCCGGGGGACCCGCCTCTCACCTCTCGGTCCGCCGCAGGTTCGGCGCGCTGCCGACGGGCCACGGCCGAGCCGGGGACAGCACTGAGCCCCCCTCCGCAGCGGAGGGGGGCTCAGCCGACGTCACCTCAGTGCGCGTGCCCGCTCGGCGCGGGCGCCGCGTTCTTGACGGTCAGGGGCAGGAGTTTCTTGCCCGTCGGGCCGATCTGGATGTGCGTGTCCATCTGCGGGCACACCCCGCAGTCGAAGCACGGCGTCCACCGGCAGTCCTCGACCTCGGTCTCGTCGAGGGCGTCCTGCCAGTCCTCCCAGAGCCAGTCCTTGTCCAGGCCCGAGTCGAGGTGGTCCCAGGGGAGGACCTCCTCGTAGGTGCGCTCGCGGGTGGTGTACCAGTCGACGTCCACGCCGAACGGCTCCAGCGCCTTGTCCGCGCAGGCCATCCAGCGGTCGTACGAGAAGTGCTCGCGCCAGCCGTCGAAGCGGCCGCCGTCGTCGTAGACCGCGCGGATGACCGCGCCGATGCGGCGGTCGCCCCGGGAGAGCAGGCCCTCGACGATGCCGGGCTTGCCGTCGTGGTAGCGGAAGCCGATGGAGCGGCCGTACTTCTTGTCGCCGCGGATCTTGTCGCGGAGCTTGGCCAGGCGGGCGTCGGTCTCCTCGGCGGAGAGCTGCGGTGCCCACTGGAAGGGCGTGTGCGGCTTGGGGACGAAGCCGCCGATCGAGACCGTGCAGCGGATGTCGTTGGACTTCGACACCTCGCGGCCCTTGGCGATGACCTTCGTCGCCATGTCGGCGATCTGCAGGACGTCGTCGTCGGTCTCGGTGGGCAGGCCGCACATGAAGTACAGCTTCACCTGGCGCCAGCCGTTGCCGTACGCCGTCGCGACCGTGCGGATCAGGTCCTCTTCCGAGACCATCTTGTTGATGACCTTGCGGATGCGCTCCGAGCCGCCCTCAGGGGCGAAGGTGAGGCCGGAGCGGCGGCCGTTGCGGGTCAGCTCGTTGGCCAGGTCGATGTTGAAGGCGTCCACGCGGGTCGACGGCAGCGACAGGCCGATCTTGTCGTCCTCGTAGCGGTCCGCGAGGCCCTTGGCGATGTCGCCGATCTCGCTGTGGTCCGCGGAGGACAGCGACAGCAGGCCGACCTCCTCGAAGCCGGTCGCCTTCAGGCCCTGCTCGACCATGTCGCCGATGCCCGTGATGGAGCGCTCGCGGACCGGGCGGGTGATCATGCCGGCCTGGCAGAAGCGGCAGCCGCGCGTGCAGCCGCGGAAGATCTCCACCGACATGCGCTCGTGGACCGTCTCGGCCAGCGGGACCAGCGGCTGCTTGGGGTACGGCCACTCGTCCAGGTCCATCACCGTGTGCTTGGACACGCGCCACGGCACACCGCTGCGGTTCGGTACGACTCGGGCGATACGGCCGTCCGGCAGGTACTCGACGTCGTAGAAGCCGGGGACGTACACCCCGCCCGTCTTCGCCAGGCGGAACAGCAGCTCCTCGCGGCCGCCGGGGCGGCCCTCGGCCTTCCAGGCGCGGACGATCGCGGTGATCTCCAGGACGGCCTGCTCGCCGTCGCCGATCACGGCGCAGTCGATGAAGTCCGCGATGGGCTCGGGGTTGAACGCGGCGTGGCCGCCGGCCAGGACGATCGGGTCGTCCGGGCCGCGGTCCTTGGCCTCCAGCGGGATGCCGGACAGGTCCAGGGCGGCCAGCATGTTCGTGTAGCCCAGCTCCGTGGAGAAGGACAGGCCGAGCACGTCGAACGCCTTCACCGGGCGGTGGCTGTCGACCGTGAACTGGGGGACGCCGTGCTCGCGCATCAGCTCCTCCAGGTCCGGCCACACGCTGTAGGTGCGCTCGGCGAGGACGCCCTGCTGTTCGTTCAGGACCTCGTAGAGGATCTGGACGCCCTGGTTGGGCAGGCCGACCTCGTAGGCGTCCGGGTACATGAGCGCCCAGCGGACATCGCAGGACTCCCAGTCCTTGACCGTGGAGTTGAGCTCTCCGCCGACGTACTGGATCGGCTTCTGCACATGCGGGAGCAGAGCTTCGAGCTGCGGGAACACAGACTCGGCGGCTTCGGCAGGCATCTCACGGAACCTTCGTGTGCTGGCAGGGGTGACCATCCAGACTAACGCGCCCGCGGCACCCCTCCGTACGCCCCGGGGATCACAGGGCCTTCGCCCTGCTGTTGATCCCGTCCCAGAACCCGGGCAGCTCGGCCTCCACGCGCACGGCCCGCTGCTCCTCGCGCTCATGGAGCAGGCCGTAGGTGAAGGCGCTCTCCCCCGCCGCGTGGGCGACGGCGGACAGCTCGCGCAGGGTCTGGCGGGCCATCACGCTGTCCTGGTGCTCGCCGAGGAGGTTCTGCAGCGACTTCATGGACTTGACCATGGTCTTGGCCGGCTTGCCGAGGGCGGGTCGGGCGGCCTCGGCGGCGTAGCGGGTGCGCTTGGCCTTCTTGCGGGCCTCGTGCAGCGCGACGTCCCGGTCGGTGCCGGGTTCCAGCTCCAGGGCCCGCTCGACCAGCCCGGTGACCTTGCGGAAGTCCTTCCGCACGGCCTTGGCGACCGTCTTGCCGGGCTTCTTGCCGGCCGCCTTGCGCAGCGGCGGGTGGGCGATCAGGGCGTCCAGGGTGTCGAGCAGGGCGAGGTAGCGGCGGGAGTCGAGGACGCCGATGAGCCGGCCGCGCGCCCCACCGTGCTCGGCGCTCGACCAGGTGCTCAGCCGCTGCTCGACCGGGCCTCGGACCAGCGCCGCGGGCACCTCGCCGAGGGCCGCCGTCAGCCGCCCGGTCAGCACCTCGCGGTCGCGGTCCAGGCCCAGCTCGCCGGCCAGCCATTTCAGCTCGTCGCCGACCGGGTCGGTGACGGTCCGGTCGAGAACCTCGCCGAACGACTTGAAGGTGCTGCGCAGCCTGCGGGTGGCCACGCGCATGCGGTGCACGGAGTCCTCGACGTCGCGGCGGACAGCCGGGTCGAGTTCGACGATCGCGTCCCGCTGTGCGCGCACGTAGGCGAGCACATGGTCGCCGGCGGTCACCGGGTCCCCCGCGGAGGCGGACGCGCGCCGCTTCCCGGGCGCGGTCTCCGCGAGGGCGCGGGCCAGCTTCGACGGCGACTTCGACGGCCGTACGCCCCCCTTGCGCAGCCGCTTCTCCACCTGGTCGAGGAAGGCCGGGTCACCCCCGTCGGCCAGTTCCACCTCGATCTCGGTCCACTGCGCCTCGCCGCCGTCGGCCGTGAGCCGCGCGGCGTGCACGGCGTCGACGCTGACCTCGGCGAGCAGCCGGCCGCCGGCGTCCACGAGGTGCCGTACGTCCCGGTCGGAGCGGAGCCGGACCAGGGGGAGCAGCTCGCTGTCGCGGACCCGGGAACGGACCAGCCCGGCGAGGTCGTCGGGCAGGGTGTCGGACAGCGGGGCGTGGATCTCGTCGCGGACGCCGGGGGCGACCGGGAACTTCAGGTGCCAGCCCGCGTCGGAGCCGCCGGTGCGGCGGCGCAGGGTGACGGACGACGCGGCGAGGCGTTCGTCGGCGGTGTCGTAGTAGGTGGCGTCGAGGTGGGCGACGCCCTTGTCGACGATGTCCGCCACCCCGGCGACACCGGTCAGGTCCGGAAGCCCGCTGTCCTTCGACTCGTACTTCCGCTCGATCTCACGCTTCGTGTCCGCCATGACCCGAATCTAGTCGGCCCGGCAGCGGGGCGGCAGGGGGCCGCCCCGCCCGATGTTCACGCCGACATCGGTCTCTGCACCCGGATCGACTGCAACAGACCGACCGCTATCCACACGGCGAACATCGACGAACCGCCGTACGACACGAACGGCAGCGGCAGGCCGGTGACCGGCATGATGCCGAGCGTCATGCCGATGTTCTCGAACGTCTGGAAGGCGAACCAGGCGACGATGCCGGCGGCCACGATCGTGCCGTACAGGTCGCTGGTCTCGCGGGCGATCCGGCAGGCCCGCCACAGCACGATGCCGAGCAGCAGGATGATCAGGCCGCCGCCGAGGAAGCCCAGCTCCTCCCCCGCCACCGTGAAGACGAAGTCCGTCTGCTGCTCGGGGACGAACTGCCCGGTGGTCTGCGAGCCGTGGAAGAGGCCGGAGCCGGTCAGCCCGCCGGAGCCGATGGCGATGCGGGCCTGGTTGGTGTTGTAGCCGACGCCGGCCGGGTCGAGCTCGGGGTTGGCGAAGGCGGCGAAGCGGGCGATCTGGTAGTCGTCGAGCACGCCGAGCTGCCAGACGGCGATCGCGCCGGCCGCGCCCGCGCCCAGCAGGCCGAACACCCACCGGTTGGTGGCGCCGGAGGCGAGCAGCACACCGAGCACGATGATGACCATGACCATGACCGACCCGAGGTCGGGCATGAGCATCACGATCAGCATGGGCACGGCGGCCAGGCCCAGCGCCTGCATGACCGTGCGGTGGTCGGGGTACTGCTTGTCGCCCGCGTCGACCCGGGCCGCCAGCAGCATCGCCATGCCCAGGATGATCGTGACCTTCACGAACTCCGAGGGCTGGAGGGAGAAGCCGCCCGGGAGCTTGATCCAGGAGTGGGCGCCGTTGATCGTCGAGCCGAGCGGCGTGAGCACCAGCAGGATCAGCAGCACCGACAGGCCGTACAGGATCGGCACGGCCGTGCGCAGGGCCCGGTGGCCGAGCCAGACCGTGCCGGCCATCAGGGCGAGGCCGATGCCGGTGTTCAGCAGGTGCCGGATGAGGAAGAAGTACGGGTCGCCCTGGTTCAGCTCCGTGCGGTTGCGGGTCGCCGAGTAGACCAGCAGCGTGCCGAGCAGCGACAGGGCCAGCGCCGACAGCAGGATCGGCCAGTCGAGTCGCCGCGTGACCGAGTCACGGGCGAGGAGCCGCATCCAGCCGGTGCGCTCGGGCCCGTACCCGGAGACCTGGAAGCTGTTCACACCGCCGGTCATGTCGGCAACCTCCGGCTTCCCCGCCGGCGCCTTCGGGTGTCACGGTTCTCCGGCGTCGGCGGGGCCGCCGTCGCCGGCTGGAGCGGGTCGGCCGGGGCGTTCGGGTCCTTCTTCTTGGCCTGCTGGTCCTTGGCCGGGTCCTTGGAGATCTTCGGGGAGGCGATGGTGCCGTCCGTCTTGACCTTCGGCAGGGCCTTCTCCGGGGTGGGCAGCAGCGCCTTCTTCGGGTCGATGTCGCCGTCCTCGGAGACGCCGTACAGCGCGTTGTAGATGTTGCGGACGGCGGGGCCCGAGGCGCCGGAGCCCGTGCCGCCCTGGGAGATCGTCATGACGATCGAGTAGTCCTTGGTGTACGTGGCGAACCAGGAGGTCGTCTGCTTGCCGTAGACCTCGGCCGTACCCGTCTTGGCGTGCATCGGGATCTTGTCCTGCGGCCAGCCGCCGAACCTCCAGGCGGCCGTACCGCGGGTGGCGACTCCCGCGAGGGCTTCGTCTATCTCGTTGCGCGTCTTCTGCGTCATGGGCAGCTTGCCGTGCGCCTGCGGCTTGATCGGCGTGACCGTCTTGCCGTCGGCGCTGATGACGGCCTTGCCGACCGAGGGGGTGTACATCGTGCCGCCGTTGGAGATGGCGGCGTAGATGGTGGCCATCTGGATGGGTGTGACGAGCGTGTCGCCCTGGCCGATGGAGTAGTTGACGGAGTCACCGGCGCGCATGCGGTTGCCTTCGAGGCAGTTCTCGTAGGCGATCTTCTCGGCGTAGCTGCCGTTGCGCTTGCCGGTGCGGCACCAGGCGTCCTTGTTGGCCTTCCAGTAGTCCAGCTTCCACTTGCGGTCCGGGACGCGGCCGGTGACCTCGTTGGGCAGGTCGATGCCGGTCTCCTTGCCGAGGCCGAACTGGTGGGCGGTCTTGTAGAACCAGTCGTTGGCGTTCTTCTTCGGCTTCGTGCCGCCGTCCTTCTTCCACTCCTCGTGGGAGAGCCGGTAGAAGACCGTGTCGCAGGAGACCTCCAGGGCGCGGCCGAGGCTGATCGGGCCGTATCCCTTGGACTCGAAGTTCTTGAAGACCTGGCCGCCGATGGAGTACGAGCTGGAGCACTGGTACGGGCCGTTGAAGGAGTAGCCCGCGTTGACCGCGGCGGCCGTCGGGATGACCTTGAAGATGGAGCCTGGCGCCGACTGGCCCTGGATCGCGCGGTTGAGCAGCGGGTAGTTGGACTTCTTGCCGGTGAGCCGCGCGTAGTCCTTGGCGGAGATGCCGCCCACCCAGGCGTTCGGGTCGTACGTCGGGTTGGAGGCCATGGCGACGACGCGGCCGGTCTTGGCCTCCATGACGACGACGGCGCCGGAGTCCGCCTTGTAGTTGGTGCCGGTGTTCCGGTCGTGCTGCTTGCGGGCCTCCTTCATGGCCTCGTTCAGCTGGTACTCGGCGATCCGCTGGACGCGGGCGTCGATGCTGGTGACGAGGTTGTCGCCGGGGTGGGCCGGGTCGGCCTCGGCCTGGCCGATGACGCGGCCGAGGTTGTCCACCTCGTAGCGGGTGACGCCGGCCTTGCCGCGCAGCTGCTTGTCGTACTGGCGCTCCAGGCCCGAGCGGCCGACCTGGTCGGAGCGCAGGTACGGCGAGTTGGTGTTCTGCGCCTGCTTGATCTCCTCGTCGGTGACCGGCGAGAGGTAGCCGAGGACCTGGGCGGTGTTGGCCTTGCCCGGGCTCGGGTAGCGGCGCACGGCCTCCGGCTCGGCGGTGATGCCGGGGAAGTCCTCGGCGCGCTCGCGGATCTGCAGGGCCTGCTTGGGCGTGGCCTCGTCGGTGATGGGGATGGGCTGGTAGGGCGAGCCGTTCCAGCAGGGCTGGGGCGTCTCGGCGTCGCACAGCCGGACCTTCTCCATGACCTCCTTGGGGGTCATGCCCAGGACTCCGGCGAGCTTGGTGAGGACGTCCTTGCCGTCGTCCGGCATCTTCAGCAGGTCGGTGCGGGACGCGGAGACGACCAGTCTGGTCTCGTTGTCGGCGAGGGCCACTCCGCGCGCGTCCAGGATCGAGCCGCGGACGGCCGGCTGGACGACCTGCTGGACGTGGTTCCCGGACGCCTCCTTGGCGTACGCGGCGCCCTCACGGATCTGGAGGTACCACAGGCGTCCGCCCAGGGTGAGGAACAGGGAGAGGACGAGGACCTGGATGACGACGAGCCGGATCTGGACCCGTGGGTTCCGGCCGGTCTCGGGAATGTTGGTCACTGCGGCTGCCTCCCCCTCTCAGTGCGCGTTCGGGTGGGTGATGAAGACGGATGATCGACGGGCGGTGACGAGTGGTGAACGGTCGGCCCACGCCCCGTCGTTCCGACCGGACCGCTCCGTTCGGGTGAACTTCGCCGCGTTCACAGCCGCTTGACCCCCTTGATGCGCCCGGCCCGCGCCATCCGGGCCCGGGCCGCCTTCACCCGCAGGCCGTTGCGCTGGGTGCCGATCCTCAGGCCGGTGCCGCCGGCGAGCCAGCCGGAGGAGATGTCCGTGGCCTTGGCGGCGGCCGACGTGGACTCCGCCAGCGGATCGTTCTCCGCGCGCCGGGCCAGGGCCATCACCCCCGGCACCACGAACGGGGCGAGCAGCAGGTCGTACAGGGCGGCCGTGAACAGCAGGCTGCCCAGGCCCACATGGCGGGCGGCGGTGTCGCCGACAAGGGCGCCGACACCGGCGTACAGCAGGGTCGAGCCGACCGCGGCGGCGACCACCACGACCATCGGGCCGGTGGCGGACTTCAGCTGGCCCGTCTCGGGCTTCACCAGGCCGGCGAGATAGCCGATGACGCACAGCACGAGGGCGTACCGCCCGGCGGCGTGGTCGGCGGGCGGGGCCAGGTCGGCGAGCAGGCCCGCGGCGAAGCCGACGAGGGCGCCGCCGACATGCCCGTACACCAGCGCGAGGCCGAGGACGGTCAGCAGCATCAGGTCGGGCACCGCGCCCGGCAGATGGAGGCGGGCGAGGACGCTCACCTGGATCACCAGGGCGACGACGACCAGGGCGGACGAGAGCAGGATCCGGTTGACGCGCATGGGTGACAGCTCCTACTGCTCTTGCTGGTTCTGGCCGTCTGCGGGCGCCTCGGCGGACGGCGTCACGGTCACCGTCACCGTCGGCCTCGGGGTGGGCTTGGGCTTGGGCGGGAGCACCGTGTCGCGGGGGTCCTTCTTCGGGGCCTCGACGACGACGCCGACGATGTCGAGCTTGGTGAAGCTCGCGTACGGCGTGACGTACAGCGTGCGGGTCAGGCCGCCGCCGGAGGGGTCGACGCGGGAGACCACGCCGACGGGCACGCCGGGCACGAACGGCCGGTCGGCCTGCGAGCCGAAGGTGACGAGGCGGTCGCCCTTCTTCACCTCGGCCTTGCCGTTGAGGAGTTCGACGCGCAGCGGGCGGTCGCCCTGCCCGGAGGCGAAGCCCAGTTCGTCGCTGGCCTCCATGCGCGTGCCGACCGTGAAGTCGGGGTCGCTGGCGAGCAGGACCGTCGCGGTGTTGGGCCCGACCGTGGTGACCCGGCCGACCAGCCCGTCGCCGTTCAGGACGGTCATGTCGCGCTTGATGCCGTCGTTGGCGCCGACGTCGATGGTGATGGTCCAGGAGAAGCCCTGCGCCGCTCCTATGGCGATGACCTCCGCGCCCTTGATGCCGTACTGGCCCTGCCCGGCGACCTTCAGCATCTTGTCGAGCTGCTTGAGGCGGCTGCGGGCGCGGTCGTCGCTGCCGAGCCGCGCCTTCAGGGCCGCGTTCTCCTCCTCCAGCGCGGCGAGCCGGTCGTGCCGTTCGCCGGAGTCACGGATGGCGGAGACCGCGTTGCCGACCGGGTCGACCGCGGCCGACACACCGCTCTCGATCGGGCCGAAGACCGTGGCCGCGGCCTGCCGGGCACCGTCGACGGGCGAATCCTCCCCACCGCGGATGTCCACCGTGATCAAAGCGAACGCGATGGCGATCAGCAGCACCAGGAGCAGCCGGCTCTCTCGTGTGTCCCTCACGTGCGGCGGCCGTGCCTTCCTCATCGGAATTCGGGAAGCCCCAGGGAAAACCGAGGGGCTGCTTTGTGGGAGCTTATGCAGCTGTATCAACGATCCGCCGTACGAGAGGAGATCGTCCCGTACGGCGGAATCGAAGAGTTACGTCATCTGCGCGGCTGGGCGTCCAGCACCTGCTGCAGCGCCTCGAACTCCTCGACGCACTTGCCGGACCCGAGCGCCACGCTGTCCAGGGGGTCCTCGGCGATGTGGATCGGCATCCCGGTCTCCCGGCGCAGCCGCTCGTCCAGGCCCCGCAGCAGCGCTCCGCCGCCGGTCAGAACGATTCCTCGGTCCATGATGTCGCCGGACAGCTCCGGCGGGCACTTGTCGAGGGTCGTCTTGACGGCGTCGACGATGGCGTTGACCGGCTCCTCGATCGCCTTGCGGACTTCGGCCGCGGAGATGACGACGGTCTTCGGCAGCCCGGAGACCAGGTCCCGGCCGCGGATTTCGGTGTGCTCGTCGGTGTCGAGGTCGTACGCCGAACCGATCGTGATCTTGATCTGCTCGGCCGTCCGCTCACCCAGCAGGAGCGAGTACTCCTTCTTGATGTGCTGGATGATCGCGTTGTCCAGTTCGTCGCCCGCCACCCGGATGGACTGGGCGGTGACGATGCCGCCGAGGGAGATGACCGCGACCTCCGTCGTGCCGCCGCCGATGTCGACCACCATGTTGCCCGTGGCCTCGTGGACCGGCAGGCCGGAGCCGATGGCCGCGGCCATGGGCTCCTCGATGATGTGCACCTGGCGGGCGCCGGCCTGGGACGACGCCTCGATGACGGCACGGCGCTCGACGCCCGTGATGCCCGAGGGCACACAGACGACGACCCGCGGACGAGCCAGATACCGCCGCTTGTGGATCTTCAGGATGAAGTAGCGGAGCATCCGCTCGGTGATCTCGAAGTCGGCGATCACGCCGTCCTTCAGCGGACGAACGGCAACGATGTTGCCGGGCGTGCGCCCGATCATCTTCTTCGCTTCGGCGCCGACCGCGAGGATGCCACCGGTGTTGGTGTTGATCGCGACGACGGACGGCTCGTTGAGTACGATCCCGCGACCCCTGACGTACACCAGCGTGTTGGCGGTCCCGAGGTCGACAGCCATGTCACGGCCGATGAACGACATTGAGTTCCCCATCAGGATTCGTCTGGCCTTCCCAGGAGCTTTTGAGGGCTTTTCAGGTAGGCAAAGGTGGGTGCTGTGACGTGAAGGCTTCCATCGTAGACGCGCCTTCGCGAACACTGCGGGAGGGTCTCCGCCATTGTCAGCAGATGCTGTGCGCGTTCGCTTGTGGAGACGGGCGTTCGGGGAGCATCGTTCCCTCGATCGCCACGCATATGCCGGAAAAGTCCGGGAGCCGTACTCCCGGACTTCGCCGGCCCTTCGCCCTTTACGCGCGACCCGGGAAGAAGATCTTCACCTCGCGCTCGGCGGACTCCTCGGAATCCGAGGCGTGGATCAGGTTCTCCCGGACGATCACGCCGTAGTCGCCGCGGATGGAGCCGGGCGCCGCGGCGATCGGGTCGGTCGGCCCGGCCAGCTGGCGCAGCCCCTCGATGACCCGCTCACCCTCGACGATCATCGCCACGACCGGCCCGGAGGCCATGAACTCCACCAGCGGCTCGTAGAAGGGCTTGCCCTTGTGCTCGCCGTAGTGCTGCTCCAGCGTGTCCTGGTCCAGGGTGCGCAGCTCCAGCGCGGTGATCGCCCAGCCCGCCTTGCGCTCGATGCGGCTGATGATCTCGCCGGTCAGGCCACGACGGACGGCGTCGGGCTTGAGGAGGACGAGGGTGCGCTGGCTCACGACGGGCTCCTTATGCGTCAAGGTTGTGCGGGTGGGACGAGATTACCCGGCGTGTCGGGCCGCCTGTTACGCAGCGTCAGGTGTGGAGGAGCCGGCCTGGGCCGCGAATCGCGCCTTCGCCTCGTCCACCTTCCGCCCGTAGTGCACCGACGCCCACCACAGGGCCGCGAAGACCACGCCCAGGAAGAACATCATGGGCACGGCGAAGCCCGACGCGATGAGCGCGATCTGCAGCGCCCAGCCGAGCACCACCCCGCCCGGGCGCGTCACCAGTCCGCACAGCACCAGGCACAGGAACATCGCGACACCGCTGACCGTCCACACGGTCGTCATGGACAGGTCCGGGTCCTTCATGGCGACCAGCCCGGCGAAGCCGATGATGAAGAACTCGCCGATCAGCGTCGAAGAACAGAGCGTACGCACGGGATCTCAGCCCTTCCCCAGGAGCAGTCGGGCCTCGCCGACGGTGATGACGGAACCGGTGACGAGCACGCCGCCGCCCGCGAACTCGCCCTCCTCCTCGGCCAGCGTGATCGCGGCCTCCAGCGCGTCGGGCAGCCGCGGCTCGACCTGGACGCGGTCCTCGCCGAACACCTCGACGGCGATGCCCGCCAGCTCGTCGGCGTCCATCGCGCGGTGGCTGGAGTTCTGCGTGACGACGACCTCGGCGAACACCGGCTCGAACGCCTCCAGCAGCCCCCGCACGTTCTTGTCGCCGCTCGCGCCGACGACACCGATGAGGCGGCTGAACTGGAACGCCTCCCCGATCGCCTCGGCCGCCGCCCGGGCACCCGCCGGGTTGTGGGCGGCGTCGAGCACGACGGTCGGCGACCGGCGCACGACCTCCAGCCGGCCCGGGGAGGCGACGGCGGCGAACGCCTTGCGGACCGTGTCCAGGTCCAGCGGGTCGGGGCGCTGCGCGCCGACGCCGAAGAACGCCTCGACGGCGGCGAGCGCCACGGCCGCGTTGTGCGCCTGGTGCGCGCCGTGCAGCGGCAGGTACACCTCGGTGTACTCGCCGCCGAGGCCGCGCAGCGTCAGCAGCTGCCCGCCGACGGCCACCTGCTGGTCCACGACGCCGAACTCCAGGCCCTCGCGGGCCACGGTCGCGTCCACCTCGACGGCCTTCTTCAGCAGCACCTGCGCCGCCTCGACCGGCTGCTGCGCCAGGATGACGGTGGCGTCCTGCTTGACGATGCCGGCCTTCTCCGTGGCGATCTCGGCGTGCGTGGTGCCGAGCCGGTCGGTGTGGTCGAGGTCGATGGGCGTGACGACGGCGACGTCACCGTCGATCACGTTCGTGGCGTCCCAGGAGCCGCCCATGCCGACCTCGACGACGGCGACGTCCACGGGGGCGTCGGCGAAGGCCGCGTACGCCATGCCGGTGAGCACCTCGAAGAAGGACAGCCGGTACTCCTGCGCGGCGTCGACCATCTCCACGTACGGCTTGATGTCCTGGTACGTCTCGATGAACCGCTCGGGCGAGATGGGGGCGCCGTCCAGGCTGATGCGCTCGGTGATCGACTGCACGTGCGGCGAGGTGTAGCGGCCGGTGCGCAGCTCGAAGGCGCCGAGCAGGGCCTCGATCATGCGGGCCGTGGAGGTCTTGCCGTTGGTGCCGGTGATGTGGATCGACGGGTACGACCGCTGCGGCTCCCCGAGCACGTCCATCAGCGCGGCGATGCGGCTGACGGAGGGCTCCAGCTTGGTCTCGCCCCAGCGGGTGGCGAGCTCCGCCTCGACCTCGCGCAGGGCCTTGTCCACCTCGGGGTCGGCGGGCCGGGTGGGGATGTCGGCCTCCGGGGGGCCGCCCTGGGTGCGCAGGGTTCGGCTGCCGGCTTCGATGACCGCGAGGTCGGGGTCGCGGGTGGTTTCCTCGGCGATGATCTCGTCGAAGGTGTTGAGGGGGTCGGGCTGGTCGTCGGCGTTGTGGTCTGGAGGGAGCTCGCTCACGGGGCCAGTCTACGGAGCGGGGGTGACAAAGGTCGGGGGTGGTTTGTGTCGTCGCGTGTGTGCGGGTTCGTCGTGGCTTGTCGCGCCCACGCGGCGGAGCCGCACATCGATACAGCCCCGCGCCCCTGAACCGCGTGAAGGCCCCGGCGCTGACAAGCACCGGGGCCTTCACGACCGTACGAACCTCTACGCCTGCGGCAGCCTCTCCAGCTGGGCCTGGATGCGGGCGATGTCCTCCTCCGCCTTGGTGAGGCGGGTGCGGATCTTGTCCACAACGTGGTCGGGGGCCTTCGACAGGAACGCCTCGTTGCCGAGCTTGGCGTTCGCCTGGGCCTTCTCCTTCTCGGCCGCGGCGAGGTCCTTCGCGAGGCGCTTGCGCTCGGCCGCCACGTCGATCGTGCCGGAGAGGTCGAGGGCGACCTCGGCACCGGCCACCGGGAGGGTCGCCGTCGCCGTGAAGCCGTCGCCCTCCGGCTGGAGACGGAGCAGCTGGCGGATGGCTGCCTCGTGGGGCGCGAACCGCGTGCCGTCCAGGGTCAGCCGGGCCGGGACCCGCTGGCCGGGCTGGAGGCCCTGGTCGGCGCGGAAGCGGCGGACCTCGGTGATGACCAACTGGAGCGACTCGATCTCGCGCTCGGCGTCGGCGTCGCGGAAGCCACTATCCTTCGGCCACTCGGCGATGACGACCGACTCACCGCCGGTCAGCGTCGTCCACAGCGTCTCCGTGACGAACGGGACCACCGGGTGCAGCAGCTTCAGCGTGACGTCGAGGACCTCGCCGAGGACGCGCTTGCTGACCTCGGCCGCCTCGCCGCCCGCCTGGAACGTCGTCTTGGACAGCTCGACGTACCAGTCGAAGACCTCGTCCCACGCGAAGTGGAACAGGGAGTCGGACAGCTTCGCGAACTGGTAGTCGTCGTAGTACGCGTCGACTTCGGCGACGACCGAGTTCAGGCGGGAGAGGATCCAGCGGTCCGTCGCGGACATCTTCGACGGGTCCGGCAGGGGGCCGTCGACCGTCGCGCCGTTCATCAGCGCGAAGCGCGTCGCGTTCCAGATCTTGTTGGCGAAGTTGCGGGAGCCCTGGACCCAGTCCTCGCCGATGGGGACGTCGACGCCGGGGTTGGCGCCGCGGGCGAGGGTGAAGCGCAGGGCGTCGCTGCCGTACTTGTCCATCCAGTCCAGCGGGTTGACCGCGTTCCCGAAGGACTTCGACATCTTCTTGCCGAACTGGTCGCGGACCATGCCGTGCAGGGCGATGGTGTGGAACGGCGGGGTGCCGTCCATCGCGTACAGGCCGAACATCATCATCCGGGCGACCCAGAAGAAGAGGATGTCGTAGCCCGTGACCAGGACGGAGTTCGGGTAGAACTTCGCGAGCGACTCGGTCTGCTCGGGCCAGCCCAGCGTGGAGAAGGGCCACAGGCCGGAGGAGAACCAGGTGTCGAGGACGTCGGTGTCCTGCCGCCAGCCCTCGCCGCTCGGCGGCTCCGCGTCGGGGCCGACGCAGACGACCTCGCCGTTCGGGCCGTACCAGACCGGGATGCGGTGGCCCCACCACAGCTGGCGCGAGATGCACCAGTCGTGGAGGTTGTCGACCCAGTCGAAGTAGCGCTTCTCCATCTCCTGCGGGTGGATCTTGACGCGCCCGTCGCGGACGGCGTCACCGGCCGCCTTGGCCAGCGGGCCGACCTTGACCCACCACTGCATGGACAGGCGCGGCTCGATGGTGGTCTTGCAGCGCGAGCAGTGGCCGACGGAGTGGACGTAGGGCCGCTTCTCGGCGACGATCCGCCCTTCGGCGCGCAGGGCCGCGACGATCGCCGACCGCGCTTCCAGCCGGTCCAGGCCCTGGAAGGGGCCGTGGGCGGTGATCACGGCGTGCTCGTCCATGATCGTCAGGGCCGGGAGGTCGTGGCGCTGGCCGATCTCGAAGTCGTTCGGGTCGTGCGCCGGGGTGACCTTGACGGCACCCGTGCCGAACTTCGGGTCGACGTGCTCGTCCGCGACGACGGGGATGGAGCGGTCGGTCAGCGGCAGCTTGACCAGCTTGCCGACCAGGTGCTTGTAGCGCTCGTCCTCGGGGTGGACAGCGACGGCGGTGTCACCGAGCATCGTCTCGGCGCGGGTGGTGGCGACGACGATGGTGTCGTCCCCGTCGCCGTACTTCATGGAGACGAGCTCGCCGTCGTCGTCCTGGTACTCGACCTCGATGTCGGAGATCGCCGTCAGGCACCGGGGGCACCAGTTGATGATGCGCTCGGCGCGGTAGATCAGCTCGTCGTCGTAGAGCCGCTTGAAGATGGTCTGGACGGCCTGCGAGAGGCCCTCGTCCATCGTGAAGCGCTCGCGCGACCAGGCGACGCCGTCGCCCAACCGCCGCATCTGGCCGCTGATCTGCCCGCCGGACTCGCCCTTCCACTGCCAGACCCGCTCGACGAAGGCCTCACGCCCCAGGTCGTGCCGGGACTTGCCCTCCTTCGCCAGCTCCCGCTCGACGACGTTCTGCGTGGCGATACCGGCGTGGTCCATGCCGGGCTGCCACAGCGTCTCGAAGCCCTGCATCCGCTTACGGCGGGTCAGGGCGTCGATGAGGGTGTGCTCGAAGGCGTGCCCGAGGTGCAGGCTGCCCGTGACGTTCGGCGGCGGGATGACGATGGTGTACGGCGGCTTGTCGCTCTTCTCGTCCGCCTCGAAGTAACCCCGCTCTACCCAGCGCTCGTACAGCGGCCCCTCCACGTCGGCCGGCGCGTACTGGGTCGGCAGGTCGGTGCTGGGCGCTGGTGGCTGCTGCTGAGCGTTCTCGGTCACGGGGGTCAGTTTAGAGGTGTCACGACCCCGTCCCGAAACGCGTTTGGTTTGTAACGGCGGGGGCCCCGCTGCCATGCACACGGCGGGTCTGCGCCAGGATGTCCGGAACACATAAGCATCTGGAGGGGAACCCAGAACATGAGTTACAACCAGCCGGGCCCGTACGGCGGGCAGCCCCAGCAGCCCGGACCGTACGGCCAGCCGGGTCCGTACGGCCAGCCGCCGCAGGCGCCCCAGCCCGGCTACGGCTACCCCCAGCAGGCCCCTCCGCCCCAGCCGGGTTACGGCGTCCCGCAGCAGCCCCCTCAGGGTGTCCCGCCGCAGCCGGGGCCCTACGGCCAGCAGCCCCCGTACGGCCAGCAGCCGCAGCCGCCCTACGGCCAGGCCCCTTACGGCATGCCGCCGCAGCCCCCGGCCCCGGGCGGCGGCAAGAAGAAGACCGGCATCATCATCGGCGCCGTGGCCCTCGTGGCGGCGATCGGTGTCGGCGCGTACTTCGTGATCGGCGGGGGTGGCGGCGCGGGCTCCCTGGAGGACGACGGGCCGCACAAGCTGGCCACGCCGGCGAAGGTGCTGAGCGAGTACAACCGCGTCACGAAGGACGGGGCGACCGCCGGCGACGAGTCCGCCAAGGAGTTGGAGAAGAGCGGCGTCAAGAACGGCAAGTCGGTGCTGGGCTCCTACTCCACCGTGGATCCCACCAAGTACGACCCCTCCGACCCGTCCTCGGCCGCCACGCTGGCGACGGCCAGGAGCGTGCAGTTCTTCGGCGTCTACGGTGAGGTCTCCGACCCGGAGGCGGCCCTGGACACCTTCTTCGCCAACTTCAAGAAGTCGGCCGAGGAGGACTCCTCCAGCAGCGGCGGCGGCAAGACCGAGCTGATCGGCGAGCCCGAGGAGGCCGACCTCGACGGCGCGGTCATGAAGTGCCAGGCGCTCAAGGGCCAGAACGTGATGACCAAGAAGGAGCAGACCAACTGGTTCTGCGCCTGGGCCGACTACAGCACGATCGCCGTTGTCTCCTCGGGTGACGCCACCAAGGAGACCACAAAGGACGCGGCTGTCGACATCACCACCAAGCTCCGCCCGGAGATCCGCGTCAAGGCCTGATCAGGCTCGACCGACAAGAGGAAGGGCCCCGGTCGGCGACCGGGGCCCTTCCTTCACGTCTGCCGTGTCACGCCGTCTTCTGCTCGCCCGGCCCGCGACCGCGCGCGTCCCGCGGGATCAGCGTCGGGTTGACGTTCGACTGGACGACGTCCGCCGTGATGACGACCCGGGCCACGTCCTTGCGGGACGGGACCTCGTACATCACGCCCTGGAGGACCTCCTCCATGATGGCCCTGAGGCCACGCGCGCCGGTCTGGCGGAGGATGGCCTGGTCGGCGATGGCCTCCAGCGCCTCGCGCTCGAAGTCCAGCTCCACGCCGTCGAGTTCGAAGAGGCGCTGGTACTGCTTGACGAGCGCGTTGCGCGGCTCGACGAGGATCTGCAGCAGGGCCTCGCGGTCCAGGTTGTGGACCGAGGTGATGACGGGGAGGCGGCCGATGAACTCGGGGATCATGCCGAACTTGACCAGGTCCTCCGGCATGACCTCCTGGAACTGGTCCTTGGACTCCATCTCGCGCTTGGAGCGGATCTGCGCGCCGAAGCCGATGCCCTTGGCGCCGGCCCGGGACTCGATGATCTTCTCCAGTCCGGCGAAGGCACCGCCCACGATGAACAGTACGTTCGTCGTGTCGATCTGGATGAACTCCTGGTGGGGGTGTTTGCGGCCGCCCTGCGGCGGCACCGAGGCCGTGGTGCCCTCCAGGATCTTCAGCAGGGCCTGCTGGACGCCCTCACCCGAGACGTCGCGCGTGATGGAGGGGTTTTCACTCTTCCTCGCGACCTTGTCGATCTCGTCGATGTAGATGATCCCGGTCTCGGCCTTCTTGACGTCGTAGTCGGCCGCCTGGATCAGCTTGAGCAGGATGTTCTCGACGTCCTCGCCGACGTAACCGGCCTCCGTCAGGGCCGTGGCGTCGGCGATCGCGAAGGGGACGTTCAGCATGCGCGCGAGGGTCTGCGCGAGGAGGGTCTTGCCGGAGCCCGTGGGGCCGAGCAGGAGGATGTTGGACTTCGCCAACTCGATGGCGTCGTCACGGCCGTTCGCCCCGCCGTTCTCACCGGCCTGGACGCGCTTGTAGTGGTTGTACACCGCTACGGACAGGGCTTTCTTGGCGGCCTCCTGGCCGACCACGTAGCCCTCGAGGAACTCGTAGATCTCGCGCGGCTTCGGGAGTTCCTCCCAGCGGACCTCGCTGGTCTCCGCCAGCTCTTCCTCGATGATCTCGTTGCAGAGATCGATGCACTCGTCGCAGATGTACACACCGGGCCCTGCGATGAGCTTCTTGACCTGCTTCTGGCTCTTGCCGCAGAACGAGCACTTGAGCAGATCGCCGCCGTCACCGATGCGTGCCACGGTGTGCTTCCCCTTCGCCTGGGAGACTCCTGGACGTCGACGTCCAGCGGACTCCTGGTGCTGCCTTATGTCCGACGGTACCTTGCCGGGCCCCCCGTTCGGGCCCCCCTTGGCGCGGTTCGCTTTGACGTGAACCGAGCCAAACCGTGCCAAGGGGCGGCAGACGATACAGCCTCTCGCCTCAGCGAAGGCTCGAGTTGTCCATCTTCCGGGTGGTGATGATCTGGTCGATCAGCCCGTAGTTCAGCGCGTCCTCGGCCGTGAGGATCTTGTCGCGCTCGATGTCCTCGCGGATCTTGTCGATCGCCTGGGTGGAGTGCTTGGCCAGCATCTCCTCCAGCTGCGTACGCATCCGGAGGATCTCGTTGGCGGCGATCTCCAGGTCGGACACCTGGCCGCGGCCGGTCTCGCTGTACGGCTGGTGGATCAGCACGCGCGCGTTCGGCAGGGCCATGCGCTTGCCCGGCGTGCCGGCGGCCAGCAGGACGGCGGCGGCGGAGGCCGCCTGGCCCATGCAGACCGTCTGGATGTCCGGCTTGACGTACTGCATCGTGTCGTAGATCGCCGTGAGCGCCGTGAAGGAGCCGCCGGGGCTGTTGATGTAGACCGAGATGTCCCGGTCGGGGTCCATCGACTCCAGGCACAGCAGCTGCGCCATGACGTCGTTGGCGGAGGCGTCGTCGATCTGGACGCCGAGGAAGATCACGCGCTCCTCGAAGAGCTTCGCGTACGGGTCGTACTCGCGAATGCCCTGGGAGGTGCGCTCGACGAAGCGCGGGATGACGTAGCGGGACTCGGCCTGCGGGCCGGTGTAGCGGCCCTGCGAGGCGCTCATGTCCTGCACGGCCTGCATACGGTCGTAGATCCCGCTGCCGGGGAATGCGTTCACGGTGTCTCCTGAAAGGGGCTGAGGCGGTCGGCTGGGGCTGCTGGGGCGTCCCGGGGCCCTCACGGGCCCGGGCGGGGTCCTACGGGGCTCGTGGAGCCTCCTGGGACCTCTCAGGCCCCGGTGCCGCCGCCGCCCGGCATACCGGCGGCCGTGGCGATCACGTCGTCGATGAGGCCGTACTCCTTGGCCTCGAAGGCGTCGAACCAGCGGTCGCGGTCCGAGTCGCGGGTGATCTGCTCGACCGTCTGGCCCGTGTGCTGGGCGGTGAGCTCGGCCATGCGCTTCTTGGTGTGCAGCAGCCGCTCAGCGTGGATCTTGATGTCCGAGGCCGAGCCGGCCAGGCCGGCGGAGGGCTGGTGGATCAGGATCTCGGCGTTCGGCAGCGCGAAGCGCTTGCCGGGGGTGCCCGCGCTGAGCAGGAACTGGCCCATCGAGGCCGCGAGGCCCATGGCGATCGTCACCACGTCGTTCTTGATGTACTGCATGGTGTCGTAGATCGCCATGCCGGCCGTGATCGAACCGCCGGGGCTGTTGATGTACAGGTAGATGTCCTTGTCGGGGTCCGAGGCAAGGAGCAGCAGCTGTGCGGTGATCTTGTTCGCGATGTCGTCGTCGACCGGCTGGCCGAGGAAGATGATCCGCTCGTTGAGCAGCCGGTTGTAGACCTGGTCGCCGAGGCCACCACCGATGGAAGGCTCGCCGGCGGCTGAAGGCATCAGATTCGTCACGTATCCACCTGCTCGTCTTACGACGGCGCCGGGCCGTCTCACGTGTTCCCTGCGGGGCGGGAGCCGTATCGGAGACTCCACTGCCCTGGTATTCATGGACCCTAACGCGCGGGTCCCTTCGGGGAATCCCGGAGATGGGGGTGTTCGCCGGGGGCGTAGCGCTGCGCGGCCGGGCCGGGGCTGGTTTCGGGCCGCAGGCGGCTGCGGGTGCGTGGGAGCTTGTCGCGCAGTTCCCCGCGCCCCTGAAGGGCGCTGCACCCAAGAGCGGCGAGAAGGCCCTGGGGCGTGCCCCAGGGCCTTCTCGCGAACTCACCGGTGCCGGGGCTCAGCCCTCGGTCTTCTCCTCGGCGGACTCGGCCGGGGTCTCCTCGGCGGAGGCCTCGGCGGACTCGGTCTCGTCCTCTTCGTCGTCGAGGTCGATGATCTCGCCGTTGGTGTCCTTGACCGTGGCCTTCTCGACCACGACGGCCAGGGCCTTGCCGCGGGCGACCTCGCCGACCAGGAGCGGAACCTGGCCGCCCTCGACGACCGCCTGGGCGAACTGGTCGGGGGACATGCCGGAGGAGGCCGCGCGGCGCATGAGGTGCTCGGTGAGCTCCTCCTGGTTGACGTTCAGCTTCTCCTGCTTGACCAGCTCGTCGAGGACGAACTGGGTCTTGATGCCCTTGACCGCGGCCTCACGGGTCTCGGTCTCGAACTCCTCCTCGCTCTTGCCCTGGATCTCCAGGTACTTCGCGAGGTCGAGGCCCATCTGGCCGAGCTGGTGGTGCTCCAGGTTGTGCTTGCGGGTGTTGATCTCGTCCTCGAGCAGCTTCTCGGGGACGGGCACCTCGACGAGCTCCAGCAGCTTCTCCAGGACGCGCTCCTGGGCCTGCGTGGCCTGGTCGTACTGCTTCATGTTCTCCAGGCGCTTGCGGCTGTCGGCGCGCAGCTCCTCGAGCGTGTCGAACTCGGAGGCGAGCTGCGCGAACTCGTCGTCCAGCTCGGGGAGTTCACGCTTGGCGACCTGGGTGACCTTGACGGTGACCTCGGCCTCCTTGCCGGCCGCCGAGCCGCCCTTGAGCTCGGAGGTGAAGGTGGCCTCGCCACCGGCCTCCAGACCCTTCACGGCGTCGTCGATGCCGTCCAGCAGCTCACCGGAGCCGATGGTGTAGGAGACGCCGTTGGCGACGCCGTCCTCGAGGACCTCGCCGTCGACCTTGGCCTCCAGGTCGATCGTCACGACGTCGCCGTCCTCGGCGGCGCGCTCGACCGGGGCGGTGGAGGCGAAGCGCTCGCGCAGCTCCTCGACGGCCTTGTCGACATCCTCGTCGGTGACCTCGACCGCGTCGACCTCGACCTCGATGCCGGAGTAGTCCGGGATCTCGATGGCGGGGCGGACGTCGACCTCGGCGGTGAAGTTCAGCGTCTCGCCGTCCTTCAGCTCCGTGATGTCGACCTCGGGCTGGCCCAGCGGGCTGAGCTCGGCCTCGTTGACCGCGTCGGTGTAGAACTTCGGAAGCGCGTCGTTGACGGCCTCCTCCAGCACGGCACCGCGGCCGAACCGCTGGTCGATGACCCGGGCCGGGACCTTGCCCTTGCGGAAGCCCTTCACCGTGACCTGCTGGTTGATCTTCTTGTACGCCGCGTCGAGGCTGTCCTTGAGCTCCTCGAAGGGCACCTCGACAGTGAGCCGAACCCGAGTCGGGTTCAGGGTCTCCACGGCGCTCTTCACGGTTCGGTCTCCTTGTGGCTGACTTCTTGGGTTCTGCCGGGGCCAGAGCGGCCCGGCGGATTTCGCCGCCCGGAGGACTTCAGACGATGAGACACACGGGCGTGCAGCTTGCATAGTAACGGCAGCGACTACACCGCCCAAAAGGCGATCACGCGAGTGACCGGGAGACGATCACGCGGCATGATCGGCTGGCTGGTCGGGGTGGCGGGATTTGAACCCACGGCCTTCCGCTCCCAAAGCGGACGCGCTACCAAGCTGCGCCACACCCCGTCTGGTGCGACACGTAGGGTACATGCCGACAGGCGGTGCGGCCGCCGCATTTCCACGGGGCCGGAACCGCGTCGGGCCGGGGGGCCGGAATGCGGTGTGCGACGGAGGGGGCCGACCCGCTACGATGCCTTCAGTGCCGCGGTCTTCCGACCTGCGGCGCGTGCTGTGCGGGCGTAGCTCAATGGTAGAGCCCTAGTCTTCCAAACTAGCTACGCGGGTTCGATTCCCGTCGCCCGCTCCATACGGCTCAGGGCCAGGCGGAGGATCATTCCTCCGCCTGGCCCTGATCGTTTTCCGGGGCGTGGCCGGTCCGGTGTGCCGGGTGGGTCGTTACGGTGATCGCATGACCCCGGATTTCCCCTCAGCGGCAGACATCGCGTCGATGCCCAGGACGGAGTTCGCCTTTCCCGGTCCCCTGCGCGACCGGCTCGTGGCCGCGATCCTCGATGGTTCCAAGACCTCCACGACGGGGCTCCTCGTCGACTACGAGCACGCGGGAGAACCGTTGCCGGAGGTCGGGCTGCGGTCGGTCGTCGTCGACTCGGACGATCGTCCGGTCGGGGTGATCGAGGTGACCGGCGTGCGCGTGCTGCCGCTGGCGCAGGTGGATCTCGATCATGTGCTGGACGAGGGGGAGGGGCATTCCGGCGTGGCCGAGTGGCGGGCAGGGCACGAGTGGTTCTGGCACGGCGAGGAGATGCGTGAGGCGCTGGGCGATCCCGGCTTCACCGTGGACGACACGACGCTCGTGGTTCTGGAGCGCTTCCGACTCGTCGCCGACCTCCGTCACAGGTCGCGGACGTCCACCGTGTAGACGGAGCGGATGCCGTAGGGGACGTACAGGGCGTCGCCGGCCAGGACGAGGGGGGCGCCGGTGGGGAAGAAGGCGCTGTCGATGCTGCCGCCGTCGTCACGGCCGGGCCGGGTGGCCTCGACCCTGCCGGTTCTGGCGTCCAGGGCGGCGAGGCGGCCGTTGGGGGACGACAGGTACAGGCGGGTGTCGGTGACCGTCGGTGTGCCCTGCCGTTCGACGGTGGAGTTGCTCTCCCACAGCAGGCGTCCGTTGCGCGGGGAGACCGCCCGCACGCTGCCGCTGGACTGGGTGAAGTACAGGGTGCCCTTCGCCAGGTGGGCCACGGCCGAGTCGGGCTGCGGCGCGGAGAGCCGGACGGTCGTGACGGCGCGGGTGGAGGTGTCGATCCGGGTCAGGTCGCGGTGCTCGCCGAGCTTCCCCGCGAGCACCAGGTGCCCTTGCTCCTCCCCCAGGAGGTTCAGGGCGCCCTTCGCACGGACCGTCCAGCGGGGTCTGCCGGTGGCCGGGTCGAGCTGGGCCACGCTGGTGCGGGCCTCGCTCGGCCGGTTCTCGTCGGTGACGCAGACGAGGTAGGGGCGGGCGGCCGCGCTGTCCAGGACGCAGGTCTGGGAGGGGCCGGGCAGCGGGCGCCGCCAGCGGACCTCGCCGTCGTCGGTGCCGATCAGGGCGTAGGAGTCGCCCTGGGCGCCGTGGACCGTGATGAGGCCCTCGGGGACGGCGGTGGCCGCGCCGTGGTCGCTGTTGGGCGCGAGGGCGCTGGGGCCCTCGCCGGTCACGGTCCGCCAGAGGACCTTTCCGGTGTCCGCGGCCAGGGCCTGGACCGTGTAGCGGGTGACGGGCTCGCCGGTGGGGAGGGTGCCCCGGTCGTCGGCGCCGTAGGCGTAGACGCGGCCGTCGCCGGTGCCGAGGATGGCGCCCTCGTCGGAGAAGTTGTCGCCGGGTGTGGGGTCGACGGGCAGGGTCCAGGTGTTGCGGCCGTCGGCGAGGGCGAAGCGGGCCGCCATGAGGTCGTCGCCGGCGCAGACCAGGGAGGCGTCGACGGCGGCGCAGTTCCGGAAGGTCGTGCCGGCGCCACCGGCGGCCTTGGCCTTGGCGGACCAGGGCCGCCAGCCGTCGGGGAGGTCGGCGGCCGGGGTTTCGTGGGCGGGCGGCTCGGGGTCCCAGGTGAGGGCGAGGGTGGTGGCCGCGAACACGGCGACGACGGCACCGAGGGCGGCCGCGGCCAGCAGGTAGCGGCGTCTGCGGCGGCTCGGGGCCTGGTCGGGCGCGGGCTCCGGGGCGGGCTCCGGGCCGGGGCGGGTCAGGCGGGCCAGGGTGTCGCCGGGCACGGCGGCCTTCGGCTCCGTGGGCCTGGGGTCGACGGATCCGGGCCCGGTGGTCCCGGGCCGGGGGCCTGCCTGGGCGAGGCCGTCGCGCAGCAGGGCCAGGAGTTCGTCCGGGGTGGCGCGCGACTTGGGGTGCTTCTTCAGGCAGACGGAGACGAGGGGCAGCAGTTCGTCGGGGACGCCGGACAGGTCGGGGTCGCCCTCGACGACGCGCAGGGCCGTCTCGTAGGGGCTCGGGCTGTCGAAGGGGCCGCGGCGGGTGGCGGCGTAGGTGAGGACCGAGCCGAGGGAGAAGATGTCGGCGGCCGGGCCGACGTCCTGCGGGGACGCGAACTGCTCCGGCGACATGAACGGCGGGGTGCCCATCACGCGGCCGGTCTGGGTGAGGGCGTCGGAGGCGGCGAACTCGGCGGCGCGGGAGATGCCGAAGTCGATGACGCGGGGGCCGTCCTCGGCGAGCATCACGTTGGCCGGCTTCAGGTCGCGGTGGACGACTCCGACGCGGTGGATGTCGCGCAGCGCCTCGGTGAGACCGGCGGCGAGTTCGCGCAGGCGGGGCAGCGGGAGCGGGCCGTGCTCGCGGACGTGGGTGCCGAGGTCCGCGCCCGGTATGTAGAGGGTGGCCATCCAGGGGCGCGGCGCGTCGGCGTCCGCGTCCACGACCGGGGCCGTGAAGGCGCCGCTGACCCGGCGGGCGGCGGCCACCTCGCGGCGGAAGCGGGTGCGGAACTCGTCGTCGTCGGCGTACTGGCCGTGCACCACCTTGACCGCGAGGCGCCGGCCGGAGGCGGAGCGGGCCAGGTAGACCACGCCCATGCCGCCGGAGCCGAGGCGGTCCTCGATGCGGTAGCCGCCCACCTCCGCGGGATCAGAGTCGCGCAGCGCCATCCCCGTACGTTCCCCCCGTCACGCACCGTCCTGTGGTCGGGGCGAGCGTATCCGCCCCTGCCGGGGCTCCCCGGGGTGGGGGCGCACCCTCCCGTCAGAAGCTGATGGAGTTGATGGTCTCCGCTATCGAGTTGAGGAAGCGGTTGATGGACGGGGCCATGCCGGTCGAGGCGAGGAAGAAGCCGAAGAGGATCGCCACGATCGCTGGGCCCGCCTTGATGGATCCGCCTCTCAGCAGCACCACAAGGATGATCGCCAACAGCAGCACCACAGACAGTGAAATGGCCACAACTGATCACACCCTCGGTCGGTCCGCTCTCCCGGCCCGGCGATGCGACCCCGCGCACCCCCGCCAGAACCATCGTGCCACCAACGCGGCCGGGCTATGCGGCCGGTGACGCATCGACCACACCGGTGTCGTCCGGCGGCCGCCTGCGCCGCGCGTGTGCGGGGCCCGACGGCGGGGACTCGTACGGCAATTCGACGGACCACCCGCACAGGGAATTCAGCCGAATCGTTTCCGTCTCCACACAACGCGTTCGCAGCTATTTCGAATTGTTGCCACAGACTCACCAACCACCCTGCGGACAGTGCCCGAAGACCAACGGAAGCGGACATTCCACTGGAGTCGCCTGCTGGTCTTATGCGTCGCTTAGTCCGGAAGTATCACGACAAGTAGGGGGCAGTGGAGGGGCCCAATCCGCTGGTGGGTGTGTGTCGGTCATCACGCCGACCGCGACGTCAACTACCTGAAATCCGGGGTACCCAGAGCGAATAGCCAGGAATCACGTCCGGCGTTTTACGAATAGCCGCAGGGAACGCTAGGGTGCCTCAGATGTTCCACGCTGCCTCGTCCCCCGTAAGCGCAGCGAGGTCCCGGATCGTCTCCCCGAGCTCCCGGTGGGAGGGTCTGTGACGAACTCGCTGCGACCGAACGGCGACCGCAAGGCGCCACTTCCCCCGGCCCGGTCATCGGCCGACGGAGTGCCGAGCCCTCGCTCGCCGCAAAGCCCGCAGAAGAAGCAGAACGGCAAGCAGCGCGACGCGTTCTTCGACAACGCGAAGTACCTCGCGATCGTGCTGGTGGCCATGGGCCACGCCTGGGAGCCGCTCAAGGGCGACAGCCGGATACTCGAGGCCGCGTACCAGGTCGTCTACGCGTTCCACATGCCGGCGTTCATCATCATCTCCGGCTACTTCTCGCGCAGTTTCGACATGCGGCCCGACCGGCTCAAGCGCCTGATCACCGGCGTCGCCGTGCCGTACATCGTCTTCGAGACGGCCTACCCGCTCTTCAAGCGGTGGATCGACAACGATCCGCACCAGGAGATCAGCCTCCTCGACCCCTGGTACCTGACCTGGTTCCTGTGCGCGCTGTTCGTCTGGCGGCTGACCACGCCCATCTGGAAGCTGGCGCGCTGGCCGCTGCCGCTCGCGCTCGGCATCGCCATGCTGGCGACCGTCAGCCCGTCGATCGGCGACGACCTCGACCTCCAGCGCGTCCTGCAGTTCCTGCCGTTCTTCGTGCTGGGCCTGTCGATGAAGCCGGAGCACTTCCACATGGTGCGCCGCCGTTCGGTGCGGATCGCGTCGGTGCCCGTCTTCGCGGCGGCGCTGGCCGTCAGCTGGTGGGCGGTGCCGCGCATGAACACCGCGTGGTTCTACCACCGCGACTCCGCGCAGGAGCTGGGCGCCCCGTGGTGGACCGGCCCGGTCATGGTGCTCGCGCTGTTCGGCTGCTCCCTGGTGCTGACCGCGTGCTTCTTCGCCTGGGTGCCGCGCCGCCACATGTGGTTCACCGCGCTCGGCGCCGGCACGCTCTACGGCTACCTGCTGCACGGCTTCCTGGTGAAGGCCGGCGACTACCAGGGCTGGTTCGAGGCGGCCTGGCTGCACCAGCCGGCCGGTGAGATCCTCGTGACCGTCCTCGCGGCGGCCGTCGTGACCGTGCTGTGCACCAAGCCGGTGCAGCGCGTGTTCCGCTTCGCGATGGAACCGAAGATGGAGTGGGCCTTCAAGCGGGACGCGGCCGAACTCGCCCGCGAGCGCCAGAGCGCCGAGCGGCGCGAGCGCGAGAAGGCGGCCGTGGGCTGACCCGCCCTTGCACGCACGTACGCAGGGCCCGCACTCGTCGAGTGCGGGCCCTGCGGCTGTCCTGAGGCGGCGGCTACTCGCCCTTCAGGTGCCTCATCAGGCGCTCGAAGTCCTGCCAGCCCGACAGGTCCGACGGGTCGCCCCGGAACGGGTAGTACAGGGCCGGGCGGGTCTTCGGGCCCAGTTCCCGCGGCGCCTCGGGCAGCGGTGTGCGGCGGGCCCGGTCGCCCGGCATCTGGCGGACCTCCTCGGCGCCCAGCACGAACGCGAAGGGCACGCCGGGGCCTTCGAAGCGGGCCGGGACGGACAGGTCGCGGCGGGCCCGGCGGATCTGGACCAGCATCGACTGGAGGTCGTGCCGGGTGGCGAGGCTCTCGGCGGCGGCGGCCACGGCGTCCGTCGGGATCCGCTCCCCCGGTCCGTAGCCGAAGGCCAGCGTCACGTCCTCCTCCACGCCGCCCTTCGTCCGGGTGACGCGCACCGTCGCCAGGCCCGGCCGCTCCGGCGTGCCGACGACCACCAGCCAGGTCGGCTCGGGCGCCCGCTCGTGGGCGACGTCGGTCAACTGCCGCAGCGACCAGGGCAGGTTGGCCGGCTCCTCGGTGCCCCAGCCCGCCGGCGGCTCCCCGGTGACGTCCCGCCAGACGGCTTCCACGGCACCGCCGAGGACGAGCCGGTCGTCGGCCGGGTGGACGGTGCGGAAGGAGATCGCGAGCTGGCGTTCGCCCGTGTCCTGGATGCCCTCCTGGAAGGAGGCGGCGACGGGGGTGCGCGGGTCGTCCGGGGTCGCGTGCGGGGACTCGACCGTCACGAACATGCCGTTGCTCCACTGGAGAACCGCGCCGGACAGGCCGTCGTAGTAGCCGTCCCGGTCGTCCTGCACCACCCAGCGGGAGGGCCAGCCCGGCAGGCTGCCCCGCACCGCCGGGGAGAGACGGGTCCCCGCGGGGGTGACGATCTGGAGTCCCAGGCCGGCGTTGGCGGCGGCGCGGAAGGCGTCCGACAACCAGGCCGTCATCGCGACCACGGGACGGTCCTGGATGACGACGGCGACCTTGTCGGTGAGCACGTCCACGGCCGGCTGGGCGGCGGCCGGCGCCGGCGCCACCGTCATGCCGTCCGTCTTGACCACGGCCATCGACCAGGCGGCCTGCGGCGGCCAGGCCGTGCCGCCGACCAGCGTGGCGATGCGGGCGGCGAACGTCCCGGCGAGTTCCTCGGCCTCCTGGACGCCGGTGGTGGCCCGGGCCTCGGTCCACCAGTACGGCACCTCCGGCTCCTGGGCGCCGAGCAGCCGCTCGGCCTCTCCCCTGACCTGCACGAGCAGCGGCGCTTCGACGGAGACGAGCGGGCGGCCCTGCTGGTCGCAGAGCTGCACCACGGCTCCTTCGCCCTCGGTGCCCGCCAGCAGGTCCGGCCCGCCGGAGAGCAGGCCGGCGAGCACGCTCAGCGGGTCGGGCATCTTCTTCGTGAGGGCGATGACATCCTTCGTCACGCGTTTACCTCGTCCCCTCGTAGACGGTCTGGATGAGCCGGCTCGGTTCGCCCCTGCGGACCAGCACGCCCCGGCCGGGCGGCTGCGGACCGGCGTACACGCCCGGGAAGAGCTGCCCCTCGCTGCGGTCGCCCGACATCACCAGCGCCGAGGCGCCGGACTCGCGCAGGCTCTGCAGCAGCGGCTCGTACAGGCCCCGGGAGGCGCCCGCGACGCGGCGGGTGAGGACGAAGTGCAGTCCGATGTCGACGGCCGAGGGGATGTACGGCACGAAGGGCGCGAGGGGCTGCTGACCCGCCGTGGTGAGGACGTCGTAGTCGTCGACGAGGATCACGATCCGCGGGCCGGAGAAGCTGCCCGGCTCCAGGTCGGCGCCGTCGGCGCTCTCGTCGGGCAGCCGCTTCTCCAGTTCGGAGGCGATGCCGGCGGCGAGGCCCGCGCACAGCTTGGTGTTGTAGGCGTAGCCGCCCCGGTACTCCTCCGGGATGACGCCGCGCAGGCCCCGGCGCGGGTCGAAGACGCCGAAGACGAGCTCCTTGTCGCCGTAGCGCTCGATCAGGCCGCGGGCGATCACCTTGAGCAGGTTGGTCTTGCCGCACTCGCTGTCGCCCATGATCAGCAGGTGCTGGTCGTGGTGGAACAGGTCGAGCGGGACGGGGGCCAGCCGCGTCTGGTCCAGGCCGACCGGGACGCGGCGCGGTTCGGTGGCCGGGCCGGGCAGCTGGTGCGCCTCCAGCACGTGCGGCAGCACGCGCACCGGCTGGGCGACCTCGCCGGTCCAGGTGGCGCGGATCTGCCGGGCGGTGGTCTCCAGGACCGCGCCGAGGTCGGCGGTGTCGGCGAGGCCGTCGGTGCGGGGCAGGGCGACCTGGGCGAAGAGCTTGCGGTCGGTGAGGACGCGGCCCTTCTCCTCGGGCGAGAGGGTCTCGCCGAGCTTGCGGTCGATGCTGGACTCGCTCGGGTCGTTCAGGCGCAGTTCGACGCGGGTGCCGAACTGGGACTGGGTGGCGATGCGCACGTCGTTCCAGCGCAGCATGCCGGCGACGACATGGATGCCGTAGCCGCTGCCCCGCTTGAGGATGTCGACGACCGGTTCGTCCAGGTCCTCGAAGTCGTCGCGGAGCGCGCCGAACCCGTCGATGAGCAGCACGATCTCGGTGCTGGCCAGCTCGGGCACCCGGCCCGCGGCGCGCAGGGTACGCAGTTGCTCCAGCGAGTCGATGCCGTGCACCCGGAACAGTTCCTCGCGCTGGTCGAGCATGGCGCGCACCGAGTCGATGGTACGGGCCGCGCGCTCCCGGTCGGCCCGGCCGGCGATGCCGCCGACGTGCGGCAGCCCCGACAGGGCCTGCAGGCCGCCGCCGACCAGGTCGAGGCCGTAGACGCCCACTTCCTGCGGGGTGTGGGTCAGCGCCAGGGAGAGGGCGAGGGTGCGCAGCAGGGTGGTCTTGCCGGACTGCGGGCCGCCGATGATCGCGGCGTGGCCGCCGGCGAGCGTCAGGTCCAGGTACCACTGGCCCTGCCACTGCTTCGTCGGGTCGTCGATCGTGCCCAGCGGCACCTGCAGCGGGCCGCGGCGCCCCGCGAGCTGCATGCCGCGCGGACCCACCTGCACGGGTCCGGCGACCTTGTCGAGCGGGACGGCGGCGGGCAGCGGGGGCAGCCAGATCTGGCGCACCGCGCGGGCCCCGGACCGCTCCAGCTGGTCGATCATCACGCCCATCTCGGTGGGGCCGGTCTCCCGGCGCCGCATCTGCGGCTCCTCGGGCCCCTCCGAGTCGCCCTGGCCGAGGGTGTTGTAGGCCTGGTACTCCAGGGCGAGCGGCCCGGTGTCCTCCTCCTCGTGCTGGACGGGGCCGCGGTAGGCGCCGGAGACGTAACTGGCCTTGAACCGCTCGTAGTGGCTGGTGTCGACCTTGAGGTAGCCGAAGCCGGGCAGCGGGGGCAGGTGGAAGGCGTCGGTGGTGTCCAGGACCGTGCGGGACTCGTCCGGGGAGAAGGTGCGCAGGCCCAGCCGGTACGACAGGTACGTCTCCAGGCCCTTGAGCTTGCCGGCCTCGATGCGCTGGCTGGACAGCAGCAGGTGCACGCCGATGGACCGGCCGATGCGGCCGATGGACAGGAACAGGTCGATGAAGTCCGGCTTGGCGGTGAGGAGTTCGCCGAACTCGTCGATGACGACGAACAGGTGCGGCAGCGGCTCCAGGTCGGGGCGCTTCTCGGCGCGCAGCGCGGCGTAGTGACCGATGTCGGCGACGTTGCCCGCGTCCTTGAGCACCTGCTGGCGGCGCTTGACCTCGCCGGCGAGGGAGGCGTGGACGCGCTCGACGAGGCCGGCCTGGTTCTCCAGGTTGGTGATGACACCGGCGACGTGCGGCAGGTGCGCGAACGGGGCGAAGGTGGCGCCGCCCTTGTAGTCGACGAGGACCATGGCCAGGTCCTCCGGCGGGTGCGTGGCGACCAGGGCGAGGACGAGGGTGCGCAGCAGCTCCGACTTGCCGGAGCCGGTGGCGCCGACGCACAGGCCGTGCGGGCCCATGCCCAGCTCGGAGGACTCCTTCAGGTCGAGGAGCACGGGCTCCTTGGCGTCGCTGACGCCGATCGGCACGCGCAGGAAGGCGCGTTCGCCGCGCGGCGCCCACAGCCGGTGCAGGTCGAGTTCGGCCACGTCGTCGATGCCGAGCAGCTGGGCGAAGTCGACCGGGCCGGTGAGCGGGGCGTCGACCATCGACTCCGCGGACAGCCGCAGCGGGGCGAGCATCCGGGCGAGGCCCTCGGCGAAGGGGACGCCGATCTCGTCGACGGTGCCGTGGGCGCTGATCGGCTCCTTCTCGCGCAGGTCCTCGATGACGACGCGATCGCCGTCGACGGTGATGCGCACGCCCACGCTGCCGGGCTCCTGCACGCGCTGGTCGAGCAGGTGCAGCACGGTGACGCTCATGTCCCGCAGGCCCACGGCGTCGTCGGGGCGCGGCAGGTCCACCGCGTCGGCGCCGTGCGCGTCGGCGAGGACGAGCAGCCGGGAGGTCATGGCGAGGGCGTCCTTGCCGGACAGGCCGCGGCGGACCTCGGCCGCGTAGGAGGCGCGGCGGCGCAGCTCGCCGCCGATCTGCCGGGCCAGCTGGGGCAGGGACGGCGCGATGCGGCGGGCGGCGACGGGGCCGTCGAACTGCTCGGTGTCGAGCAGGTGCGGCAGCCACTTGGCCCACTCCCAGTCGCCGATCCGGTCGCCGGGCACGGCCAGCGCCATGGCCACGTCGTCGGGGGCGTGGGTGGCGGCGGCCTGCGCGATCAGGGCGCGGGCGACGCGGAGGGTGTCCTCACGCTGCCCGATGACGGTGATGTTGCCGACGCGGTCGAGCGGGACGGTGAGCGGGAGTTCGGTGCCGTTGGCGAAGCGCGCGACCAGGGCGGAGGCCTCGTTCAGCATGAACTCGTCGGGCGGGGTGAGCACGGAGGATCCCGGCGGGGCCACCTTCAGGTCGCGCACCGGCATCTCGCCGGTGCCGACGCGGACCCGCAGGAAGTCGGCGTCGAGCCGGCGCCGCTCCCACAGCCGGGCGGGGTCGCGCACGATGTCGTACAGCGCGTCCGGCGGCGGGTTGAGCACCTGGGTGCTCTCGCGCCGCTCCCGCTCCTCCTTCGACAGCTCCTCCCGCAGGTCCTCCAGATAGGAGAGGTAGGCCTCGCGCTGGGTGCGGCGGGTGCGCTGGGCCTTGCCGCGCTGGGTGAAGAGCATGACGAGCGAGCCGATGACGGTGACGAGGAGGATGATCGCGCCCAGCCCCGCGAACTGGCTGTTGCGCACGACCGTCATCATCACGACGGAGGACATCACGCCCGCGACGGGCAGCAGCGAGGTCGCGATCGAGCCCGTCTTGCCGTCGGGCAGGTTGGGCGGCGCCTCGATGGTGCGCGGTTCGGGGGCGGCCGGGGGCCTCGTGGTCCGGGCCGGCCGGTGGATCAGTCGGGTGCTCATCGTGGTTGACCTGTCCTGTCGGTCCTGGGTTCCCTTCGTGTGCGGGAGGGGTCAGCGGCGCTTGTGGGAGAGCTGGAAGGCCTCCGCCGCCAGGCGGGTGGCGGCCTCCCTGGTGTCCCGCGCGAGCAGCTCGGTGCGGATCGTGCCGCCGGCCGCCAGATGCCGGTCGTAGGGCAGGACCCGCACGCTCGCCCCCGTCGCCTTCAGCTGCTCGGCCGCCTTCTCCAGGTCGATGCCGGTGTGCGGCACGGTCTCGGTGAGCACGACGACGGTGGAGGTGGTGATGTCCCGGGGCAGTCCGCGCATCCACTGAAGGACCGCGTGTGTGCTGGCGATGCCCTCCAGCGTCGCGGGGACCGTGAGGATCCGGGCCTGGGCGGCGGACAGGGCGGTGCGGGCGACCTCGGCGGGCAGCGTCTCGCAGTCGGCGACGGTCACGCCGAAGTAGCGGCGCATCGCCACCATGATCCGCTCGTAGCCCTTGGTGTCGAGCATGGCCCCGACCTGCCCCTGGCTGCCCGGCAGCAGCCAGGCGTTCTCGGGCAGTTGGACGAGGTAGCCGGTGATGTCGAGGAGCGTCATCTGCGGTTCGACGACGTCGGCGAGATCGCCGGTGGTCCAGCGCAGGCTCTCCGCGCCGAGCCGCAGCGGCAGCGACCCGAGCGCCGGGTCGGCCTCGACGGCCAGGACCGGGTCCTGGCGGTAGTGGGCGTAGGTGGCGGTCAGCAGCGCGGCGACCGTGGTCTTGCCCGAGCCGCCGCGGATCGAGGTCACCGCTATCTGGCGGCCGGTGGTGACCGGCTGCTGGAGGATCTCGGCGGTCGCGGTGGTCTCCGCCACCTCACGGGCCGCGGAGGAGGAGACGGTACGGCGTACGGCCCTCAGGGCGCGCGCGGCGAACGGCTCGCCCCGCCGGGGTCCCCGGCCCGCCCCGGCGAGCTTCTGGTCCAGGACCGGGCGGGTGTCGGGGGTGGAACGGGAGGCGCGGGCGCGGGGCGCGGGGGCCGGCTGCGCGTACTGCTGGGGCTGGGGCTGCTCCTGCGGGGCGGCCTGTGCCTGCTGCTCGGCGTAGGCCTGCTGCTGGGCGTGCTGGTGCTGCTGCTGTTCGGCGTAGGCCTGCAGCTCGGCGTGCTGGTGCTGTTGCGCGTGCTGTTGCTGCTCCGCGTACGCCTGTTGCTCGGCGTACGCCTGCTGCCGGGCGTAGGCCTGCTGTTCCGCGTACGCCTGCTGTTCGGCGTACGCCTGCTGATCCGCGTAGGCCTGCTGTTCCGCGTAGGCCTGCTGGGCGTAGGCCGCGTCCGGGTACGGCTGCTGTCCCTGCGCGGGATAGGCCTGCTGCTGCGCGGCGGCGTACTGCTCGGCGTACGCCTGCTGGTGCGTCTGCTGCTGCGCGTGCTGCTGCTCGGCGGGCGTGGGCTGCTGGTACTGCTGCGGGTAGCCGTAGGCCGGTGCCGGCCCCTGTCCCTGCCCGGGTCCTTGTGCCTGTCCCTGGGCGTGCTGACCGGCCGCGCCCTGCTGGGCGGCGTGCGCCTGCTGCGCCTCCGGCCCCTGTCCCTGCTGGGGGGTCGCCTGCTGAGCCGCCGACTGCTGTGCCGCCGCCTGCTGCCGGTCCCGCTGCTGGGACGTCTGCTGCGGCTGCTGGGGCGTGCCGCCCCGCAGATCGCGCAGCACGTCGTTCTGCCAGTTGTCCCCGCTCGGCATGTCGCCCTTCTCTCCTGCCACGTCCCGCCGTGTCGTTCACCGGGAGCGACAGGGTGGGCGTCTGGTCTTCGAAGCCTCAGAACTTGTTGAGCAGCTGCCCGTAGATGCCGAACGCCCCGATGGCGAGCGGGAAGAGCCCGATCACGCCGAGGGACTCGATCAGGTCGGCGAACCTGCGCAGCCGCACCCGGATGTGGTCGGGCGGCTCGATGCCCAGGACCAGCAGCGGCAGCAGTGCCGCGGCCCCCAGCAGTACCAGCGCGCCGGCTCCCCCAGCGTGGTCCAGCCACAGCACCGCGAGGCGCACGACGAGCAGCGCGGCCGCCGCGAACAGCGCCACGACCTCGGCGACCAGGGGGAAGGCCCGGGCCCGGGAGAGCAGGACGACGGCCACGAGCGAGGCGAGGCCCACCGTCCAGACGGTCGGCTCCTTCGCGGTGGTCAGCATCCAGCCGCCGAGGGCGGCGGACGCCGCGGTGACGATGGTGGCGAGGGCGAGCCCGCGGTGGGTGGCGGCGAGGGCGTTGGCGACCTGGTGGCGGCTCACGGACGTCCCCGTGGAGCGCTTGTCGTCCAGGGCGGTGAGCCCCGAGGCCATCAGCGCGAACCGGGGCAGCAGCCCGAGCAGGATGATGGAGAACACGGCCATCACGGCGCCGATCCGGTCCGCCCGGTCCTGGAGGAGGGCGACGGCCTCCCACACCAGGGCGACCACGACGATCGCCCCGGCCCCGATCAGCCCGCCCTTGCCGAGCGGCGAGCAGTAGGCCAGCAGCACGAGCGTGACCACCAGCGCGGCGGCGATACCGGCCAGCCGGGCCGTCCCGCCCCAGTCGTAGGCGTCGGCCGCGGTCCAGGCGGTCAGCAGGCCGAGCCCGCCGGCGGCGAGCAGCAGCGCGGTGGCCAGGCCCTGGTTGCCCTGGCCGATCCGGGCGATGGCCGCGCCGGCGATCAGGAACAGGGCGGTGACGACCGCGAGCCCGGTGGTGACGGACTCCAGGGAGAACTCGTGCCGGGCCAGGACGGCCGCGGCCACGGCGAACACCACGGTGGCCACGCCGGCGCTGACGCGGCGGGCGGCCGGGCGCCAGCGCCAGGTCCTCAGGTCGAGGTCGTCCGCGACCTGGTCGGTGACGTCGTGCACGACCGGCGCCGGCGGCGCGGCGTGCGCCCGGACGAGGCGGAGCACGGCGCCGTCGGGCACCTCGGCCGACGCCAGCGTCGCGTCATGGGGCAGCGCCGATCCGTCGGAGGTGATCAGCTGCCGGGTGGTCGGCCGGGTGGCCGCCCGGTCGTCCAGCAACTGGAGTATGTCCGGAAGCAATTGGCCGATCGGCGTGTCCGACGGCAGGACCAGGTCGGCTCGTCGTCGCTCGCCGATCAGGGTGACCCGGCTCAGCTGGGTCCGAGACATCGTTGCTGCGCTCACCACTCACCGGAACCTATCATCGCGTTTTTTCGGCCACGGCCGCGCTGCGATCCGCTCGCGCCGGCCGTGCACGCCCCGTTCACTGTTTCTCCGCACCCTTGCCACCGGCGCCGCTCGCGGAGGCGCTCGGCGTCGGGTTGTACAGCTGCTCCTGCTGCTGTTGCTGCTTCTTCTCCTCGGCCTTCTGCTTCGCCAGCGTGGCCTGGAGGAAGGACCAGCCGATGCAGCCGGCGCACAGCACGGCGGCGATCGCGATGCCCGCGAACATCTTGCCGAACCGCTCGTCCGCCGTCCGTCGCGCGCGCTGCGTGCCGAACAGCAGCGCGTCGCGCATCCGGCGCCGGCGCACCGCCACCGACTCCAGCAGCTGGCTGTCGTAGTCCCGTGCCATTCAGTCGTCCTGTGCCTTGTTGATGCGTGGTCAGTCGTCCGGGGCCAGGCCCAGGCGCTTCCGCATGACGGCGTACTTCCTGGTGAGCCGCCGGGCGGTGTGCTCGTCGAGTGCGGCGAGGCGGTGGGGGTCGGCGTTGTGCGCGAGGTCGGCCGCCTTGACCAGCCGGGCGCCGGGGGTGTCCAGGATCCGGCGGGCGTACGCCTCCGGCTCCTCGTCCGGCCGCTTGGTCATGGCCCGTACGACGTCCTTGGTGTGCTGCGTGAGGGCGGCCGCGTCGAGCCACTCCTCGCTGAGGACGCCGTCCTCCAGCGCGTCGTGCAGCCAGGCGGCGGCCACCAGTTCGTCGCTCCCGCCCCGGGCGCGCACGCCTGCGGCGACGGCCGACAGATGCTCGGCGTACGGCCGCCCGGCCTTGTCCGTCTGCCCGGCGTGCGCGGTGCGGGCGACGGCCTCGACCTCGGCGAGACTCATCTCCTGCGGCCCTTGCGGCATGCGATCCCCCCTAGCTTCGCTTCCGCAACATAAGACACGAACGCGCCACGCGCACAACCGGGGTGCGGCTGCCCGCACGCGTCTTCACACACCGCCCGACAGCCCTGTCACGATCATGAAGAGCACCCACAGGACGGGGATGAGCGCGATGTACGCCCGCGGCCGTCGCCGCACGGGTACGCCCGGGTCGTAGCGCGGACCGAGCGTGCCCGGCCCCGGCGCGGGGAGCCGCTTCACCCTGCGGACGGCCAGGACGTTGCGGACCAGCGTCAACGGCGCGAAGAGGAAGAGGGACAGGGGGCTCCACCAGCCCCAGGCGAGCGTGTGGGTGGTCAGCGCGCGGTACACGGCCAGCCCGCAGGTCATGCACATCGGACCGTCCGTCCTGCGGAATCCCATGACGACGAGGAGGCCCCGGTGCGCGCGGAACGCGACGTCCGCGGCGGGAGAACCTCCGCAGAACCTGCACATGGGGAGGGACGGGTCCGGGGGTTCCGGGAGGTCCGCATGCGGGAGGCGGGGGACGGGTCCGCGGTCGGACGGTGCGCCGGCCGGGGCAGGGGACTGCGCGGCCCGCTGGGTGACCGGCTGCGTGGCGGACTGCGCGGTCGGCTGCCTGGCGCGCTGCACGTCCGGCTCAGCGGCGTGCTGCGCGGCGTGAGGATCGGTGTACCAGGCGCGGAGGGAGTCGGCGACGGCGTCCAGGAGGCCGGTCTTGAGGGCGTTGTCGATGGTCCCGTCGCAGAACTTCTCGCCGCGCACCACGGCGGTGGCGGCCCGTACGGCGTCGGCGGGCCGCAGCGCGCCCTCCGGGGGGAGCGTGGGCATGGGGTTGTCCATCCACCGGTGCTCGGGCGTGACGGCACCGACGCGCTGGAGGGCGTCGACAGCCCGGAACACGCCCTCGCTGTACTTCGGGAACGGCACGTGGATGGCACCGCTCGGCGACTTCTGCCCGCCGCCCCACTCCACCTCCCGGTCGTCGTCCGTGAGCGCGTCGAAGGCGTCGGCGAGTTCCCGCCACGCTTCGGCATCGTCGCGGTCGAGCTGGGCGAGGAGGCGCTGGTCGTCGGCCGGGGTGACGACGCGGGCGAGTTCCTCGACGGCGTCAGCACCGGCGGCCTCGGTGACGGGGCCGACTCCGGGTTCATGGCTGAGCAGGTGCAGCACGCCGAGGGGCGTGAGCCCACGCTCGCGAGCCTCCCGCACCCGGCCGTACCACTGCGTCCCCGCGTCGTAGGCACTGCTGCTGCTCGCCCGCCGGTTGACCCACTCGACGTCGTCGCCGTCCGCGGCTGCCCAGGCGTATCCGATCACCTCGCCGTCGGGGGCGGTGACGGTGATGTAGTGGACGGGGTTGGTCATGCTGTTGTCTCGTGACTTCTCATTCGGAGGCGGGTCAGCCGACTGTCGGTTGGTCACCTGCGGCGAGGGCCTTGACGGTGGCGGCGTTCGGGGCGACGGCGAGGGAGTCGGGCAGTACCCGTCCCCGGTTTCCCTCCGGGGCGGACAGCATCTCCGAGAGAGCCGCCGAAGGGGACAGGCCCCGTTCCTTGGCTTCCTGCAGCCTGGCGTGCCAGTGACCGCCATCGGCGAGAGCCCGGGCGCCGGCGGCTTGGCTGGGTGCCCATGCAGCGGCGTCGTCCTCGTCACCGGCCCACACGTAACCGAGCACTGCACCGCTCACCTTGTCGGCCACGGTGACATACCGCACCGGCTTGTCGGTGTGGCTCCGGTAGCGCGGCGGACCCGACACGAAATTGAAGTGCATGTCCTCGGCGAAGCGCGGGTTGATCGGGCGTTCACTGCTCATGAGTCCACGTTTCTCCGTGCTCTCTGCCGCCAGTTCCTTGAGTGCCTGCAGATTCGGAGCCTGCCTGACGGATTCGGGAACGATGTGGCTGGGGTCCTCTGGACCGTAGGCGCGCGTCATCTTCGCCAGCGCGGCTGAGGGAGTGAGGCCCTGTTCCTTGGCTTCGTGGAACTCGGTGGCCCACAGGGCACCCATATTGAAGGCCTCGTCGCCGCCGGCCCGGCGATACTGCCATCCGGCCGCATCGTCCTCGTCGCTCGCCCACACATACCCGAGGACCACACCGCTCCGGTCCACCACAGGTGCGTACTGCACCGGCTTGTCGGTGGTGCCGGCATAGCGTGGCGGGCTGTCGACTTCTTCCCATCGCAGTGGTTCGGTGATCCGCGGCGGCACATGCAGTGGGTCGAGTTCAGTCACCGGAGGCCTGCTCCTTGAGAGCGGCAAGCGTAGGCGCTTCGCAGAGGGATCCCGGCACCGCGTGACTCTGCCGACCGTCGTTCGCGCCGCGTGCCAGCTCGGCGAGGAGGACCGTGGGAGCGAGCTGCCGGGCCTTGCCCGCCCGCAGAGCCCGCACCCACCTGCCGCCGGCGTTGACCGCGTTGGCCGACAGCCCCGGCGGCACGACCCAGCCGGCCGCGTCGTCCTCGTCGTTCGCCCACACGTAGCCGATGACAGTGCCTGTGCTGTCGGTGACGCTCAAGTGCACGACAGGCCCTTCGGTGGTGATGCCGTAAGTCACCGGGCCTGCGACCTGCCTGAATCGCAGATCTTCCGCGAAGCGCGAGTTGATCGGCTCTCCTCTACTCACCCTGCGCCAAGGCCTCGACGGCAGCGGCGTTCGGAGCGTCAGTGAGGGAACCCGGGAGGCCACGGCCCTTACCGGCGGGCTCCGGGTCGGCCAGCAACTCAGCGAGGGCCTGGGACGGACGCAGCCCGCGCTCCTTGGCACTGCGCAGCCGACGGATCCAGAAGCCACCCTCGTTCACCGCACGAGGGCCGCCGGCCTGCCGCGGTTCCCATGCGGCGGCGTCGTCCTCGTCACCGGCCCACACGTAACCGAGGACTGCACCGTTCTCCTTGTCGACCACAGTGAAATACCGCACCGGCTTGTCGGTGTGATTCCGGTAGCGCGGCGGACCCGACACCAGATTGAGGTGCATGTCCTCGGCGAAGCGCGGGTTGACCGGACGTTCACTGCTCATCGTGTCCACATTTCTCTCGCTCGGGGTGATCGGTCACGAGGCTACGGCTTGGGCCTCGGCAGAATCTCCCCGTATACGTGCCACTTGCCCATCGCGTCCTGGAAGACGCGCGTCACCTTGTACTCGGAGCCCTTGGCAAGGAGCAACTCGCGTTCCCCCGGATGCTTGGAGAGGTGATCGATCCAGAGGGCGGGGGTGCCCTTTGGCACTCGCCAGTGCATCCACACAGGCAGGGAGTCGAACGGGGGCGGCGGCGTCTTTCCGAGTGCCGTGGAGGTGAACGCCTTGTCGTCGAACACGCCGCCCTCCATCTCAAGGGGTGACTTCAGCGGCTGGCCGTCGATCCTGATGTGGTCGACCCCTGTGCCGCGCACGACCATGACGTCCTCGGGGACAGGACGAGCGCCCATGACATTGTCCATCTCGTCGATGACGTGCTTGAGCGAGTCGTCCAGTTCGTTCCCGAAGCGCAAATGCTTGTTGATCAGCGTGTACTCGTTGCCACTGTACGTCCGCAGCGCCTCCCACGACTCGGGGGGCAGGTCGTCCAGGAACTTGTTCCAGTAGGCATTGCCGTACGCCAGCCCCGCCTCGTTGCTGACGCTGGGCGCGGGGTTCGTGCCGCGAGCGAGTTCGGCCGTGGCCGCCGCGTGCTTCTCAGCGTCGGTGGCCAGGTTGTCGAAGTCGTCCGCCGACATGTGCGGCTTGTATTCGAACGGCTGATCGGCACCACTGCCCGGCACATCCGCGCCCTGATGTCCCGGAACGTCGGTGCCGTGATGCACAGCGGCATCCGCGGCACCGTGGATGCCGGCGTGGTCACCGGCATGCGCCGCGTCGTCCGCGTGCCCGGCGCCGTGCGAGGCGTCGTCCCCGTGCCCCGCGCCGTGCGAGGCGTCGTCGGCGTGACCGGCGCCGGGAATCTCGTGGCCCGGGCCGTGGCCGCCCGTGCCGGGGACGTCGTGGCCGCCCGGGTGGGGCGTGGTCGGGACGTCGTTCGCCGGGCTTGTGGTCTGGTGGTACCACGGCGTCGGGGAGCCGGGGTGAGCACCACTGCCGGGGACGTCGGGGCCGCCCGTGTGCGGGGCCGGCGGGACGTTGTGCGCCGGGTTGGCGCCCGTGGTCTGGCTGTACCACGGGGTCCCCGCACCAGGGTGGCCGCCCGTGTGCGGTGTGGCGGTCGGCGTCGTGTCGTACGCCGAGGGCGGAGGCGCCTGGTCGTACGCCGACGGGGCCGGTGCGTGATCGTACGTGCCCGGCGACGGCGCGTGGCCGTACGGGGACGCGGACGGAGCATGGCCGTACGGAGAGCCGGTCGTCGGCGTGTGGTCGTACGGTGCGCCGCCCGTCGGGGCGTGGTCGTACGCCGACGGAGCGGGTGTCGGGTCGAAGGCGCCGCCCGGGGTGTGGATCGGGGCCGTGGGGGGCGTGGTGTAGTGCCCCGGGGTGGCCGCGTTGTCCACCGTGTGCGCGGTTCCGTCGACGCTCTGGGCCACCCCTGCGTACGACGGTGTCTGGGCGCCCTGCGTCGTCCAGTGGGCCGGAAGCGTCGGGGTGGTGCCGTGCGGGACCGTCGGAGTGGTGCCGTGGGGAACCGTCGGAGTCGTGCCCTGGGGAACCGGTGTCGTGTCGATCGTGCCGTTGGGCGAGACGAGGTTGCCGTTCGGGGCCAGCTGGTGGCCGTCGGGGAGGTGGACCGAGCCGTCGGGGAGCGTGGGGATGTCGATGTTGCCGACGCCCTTGAGGCCCTTGGTGATGTCGCCGATCTTCGACAAACCGGCGCCCGCGCCCTTGGCGATGTAGGTCATCGGGTCGATCACCCGGCCCGCCTTGCCCGCCACCGACAACGCCTTCGCCACCGCGCCCGCCTTGCCCGCACCCGAGGCGGCCGCACCCGCGCCGCCGGTGAAGACCGTCGTCAGCACGTTGAAGGTGACCGCACCCGCGGCGCGGGCGGGGTTCTTGCCCCACTGGTCCCACGCCACCAGCGCCTTGCCGGTCTCCTTCATCGCCGTGCGCGAATCACGCAGCCAGGACGGCATGTCCTTGTCCGACGCCGTCCAGAACCACGCCTGCGCCCCGGGAATCGCCGTGATCACCAGGCCGGTCGCCAGCTGCGCCAGGCCCTTCCACGCCTGGCCCATCGCCTCCCAGCCGCCGAAGCCGACCAGCGTGCCCAGACCCTTGATCGTGCCCCAGATACCGTCGACGATCAGCCCGTCCCACACGAACGACTTCACCCAGTGGCCGACCTCGTACCACTTGTGCTTCTCCTCCACCGGGTCACCCCAGGGGAG